>NZ_FQUN01000013.1 GCF_900129005.1 Leeuwenhoekiella marinoflava DSM 3653 | reverse complement strand
GGAATATTAACCTGATCTGCAGGAATGTCTACGTGATTGAATAAATGCTCGTGCATAAAGTAATGGTAACTCTGCACATCAGACTTATCCATTGGCCAGTATTCATCAAGATTAAAGGTGATCACGTTTTTAAAGCTCAATCCTTCTTGGTTGTGCATACGCACCAATTCTGCATATACATTGATAGGGGAAGAACCTGTAGCAAGACCCAGTACACACTTCTCGCCAGCAGCTTCTTTACTCCTGATTAAATCTGCGATCTCCTGAGCTACAATCGCTGAAGCTTCTGTAGACTTTTCAAAACTGATGTTGTGAATCTTCTCAAAACGGGTCTCCTCAAACTTACCTGCCGGCTCGTAAATGATTTGAGATTTTCCTCCTGAATTTATTTCCATATCAATAAAAACTTAGATTATTTTTTTGTTGTTATTTGGTAGGTTTCTCCAGCTTTTGTTTCAAAACGGGTTAGGTAATGAACTCCTTCTTTTTGGCTTTCAGCCGAAACACCTTTGACTCGAATAGGCAGGACTGTTCGTAAGATGAGATTTCCACCAGATTCTGAGCGTATGTTTGCAGTCTGAAGCTTGTAATCTTTCCATACCAAATCCACTTCAAAGTTTCCCCGGGCTTTTAAACCTGATACCGAACCGCTTTCCCAAGCTTCGGGAAGGGCTGGTAATAGGTGCAATTCGCCCAGGTGACTTTGCAAAAGCATTTCGGCTATGCCGGCAGTCGCCCCAAAATTTCCATCTATCTGAAACGGCGGGTGCGCATCAAACAAATTGGGATACGTACCGCCTTTATGTTCTTTAGAATACGGATCTACATAGTGCATCAATTCCCGAATCATCTTATAGGCGTGATCCCCTTCAAGTAAACGGGCTGCAAAATTGATCTTCCAGGCTTTGCTCCAGCCGGTACCTTCATCACCACGCAGTTCAAAAGTCTTTTCTGCGGCTTCTGCGAGCTTTGGAGTAGTAAGCGGAGAGATTGAAGTACCCGGATGTAGGCCAAATAAGTGCGAAACATGACGATGATGCGGATCTTCTTCTTCAAAGTCCAGATTCCATTCCTGCAATTGGCCTTTAACGCCTATTTGATACGGAATGAGACGGTCTCTAGCAGACATAAGTTTTTTTCTAAAGTCTGCGTCCTTACCTAAAACTTCTGAGGCTTTAATGGTATTGCTAAAGAGTTCGCGAATGATGGCGATGTCCATAGTTGCACCTTCGGTAACTGCATAGCCTTTGCCGTCTACCAGAAACAAATTTTCAGGAGAGGTAGAAGGAGCGGTCGTTAATTTTCCATCGTGTTCTACCAGCCAATCCAGGGTAAATACGGCAGCTTCTTTCATCACCGGGTATACCTTGGCGAGATAGTCTTTATCCTGAGTAAAGGCATAATGCTCCCACAAGTGCAGCGTAAGCCAGTTACCGCCCATATACCAGTTGGCCCAAAGTGGGTCGCCGTCACCGCGATCTCCTACTGGGTTTGCCGTTGCCCAGATGTCTGAGTTGTGATGCAGTACCCAGCCGGGAGCATCGTAAAACTCTTTAGCGACATGGCTTCCTGTAACCGAAGCATTCTGTATATAGGCTAAAAAGGGCTGGTGCATTTCACTCAGATTGGTGGTCTCAGCAGGCCAGTAATTCATTTCGGCATTGATGTTTGTGGTGTAATTTGAACTCCACGGTGGACGCATTTCTTTATTCCAAATGCCTTGCAGGTTGGCCGCGATTCCGCCGGGTCTGGAAGAAGACACGAGCAAGTACCTACCGTACTGAAAATATAAAGCTTCCAGCTGGGGATCGTTTGCACTTTCTGAATAGGCTTTTAAACGGCTGTCTATAGGCTGATTCAATTTATCCTCTGAAGTTTTGCCTAAATCGAGTGCGACTCGTTGCATATATGCAGAAAAATCTGCGATATGATCTGATTTTAACTGCTCAAAGGATTTGGCCGAAGCCGCCTGCATAGATTCGCTAGCCAATTTCGCTTCGTCAAGTCCGTCTTTGTCCGGACATTTATCAAAACCGTTGAAACTGGTCGCAGCGGTAAGTAAAATAACCACTTCCGAAGCATCAGCGATCGCGAGACTATTATCCTGAGTAGTCAGATTTCCGTCCGTTTTCAGCACTTTGATGCGGTATTGAAAACGCATTCCGTCGCATTCTTCGGGATCCTCATAAGTAATGGGTTTTACACCTTCAGGATTGTAGTAATTGGGATTTACGTTTGCCGGCGCCTTGCCGCTTACCACCAATTCCTGATTTTCAGTCACCGAAACTTCAGCGCGCAATTGGCTTTCTGAGGAAAGATTCAGGTTTAAGGCTTGAGCTGCATCTGCAGTTAGTTTCATCACCAAAACATTATCAGGCGCAGCGGTGAAAAATTCCCGGGTATAGTTCACGCCATCAGACTCAAATTTAGTAGTGGTGATCGCCTGTTCAATATTCAATGTACGTTTATAAGCCTGTACCGAATCGTTTTTAAGTTCCTGATGGAGGAGCAAATCGCCCATCGGCATATAGGACTGGGTGTAATAGCCCTGCATTTTTTTGGTCAAAAGTGTTGCTTGTTCATAGTCTTTGGCAAAAATAGCTTCGCGTAAGGGTTGCAAATACGAAGCCGCATCGGGGTTGATGCTTTGCGGTACGGGGCCGCCGCTGTATAGCGAACTTTCGTTAAGTTGAATCAATTCGTCAGTTACGCGTCCAAAAACCATCGCACCAATTTTACCATTACCCAGCGGCAGGGCCTCGACCCATTCACGTGCCGGGGCATCGTACCAGAGCTCGGGCAATTCAGCTTGAGCGGTTTCAGTATCTAAATTTTCTTCATTTTTACAGGAAATCAGTCCTAAAAGCAACAGAAGAAACAACGAAGAATTACGGAAGAACATTTTTTTCATCAATTGGTTTTTATAGCAAAGGGGCCATCCTTTTCAAATTAAAGTTCAGATTTTATAAGTTTCAATACATAACTGTATGTATAGCTGTCTTTAGTCAAACGATATTCGGGATGCGGATAGGCACCCCAGCTGGTATCACCGCCCAGACCACGTTGTGCCAAATCGATATGCAAGGTGGTTTCATCACGGTAGCGCAGGTTTGTAGGATGCTGATTCTTTTTGGTTTCACCGGGATCCAAGGCTTCGGTTTTTATGGGAAGCGCACTAAACGAGACCGGTTGTAACCCGCTAACAGCAATGCCGTTTCCACTGGTGTCTGTAAGTTTTAACCAGCGCGTATCGGTATGGTAACCGTACTCTTGCGGACGGATGTAAGGCATCTTTAGACTGTCTACCTGCGCCTTGTAAATTCCGATAAAGGCAGCTGAATTACGGTCTGCATAATTCTCTTCCGGCCCGCGGCCGTAATATTCTAAATTATCAAAACCAGCCGGTAGCTGCATACGCATCCCAAAACGGGGAAGCTCAGGCAGTTTTTTAGCCTTAAGATCAAGCTTAGCGGTAACACGAATGCTGCCGTCAGCTTGTATCAGATATGCAAGTGTGTAGGGTAGATCAATATCATTGAGTTGGTAGCTTACCTGAATGGGAAGACCTTCTTCGGTTTGTTTTTCAACAGTTACATCTTTAAGTGTCACATTGTGGTGTGCACTGCGCCAAATATTCAGTTCTTCGTGCATCCCGTTACCAAAATCATTGTCGGTTGGCGCACGCCAAAAATAGGGCTGTGGTAAAGCGTCTAGGGCTACTGTTCCATTGCTGTAGGACGTGAAACTTCCGGTTTTAAGGTTGAACGTTCCACTTGTTGAACCCGAATTGAATTTGAGCTGATCGCCTTCGGTTTTAACTTCGAGCTTTTCGTTGTTTTGTGAAGACGTAAAAACGGGTTTACTCAGAGCGAACTGAGCTTTTGCAATCTCGTGATCGGCGGGGACCAAATCTGTAGCGGTTTTAGTATAGGTGTAAATATTCAGTAAATATTCAGAATTTGTGTTCAGATTGGGCAATTTGATTTTTGCTTTTTCTGAAGTATGTGGAGCTGCAGTTATCGAAAAATCTTCGGTTTTAATCACTTTTCCGTCCTGAAGTAATTCCCAGCTAAATCGGTAGTCTTTCAGATTGGTAAAGTCAAATTCATTAGATGCCGAAAGCTTCTGACTTTCTTTATCAAAGTCAAACTGAATATTTTGGTACACTATTTTAACTTCTTCCAAGGCCGGGTGCGGTGTTCGGGTTGAAGAAACCAAGCCATTTGCACAAAAGTTTTCATCATTCTGAAAGTTGAGCCCACCCAGATCGCCACCATAAGCCCAGAAGGTTCCCATATCATCTTGGGTTTTGATGCCCTGATCTACCCAATCCCAGATAAAACCGCCCTGCATGTGATCGCTGCTTCTGATAATATCCCAGTATTCGGTAAAATTACCGGTGCTGTTGCCCATCGCGTGTGCATATTCGCACATAATGTAGGGCCGGTATTTATCGGTTGCGGCCGCGTACTCGCGCATATAATCGATTGTTGGATACATGGGGCAAACTACATCGGTGTTGCGCTCCTCATTGGCCTGCTCAAACTGAACCAGTCTCGTGGTATCGCGCTCTTTGACCCAATCGTAGGCCTGCGGAAAGAAAATTCCGTTACCACATTCGTTGCCCAGTGACCAGATGATTACTGAAGGGTGGTTTTTATCGCGCTCTACGAGTCGCTGAATACGGTCCATTTGTGACGGAAACCATTCCGGTTGATAGGCCGGGTGCCGGTCTTTATTTTTAAACGCGTGGACGTTGGCACCCATTCCGTGAGACTCTAGGTTGGCCTCATCTACCAGATACATCCCATATTGATCACAGAGTTTGTACCAAAGCGGATTCTGCGGATAATGACTTGTGCGCACGGCATTGATGTTGTTTTGCTTCATCAGCTTCAGATCTTTGAGCATCACCTCGCGTGAAGGCACGTGGCCTTTTACATCATCGTGAATATGTAAATTCACACCTTTTAGAAAAATAGGTTTACCATTCACAAGCAGTTGTGCATTTTTTAATTCAACAGAGCGAAAACCCACTTGCTCGCTGGTGATCATTGTGACCTTTCCCTTAGCGTCTTTTAGGGTAAATACAACATCATACAGATTAGGGTTTTCTGCATTCCAGGCCTGCACATTTTTAATTTTAGTGCTGAAAGTTAGTGGAGTAGTAGTGTTACTGAATTTATTTTCTTCTGAAAAAATAGCTTTTCTATCTTTTGAATAGATCAATTCAAGTTTGAGAGATCCTTCTTGAGTATTTTGTTCAAAATTTTTCAGATCTATTGAAGCTTCAAAGACACCGTCTTTATAGTTATTTTTTAAACCTGCTTTTAGAAAGAAATCCCAAATACTCGTTTTGGGTAATGCGTATAAAAACACGTCTTGTTCAAGCCCGCTTAAGCGCCAGAAATCCTGATCTTCCAAATAACTGCCGTCGTGCCATCTAAAGACTTGTATGGCCAGCTCATTGCTTCCTTTTACGAGAAAGGACGTGATATCAAATTCAGAAGGGGATTTGGCGACTTTAGTCATCCCGGCTTCTTTTCCATTTACAAAAACGCGCGCATAGCCCGATACCGAAGAAAGATTCAGTATCACTTCTTTATCATTCCAGGTTTCCGGGATTGTAAAGTTGCGGCGATACGTCCCCACCGGGTTATAGCTGTTGTCTACAAAAGGCGGATTCTTAGGAAATGGATAATCGATATTGGTATAAATAGGCGTACCAAAACCTTCTAACTCCCAGTTAGCAGGTACGGTAATATTTTCCCAGCCCGAATCATCAAAACCGGTTTTATAGAAATCGCGCGGCCGGTCTTGCGGTTTTTTGACAAAGTTGAACTTCCAGGTGCCATTGAGCGATTGATAGTAAGGGGAATTTCCAAATACATCTGCGCGGGCATCGGTTTCTGTTATATAAGCGATAAAATCGGTATGCGGTTCCAGTTTGTTGCGCTCATACACCAGCGGGTTCTCCCATTCGTTAACCTGTTGCGCAAGACTTGCAAAGCAGGTAAATAAGATTAAATAGAGGAATGCAGTAACTTTCATGAATTCAATGTTCAATACTTATATTTTGACGTAGATTTTCTTTTTGTCCATCCAGTAGCCCAGCGCCCAGCACAGGAGCATAAACACAATAGCGGTAATCAAGGCTCCAAAGGACCCCGGGAATATGCGTTGAAAAATGTCTTCACTTACCCATTCAAAAGCATCCTGATTTTCATTTACGGGAATCAGACGCAGGCTGATGTAAAAGAGTTCAGAAAAGAGATAAATCACCAGCGGATTTTTGCCAAAGACGTTGAAGAAGTTTGTTCCGAATTTGATGTTTTTCAGTTCTACCGCAAAGATGAGTGCTGCCAGCATAGACAGATTAAGGCCTATTGTTAACATCGCAAACGGACTCGTCCATAATTTTTTAGAAAGCGGAAAAATCAAAGCCCACCATTCGGCAAGGGCAAAAATCAGGAAGCCGGCCAGCATCAGCTTGGCAATGGTTTCGTAGGATTTACCTTTCCGTCTGATAAACACACCGGCGAGGTAACCGGCAAGTACGTTGACAATACTGGGCAGCGTGCTCAGAATGCCTTCAGGATCAAAGGGGATGGCATCTTTTTTATAGATGTGACCTTCGCCTAAAATCGCAAAGTCAAATTTTGCCGCTGCATTGGTCGCCATCTCGAGTTCGTGACCGGGTTCTCCAAAACCGTACAGAATTCCCCAATAGGCAAGTAAAATTCCGGAGCAGATAAATACAATGGTTTTGACCGAAAAATATCGTACCATCACCGCACCAAAAAAGTAGCATAGGGCAATACGTTGTAAAACGCCCATAACACGGGTTTCTGAGAATGGAGATAATTGCAGCTGCCCGTCATTAAATTCAAAAAAAGGAAACCAGTACATCAGGAATCCCAGCAGGAAGATGATGGCAGTGCGTTTAAGCACTTTCTTCCAAAAGTCTGCAGGTGTAGCTTCTTGAAAACGACGCATAGAGAAGCTCATAGCGTTACCTACCGCAAACAGAAAAGACGGAAAAACCAAATCTGCCAGCGTAAATCCAAACCACTGTACGTGCACCAGGTACGGATACATGGCTGCACCGGTGCCCGGAGTGTTTACCAGGATCATCAGGGCGATGGTAAGCCCTCTAAATACGTCAAGCGATAAAAAGCGTTCTGAAGTTTTTACAGTCATAGGCTGGTTTTAATAGTTATAGTCAATAGGCGGCATAATCTTAGTGATCGGATCAATTTTGCTTCGGTATTTAGCGTGAAGCTCTTTTGCGACTTCATAGGCATTGCCGCTGGGCTGAGTAGGGTAGGATTCTTCTTTGTTGACCCAGTTCCATTCCCATTGTTTGATTTTTTCGTCAAAAGCTTCCTGATTAAAATCACCCCAAGCGGCTTCAACATCGGTGATGAATTGTTGCCAGCGCGGTTTGTAAAAATCGTTAAGCACCCCGCTCCACTGGCGGCACGAGTATTCGTGCAGGGGGTTATCAGGACCGCCCCAAAGCGTGATGAGGTTGCGGGCATTTCGCTCGTAAAGGGCTTTTTCTTCAGGGGTGGTGCCCCAGCTTCTCGCATCGGCGATCCAGGGTCCCAGCAGGAAGTCTTTTCGCGTAGCGAGCAATCTATCCAGATCACTGATAAGCATTAGCAGCTCTTGGCTGTGCTTTTTAAAGGCTTCTTTATCATTGTTGCGGTAAGTGATAGCCATTTGCTGTTGCACGGGTAGCGCATAGTTGGCAAGTACCTGACGGGTAAGGTCTACGAGGTCGTATTCAAAACCATCTGAATTTTTAAAGGTGTTACTTGTACCAATAAATAAATCCCAGGCAGGCAATAGATCAAGTGGATCGTAATTCATTTTGGTACGTGCCCAGCGGCGGTAGCCTTCAAAAGTAGGCCGTGCTGCGATGATCGATTCGGCGCCATCGCGAATGGTGGTGCCGTTATAAGCGGTTTCTACTAAAACATCCCAGGCTTTTAGGATGCTGTCATTTACCGCACCATAACGGTTGCGGGTGTACTGCTTCAGCCAGGGCTTGAGTTCAATAGGGGTATCGCGCCAAGTATTATCGGTCATCAACTCGTAAAGTACCGGGTTTTGCTCTATGGCTTCCATTGTAAGGCCAATTCCTTTTAAATTTCCTGAAGTGCTGTCGTTTAACGCCAGCGCCGGTTGTTCGGCAACGGTCTCGATACGGCCAAACATACTGATGTTTCCGCCAAAATTGTGTAGCATATTCCAGATCCACTGTTTGCCGTAGAAGGCTTCGGTTTGTTTCCAGACGGGTTCGATTTCGGTAGCCAGATCGAGAATGATCATGCGATCGTCAGGCACTGTGCTGAGCAAGCCTTTGATTTGTGGTGTCTTCCAAAAGTCCTTATGACTGTAAAACAACCAACCCTGCATTACCCAGGTGGCTTCGGGATCTGCAGCTTTCATTCCTTCAAAAATCTTTTCGCTCAATTCACCTAAATATTTAGGGTCATCTGAAGGCGGCTCATTCTCGTTAAAGGTATCTGCAGTATAGAGGTGGTCTGTACCAAAAACTTCCTCCTGCTTTTCTAAAAAGCGTTTACCAATTTCTGCAAAAAGCGGATCTCCGGCATCAAGAATGTAGGTGTCGCCAAAATCATTACCCCAGTTGGTTTTTTTAAGATTTGCATCGGGGAAGAACTTTTTGAAGGACGCAGGCACGTGACCCGTAAATGCCGGAAGTACCGGTTTCATCCCCAATTCTCGTGAGCGCTTTAAGATTTTTTTCTGCAGGTCACGATGGCTTTCTTTCCAGCTTTGCGGAAGCGGGCCGCCCCAGCCGTCCAGGTTTCCCATCCAAAACCAGGAGAAATACGAAGGACCGCTGAAGAAATCGTTAAGATCTTCATCTGTAAAGCCATAGGATTTATAAACCTCGTCCCAAATGTATTCTTCCCCTGTGATGGCCAGGGGCATATTGATGCCGTGAAGTGCCATCCAGTCAATCTCCTTTTCCCAGCGCTTCCAGTCCCACCAGCTCATCGAGTAGTTGAAGGTGCAGTAGTTGAGGTAATAACGGTATTCGTAAGGTGATTCTTTACGTACCGGTTTCTCGGGCAGGGGCAGGGATTTGGGGAAATTAAGGTTTGTGCCATTCCAGGTAATTTGCCCGTGAGCATACTCCTTGATGTAATAGTACAGCGCCGAAGCGATAGCCACCCCATTATTCCCTCTCAAACTAATTTTACCATCCTGAGCTGCAATTTCAAAAGCCTGATCGCCGGCTCCGGGCAACGAATCGATGGTAAACTCATTTGCATATTCGGGAACAACCCGATTAAGCAGACCTTGGTAGGGAGTTTCTGCTGCAGGCTTAGCCTCTACTTCTTTTTGACAGGAGTTCAGGCCTAAAATAACGAGCAGGCAGCAGGCAAGCTGTATGGCTGATGCGTATTTGGTTTTGAGAATCATAACAGGTACTATTTATAAAAATGTAATCTAAAACTTTAGCGTGTCCGGTAAAAATTTAGCAGCCAAATTCTCGTAATAGGGACGCAATTCTTTTACGTTTGGCGGGGTTGGAGCCTTGGAATAGAGATCGTAGGGATTGAATTTTTCAACCCATTTAAACATCTCGTGATCATGAGGACTCATTAGGTGATCATAAGCCCGTTCGCGGTGTTGCGAATAAAACGAGTGATAACGTATCATATATAAAGCAGGCTCAGGAAGATAGTCTTTCATAATGTGATAGAGGTACTCATCGTGACCCCAAGACATATGCACATTTTCCAGTCCGCAATTGGGCTCGTACACGCCATATTTGGTGTTTAGACGCTCGTTGGAGTAATCTGGATTTTGTTTGAAAAACTCCGTATATACAATCTTGTCTGAATACGCACATCCAACCGGGAAGGTATCACCTACCACTGCCCATTGCGGTTCGCCAAAAAGACAAAGCACTTTGCCCAAATCGTGCAGAAAACCAGTAAGTACAAACCAATCTGGGTGCCCGTCTGCACGTATTGCTTCAGAAGTTTGCAGTAAGTGTTGCGTTTGATCCAGGTCAATATCCGGGTCAGAATCGTCAACGAGCGTATTTAAAAATTCTACAGCATCCCAAAGCGACATCTCGCGCCGGTTGAACTTGAGGTAATCGTTTTTCTTTTCAAGTACAAAATCATAGGTTTGGTTGATATGATTAATGCGGTAAAATTCTTTTACCGTGTCACGAGCAGGAGCTTCATAATTACGAAAGTCCTCTTTGGCTTTTGCAGCCGGCTCAGGATAGCGACGTACAACGTCATCTTCCCATTCGTCCAGACTTTGTAGCGGTTGTATGTTTTGGTTTGTATTTTTCATAAGTCATAGCGTTTTAAGACCCGAGGGAAACCATCAGGTAAAGTAATCCAATAATGAGTATAACAATGAGACAGGCCAGAAGGAAGCCGTTACGGTCTTTTTTATTCCAGGTATAAATTTCCCAATTGCTGTTTGGGAATAAGAGTGTTTCAGTAATGGGTTGATTTTTCAGCGAACTGTTATCGGTTGCGCGGGTGCGCATCTTTTGATAGAACAAGCGTAAATGTTCTTCAGAATCGGGTTTTGTGGTCAAAGCGATAAGAATCAGCACCAGAAACGGAAACAACAGGCGTATGCCCAGCCTTATGGTTTCGTTTAAAGCATACGGATTTTTAGAAAGATCCCATCCCAGACGGTCCAGCAGGTACAATTCGAGATACATATAACCGCGGCCGTAGGAGGTTCCGTCTTTAGCACTAGAAACACTTTTAGACCAAAAAATAGCCTGACGGGGCATAGCATAATCAACAGCATAGCGATCACCCAGACTAAGTTGTTTCGGTTTTTTGATCTGCTCTTTTTCGCTTTTCGGAAGCTCTTCCCATTTTGCGATATCGTGTTTGCGGTTTTCCAAATCAACCTCCTTCACTTCATAATTTCGCGTTACAATGCGGGAGTCGGTAAGTTTGGTAAGATTTTCATCAGTACGCATCGCTGGAAAAACCGTAGGCAAAATCATCGGAATCATGTAAAACAGCATAAAAGTGAGCAAAATCGAACTCCATGCTGCAATTCGGTTTGCACGTCGCCATTTTAAGCCCAGCCAGAAGGCTGCTACAAAGACTACAAAAAACTCCCAGATAAACTTTAAAATCTGTAAAATCGTATCAAACTGGGTGGTAATGATTGCCGCCCCAATAAGGAAAATAGCTCCCGAGATACGTGCTGCCCAGATGTAATGTTTGGCAGACCTATCTGGAAAGAAGTATTTGTAAAAATTGTTGACCACCAAACCGGATACGGTAATCATCAGGCAGTCTGCCGTAGACATTAAAGCCGCCATTAAACTGGCCAGCATCAGACCAACAAGACCCAATCCCAGAGGAGCCAGCAATTGTGTGGTGGCGTGACCCCAAACAAAATCGGAGTTCATGATTTTACCTCCATAAAGCAATATGGCGCAAAGCCCCACCATTCCCCATAAAATGGTCACAATACGTTTCATAAACGTACCGGTCACAAAGCCGGTACGCGCAGCATCCTCATTCTTTGCAGCACCTGCGGTTACCAGTTGATTCGGCTGTGCGACTACCGTCATTCCCGATACTAAAGCAGCCATAACTATAAAATACCAAGTAAAGTCTATGGTCGCAGGTGAACCAAAAATCTCAAAAGTACTTTCGGGTAGTTGCTCGTGCAGATGCGAAAGGGCCTGCATCATACCGCTGCCGCCAAATTGCTCGTTAATCGCTGACCAGGCGAAGGGTATAAGAATAATTGAAAGCAGAATGATAAAAATACCCTGAAGTAAATCGGTATAAAAAGCAGCTTCAAGTCCTCCTAATGCTGTGTAAAACAGAACGATAAAGCAGATGGTCCAGATAAGCATGTCTTCAGAAAAATAACTGAATAATGCCCGCGGATTTTCCTGTCTTAGTTCGGTTAATTCCTGTTTCTCGGCCTGCGAGAGGTAGGTAAAGTTTTCATTAGACAGTTCAAATAAGCGATCTGCTTTCTCTTTTTCGATCTTTTCAGTCGCAGTCAGTGCGGTTTCGGATTTTCCAGTCATTGCTAAAGCTGTTGTGGTAACCGCTTTATAACCTACCGAAAGTAAGCCCATCATCCCTATGGTTCCTACTAAGGCGTAGGTGACGGCCATTTTTCGCGAAGCGTAACGCTCCTCATAAAAATCGCCCATTGTAGTGATCTGCAGCCTTCGCAGCCAGGGCGCCGTAATCCAAAACAGAGGAGTGGCAAAAAGCATCAAAAGTGAACTCCAGATCCCGCTTGCGCCATTTTTAAATGTGGTGGTTGCGACACCTGCAGGTCCATCTGCAGAGGTGGCCTGGCCAAAACTGGCAAAGGTTGAAAATAGTTTTCCAAACTTTCTGCCACCTAAAAAGTAATCTTCTTCCTTCTTGATCTTTAGGCTAGATCGTATACCGATATATACAATGACGCCAAAGTATAGCGCCAATACTACAATATCCAGATATGATAAGCCTAAAACCATAATCAGTTTGCGATTTTTTCGAGTTGAGTGTTTCCTTTCTTAACGATGCTTTCGAGATGATCAAAAGCCGCAGCTCCATTAAAATTATCGAGAACCAAAGAGGTTATGTTTTCGGCATAAAGCGCGTTACCGTAATAGTCTGGTCTTTGAGTTCCCCAGTTTACGGTGGTATTTGAAATGTACACGTTTTGGGCATTTATCATATAAAAACCTGCGGTCTGCTCGCCAATAAAATCAGCATTTTTACAAGGTCTGCAGTCGTAATAACCTCCGGGATATTCGGTAGTTTTTGAAATCTCGAGGTCAATATCGTTAAAGCGGATATTATCCAGAAGACCTGGTGATGCTGCACCCAAGAAAATACCGTTTTCGCTCTTGCACCTAATGTTGGCAAAGGTGATGTTTGAAACCTTGCCAATACCGGCTTCAGCAGCTCCCGGCTTCAACCTCCAGCCTGCATCTTTATGATTGTGTGAGGCGCGTGGATAAGCGGTGATGTAAATAGGCTCAGCCATTCCCCACCATACGTCAGAAAACTGTTTGCATTCTACCATAATATTCGAGAAAATAATGTCTGAAACCGTGCCTTCATCGCGGTTTTGAATACCAATACCCCGGCAACTTCCCGTGATGATGCAGTTATTAAAAGTAACGTGGCTGATGGCGTCCATATTTTCGGAGCCAATTTTGATAGCGCACGAAGTACTAATCAGGGTACAGTTTGAAATGACGATATTCCTGCAAGGACCTAACTCTTCATATTCCCTCCGATTTTTTAAGCAAATGCAGTCGTCACCCGATTCGATATGGCAATTGCTGATGCGTACGTTTTGGCAATGATCAAGATCAATACCGTCGCTGTTCCGCACTTTAAGATCGTTATAGATCGAAATATTTGCGATAGAAACATCGTAGCAACCTATAAAATGTAGGGCCCAGTAGGCAGCATTACTTACCGTAATGCCATGTATCTTTACATTTTTACACGATACCAGTGTGAGTATGTGCGGTCTGGGATCTATAGTTTCAAAAGGTTTGAGCTCATACGAATCGTGCAGTTCATCACCCATGAAGAAGATGCCATTGCCGTCTAGTTTACCCCCGCCCGTAATAGCAATCTGGCTGAGATTTTCTCCACCTATCCAGATTGTGCCTTCACCCAGATTTTGTCTGAAAGCACTTTTTGTGTAAGTACTTTCGTCAGGGAAGGCTTTCAGTACAGCGCCTTGTTCTAAGTGTAATTCAATATTTGATTTAAGGTCAAAGGGGCCTGACAAAAAAGGGGTACCGGCAGGAATAATTACTTTTCCGCCACCCAGATCGGAGCAATGATCAATTGCTTTCTGAATGGAAACCGAATTATTCGTAAAATCATCATTTACGGCACCAAAATCGTGTATATTCGTAATGTTCATTAATTTTATATGTAGGACATATTTTAAATAGCAATATATTTAAAATATGTGTTAAAATTACTTTTTTGAATGTCTTAATTTTCAGTTGATTTACCAGAAATTTGCAATTAACCATCAATTCATTATGTCTTCCAAAATTAAACCCATCAAATCTGTTTCACTTGTTGAGCAGGTAGAACAGCGCATTCTCGAATTTTTAAAAGAGAACCGCTTTAAATCTGGAGACTCTTTACCGGGTGAAATTGAACTTGCAGAAAACCTGGGTGTTAGCCGAAACATCGTGCGCGAGTCGCTTAGCCGCCTGCGAATGCTGGGCGTTGTCGAGTCTAAAAAGCGTAAGGGGATGTTTATTGCAGAGCCTGATATTTTAAGCGGAATTGAGCGCATTATGGATCCTGACCTTCTTGGGGAAGAAGCCATGCAACACATATTTGAGTTGCGACTGGTGCTTGAAGTCGGTATGAGTGAATTGCTGTTCATTAGAAAAAAAGATTCTGATGTAAATAGTTTACAAGAAATAGTAGACCGGGAAGCTAATGATCCGCTTTGTAAAACGGAGCTTCAGACCCGTTTGGCTTATGAGATTGAGTTTCATTCCTATCTCTATAAAATGTCAGGTAACGGAACTTTAAACCGTTTTCAATCTATGCTTTTACCCGTTTTTCATTATATGATGCAACAGGAATCTAAGTCTGCCGCTGAACCTGTAAGGGGTACTGTCTCACATAATGATCTGGTAGAAACCTTGCGTAACGGGACTGCTTATGAGTTTAGAGAGCACATGCGCAATCATCTTACACCACATTTTAGTAAACTGAGCTGATTTTTTAAACTGAATTTAAAAAAATCCGTTAATCTTAAGGCCAGGTCGAGATTAACGGATTTTCGGGTTTTAATAATCGGGGTTTTGGCTAATTGTCTTACCGGAAGCATCAATCTCAGCCTGTGGTATAGGTCTTAGATGATGTTTTTCGGCTATTGCACTGTTAAGTGCTGCGTGTGGGTTGTATTCTAAAACGCGCGATAACAGAGTACCGGTACGTTTCAGATCCATCCAGCGGTTTATTTCTCCTATGAGTTCGCGGGCACGTTCATCCAATATGAGCGCAAGATCTACATCTCCTGCAGTAAGCGGCGTAGTGATCCCGGCACGTGAGCGCACGGCGTTAAGGTAATTAGCTGCTGCGCCTGCATTGTTGTTCTGCAAAGCGGCTTCTGCTGCAATTAGATAAGCTTCAGCCCCGCGCATCATTATCATATCACGATCACCTAAAGCACGCTCATTGGCGTATACAAACGGAGCACCCGGGTCTTCAAACTTCTTAAACATAGGCCAGTGCACATTGGTAACCCCGTCGTTAACCAAGTACTGGTCAGGATTAATTACTGCATAAGGCTTGCTGTCTATACGTTCCTGGCTCCATGCTGTTTTAGGAAAATAAATAGCAGTGTCTCCCACTTCAAGTCCTTCTTCAGCCACATCAGCATACATAACATATCGTAATGTTTCTTCATTACGGGTGTCTTCGTCCTCAAACATATTGAAGAAGTATGGAGTAGGCATTCTGCCGATACCATTTTGATACAGTGTTCCACGAGCTAGTCCGGGATAGTTGAAGTATTCAAATTTGTAAAGTAAATGTTTGGTGTTACCCCAGCCGACACTTGAACTCTCGCTTCCAAAAAGGAATGAAAAAATCACCTCGTCATTGCGCTGGTTTTCCATATCAACCACATCTGCAAACGTAGGTTCAAGCGGGTGATTTGCAATTACAGTTTCTGCTAAAGAAATTGCACCGGTGTAATCATCAGATGCCGCAAAAGACTTGTAACCACGGGTTAGCAATACTTTAGACAGTAAGTGGCGTGCGGCATCTTTAGATACGCGGCCAAATTCTTCCGGATTTTCATCAACGGCATTTATGGCATCGTTGAGGTCGCTTACGATTAGCTCATAAACTTCATGCTCTTCGGCACGGGTAAAATCAGATTGTGCTGTGGTTATAGGTTCGGTAACAACCGGAACACCTCCAAAGTTTTCAACGAGATTGAAGTACGACCAGGCTCTAAAAAATTTGGCTTCGCCTACTCCTCTGGTTTTTAAGTTTTCTTCTACATCATCAATTAAATCAGCGTTTGCAAGCAGCGTATTTGCAGCAGCGATCTGCTTATATTGATTAGCCCAATACACTTGCATCACATAGTTTGATGCGTTCATATCCACATAATCGTTTATTGCATCAACACCGGTAAGAGGGGAGGCTCGGGTTACTATATCAGTACCTAGATCTTCCAGTACATAAAGCATATCTGGTGCATAACGGGTGGTGTTGTCACGTGTTATTTCGTAGATATAATTAACGAGTTGTAGAAAGCTTTCTTCGTTTTCTCTTGAAGAAGGAATACTTATAGCCTGTCTGTTTGTTTCCTCAAGAAAATCATCGCAACTCGTTACCAGCGTACTGGTAAGCAGTAGTGCGAGAGCTGAGGTATAAATTGATTTTTTCATAATACTAGTTAATTTTTTTAGAAAGTAAAGTTTATACCGGCCATATACGTACGTGCCATAAATGAGGCGCCATAGGTATTTCTACCGGCGTTTTCAGGATCCCAACCATCATAGTCACTAAATGTAAACGGGTTCTGAACTGTAGTGTAGAGGCGTAGTTTTTTAATACCCAATTTTTGAATGGTCTCTTGAGGAAGGGAATAACCCAGGGTCATAAAACCAACTTTTACGAAAGACACATCCATATTTTTGATAGCTCCCTGATACGGTCCACCGTTACCAGGCTGAAACCAGTTATTGGTAGGGTTATCAGGTGTCCAGTAGTTGGTGTCATATCCATTCCACAAGCGGGCGGGTTCACCATCGTATGAGAATGCTCGGGCATTGTGAAAATTACTGGAGATCGTTACGCCTTGACTCGTATATACAAAGAATGAGAAATCAAAGTTTTTATAATTCATCGTGCTGGTAAAGCCACCGGTCCATTTAGGGAGGGGATTTCCTAAAACTACCCGATCACCTTGTTCAGTAATTTGTCCGTCACCATTGACGTCAACTACACGTACCTGCCCGGGTTTCTGACCGTAAGATGCAGCTTCTGCAGCCTCATCCAGTTGCCAGATTCCGTCATTCTTAAAGCCATAAAGTGATCCAGTTGGTTCTCCTACACGGTGAATAAAAGTTCCACCCTGTGCTCCAAAAATGATTTCATCACTATTACCATATAGATTTACGATCTCATTACGATTGCTGGCAAAATTGAGGTTGGTACTCCAGGTAAAATCTTCATTGTCTATAATTTTGGCATTAAGGCCTACTTCGATACCGCGGTTACGGGATTCTCCAATGTTGTCAAAGGTTCCTCCAAAACCGGTTACTGTGGGCAATGGTCTAAAGAAGATGATGTCTTTAATATTACGGTTGTAAACATCTACACTACCAGTTAGCCTGTTGTTTAGAAAACCAAAATCAACACCCAGGTTTACTTCTGAAGTGCGTTCCCAACTCAATTCCTGATTCGCAAGACCGTTAACATAAAGTGTGGGGACACTGGCATCGCCAATATTGGTATAACTGGACTCTAGTAACGAAAGGGTTCCCAGCGGGTTTAATCCTCCACCTATACCGTTGTTACCAGTTTGCCCGTAGCTTAAACGTAACTTAAGATCTGAAAATACCTTTTGGTTACGCATGAAATCTTCGCGTATCACGCGATAAGCAAATGATGCTGAGGGAAAAAATGCCCATTTGTTATCATCAGATAATACTGATGCACCATCGTATCTACCGGTAAGGGTAAGAATATAACGGTCCATTAAATTATAATTTAAACGAGCGGTATAAGATTCTAAAGTCTGTCTGCTAAACCCGCTTCCATATGAGTTCACATTTGAACCGGCTCCCAGGTTATAAAATAAGAAATTGTCTGATGTGAAGTTTCTTACTTGAATCCCATAAGATTCATTGTCCTGTAAAAATCTTGAATATACAAGTGTCGCTGACAAGCTGTTATCATTATCGATATCTAAGCTATAATCAACAATGTTATCCCAGGTGTACGAGTAGTCCAGAAAGTTGTTTACCTCTGCACGCGTATTACTCTGGTTACCAATTGCACTTTTGGTGTACAAACCGCGGTATTCGCCCACACGAGTGTATTTTACATTAGGAGCAAATTTTGTGGTAATGCTTAAGCCTTCAACCGGTTTTACACTAAGTGAAATATTACCTATAAAATTGATGTATTTATTCTCTAATTTCCAGTTTTGGGTATCAAAAATAGGATTGCTAAGCTGGGTTTCCTTTTGAGTTGGTAAGAAAAGTAAATCCCCGTTGTCATCATAGGGTCTTCCTATAGGCTTTAAACGGTATGCACTTCTAAAAGCTTCTAAACTACCTTCGTTTGTTTTAGCTAAGGTGATGTAGTTATCATAGCCAAAAGTTAACCAATCTGTAAGATCACTTTGAATATTTCCTTTTAAAGTATAGCGATTGAAATCCTCACCGTAAACTGTTCCCTGATCTTGTGTGTAGCCCAATCCGGCAGCATAAACTGTGTTTTCATTCCCTCCACTTATGTCTAGTGTATGGTTTTGTTGAAATCCGTTACGCGTAATGAGGTCTACCCAATCTGTACTTACACCGTTTGCAATGTTTTGAAGTTCTTCTTCACTAAGATAATCTTCAATATTAACAGCTGCTGCAGAGTACTGGCCATAGTTGCCATCATTATTAGAAGCAAACTGGTTGCCTACTACTACATCTCTAAGGAAGGGAACATAGCTCTTACCATTAAAAACAGGTGGCAGGTTATAGATTTCTTTAAAACCTACATAGTTGTTGTAACGCACAGTCATTTTTCCTTCTTTTCCTTTTTTCGTCTGAATGATTACTACCCCATTTGTACCTCGTGAACCATAAATCGCAGCAGATGCTGCATCTTTAAGCACGTCCATACGCTCGATGTCAGCGGGGTTAAGGAAAGAGATATCATCAACAAAAATTCCATCTACTACAAATAAGGGGTTTTGACCCGGGCTGTATCCGCCATTTCCGGAACCTGTATTGATAGTATTAGCACCTCTTACACGAATATTAAAGCCTCCTCCGCCGGGTTTGTTATCTGTACGTTGTACAGTAACACCAGCTACCTGGCCCTGTATAGAAGAAACCGCGTCTACCTTATTGGTTTTTTCAAGCGTTTCTGAGCTAACGGTAGATACTGATCCGGTTAGATTAGAGCGCTTTACTTTACCGTAGCCAATAATCGCAACCTCTTCAAGCGATTGTACATCGGTTTCCATATTAACGGTTAGCGAAGTTTGATCGCCTACAGGTACTTCCTGCTTCATATAACCTACATAACTGAACACCAAAACGGCGCCCGGTTCAACCTGTAATTGAAATGAACCGTCTAAATCTGTAATGGTACCGGTGCTGGTACCTTTAATGCTAACGCTCACTCCGGGTAAAGTCTCTCCAGAATCTGTGTCATAAACCACTCCCGAAATCGTTTTCTGCTCATAGATGTAAAATACTTCTACAAGGTTTGGAGCAGCCATAACCTTGGTTGTGCCCAGCAATGCCAGCGCCAGTAACGTGACCTGTTTAAGCATCCTGAGTTGTAAAAATGTTCTCATAAATGTTGTTTTAGATGTTATTGATCTTTGTTTAAATGTTGTTATGTACTACATATCAATATTATAAAAAAAATTAACTGTAAAGTGATATAGTTAAAAATTTAACATTTAATTTTTTCACTATATGCTCATTATTGTATTAAAAAAGTGAATATTAACTAATATGGATGGTTTTTTTATTTTTTATTCTGAGTTTTATAGAAGAGTTGCTTTTAAAAACTATTTCCCATTTCCTAACTAATATAGGGTTGTACTCCTTTTCTATAAAAGAAAGAATGTAACAAAGCGCTCAAAAACGAATGAGTATAGAGGGTTAGGAAGAATTACTTTCAATCGTAAAACTTACTACAAAATGATTGAGTTGAGTTGTTTAGAACGGTATTACTAAAACTAGTGTAAAGCTTTTACCGATCCGGATTTTAAATCAATTAAAAAGTGATCTGAAGGTTCTCCATTTCTAAATTTTTTCAATATTTTAAAAAACAGACTGAGTTGCATTTCTAATTTAGAAGCAGGTACGTTTAATTGTTTTAGCAAAAAGGTATCTGTCAGATAGGAATACGCCTGAAGTCTCTTCCTGCCAATTTCTTTAAAGGCCAATTGGTCTCCTCCCCGAATTTTGTAAAAATCACAAATTAGATCCATCCCATTAAAATTTTTAAACTGGTTTAGGTTCAGATTTATTTTTTTGAGGCTTTTATTCACTTTTTCCAGTTCCGTTTGTCTAAAATCTAAATCAGCCTGCAGGCGATGCAAATATTCTTCGGTATCAGCTGCGGCATTATTTGCTAAAAGCACGAGTGTTGTTCCTGATAATTCAGGTAGGTATTTTCGCAATGTTTCCGGAAAATCATTTGGTATAAAACGCAACCGAACGAGTTCTTTTAGGTGAAAGGCTGTAAAATCCTTATAATTTTTAGTTTCGAGAATAGTTGAATCCCAAAGCGCCTGTTCCGAAGATTTTTGCATACGATTCCATTCAGTTTTGTAAAGTGAGAATAGTTGATTATAGTGCTTTACTTGATTGAGAACGACAGTTTCTACTTCTATTGATGACTCCTGTATTGTTAATATTTTGTATCCCGGTAAGTATGCCGCCAGAGAAGGGGCTTGAATATTTATTAAGGTATTATCTTCAGCTGTAGTTCGAATTCCGGTATCATTAATGTGCATATGGCCCGCAACATGAATTTTGAGTCCGGCATTAGCAAATAGCTGTGCAACTTTTTCGTTAGGGACTCTGTTTAATTGAAATTTTTCTTCACCCATTAAAGCCTCAATTTCAGCAGAAGCATCATCATTAAAATCAATCATTGGGAAATGACTGAAAGCAATTAGTGTTTTTCCTCTCTTATTAGCCTCTTCTACTATTTTTTTTACCCATTCAACTAAGTGTGGTTTGTGTATTAAAACATTATTATAGCCTATACTTGAACCGGTATAACTACCGTTTTTTTGAGGTACAAAAGTATCTCCATCTACTGCTAATAACCACACATTTTTTGAAACTTCAACAACATAACTCATGTCATACATTTGTTGTTTTGGTGTGATTTTATATACGCGTTTCTCTAAAGAAGATGCTTTTAGAGCCTTTTTGTAGCTGTAGTTTTCTGAAGTATAATCAGAAAAAGGTGTTGCCCAATATGCATACTTGGGTTGTGCTGTAAAACCAAAGTTACTTAAGTTTTTAGTAATTCCTGAGTATCCCAATTTTGCCAAATCAGAACTAACAACAACAGGTAGTTCATTTGATTTAGATTTATAGATATATGGAGTACTAAATATAGGCTGAGTTTTTCCTTCCTTACCTAAAAAGTCTGATTTTCCGGATTCTTGTTTAAAAGGTGATGCAGGATCATGATTACCTGTGGTTATAAAAAACTGGAGATCATATTTTTTAGAGTATTTATTTAAAATATTTTGCAAGCCTCTTATATGTAGTGGTTGACCGTCATCAGAATAGTCTCCTGGTAGTGCTACTATATGAATATCTCTTGAGACTATGTCTTCTAAAGCGCTAATAAAAGCAAAATAATTTTCATTAAAAATACGGGTAGAATGTAGTTGAGCTTCCATAGATCTCATCAACACAGTTTTATCTGTAGAAGGAATTAGAATGCCTTTGTATTCAGAATCACTGAGCTCACCAAATAAGTCCTGTAAATGTACGTCAGCTAGAAAGGCAATTTTTGTTTTGCTTTTTTGAGCATTAGTATGGTAGGTTGTTAACTGAAATAAAATTAGTAAGGACAGTAAAATTTTCATAAAATATGAGTGTGACACAAAGTTTCTGCGATAATAATTAATTTACCTATAGAAACTCATCAGGTTATGGTTAAAATATCATCTGTTTATTTTATCCAATAGTTTTATTTGAGAATGTTCTGAGAGGTTTTGGGAAATAACCTAAAAAAATCAAGCCTTATAAAAATTATGTTTACGAGGCTTTTTAAGAGGGAAAGGAACTATCTGAATTCTTATTTTCATAGCGTTTTCAGAGCTTGAAAACGTCAACGATTTTTATATGCACCGATTTTGTCTTTTAAAAAACTAAGTTCATTTGTTTTATACTTGTTTAATACCCACTTTCTGTAATGCTTGCTATCACTAACCTGTCAAATATTTTGTATCTAAAAAACCTTCTATTTAAATTATAAACGAACTCATTAAGGTATAAGTATAGATATTTTTTCTTGATTTTATGTTAGGTTCAGGCGAAGTTCCGTTTTGTATTACTAATGGTAATGTGTGCCCATTTAAGTGTTTCTTTGGTAGTTGTCTCATTTGATTTTCAGTTCTATATAGTCTGGGATATCTAGATAGGAAGTACTTTTGCCTTAAAATACTTGCATTGTCTATCTATTT
Source organism: Leeuwenhoekiella marinoflava DSM 3653 (assembly GCF_900129005.1). Classification (GTDB taxonomy): domain Bacteria; phylum Bacteroidota; class Bacteroidia; order Flavobacteriales; family Flavobacteriaceae; genus Leeuwenhoekiella; species Leeuwenhoekiella marinoflava. The sequence continues at coordinate 142,190 of NZ_FQUN01000013.1, read as the reverse complement.
AACTGCTATGGATGTCTTCCAAAACGGTGTTTTCGACCATTAGCATAACATTGGATGTTGTCTTGCTGCCACGACCGACTTTTCTAAGTTTATGAACCATCGTTCAGACCGGCTCATAAGGCTTAAGACCAATTTGTTGCTGGATCTTCTTACTGGAAAATCCCTTTTTAGTAGAGGCTAAAAGAAAAATGATTTTGTACCAGATCATAAACAAGAACTTGGAACTCTCCAAAATAGTACCACTACGAAAAAAATCCTTGTCTCACAAGGCTTACACTGATAACTCTATTTATTTTCAAGCCAATAATGCTGGGTAGATCTGCATCGATTGCATAGTAAACCCTCTTTGTCTTACTGCTCTTTAAAATGTAAGCGACAGCTCTTTTCGTCAATAATAGTTAACCCCAAATGAAAATATCCATTTAAGCTAATTCATTTATCTAAATACAGGAAATCTTCCACTATATAGGAGTATTTATGGATATACAATTATATTTTAAACGTAATACCGTCTTCTACGTTTCGGTCATATTTTTCTTTATCAAACTGGTAGAGGTAGGAACCTTTTCTAGAAGAGGTCATATCTTTTTCTTCAAGTTTTACAAGAATATCCAGAGCATTTATTTTATTAATAAAATTACGCTTGTCTAATTCTTCGTCTAAAATAGACTCATAAAGTTTTTGTAATTGACGCATAGTAAACTTTTCAGGAAGTAACTCAAAACCTATAGGTTTTGAAATAGCTCTACGACGTAATCTTAAGATGGCCTTTTGAACCATCTGGTTGTGGTCAAATATTAGTGAAGGCGCTTCATCTATGCTAAACCATTTTGCAGAATACTGTTCTATAAGTTTCTCGTCGTGATCTTCAATATTAATCAAAGCATAGTAAGCAACCGATAGTGTACGTTCTGCAGGATCTCTATCTATTTTACTGAAATTGTAAAGCTGCTCCATGTAAATCTTATCAAAACCCGTAAGATGATAAAGAATACGATTTGCAGCGTCGTCTAAAGTTTCAGTCATTTTTAAAAACCCACCTATAAGAGACCATTTGCCCTTTTCAGGTTCAAAATCTCGCTTAATTAAAAGAATTTTGAGGTCTTCTTGATCAAATCCAAAAATGATACAATCTACCGCAAGAAGCACTTTGTCTTCGGCATTGTAATTATTAAGCATAATAGTATAATTAGTAAAGAGCTAAAATATAGAATATAGCTAAGGAACTCACCAAAAATAAAATAAATGTTATTGATACAGTCATTAATATCGGTATCGAATTGCGAATTATTGATAAATGAGCTATAAAAATTAAAATTTTCTTAAAATATATTTTTTTAATTCTGAAATGTTTGCATACATTTGGAAATGTAAAATACACACTTATAATTAATGTTTAAATAATTACAACATGAAGCAAAACAAACTATTCGATTGTATTTGCGTTCTTGAAAATGTCTTTAAAAAAGGACTGTTTCTTCTCGCATTTATGTTAGTACCTTTTTTGAGTTCAGAGGCTCAAGAAATTAAAACCATTACCGGAACCGTTGTTTCATCAGATGGTAATATGCCCATTCCTGGTGTAAACGTTCTTGTAAAAGGAACAAATACTGGAGCTGTTACTGATTTTGATGGAAACTTTTCAATTGAAGCTAACGCAAACGATATATTAATCTTTACCTACTTAGGTTTTCAAGAGCAAGAGGTTGTTGTGGGTCCACAAAACATTTTGTCTGTTACTTTAGAAGAGGCAACAGCGGCTTTAGATGAGATCGTCGTTGTAGGTTATGGAACCCAGAAAAAATCTGACTTAACAGGATCTATTGCTATAATAGACGCTAGCGAGGCTCAGAAAGTCTCAAATAGTGATGTTTCTCAGCTGCTTCAAGGCCGTTCAGCTGGTGTGACTGTTACTTCGGGAGGTCAACCAGGAGCTGCGCCTAATGTTAGAATTAGAGGGGTAGCTACTTTTGGAGATAACCAACCTCTGTATATAGTAGATGGGGTGCCAGTAGGTACATCAATTCGTGATTTCAATCCAAATGATATACAGAGTATACAAGTATTAAAAGATGCCTCTGCAGGTGCTATTTATGGTTCTCGAGCGGCAAATGGGGTGGTGATCATCACAACCAAAAAGGGTAAGAAAAGCAGTCCTCTTAAAATTGAATATAGCGGTTATTATGGTATAGATGAGGTTGCTCAAAATATCCCTGTTTTAGGTAGAGAAGATTATCAAATGATTGTAAATGAGAAGCGCACAAATGCAGGTCTTCCATTAATTCTAGGTAACGATCCCAATTCAGATTTATTTGTAGATAATATTAATACAGATTGGCAAGACGTAGGTTTAAAAAGTGGAACTCGTCAGAATCATAATTTTAATTTTTCTGGAGGTGGCGAAAATATAACATACAATGCATCTGTAGATTACTTTAAGAATGAAGGCGTGTTTGTGGGTAATGGTCCGTCTTATGAGCGCTATTCTGGTAGAATAAATACAGTAATGGAAAAAGGAATTTTTAAAATTTCTCCATCTATATATTACTCACATTCATTTGAAAATTCGCTTACATTTAGAGGAGATATCTTGTCAGGAGGAAGACCACCTTTAATAAATGACTTGATAATATCCATACCTACTTTAGGAGTTTTTGATGAGAATAATGAAGGAGGATACGCAGGAACCAGTTCTCAAATTCATCAAGCTATAGTTCTGAACGTTCCAGGTATTAATAGTTTGTTTACAAATACAGTAGAAGTAGATAGAACTTTTGCGATAATTAATCCAGAAGTAAAGCTTATTGATACAGATAATCATAAGCTTACCTATAAGCTAAATATGAGTTATGATAAAACTGTTGCTCGTGATTTTTCTTTTGTTCCAGAATTTGAAATGGGATATTTTTTCAATTCAGGGAGGTCATTATTAGATGATAATTCGCGTCAATATACAGTGAGTCTTATAGAAAATACTTTAAACTATAATGGTACATTTGGTAAACACACATTTGATGTTCTTCTAGGTCAGACATATCAAAAAAACTCAGCTATTATTCGTACTGCTCATTCAGAAAATCTTCCGAAACCTTATTATCCTATATTGGCAAATGGTAATAATCAGACTGTAGGAGGTAATGAAGTTTACAGTTCCCTAGCATCATTATTCGGAAGGTTAAACTACAATTTTGATGATCGTTATTTAATTACTGCGACTGTACGTAGAGATGGTTCTTCTCGTTTTGCTCCTGCAAATAAGTATGGGACATTTCCTTCTTTAGCGCTGGGTTGGAGAGTTTCCAATGAAGATTTCTTTGATAGAGCTAAAGATGTTGTTAGTAATTTTAAACTTAGAGCAAGTTACGGTCAGTTAGGTAATCAGAACATTGGTGATTATTTGTATCAGCCAACAATTAACCGTAATATTCCATATAATTTTGGAGGAAATAAAGTGACTGGTGGTCTTCAAACCAGTATTGTTTCTGAAGATATAAAGTGGGAGACCACAACATCTTTGAACATAGGAGCTGATTTAAGTTTTTTTAAGGGAGCATTAGATTTTACTGCAGAATATTATAATAAGGAAACAACAGATGTCCTTGTAGGAGTGCCTATCCCGGCTTCTGTAGGCTCTATAAATACAGCTCCTGTAGTTAATGCAGGTAGTCTTAGAAATTCTGGTTTTGATTTTGAAGTGACATATCATTCAGACCCTACGCGAGCTTTTACTTTTGATGTTTCAGCAAATGCAAGTACAGTTAAAAACAAGGTGTTGGCTCTAGGTGGAAACAATGAGCCTATATACGGAGTGGGTTCTAAAACTCAAGTAGGTAGTGAGATAGGACAACATTTTGGTTATGTTTATGAAGGTATTTTTCAATCTCAAGATGAGATAGCAGACCACGCATTTCAAAGTGCTCTTACAGCTCCTGGAGATGTGAAATTTCAAGATTTAAATGGAGATGGAGTAATAGGTCAGGAAGATCGTAAATTTTTAGGTAGTGCTATACCTAGTTTGACTTACGGTCTAAACTTTACTGCACAATATAAAAACTTTGATTTTACAGTTTTTGCTTCTGGAGCGGCAGGATATTATATCAATAGTAGCTTGTATAGAAGCTTAATGTGGTCTACAGATTATATAAATTCTCATGAAGATATATTAAACAGGTGGACACCAACAAATACTGATACAAATATCCCTAGGGTAGTAGCAAATGATCCTAATGGAAATGCTAGAGACTCTAACAGACCGGGTTGGTTACAAAAGGGAGATTATTTAAGAATCAATACGGTTTCTATAGGATATACTATTCCTGTTCAGAATTTCTCTGATTTCTTTGATTCGACACGTATTTATGGTACGGTTCAAAACCTGCATACTTTTCAAGCTTACAAAGGTTTTAATCCTGATTTTGCTTCAGGAGTATTTGAACCAGGCTTTGATAATGGTACTTATCCAAGACCAAGAACTTTCTTATTAGGAGTTGAATTATCATTTTAAAAATTAAAACACATGAAATTTAAATATTTATATATAGGAATTATTCTTCTGGGATTATCTAGTTGTGATGATGAACTTAATCTTGAAAACCCAAATAGTCAAACTACAGATGCTTTTTGGTTAACACCAGAACAAGCTATAGAAGGTGTGAATGCTACTTATAATAGTTTGTTGATAGATGGCTATTATATGCGTATGACTCCAGCATTAACAGATGGTCGCGGAGATGATTTTACAGGGGATAGTCCTTGGTTAGATTTAATTCAGGTTGCAAATTTTACGATTTTACCAACTTCAGGTCCAGTAAATTGGATGTGGACTGCATATTATCAACAAATATTTAGAGCAAATCAGGTTTTAACCCGTGTCCCAGATATCGATATGGATGAAGGATTAAGACAACGTAGCTTAGGGCAAGCGCACTTTCTGAGAGGATTGGCTTATTTTAACTTGGTGACAAACTTTCAAACAGCTCCATTAGTAACAACTGTGCCAGAAAATGAAGAGGAATATTATCCGGCTTCAGCAAGTGAAGAGGAGTTATGGGCTCAAGTGATTTCAGACTTTAAGATGGCTCAAAGTATGTTGCCTATCACATTTGCTAATGTTTCTGGTTTAGACCAAGGTCAAATAGGAAGAGCAACAAAAGGAGCTGCTACAGGTTTCTTAGGTAAATCATATTTATATACAGAGCAGTGGGGACTTGCTGCTACTGAATTTGAAAAACTGATTTTAGGACCAGAACTAAATATTTATAGTCTTACAGATAATTATCAAGATAATTTTGGGCCATTTACAGAGAATAATTCAGAGTCTTTATTTGAAGTTCAATTTGCAACTCCAGATCAGGTAGGTGGTACAGTTAAAAATTATGGAGGTGAGCCTACATCTGCTTGGATGCAGGTTTCTTCTATAGGACATACATATGCTATGGATGGATATGGATATTCTGATTTTTTACCAACACGGTGGATTTATAATGAATATAAAGAAGAAGAAACTGTTGATGGAGGTATAGATCCTAGACTATTAGTTTCTTTAGCCTCATTGGAACCAGAAGCAAACTCAACGACCGTTTATGATAGCATCCCTTGGCCGCATGCTGAAGATGCAATTTACCCTAGAAAGTACACCCATGATGGTTTCGGATTTGCAACGGAAAGTCAAGGTAGTGTTGAGTTGTCAGATATTAATTACCGTTTAATGCGTTACGCAGACGTACTTTTAATGTATGCTGAAGCTTTAAATGAAACGGGACGTACACAAGATTCATATGATTATATTCAAGAAGTACGTGATCGTGCTAACTTGCCTGATCTTGCAGTAACTAAGCCCGGGATGTCTCAACAAGAAATGCGTGATCAAATCGCTCATGAACGTGCATTAGAATTAGCAATTGAAGGTATACGTATACACGATATCATAAGATGGGGTTGGTTGTATGATTCAGCAAAACTTTCTGAATTACAATCTCATGATGTAGATTTTAACTCGTGGACTGCCGGTAAAGAATATTTACCTATTCCTCAGACAGAATTAGACGTCAATCCAAACTTATTGCCAAATTCAGCAAATTAAATGTTTAAATCAAAAAATATAAGTACACGGATTTTTAATAAAGAATTAGATTCTTTAACAAATCATATTTGTACTTATATTCTTTATAACTAACTATTTTTAAAATAAGAGAATTGGGGAGCTTTTTAAAATGTTCCCCAATCTCATTTTCAATAATAATCTAAACACCAAATAATTTACAGATGACAAACAAACTACAAATTATAGGTGCATTCATAGTGGCATTTTGCTGTGTCTCCATATTGAATGCTCAAGATGCAACAATCAAGGTTAAACCTTCTGAAGATGCCCCCACAATTAGCCGCCATATTTATGGTCATTTTGCAGAACATTTAGGCCGTTCAATTTATGACGGATTCTATGTAGGTGAAGACAGCGATATTCCTAATACAGACGGAGTTCGTAATGATTTGATCGAAGCTTTAAAAGCGCTTAAGATTCCTAATCTTCGCTGGCCGGGAGGCTGCTTTGCAGATACCTATCATTGGAAAGATGGTATAGGTCCACAAGAAGACAGACCTACTATTGTTAATACTTGGTGGGGTGGTGTTACTGAAGATAACAGTTTTGGGACACACAACTTTTTGAACTTATGTGAGGCTTTAGGTACAGAGCCTTACTTGGCAGGAAATGTAGGTAGTGGTACTGTTAAAGAATTGTCTGACTGGGTTCAATATGTGAATCACGACGGTACAAGTCCTATGGCTGATTTGCGTAAAGAGAATGGGCGTGAAAAATCTTGGGGAGTAACCTATTGGGGTGTGGGTAATGAAATGTGGGGCTGCGGTGGAAATATGACGCCCGAATTTTACGCTAATCTATACCGCCAATATGCAACATTTATGGGATCTTGGAACAATGAAGCAGGTTTATACCGAATTGCTTCAGGAGCTAATAGCGCAGATTATAACTGGACAGAAGTGTTGATGAAAAACATTCCAAAAAGCTTGTTAGATGGTGTGGCTTTACACCACTATTCGGTAATTGATTGGAATAAGAAAGGGCCTGATGTTAATTTTACTGAGGATCATTATTTTACTACTATGAAGTCATCGTTGTTTATGGATGAGTTGATCACTAAACACGTTGCAATTATGGATAAATACGACAAGAATAAAGAAGTAGATCTTGTTGTTGACGAGTGGGGCGGATGGTATGAAGTACAAGAAGGTACCAATCCCGGATTTTTGTACCAGCAAAACACCATGCGTGATGCCATGATCGCTGGTACGACATTGAACATTTTTCACAATCACAGTGATCGTGTTAAAATGGCAAACCTTGCCCAGACTGTAAACGTTTTGCAAGCAGTAGCGCTTACAAAAGGGAAACAAATGATTTTGACTCCTACCTATCACATTCTTAAAATGTACACCGTGCATCAGGACGCACAGTTGATACCAATAGAATTAGATACTCCAGATTATGAGTACAACGGTGATAAGTTACCTGCAATATCAGCTTCGGCTTCTAAAGATGCAGAAGGTAATATTCATATTTCTTTAGTGAACATTGATGCACATAAAGAAAACACAGTAAGTATCGATTTGAATGAATTGAAACTGAAAGACTTTAAAGCGACCATTTTAGCTTCAGACAAGTTACAAGACCACAATTCTTTTGATGAGCCAGAAGCCATTCAGCCTTCAATCTTCAAGGATTTCAAATTTAAAAAAGGAACCCTAGAGATTACTTTACCAGCATTTTCAGTTGTGGTATTAGAAGGCAACTAAAACCTTAGCTGCTATGAAAAATGAAAAACTAAATATACTTTTTAGAGCATTTGCTGTTTTTGTAATGCTAACTCTGGCAGCTTGTTCTTCAGATTCACCTACAGAAGAGACCAGAGAGGAAACAGAAACTCCAGAAACTCCAGAAACACCTGAAGAGCCTGAAATTCCGGTAGCTTCTAAGTTCTATACAGTAGATAATATTAATGATACCTACGCAGATGTTGCAGGTATCGCTAATGTTGCAAACTGGGGGCCTTATAATGTGCATGACCCGTCGGTTATAAAAGTAGGAGCGACCTATTATTGCTACAATACCGATGTTTCTTTTGGTTCAGAGGTACGTCCCGGTATTCAAATGCGTAAGTCTGAAGATCTTATAAATTGGGAATGGATAGGCTGGGCTTTTGATGGTCTTCCGGCAAAGGGAGCAGCTTTTATAAAGAACAAAGGAGCACAACCTTTTCAGTCACTTTGGGCTCCTTATGTGATGCAAGTGGATAATGAATTTCGCTTATACTATTCGCTATCTTCTCCTACGGGAAGATTGAGTGTTATGGGTTTAGCGACTTCAGATAGTCCCGAAGGTCCATGGATAGAGAAGGATCTGGTAGTTACATCAGAGCCCGGTGGTCCTTTGCAAACTAATGCTATAGACCCTTCAGTTGTGGTGACACCTGCTGGTGAGCATTGGTTTTATTACGGTTCTGCTTATGACGGTATTTATCAGTTGAAGTTAGATCCTTCCACAGGGCTTGCTGCAAACTCTGGAGATAAAGGAACCCGAGTAGCGCAAAGAGCGTTTACAAATGGTATAGTAAACGGAAATATTGAAGGTCCAGAAGTTATTTATAACGAGCAGCAAGGAAAGTATTATATGTTTATTGCTTATGATTGGTTACAAACTAAATACAATGTACGCGTAGGTCGTAGCGATAATCCTAACGGACCGTATTACGATTATAACGGACTTGACATTAATACCGAAGTTGATAATGGGCCAATGATTCTAGCGCCATATCGCTTTGATGGGCATTCTGGCTGGCAAGGAGTTTCACATCCCGGCATTTTTAAAGATGATAGTGGGCAATATTTTATGGCGCATCAAGGGAGACCGGGTGAGAATAGTTTTTATATGGTTCTACATATAAGAAAAATTCATTGGACGCAAGATGGTTGGCCTATTGTTTCTCCGGAACGTTATGCTGCTGTTGACAAGACCGAAATTACTTCCGCTGATTTAGTCGGAAATTATGAGCAAATTATTTTGGGATATTCCGTGACACCGGGATATGCTGATGAACAAAGGTTTCCAGATTTTCAAAATTCAATAGATTTAGAATTGAAGACAGACGGAAGCATAAATGATAATGCAAACGATGTATGGTTCTATGATTCCCCTTGGCTCACGCTTAATTTTGGTGATGGAGCATTTATAGATAAGCTTCACGTAGAACGTGGTAGAGACTGGGAGAATAAAATAGAATCAACAATTCTTTTTTCAGGATTAAATAATGAAGGAACTGCTATCTGGGGCAAAAAAATAAATTAAGATGAAAAAACATTTTTATACAATTATAGCTACAGCTATACTTATGGCGAGTTGCAAAACAAATGCACAACAAGTTGAAGTAGATGTAGAACGTGGTCAAACGCTTTTTGAAAATCTTGAAGCCTCTTATAATAACCCAATTGTAAAAGACAAATATACTGCAGATCCTGCAGCGCTTGTACACGACGGTCGCGTTTATATTTATGCCGGTCACGATCAGGCTCCAGATAATGAGGAGCGTTATATTATGAATGAGTGGTTGCTCTATTCATCTGATGACATGGTAAACTGGAAAGAACATCCAGTACCCTTAAAACCTACTGATTTTGACTGGGCAATTCATTCTGCCTGGGCTGCAGAGGTAGTAGAAAAAGATGGAAAATTCTATTGGTTTGTAACGGTTGAGCATAACGAAGCAAAGCCCGGTAAGGCTATTGGAGTTGCAGTAGCAGAGAGTCCTGAAGGTCCTTGGAAAGACGCTATAGGTAAAGCGCTTATCACAAACGATATGACCACACAGACTAAGATTAGCTGGGATGATATTGACCCTACTGTTTTTATAGATGATGATGGAACACCTTATTTATACTGGGGAAATCAGGTTTGTAAGTACGTGAAGTTAAAAGATAATATGATTGAGATGGATGGTCCTATTCAGACTGTTGACCTTCCTAAATTTACGGAAGCGCCTTATATTCACAAGCGTGGCGATTGGTATTATTTATCATACGCCTATGATTTTCCGGAGAAAACGGCTTATGCTATGTCAAAGTCGATAACTGGTCCTTGGGAATACAAAGGCTTGCTGAATGAAGTTGCAGGAAACTCTAATACTAACCATCAATCTATTATAGAATTTGAAGATAAATGGTATTTCGTGTATCATAACGGAAGCATACCAACACACGGGAGCAGCTTTCACCGTTCGGTTTGTGTAGACCGTTTGTATTATAATGAAGATGGAACCATCAAACGAATTGTGATGACTTCAGAAGGAATTCAACCTGAGAAATAAATAGTTATGAAATATATATTCATTTTTATATTATGCTTGCTTACGGGGACTCTTGCAGCACAAGATATTATGGTTCACGATCCGGTGGCTATTAAGCAGGGAGATACCTATTATCTTTTTTGTACCGGTAGAGGAATTTCGGTATTCAGTTCACCGGACTTAAAAAACTGGGAGCGAAAGCCACAGGTTTTTACAGAAGAACCGGTTTGGGCAGATGATGTAGCAGCAGATTTCAATAATCATATTTGGGCTCCGGATATAACTTTTCATGACGGAAAATACTACCTGTATTATTCAGTTTCCGCATTTGCAAAAAATACTTCGGCAATTGGTTTAACTGTAAATACAACTCTAGATGCTGATGATCCTAATTATAAATGGGAAGATCAGGGAATCGTGATTCAGTCTGTTCCTAACCGCGATTTATGGAATGCAATCGATCCTAATTTAGTTTTTGACGATAACAATGCACCCTATTTATCATTCGGTTCTTTTTGGGGAGGTTTGAAAATGGTTAAACTTTCAGAAGATTTAAAAACTATTGCAGAGCCGCAAGAATGGCACACTATCGCAAGAAGAGAACGTTCTTTTGATTTGGCAGATTCTAATCCGGGAGATGCTGCTTTAGAAGCTCCTTTTATCTTTAAAAAGAACGGGTGGTATTATCAGTTTTTATCTTGGGATCTATGTTGTCGTGGAGAAAACAGCACTTATAAAGTTGTTGTGGGACGTTCTAAAAATGCTGTTGGTCCTTATGTAGATAAAGATGGTGTTGCTTTGAACAATGGTGGTGGAACCTTGATTATTGAAGGAAATGAAAATTGGTATGGTGCGGGACATAATAGTACATATACTTTTGATGATAAGGATTATATCATTTTTCACGCATATGATGCTAATCAAAATGGAGCTCCAAAACTTAAGATTTCTGAGTTGACATGGGATGAAGAGGGCTGGCCAAGTTTAAAAAATAACATACTAGAATAATATGAGAAATTTAATTGTTTTTTTGTTTGCTTTCAGTTCTTGTGCTGTAGCTCAAGAGCAGGTGAATTTATTTCCTTTGAATGAGGTTTCGGTGAATTCCGGAGTTTTCAAGGAAGCTGCTTTAACCGATTTTAAATATATATCGCAGCTAGAACCAGATCGTCTATTGTCTCCTTTTTTACGAGAGGCTGGTTTAGAGCCTAAAGCAGAATCTTATACCAATTGGGAAAATACAGGGCTTGATGGGCATACTGCGGGGCATTATCTTTCCGCGTTATCGATGTATTATGCTTCAACCGGTGATTTAAAGGCAAAAGAACTTTTAGATTATACTTTATCTGAACTTGATAAAGTTCAAAAAGCAAATGGAAATGGTTACATAGGAGGTGTACCGGGAAGCGATGCGCTGTGGGCTGAAATTAAAGCCGGAACAATACATGCCGGAAGCTTCAGTTTAAACGATAAATGGGTGCCGTTGTACAACATTCATAAGACTTTTGCCGGACTCAAAGATGCTTGGGTTCACGCTGAAATTCCACTAGCAAAGGAAATGCTGATTGAGTTAACCGACTGGTTTCTGGATATCACGTCCGGGTTGAGTCAGGAGCAAATTCAGGATATGTTGCGCTCAGAACACGGCGGACTGAACGAGACTTTTGCAGATGTTTACGCGATTACCGGTGACAAGAAATACTTAAAATTAGCTGAAGACTTTTCGCAGCTTAGCGTATTAGAACCTTTAGCTGCAAATCAGGATATTTTGACCGGAATGCATGCCAATACGCAAATACCAAAATTTATAGGTTTTGAACGCATCAGTCAGTTGGAAGAAGCAAAAGACTATAAAAAGGCTGCTGTTAACTTTTTTGAGAATGTGACCACAAAGCGCTCAATAAGCATTGGCGGTAATAGCGTTCGGGAGCATTTTAATCCCATAGCTGATTTTTCTGCTGTATTGAATAGTGAGCAAGGTCCTGAGAGTTGTAATACTTACAATATGCTCAAATTGAGTAAAATGCTTTTTGAAGATTCTGCGAATGAAGCTTATGTTGATTTTTACGAGCGTGGACTTTTCAACCACATTTTGTCTTCTCAAAATCCTGATGGTGGCTTTGTATATTTTACACCAATCAGACCCGGTCATTACCGTGTTTATTCGCAGCCGGAGACCAGTTTTTGGTGTTGCGTAGGCTCTGGGATGGAAAACCATACGAAGTACAACGAACTTATTTATGCGAAAAAAGATGATAAACTTTATGTGAATCTCTTTATTCCTTCAGAAGTGAACTGGGAAACGCAAAATGCAACTTTGACTCAGGACACCAATTTTCCGGAAGAAGCTGCAACCGAACTGATCTGGAACAGTAAAAAGAAAACAAAGGCAACTTTGATGTTGCGTTACCCGCAATGGGTCAAAGCTGGTACGTTGAAACTTTACGTTAACGGAAAGCTTCAGCAAATTGCAGCAACTCCCGGTTCTTATATTCCGCTTTCGCGAAAATGGAAAAACGGAGATCGCGTAAAGCTGGAAGTGCCTATGCATTTAAGTCTGGAAGAAATTCCGGATGAATCGGGTTATATTTCTATCAAATACGGTCCTATAGTTCTGGCAGCAGTTACAGGCGATGAAGATCAGGATGGTCTTTTTGCAGACGACAGTCGTGGAGGACATATTGCAGACGGTCCGTTTTTACCGCTTAATGAAGCGCCTATGTTTGTTTCAGAAGAGGGAGAATCAGTTTTAGATAAGATAAAGTCTGTTCCCGGGAAAGCATTAGAATTTACTGCTTCAGAGTTATTTTATCCTTCAGAATATAAAGATTTGGTACTTCAGCCTTTTTACAAAATTCACGAGAAGCGTTACTCTATTTATTTCGAAAAAGAAACCCCTGAAGGTTTAGCCGAAATGCAACGCGAATTGAAAGAGAAACAAGAAGCAGAAGCGTATTTACGTTCAATAACTTTAGATTTTGTTGCTCCCGGTGAGCAACAACCTGAATCGGATCACGGTATCCAATCTGAAAAATCAAACAGCGGTCTGAATCAAAACAGACATTGGCGCGATGCAACGGGTTGGTTTAGTTATGATCTCAAAAATAAAGAAGCAAAAGCTCAAGCTTTGCGGGTGACCTATTTTGGTAAAGACGCCAATCGTAATTTTAAGATTTTAGTAAATGGGGAAGTCATCGCAAACCCTAAATTAATGGGAGCTGAAGGCGCTAAGTTCTTTGAAGTAGATTATCAATTACCGAAGAAATTGGTTGTAGATAACGAGATATTAACAGTACGTTTTGAGGCTGAAGAAGGTTCTTCAACTGCCGGTGTTTATGGCGTTCGCTTGATTAATACAACTAAGACAAAAAAATAAGAGACAACAAACACACTTACATAATGATATCACAAACACTAAAAAAGACAGGCTTAATGGCAGTCTTGGCTTCCGCGTTATTCGGAAGTCCTACTGCGTTTAGCCAGCAAGAGCTAATGGTAGATATGAGCAAGACCATCGCGCCCATTCAGCCCACGATGTATGGTATTTTCTTTGAAGATATTAACTTTGCTGCAGACGGTGGTTTGTATGCTGAACTGATCAAAAACCGCTCTTTTGAATTTACAATCCCTATGATGGGTTGGTCGCAACCTAATAGTGATCGACATTCCTATAATAATGAATCTGGCTTTGCGATGCCGGTTAAATATTTTGAAGGGGAAGGTAATTTAAACTTCATTCGTGTTCAGGTTAAAAATGCAGGAGGTTATGAGTTGCATAATGAAGGTTTCCGTGGGATGGGAATCAAAGAAGGGAATACGTACCGTTTTACCTTTGATGCTAAACAGATGGAAGGTGCTATTTCCGCAGTAAATGCATTTTTATTAGACGAAGAAGGCAATACCATCGCTGAGGTTTCGGTGCCGGTTTCTGGTTCAGAATGGAAAAACTATACGGTTGAAATTGTTCCGAATAAAACCGTGATGAAAGGTTCTTTAAAATTGACTTTTGATGGAACAGGAGAATTAGGTTTGGATATGGTTTCTCTTTTCCCAACCGATACCTGGAATGGTCGTGAAAATGGTTTACGTAAAGATTTAGTACAACTTTTAAACGATTTAGATCCCGGATTTTTAAGGTTTCCTGGTGGTTGTATTGTTGAAGGTCGTACACTGGCACGACGCTATCAATGGAAAAAAACAGTAGGTCCTGTAGAAGAGCGCCCGAGTTTGGTAAACCGTTGGAATACGGAGTTTGATCATCGCTTAACTCCTGATTATTATCAATCTTTTGGTTTAGGGTTCTTTGAGTATTTTCAATTATCTGAAGATATGGGAGCAGAGCCATTGCCTATTTTAAGTTGTGGTATTGCGTGTCAGTTCAATACAGGAGAATTAGTGCCTATGGATGAATTGGAGCCGTATGTACAGGATGCGTTAGATCTTATCGAGTTTGCAAATGGAAGCACAGATACACCTTGGGGTAAAGTGCGTGCAGATATGGGACATCCGGAGCCTTTTAATATGAAATATATTGGAGTGGGTAACGAGCAGTGGGGACCAGAATATATAGAGCGCTACAAAGTATTTAATCAAGCGATTTCTGAAAAGTATCCTGATATCATTATTGTTTCGGGTAGTGGACCATTCCCTGACGGAGATTATTTTGAATACGGTATGAAAGAATTGAAAGAAATAGGCGCAGAGATTATAGATGAGCATTATTACAGAAGTCCGGAGTGGTTTAAGGAAAATGCTACACGTTACGATAGTTATGACCGTAACGGACCTAAGATTTTTGCAGGTGAATATGCAGCGCAGAGTGTAGCAATCGCGAGTCCTGATAACAAAAATAATTGGGATACGGCTTTAGCCGAAGCTGCTTTTATGACCGGTTTAGAGCGTAATGCAGAGGTGGTTCAGCTTACTTCTTATGCCCCCTTGATGGCACATGCCGAAGGATGGCAGTGGACGCCAGATATGATATGGTTTAACAATCTGGAGTCATATGGAACACCTAACTATTATGTTCAGAAACTATATTCAACTAATAAAGGAACCGACTTGATCTCGGTAACTCAAGATGGAAAAAATTTAGTAGGTCAGGACGAACTTTATGCTTCAGCAACTTTAGATTCTAAAGCCGGTGAAGTAATTGTAAAAGTGGTGAATACTTCAAGCGATGCTCAGGAGGTATCTTTAAATTTTAAAGGAAAAAAACTAAAAGGAAAAGGGAAGGTCTTGGTCTTAAAAGAAGAGAATTTATCGCAAGAAAATTCTTTTGAATCACAAAAAGAAATAAGTCCGGTTACTGAAGAAATCAAGGTAAAAGGTACTACAGCAATGTATGAAGCTTCTCCGTATTCATTAAATGTCATAAGAATACCGATTAAATAAATTATCTAAAATTTCACTAAAAATATTAAGTGTCGTTTGTACATTTTTTAAAATAGATTATAGTAGCTTTGTTAGATAGTAAGATTTTAGTTTATGAAAGAATATGTAATAGGGCTGGATTACGGTTCAGATTCTGTAAGAGCAGTTCTCATTGATGCTTCAAACGGCCAAGAAATAGAGGCAGAAGTAAGTTATTACAGACGCTGGAAAGAACGTCTGTTTTGTGATGCTTCAGAAAATCGTTTTCGTCAACATCCTTTAGATCATTTAGAAGGATTAGAGAATACCATAAAAGCTGTTGTTTCTAGAAGTGGCGTTCCTGCTGCATCTGTAAAAGGAATTTGCATAGATACAACAGGTTCTTCACCAATTCCGGTAAATGCAGCCGGAATTCCACTTTCACTTACTGAAGGTTTTGAAGAAAACCCAAATGCAATGATGGTGCTCTGGAAAGATCATACCGCCATTGCAGAAGCTAATGAAATCAATGAACTGTCTCGCAACTGGGGTGGAGAAGATTTTACCAAATATGAAGGTGGAATTTATTCTTCAGAATGGTTTTGGGCAAAAATCTTACACGTTGTTCGTGAAGATCAAAAAGTAAAGGAAGCTGCACATTCTTGGATGGAGCATTGCGACTGGATGACTTATGCGTTGCTTGAAGGAATTTCTTTAGAAAACTTCAAACGCAGTCGTTGTGCTGCCGGCCATAAAGCGATGTGGCATGAAAGCTGGGACGGACTACCACCAGAAGAATTCCTTGGAAAATTAGATCCGTATTTAGCTAAACTTAGAGACAACTTATATACAGAAACCTATACATCAGACGAAATAGCAGGAAATTTGAGTGCTGCCTGGGCTGAGAAGCTAGGGCTTACCACAGATACCGTTATCGCTGTTGGAACATTTGATGCACACGCTGGAGCAGTAGGAGCAAAGGTTGAAGAACATACCTTAGTTCGCGTAATGGGAACTTCTACGTGTGATATCAGCGTGTCTTCACCAGAAGTTACTACAGATAGAACCGTGCGGGGTATTTGTGGTCAGGTTGATGGTTCGGTTATTCCAGGGTTAGTAGGTCTTGAAGCTGGTCAATCTGCTTTCGGAGATTTATTGGCTTGGTTTAAAGATGTATTGAGTTGGCCAATTGATAACTTAGTGCTTACTTCAGATATTCTTTCCAAAGAACAAAAAGAAAAACTTAAAGCAGAAATCGAATCAGATTTCATTAGAAAATTATCTGATGCTGCTGAAGCGATTCCACATAACGAAGCCATCCCGGTAGCACTAGATTGGATTAACGGTAGAAGAACGCCGGATGCTAATCAAGAATTAGAAGCTGCGGTAACAAACCTCAATATGGGTACTCGTGCACCACATATTTTTAAGGCTTTGGTCAATGCGATTTGCTTCGGCTCTAAAAAGATCTTAGACCGTTTTGAAGATGAAGGTATCGAAATTAAATCTGTAGTAGGTATCGGCGGTGTTGCACGTAAATCTAAATTTATTATGCAATCACTGGCTAATACGCTCAACGTTCCTATTAAAGTTGCAGCTTCAGATCAAGCACCAGCTCTTGGTGCAGCTGTTTATGCAGCTGTAGCAGCAGGAATTTATCCTGACGTAATTGAGGCGAGTAAGACTTTAGGAAGTGATTATGAAGCAGAATATCATCCACAACCAGAGCATCTTGAAGAGTTTGCCGGTTTGATGGAGCGCTATGAAGTTTTAAGTCAATTTGTAGAAAAAAATATTAGTAAATCCAAAAAGAACATAGAAGCGCATGTATAAATCTTTAAAGGAAGAATGTTACGAAGCGAATATGGAGCTAGACGCTTTAGGTCTGGTTATTTATACCTTCGGAAATGTGAGTGCAGTAGATCGTAAAAACGGAGTATTTGCTATCAAGCCTAGTGGTGTTCCTTACGAAAGTTTAAAACCTGAAGATATTGTTATTGTAGATTATGATAACAATATTGTTGAGGGAGATAAGCGTCCTTCTTCAGATACGAAAACCCACGCTTATTTGTATAAGCATTGGGAAGGAGTAGGAGGAATCGCGCATACGCACGCTACGTATTCTGTTGCTTGGGCTCAGGCACAGATGGATATTCCTGTCTTTGGTACGACTCACGCAGATCATTTAACTGCAGATATCCCGTGTGCACCGCCTATGCATGACGATCTAATCACCGGAAACTACGAGCACAATACAGGAATTCAGATTTTAGACTGTTTTAAAGACAAAGGCTTAGATTATAAAGAAGTAAATATGGTACTTTTGGGTAATCACGGTCCGTTTGCCTGGGGAGAAACAGCTGCTAAAGCGGTTTATAACAGTAAGGTTTTAGAAGAAGTAGCCCGCATGGCACAATTAACGCTTCAGATAAATCCTAATGCTCCGAGGCTCAAAGACTCGCTTATCAAAAAACATTACGAGCGTAAGCACGGTAAGGATGCTTACTACGGTCAGGGCTGTTAATTTTTAAACTAATCAATTACATTATCATATTATGGGATTAATCACTTTTGCCGCATTTACACTCCTAGTTGCGGTTATTTCGTATTTCGCGTCTCGTACTACAGACGAAACAACTTCTGACGGGTATTTCTTAGGAGGACGAAGTCTAACCGGACCTGTTATTGCAGGTTCATTATTGTTAACCAACCTTTCTACCGAACAAATTATAGGGACTAACGGGGTAGGTTTTAGCGAAGGGATTTTAATAGCAGCTTATGAGATTATTGCTGCTGTTGCAATGGTTTTTACGGCATTTGTGTTATTACCTAAATATTTAAAAGGAGGAATTTCTACAATTCCTCAATTTCTAGAAAAACGTTACGGAAAACTTACGAAAACGATTGTGTCGATCCTGTTTTTGATGGCGTATGCGATATCGATGTTGCCTACAGTACTTTATTCAGGAGCATTAGCGATTAATACGATGTTTGATATTCCAGAACGTATGGGGATGGAGCCTGAATCTGCGCTCTGGGTAACCGTTTGGGGAATTGGGATTATCGGGTCTATCTATGCAATCTTTGGCGGACTTAAAGCTGTTGCTGTTTCAGATTCTATAAATGCAGTAGGACTTATTATAGGAGGTTTATTGATTCCTATATTCGGTTTAATGGCTGTAGGTGATGGTAGCGTTATTGAAGGAATGAACGTGCTTACCACAAATCTTCCTGAGAAGTTTGAAATTCTAGGAGGGCCTGACTCTTCAGTGCCGTGGACAACGTTATTTACCGGGATGCTAATTGTTAATTTTTATTATTGGGGTACCAATCAAGCTATTATTCAACGAGCATTAGGAGCAAAAAACCTTGCTGAAGGGCAAAAAGGATTGTGTCTTGCAGCAGTTGTAAAAATATTAGGACCTATCATTGTAGTGCTTCCGGGGATTATTGCTTTTCAATATTTTAACGGTGATCTTGCCAATGCAGATGAGGCGTATCCAATGCTTGTAAAAGCAGTACTGCCTACAGCATTTGTTGGCTTCTTTGCAGCAGTTTTATTTGGTGCGATCTTGAGTTCGTTCAACTCTGCTTTAAATAGTTCGGTTACATTATTTGGTTTAGACTTATACAAGCAGTATTTCAATAATGATGCTTCCGAAAAGCAAGTAGTGCGTGCCGGTAAGACCTTTGGAATCTTTTTAGCCGTATTTTCGATGGCAATCGCTCCTTTACTTTACGGGGTAGAAGGTGGTATCTTCAACTATCTGCAAGAACTTAACGGATCATTTAGTGTACCGATTCTAGCAATAATTCTAGTGGGCTATTTCTCAAAACGAGTTTCAGGAAAAGCTGCAAATATTGCAATCGTGTTTGCTGTTGTAACCTATTTGGTAACCCTTTATATTATCAAACCTATAATTGCAGGTAACGCCGTTGCAGCAGCAGAACTTGGAGGCATAACAGATGCTTCAGAACTTGCACAGATTGCAAAAGAAGCTTTCCCAAGTTTCTTACACATTATGGGAATTATCTTTGGCTTAGTTCTAATAATTTTATTCAGCGTTAGTAAATTCTTCCCACGTGAGACAGATTATATGGAAGAATACACCCGTCAGGTTGATATCACACCTTGGAAATATCTTAAACCAGCAGGAGTATTTATTTGCATCGCTGTAATTGCGATTTACACCTTTTTCTCTTAAAAACTATAAAACATCTAATAAACATAATTGATTATAAAAATTCTATGAATTATAATATTGACCAGTACGAAGTTTGGTTTGTTACAGGAACCCAACATTTATATGGCGAAGAAACGCTTAATCAAGTTGCTGCACATTCGCAGGAAATAGCAAAAGGAATTAACGATTCTACAGCTATCCCGGTTAAGATCGTTTATAAAGATCTAGTAAAAACCCCAAATGAGATTACAGACTTATGTCTGGAAGCTAATACCAATAAGAATTGCATCGGATTAATTTTATGGATGCATACATTTTCACCGGCGAAAATGTGGATTAAAGGATTGAATTTACTTCAAAAACCTATCTGCCATTTGCACACACAATTTAATGCAGAAATCCCTTGGAGCGAGATTGATATGGATTTTATGAATTTAAATCAATCTGCCCACGGTGATCGTGAATTTGGTTTTATGATGTCGCGTATGCGTAAAAAACGCAAAGTGGTTGTAGGTCATTGGGGAGACAAACGCGTACAAACAAAACTAGGCGTATTTACGCGTGTAGCTTTAGGGTGGAACGAATTTCAAAATCTTAAAGTAGCTCGTATAGGGGATAACATGCGTGAGGTAGCAGTTACCGAAGGAGATAAAGTGGAAGCTCAAATGCGTTTTGGTTTTACCGTAAATGGTTTTGACTCTTCTGATATTGTGGCAAAAATAAATGAGATCAAACAAGAAGATCTTGATGCCTTATTAAAGACTTATGATGAGGAATATGAACTGGATGATTCAGTAAAAGAAGGCGGTGCAAAACGTCAATCTTTAGTGGATGCTGCTAAGATAGAAATGGGACTTAGAGCCTTTTTAGAAGAAGGTGGTTTTGGTGCATTTACAGATACTTTTGAAAATCTTGGAGAACTGAAACAATTACCGGGTATTGCAACACAACGCCTGATGGCAGATGGTTACGGTTTTGGAGGAGAAGGTGACTGGAAAACAGCAGCTTTAACCCGTGCGATGAAAGTTATGGCAATAGGTCTTGATGGTGGGACTTCTTTTATGGAGGATTATACGTATCATTTTACGCCACAAGGTTCTTATGTTTTAGGTTCTCACATGCTAGAAATTTGTCCTTCTATTGCGGATGCTAAACCTAAATGTGAAGTACATCCGTTAGGAATCGGTGGTAAAGAAGATCCTGCTCGTTTGGTATTTAATTCACCAGAAGGCCCGGCGATTAATGCATCTTTAGTAGATATGGGTAACCGTTTTCGTCTAATTGTTAACGAAGTGGAAGCTGTGAAGCCAGAAGCAGATTTACCGCATTTACCGGTAGCCCGTGTACTTTGGGATTGTAAGCCAGATCTTGATATTGCAGCGACCAGTTGGATTCTTGCTGGTGGCGCGCACCATACAGTTTACAGTCAGGCGGTAACTACTGAGTTTATGGAAGATTTTGCCGATATCGCAGGTATTGAACTTTTAGTTATAGATGATCAAACACGAGTGCGTACTTTTAAAGACACGATAAATGCTAATGAGGCATATTATCAGATCTTTCAACACCGTATGTAAGTTTTAAATACATTAATTATGAAATTAAATAGAAATCTTTTAGTCGTTCCTGTTGTTCTGGGTATGGCGCTTTCTATGGTGAATTGTAAAAATGAACCGAAGAAAGAAGAATCAGCTGTTGTGGCAGAAATGCCAGAAGCTACCATTACCAAATCTGATTTTGGGATGACACCAGATAGTGTTGCTGTTGAAAAGTACAAGCTGGTAAACGCCAATGGGATGGAGGTTGATATCATCACCTATGGTGGAATCATTACAAACCTGAAAGCACCTAGCAAAGACAGCACGTTTCAAGATGTAGTTCTGGGCTACGATACTTTAGAAGAGTATACTACTACCGGTAATCCTACTTTTTTTGGAGCCTTGATTGGTCGGTATGGAAACCGTATCGCAAAAGGTCAATTTTCTATTGATGGGGAAAACTATCAATTACCAACCAATGACGGGCCTAACAGTCTTCACGGTGGTAAAGGTTTTGATAAAGTGGTTTGGATCGCTGAAGAAATCGAAGATGGTGATAACGTTGGTTTAAAACTGAAATATCTAAGTCCAGATGGAGATCAGGGATATCCTGGTAATTTAGAAACCGTTGTGACGTATACGCTACTTTCTGATAACACCTTGAAAGTAGATTATGAAGCAACAACTGACAAGGAGACTGTTGTAAATCTTACACAGCATTCGTATTTTAACCTTTCAGGTGATTTTGATAACACGGTTTTAGATACTGAAGTAATGCTGAACGCAGATCAATACCTTCCCGTAGATGCGACGTTAATCCCTACTGGAGAGTTGAGAGCTGTTGAAGGTACTCCGTTTGATTTCCGTGAAGCGAAAGCTATAGGCGCAGAGATTGATGCAGAGAACGATCAGTTGGCTAAAGGTAAAGGTTATGACCATTGCTGGGTTTTAAATGAGGAAGATGGAGCTATGCACCTTGCAGCAACTGCTTACGATCCAAAAAGCGGAAGATTTCTAGAAGTGATGACTACAGAGCCTGCGGTTCAGTTCTACACCGGAAACTTTTTAGATGGTACATTACCTCAAAAAGGAGGCGAGGGTACCTATGCTATGAGAAGTGGTTTTTGCTTAGAAACACAGCATTACCCTGATTCTCCTAATCAAGCAGATTTTCCTTCTACGCTATTGAAGCCGGGAGAAATCTATTCAACAACTACAAGTTTTACGTTTTCAGTTAAGTAATAACAAAGAACTTTTCTATAAAAAGAACGCCCAATGCAATTTGCATTGGGCGTTCTTTTTTGTTTTAGCTTCGTTGCTTGATATTCTGCTTACTAAGCTCAATTAGTTGAGCAATTCGCTGTTGCCAGATATCTTCTCGTTTGGCTTTGATTTAACCAATATAAGTAGCTTTTACTCGATAATCGAGATTTAAACCTGCCTCTGGCAGGTGCTCCGAGGTTAGCCTCGAAGTCAAAAGCTGTTTCCTTTTAATGCCTTGTGGGCCTGCCTCTGTCGGATACAGACAGGCTTGCCCTAAGATAGTTTGCTAATCTAATTCTTCAGATTCAATATAGAAATTACGATCTATTTGGAATTCAGAAATAGATACATCAAACGATTGGGTTTTCCAGTTTGCGGAAGGGTAAATCCATAATTTCTCTTTGTTTACTAAAACCTGAACCGGCATGTCAAAATCTTCAACGATATCCACATAGCGGAATTTTAATGTGTCTTTGTCAATTGAATACTCCAATTCCGGAATCATCGTAGTACGCAGGTATTGATCCCAAAATTCAGTCAGATCAATTCCACTTTCTTTACTGATGTAATCCTCGATTTGAGCGGTCGTAACCGTTTTATGGTAAAACTGCTCATTCAATCCGCGTAGAATTTCACGCCATTTATCATCGTCTTCAATCAATTGTCGAAGGGTATGTAGTACGTTTGCTCCTTTATAATACATATCGCCGCTTCCTTCGTTATCTACGCCGTAAGTGCCTATAATGGGGCGATCATTACGGATAGAACCACGAGTTCCAATAACATAATCTGCAGCAGCTTCTTTTCCGAAGTAATAATCAACATATAAGTTTTCAGAATAGGCTGTGAAGCCTTCGTGCACCCACATATCCGCTACATCTTTATTGGTGATGTTATTTGCAAACCACTCATGCCCACTCTCGTGAATGATTATAAAATCGAATTTTAAACCCCAACCGGTACCCGATAAGTCTCGACCTAAATAACCGTTAGCATATCTGTTACCGTACGTCACATTGCTTTGATGTTCCATACCTAAATAAGGGACTTCAACCAATTTATATCCATCTTCATAAAACGGGTAGGGCCCAAACCAGTGCTCAAAGGCTTCAAGCATTAGCGGTACTTGTTTGAACTGCTCTTTTGCTTTCTCAAGATTTTCTTTCAACACATAAAAATTGAGCTTTAAGTCTCCTTTTTCACCTTTGTAAGTGTCTGAAAAATGTGCATAATCTGCTATGTCTGCACTAATACCATAACTATTGATGGAATTTTTAACTGCCCAGTGATAGGTAGCTGTTTTCTCAGTTTTAGAAGAGTCAATAAGACGACCGTTTCCTACCGCCATAAGCCCTTTAGGTACGGAAATCTTAAGGTCTAAGCTGTCTGCCTCATCATATGGAATATCTTTATTAGGCCACCATATTGAGGAACCAATTCCTTGATTAGCATTAGCAGCAAATGGCATTCCGTTAGAATCTTCTTGCCACGTCCAGCCGCCATCCCAAGGTAAGCGAGCACCAACTACAGGTTTTCCTTCAAACTTTAATAGTATATTGTTTAACGCTTCTTTCTTTTGTTTTGCTTTAAGTGAAATAAAATAAGCAGCACCATCTTTTTTAATCTCTAATTTTTTTCCGTTTTGAACTGCGCTAAGCAACTTCATCGGTTCCTGTAAATCTATCTGAAGCGTTTGATACGGTTCTAAAACTTTATAAGTAACCGTATTTTTACCCGAAATAAATTCTTTTTCAGGATCAATAGCTACGTCAAGGTCGTAATGCGTAAGATCCCACCAAGCGCGCTGCGGAGTGATACTTCCTTTTAGAGAATCTTGATGTGTGAATGTTGTTTTTTGAGCAACTGCTGACATCGTTAGTAGGACTAATGCCAGAGAAAATAATTTATGCATTGTTTATATTTAGGATATTGAATTCAAAAGTTATTCCAAAAAATATTATCGCATGATTGCGTTAGGAAATACGACAAGACTTTCGTGACCATTAGCACCTACTGCTGAAACACCAAAGAATGAATTATCAATTACAATTCCATCTAAAGTGATTTCTGAAACATCACCCACATAACGGCTGTGATCCCAAGTAGGAGAAGTGGTGTCTCTCCAGTAAATCTTATAACCAAATGCTCCGCTTACTTTAGTCCATTGCAGCTTAGCATCTGCTTCTACAATACCGCCAATCTTCACAGTTTCTGGGGCAGGAGGCGCCCAGGCTAAACTTGCTAAGTTTATTGCATTCACCGCTGTAAGTTTTGCTGCATACGGGAAGTTAACATGTTCTACAACATCACCATATTCAATACCATCTTCAGTACGAATGTCCTGATGTTGTTGTGTATAGTTTTCGTGAGCTTCCATAATACGAATTCCAGCGAAGCCTAAATCATTAAAAGGTCTGTGATGACCACCACGGCCAAAACGATCCAGACGATAGATCATCATCGGGTTCATTTCGGGCATATAATCGGTAACATTTTTATGAATATAACGCGCCAATTGTCTTGAATTGCCATCAACTTCACCACCGTAAAAACGACGCGCTTTGCGTTGATTTTCGGTTTCATTAGCCGCTACAGGCTCTGAGAAAATTCTAAAATCCCGGTTGCTGATTACTCCGTCAACACCTTCAATATTACCTATCATATCGTTATTTAAAATCCCGATGATATCCCAACCTTGCTTAACTGCGTATTCCGCCAATCCTTTACCTCCGAAGAGTCCTTGTTCCTCGCCAGATAAGCCCACATAAATAATACTATTCTCAAATTTATATTTAGAAAGTACGCGGGCAGCTTCCATTGTTCCTGCCATACCGCTTGCATTATCATTTGCTCCTGGAGCATCTGTTGTAAAATCTGTAGCGTCGCTTGCTCGTGAATCTATATCACCACTCATAATGATATAACGATTAGGATATTTGGTTCCTTTTTGAATAGCAACAACATTTACCACGTATGTTTCTTTAGGAATTCGACTGCCCATATCTGGTGTAACTAAATCTTTCTGATAAAACACATCAAGACAACCTCCGCAGTTCTGAGAAGTTTTTTCAAATCCGGCTTTAATGAACCTTCTTGCAGCTCCTATGCCGCGTGTGTCACTTAAAGTGTCGCTAAAGGTGTTGCGTGTACCGAAACCGGCAAGAGCGCGTACATCTTTTTCTATGCGATCAGCCGAGACTGCATCAACAATCCCGTAGATGCGCAAATCTGTTTCTGAAGGAACATTGTTTTGAGCCAGTAGGGCTGTAAAACAAGAAAGAAAAATAAGAGTAAAAGTATATTTCATATCAAGTGTTAGGATTAAAAAAAGCGAACAGAACTTTAAAATAAATCTGCTCGCTATAAAAGTAAATCATCTTGGGGCAAGCCTACAAGACATTAAAAGAAAATAGATCTTAAATTCGAGGCAAGCCTTGGAGCACCTGCCTACCCGGTAGTCAGGTTTAAATCTCGATTATCGAGTAAATGATCTAAAGTATAGTCTTAATCAGGATGCGGCAAACTTTTTAAGCAAGTCGCGCACACGTTCGGTGTCATCTACGTAATATTTAGCGGCTGTTTTCTGCAACCCAACTTTAATTGTAAATGCATCATCTGGTAAATCTTGAAACATGAATTCATCGGTCCAGTCGTCACCTATAGCAAACTTAAAGCTGTAGTCTTTACCAAAAATATGCTTGGTTACCGCTTTACCTTTATGAATAGTACTGTCTTTAATCTCCAGTACTTTGTTTCCGTCTAAAACACCCAACTCATTATTTGCTGAAAGTTCTTTAAGAACGTTAGAAAGTTCGCTCGCTCGTTTTTCACCCAAATCAGGATCAGCATTGCGATAATGCCAAGCCAGAGAATAGTTTTTCTCTTCTATAAAAGTACCGGCGGTGCGGTCTACAAACTTTTCAAGAATAGGACGCACCGTATCCATCCAGTCGTTCTTGAGATTTTCGGTAACGGCCCATTCACCGCCTACAGGTCTTTTCCAGACGCCGTGCTCAGCGATAAGCGTGATAGGTACATCCTGCCACCAAGTTCCTAAAGTATGGCGATCACGACCACTTATGATTACCACTTCAGTATTTTCTTGATTGTGTATGGTTCTAACCAATTCTAATAAGTCATCGTCAGGACTGGCATCTTCAGGATTGTTGACAAAGGCTCTTAAAGTGCCGTCATAGTCCAAGAAAAGAATACGTTTATCTGCTTTTTTATAAGCATCAAACATTTCATCTTCCTGATCAGCACGCATACGTATCGCTTTTACAATATCTGATTTGTGAGCAGTGTCTTTTAGAGATGTCATAAAGTCGTTAGCCCATTTCTCTACGTTATATCTTTTTAATCGTTTCTGAAGGAATTTATTGCGTTTGATTTGCTCGGCTTCGGGCATTTCTATTGCTTGTTTCAAAGCATCTGCAATTTCCTCAAAATTATTTGGATTTATAATAAGTGCTTCACTCATTTCTTGAGCAGCACCCGCCATTTCACTTAAAATAAGAACCCCCTTTTTGTCGGTTCTGGTGGCAACATATTCTTTAGCAACGAGATTCATCCCGTCTCTAATAGGCGTTAGAAGTGCGACTTCGCAAGTGGTATATAAATCGATAAGGTTTTCAAAAGGCATTGAGCGGTAGAAATACCAGATCGGTGTCCAACTTACCGAGGCAAATTTTCCGTTGATACGGCCTACCAGTTCATCAACTTCTTTTTTCAGCAATTGATATTGTGGGACGTTAGATCGAGACGGAACCGCCAACATAACCAGACGAACTTTCTCTTTAAACTCCGGATATTTTTCAAGGAAATACTCATACGCTCTGATGCGATTCGCAATTCCCTTACTGTAATCAAGACGATCTATAGAAAGGATCATTTTTGCATCTGGCGTAGAATCTATATGTAGATCCAGGCGGCGCTGTAATTCTGATTGATTCTTTGCAGCGTCGTGTTTTGCTGCAGCTTCAGAAAACTTATCATAGTCAATACCCATTGGGTACGAGTTAACCGTTACAATACGATCCTTGAGTGTGATTTCATTAAAGCTCACTTCGTGTCTTAAAATACGCGAAACCGAACTTAAAAAGTGACGCTGATAATCGTAAGTATGAAAACCGATTAGGTCTGAACCTAATAAACCTTTTAAAATTTCTTCTCTCCACGGAAGCGTTCTGAAAACTTCATAAGAAGGAAACGGAATGTGTAAAAAGAAACCAATTTGTACATCTGGTCGCTCTTTTTTAATAAGCGCAGGAAGCAGCATCAACTGATAATCGTGAACCCAAACCGTATCACCCTCTTCAATATTATCAAGTACTACCTCAGCATATTTTTCATTCACTTCAACATAGCTCTGCCAACTTTCCTTTTCAAACTCGGTATACTCCATAAAATAATGGAAAAGTGGCCAAATAGTACGGTTGGAGAAGCCGTAGTAAAAGCCGTCAATATCTTCTTCTGATAATGAAACAGGAACACATTGTTCTTTAATTGTGGCATCTACAACCTCGTCACGAAGGTCCGCGGGAATCTCTTCTTCGGTTAGACCGGTCCATCCAATCCATATTCCGTTACTGTCACGGTGAACAGATTTCATTCCGGTTGCTAAACCGCCAACACTGGGAGTGGCTTTGATTTTTTTATTGTCGATTTGTAATTGTAAAGGCAGTCTATTTGAAATAATGATAGTTTTACTCATAAAAACAGGTAATCGGAAGGTTAGATTTTTTGTTAATGCTTAAATTTCGGAAAATCGAAGCGGTTACACTAGCCGTTTAATAGAACTTTAGAACTTTTTAAAAACTTTCATGGATAATTTAAACTACGGAATCATAGGAAACTGCAAAAGTGCAGCCTTAATATCAGATAAAGGATCTCTAGATTGGTGTTGTCTTCCCATTTTTGACTCACCTTCAGTTTTTGCAAAATTACTGGATGAAGAAAAAGGAGGATCTCAGAGTTTTGAAGTAAGTGAGGATTATGAGATTTCTCAAAAGTACATGTGGCAGACTAATATTTTACGCACCATGTATGATAACGGGACTGATGCTTTTGAGGTATTTGACTTTATGCCGCGTTATGAAAAAAGAAGTGGATCTTTTTATGCTCCGCCAGATATCATCAGATTTATACGTTTAGTAAAAGGAGCTCCTAAGTTTGTTTGTAATTACGACCCTAAGTTGGAGTATGCCAGCGTAAAAACGATAACCGTAAATAAAGGGGAATATATAGAAAGCTATACCGATGACGGTAAATACGATTCACTCTATTTATATACTAATCTTGAAAAAGAGCATATTCTCAATAAAAAGGCCATAACATTAGACGGAAATGCTTTTTTGTTGATGTCTTATCACGAGAAGTTGATGGAGCAAACGTTAGACCGTGCGTATCTTAAATTTCAGCGTACTAAGGTTTATTGGATGAACTGGAGCGAAGTGACTACCAAATATCCGCTTTATCAGAATGAGATTATGCGTAGTGCGCTAACCTTAAAAGCACTGACTTTTGAAAAATCTGGTGCTGTGCTTGCTGCTGCGACAACCTCATTGCCAGAGACTATTGGCGAAGTGCGCAACTGGGATTATCGTTTTTGCTGGGTGCGTGATGCTTCTATGGTAATACGCGTTATTTCTAATCTGGGGCACACAAAATATGCACATAATTTCTTACAATTTATTATAGATACGTTGCCCGATAAGGATGAGAAAATGCAAATTATGTATGGTATTAATGGCGAAAAGAACCTTGTAGAATATACATTAGATCATCTTTCTGGTTATAAAAATTCTGCACCGGTACGTGTAGGAAATGCGGCGTACATTCAAAAGCAAAATGATATCTACGGAATTCTGATGGAAGTTATCTATCAGCAATTCATTCAATTTGAAACCACACTAGAGAACAGCGAAGAGCTTTGGACGGTTGTATTAGGAATCATCAAAATTGTAAAACAACACTGGAGAGAATCTGA
This sequence comes from Leeuwenhoekiella marinoflava DSM 3653, assembly GCF_900129005.1. Taxonomy (GTDB): domain Bacteria; phylum Bacteroidota; class Bacteroidia; order Flavobacteriales; family Flavobacteriaceae; genus Leeuwenhoekiella; species Leeuwenhoekiella marinoflava. Next base: position 112,507 of record NZ_FQUN01000013.1, on the reverse strand, counting down.
TAAAGGAATCTGGGAATTACGTACAGAAGATCGTCATTTTACATTCTCTAAACTCTTGTGCTGGGTTGCGATAGACCGTGCTATAAAAATAGCCGAAGTTTTGAAACGCCACCGTAATTTGGAAGAATGGCAAGCACTGCGAACAGAGATTCATGATGATATCTGCGACAATGCCTGGAATGAAGATATGCAAGCTTATACCCAGTATTACGGTTCGAAAGATTTGGATGCTTCTACCTTACTCATGGAACAGTACGGTTTTATAGATGCTAAGAATCCACGTTTTGTATCAACAGTTGAAGCTACAGAGCGCGAACTGTGTAAAGACGGTTTGATGTATCGTTATAAGAATGAAGATGATTTTGGTGAGCCTAGTTCGTCTTTTACTATTTGTACATTCTGGTTTATCGACAGTTTATTTAAAATAGGGGAGCGCCAGAAAGCGATAAAATACTTTGATCAGTTGTTGTCGTATAGCAATCACTTAGGGTTGTTTAGTGAGGATATTGATTTTAAAACCAAGCGTTTGCTGGGTAATTTTCCGCAGGCATATTCACATTTAGCCTTAATTGAGACTGCTACTAATTTTGCCAAGTATGGGGGGGAAGAGGATGACGAGATTCATTTTAAACCGATATTGTATTAATAGCTATGAAAATAGAAACAAAAACCCCGTACCTGCGGGGTTTTTGTTTTTTATGGCATTAATTAGTATCGCGCTTCCATAATACGCTTCATACTTACATCTTCATAATTACGCTTGACAAAAGCCAGAGCAGTTTTTACAATTTGACCCATAGATTTTGCACGCTTAAATTTCATGTCCATCGTGTAGTCGTATAATTGACTGCGTAGTTGTTTCAGGTTTTCTTCAGAAGAAATTTTGTCTTGAGTCATACATTTCAATAATCGACGTAAGCGGTTTTTAGAAGTGATGATTCGTTTTGCGAGTACAGCACGCTCTTCTTCACGGTATTGTTCTATAGATTTATCTCTAAGTCGGTTAGAAACCAGTTCTACCATTCTAAAGTTTTCTTTAAAAATATGGGGTTTATATACTTTAAAGTTTCCCTCATAGGCTTGCTGATCAAAATCAATCGCACGTATTTTATATTTAATATGATCAAAATCATGCGTTGGGATCACGACGTAATTATACGATCGCATATCACCTAAAAGCAGTATCATACAGCGCTCGTTAAATTTTACAAATTCTTTAGCCAGCTGGGCTTTACCTACATCATCACAATCTTCCAGATAATCAGAAATAAAAACATCACCGGGAATACCCACAATATGTTCTTCTATAAGTGTGTCTTTATAAACCAAAAAGTTGATGCGGTTGGGAGACAAAATATGTTCTAGATCCAAGCCATAAATGCGACTGGCATCTGCTTTTTTTACATAGAAATAAGTATAGTTGTCATTAAAAATATTATTGACTTTTATGCGGAAAGGCTTCGAGTTACCAAAGGTGCAATAGTCAATTGCCGTAACGCTTAAGAAGGGCAATACATTTTCATTACCATCAGAATGTAAAATGGCATAAACACGCTTAAGACTTTCTTCTATCTCTTTGCGTTCATGTTCCGGGTAGTATACACTAATCCATAACGTGTCTTTATCATTTTTATCGTAAATATTTATTCCACCGGAAAAACGTAACAGATCATCATAGAAAACAGGGATTTGTGTAGCTCTGTTGTACTTATTCAAATATTCCTGAAGCTTCTCACCAATAGGATAGGTGGGCTTTTTGCGCGACATTAATTTCTCTTCCATAGACTGCTTATTTATGCTCAAACTAAGATTTTTTGTATCGAAAAAAGCAAAGTAGAGTTGTAAAGGTACTAATGTGATGTAACAAAATAACGGTTCTTCCGTCTTGTTACTGAACGTTAATTCTAAAAATACGCTTTTGGAAACAATTCTTACACTAAATAATCTAACCAAACATTACGGAAAAGTAAAAGCGGTCAACGACTTGAGCTTTACTATTGAGAAAGGCAATGTCTACGGTATTCTGGGCCCTAACGGAAGTGGTAAATCTACAACGCTGGGTATGGTGCTTAATGTTGTTAATGCTACCTCCGGCGATTTTAAATGGTTTGATGGGAGTGATACGACGCACCATGCACTTAAAAAAGTTGGAGCCATTATTGAGCGACCTAATTTTTACCCGTATATGACTGCTGCTCAAAACCTCGAACTGGTTTGCACGATAAAAGATGTTGATCCCGGTAAGATTGAAGAAAAGCTAGAAGTTGTTCATTTGCTGGATAGAAAAGACAGTAAGTTCAGCACTTTTTCTTTAGGGATGAAGCAACGTCTGGCAATCGCTTCAGCTTTGCTTAACGATCCTGAAATTTTAATTCTTGACGAACCCACTAATGGTTTAGACCCTCAGGGAATTCATCAGATTAGAGAGATTATAAAGAATATTGCCAGTGGCGGAACCACAATTTTACTCGCTTCGCATTTACTTGATGAGGTAGAGAAAGTATGTTCTCACGTTGTAATTATAAGAAAAGGAATTAAGCTTTATGCAGGACCTGTAGATGAATTGAATGCCAGTCACGGCTTTTTTGAGTTGCGTTGTGAAAAGCAACAAGAACTCATAGCAGCTCTGGAAGGTCATCCTGATTTTACTTCCGTTAAAGAAGAGAATGGTCTGGTGACCGGATTCCTTAAAAATCCACTTTCTGCGGAAGCATTGAATACATTTTTATTCAATCAGGGATTGGTGCTCTCGCATATGGTTAAACGTAAAGAAAGCCTCGAAGAACAATTTTTACAACTTACTGCCAACCTAAACTAAGCCATACATGCTACGATTAATAACTATAGAATTTTATAAACTAAAACACAGCCGTTCTTCAAAAGTGCTGAGTATCGCTTATTTTGTGATTTTATCATTTATAGCGCTTATCGCTTCGATAGAATTTAATCTTGGGGATTTTCAGATACGTATAGCAGATCAGGGAATATTCAACTTCCCATTTATTTGGCATTTTAATACTTGGGTGGCAGCGACACTTAAGTTCTTTTTAGCGATTGTGATCGTTTCGATGATCTCTAATGAATACAGCAATCGTACTCTCAAACAAAACTTGATTGATGGGTTGAGCAAGAAAGAGTTTATGCTCTCTAAGTTCTATACGGTTGTTGCTTTTGCTTTGCTCTCTACCTTGTTTATTTTTATAATGAGTCTTATTCTGGGATATTCGTTTTCAGACTATACGGAGTTTAGCATTGTAACCCGAGAAATGGAATTCCTACTGGCGTATTTTTTCAAGTTGGTTGGTTTTTTCTCTTTTTGTTTGTTCTTGGGAGTTTTAGTGAAACGTTCTGCTTTTGCATTAGGCTTTTTATTTGTTTGGTGGATTTTTGAAAATATCACCTATGGTATTCTGAGATGGAAAGGAAGTGCTGAAGTAGCCGATGCCATCGTACAGTTCTTTCCTCTTGAAGCAATGAAAAACCTGATTAATCTGCCTTTTCAACGTTTAAATTTTATTGAAACCGCAGCTAACCAATTACAAGCAGATATCGCTATTGATTATGCAGTGCATTGGTATGAAGTAGCAATTGTTTCTGTGTGGATATTTCTGTTTATTTATGGTGCTTACGCTTTGCTTAAGAAAAGGGATTTATAAACGGATTGGCATTAAACTTTAAGTTAATCCTAAGATTGCCGGACTTTAGCTTGAGCCTCAAATAGTTTAATTTTACACTATAATCGTGTTTCAAAATCTTTAGGTAAAGCTGAGGTAATGGAGTCAGAATCAAGTTTAAAATTGCTATACTGTGAAATTTAAGATACAATCAGAATTTAAGCCTACAGGAGATCAGCCATCAGCTATCAAGCAGTTAGTAGGAGGTATTGACGCAGGCGAGCGCTATCAGACTTTATTGGGTGTTACGGGGAGTGGTAAGACCTTTACGGTGGCAAATGTTTTGCAAGAAGTGCAAAAACCAACCTTAGTCTTAGCTCATAATAAAACACTGGCAGCACAGCTTTACAGTGAGTTTAAAGCATTTTTCCCAGAGAATGCGGTTGAATATTTTGTGTCTTACTATGATTACTACCAGCCGGAGGCGTATATCCCAACATCAGGAACGTACATAGAAAAAGATCTTTCGATAAATGAGGAGATTGAAAAATTGCGACTGAGTACAACTTCATCTTTACTATCCGGGCGTCGCGATATCATCGTAGTAGCTTCAGTTTCTTGTTTGTATGGTATCGGTAATCCGGTGGAATTTCAAAAGAACGTTATTGCGTTGGAGCGTGATATGGTGATATCACGAACTCAATTACTAAAACGTCTTGTTCAAAGTTTATACAGCCGTACTACCGCTGAATTTAACCGGGGTAATTTCCGCATAAAAGGAGATACAGTAGATATTTATCCGGGTTATGATGATCATGCATTTAGAGTACATTTCTTTGGTGATGAAATCGAAGAGATCGAAGCTTTTGACGTAACTACAAATGAAATTCTTGAAAAATACGACCGCCTGAATATTTACCCTGCAAATATGTTTGTTACTAGTCCGGATGTACTGCAAGGTGCAATTGATCAGATTGGTTTTGATATGGTGAAGCAGGTAGATTATTTCAAGGAAATTGGTAAACATTTAGAGGCAAAACGTCTGGAAGAACGAACCAATTTTGATTTAGAAATGATTCGTGAACTCGGTTATTGCAGCGGGATTGAGAACTACTCGCGCTATCTGGATGGGAGAGAGCCTGGAACACGACCGTTCTGTCTTTTAGACTATTTTCCTGATGATTATATGATGATTGTTGATGAGAGTCACGTAACCGTTTCTCAGGTAAGTGCGATGTATGGCGGTGACCGTAGTCGTAAAGAAAATCTGGTTGAATATGGTTTTAGACTTCCGGCGGCGATGGATAACAGACCGTTAAAATTTGAAGAGTTTGAAGCCTTGCAAAATCAGGTGATTTATGTGAGTGCAACACCGGCAGATTACGAATTGCAAAAATCTGAAGGGACTTACGTTGAGCAAATCATACGGCCTACCGGACTGCTTGACCCCATTGTTGAAGTGCGTCCCAGTTTGAATCAGATAGATGATTTGATTGAAGAGATACAAAAGCGGATAGAGAAAGATGAACGTACGTTAGTAACTACACTGACTAAACGTATGGCAGAAGAACTTACTAAATATTTGACGCGTGTTGATATCAGAACACGTTATATACATTCTGATGTTGATACGCTGGAGCGTGTAGAAATTATGTCTGATTTACGTAAAGGAATTTTTGATGTTCTAGTGGGAGTGAACCTTTTACGTGAAGGACTGGATTTACCTGAGGTCTCTTTGGTAGCTATATTAGATGCAGATAAAGAAGGATTTTTGAGAAGTAATCGTTCGCTAACACAGACTATAGGTCGTGCTGCGCGAAATATAAACGGACTTGCGATTATGTATGCTGATAAGATCACCCGAAGTATGCAGGAGACTATAGATGCTTCAGAATATCGCAGACAGAAGCAGATTGCGTATAACGAGAAACACGGTTTAAAACCGATGGCGATTAAGAAGTCGCTGGTTAGTGCTTTGGCTAAAAAGGAAAAATTCAAGTTTGAAGCTGAAGAACTTACTAATATGGCTGCAGAGCCCAACACGGCTTATATGAGTAAACCAAAGTTGGAGCAATTGATACGCGATACCCGTAAGAAGATGGAAACTGCTGCAAAAGAGCTCGATTTTATGGAAGCTGCAAAATTACGCGATCGTATAAAATCGTATCAGGAGCAGGTTAAAGAGCTGACATAAACTACTCCTATTTCGTCAAAAATTTTAGAACTGAATCTCGATAGCTACGGCTTATAGGGAGTGTTTGCGACTTAAGTTCTATATGTTCTGCGGTGTAAGCTTTAATCGCTGAAGCAGCAATGATAAAAGAGCGGTGGATGCGTATAAATTGGTTTACCGGTAGTTTTGCTTCAAAATTAGATATGGTTTCCCGGGTAATGTGGGTTTGAGTTTTAGTGTGTATTTTGATATAATCGCTTAGACTTTCAACATAAAGAAGTTCGTTGAAATCAATTTTGATCATTTTACGGTCAGAACGTATAAACACAAAATTGTTGGCGTCTTCCTCTTCAATTATCGATTCCTTTTGGTGTTGCTCAACCTCTTGGCCTACACATTTATAAACGGCTTGTAGTAAGCGGTCCAAAGAGATAGGTTTCAGCAAATAATCCACCGCCTGAAGTTCAAAACCTTCTACAGCATACTCGCGGTGCGCTGTTGTAAAAATGAGTTTGGTTTCCTTTTGAACGAGTTTCCCTAGCGACAAACCTGAAACTTCGGGCATATTGATGTCTAAAAAAATAATGTCTACCGCATTTGTCTTTAGAAAATACAGTGCTTCTACCGCATTTTTAAATTCTTCCTCAATATGTACTAACGCGATATTTTTGAGATGAGTTCTCAGAATTTCGCGCGCAGTGGGCTCATCATCAACAATTATGGCTTTGAGTTGTTTACTCATGAAGATCGATGTTTAATGCTGCAACAAATCCGTTTTTGAATTGCGTCGTCTTTAATTCGTAACGCTTTGGAAATAAGAGATCCAATCGTTTTCTGATGTTTTCTAAACCGATACCGTTCTGCTTATTTTCAATATTTTCAGTGATTGCTGTATTTTCAATTCTGAAATTTAAATGCGAATCTGAAACTTCAAAATGGATTCTGATTTTTAGTTTTCCGTTTAGGATATTCCCGTGCTTAAAGGCATTCTCAACAAACGGAATAAAAAGCATTGGAGGTATGCTGCAATTTTCTTTAATTTCATTTTTATTAATAGTAACATTTAACGTACCCTGAAAGCGAATTTGTTCAAGACTGATATACTCTTCTATATGATCTAATTCTTGTTGAAGCGACACTTGCTTTTCTGAAACCTGATATAAAATATAATCAAGCAAATTAGAAAGTTTTAGAATAATCTCTGGAGTTTGAGCAGATTGTTTTAGCGCAAAACCATAAATCGTATTGAGTGAATTAAATAGAAAATGCGGGTGAATTTGCTTTTTGAGATAGCTCAGTTCTTGTTCTTTTATGTGGAGTTGCGCGTCTAAAATCTTATTCTCTAAAGCCTTATTTTGGGTAAGTGTATTGAAGTTATGATTCAATATATGAATGAAACTCACTATACCTACCACCAGATAAATCAGTATGAGAATGAAAACTAGATTTCTGCTCATCATAGGAGTGTCTTCAACTCGAAGGTTAGAGATGAAAATAAAACTACCTATCATTATTACAGTTACTAGAAAAGCTGTAAAAATCAACATATAAACTGCATATAAACCGAAAAGCCAATAGCGTTTTTGCAGTAAGAATTTTGGGATTAAATAGTAAACTGTTGCGTATGTTGTAGTCATGGTTAGTGGCAGCAATATGCTTGAAAACCAGGTGACATACAGCGTATTATTTGTATTATAACTGAAGAAATACATATAAAAAAACCAAACACAAACCCATAATAGACAGTGGGATGCAAATAGTTTAGTTTGATTAAATTTGAGTAAATCCATCACTGCAAGATGCTAAAAATTATCAAACATCAATTCGCTTTTGAGACGAATGACCGTTTTAAGAGGGTTTTTTGCAGGATGGCTCTCAATCAAAAAAGCTAAGCTAGAACCTGTACTTCTTTTTAAATTTTAAATTAGATTTTACAAATTTTGAATTGATCACCAGAACTGTAATGAGACAGAAAGTTTTAATGCCCTTCCGGCCCATAAATACCTGCTTTTATTTCTGTTTTTAGATCATTGTCTTCCGGAGGAATAGGGCATGAGTAGTTTGGACTATATGCGCAAAACGGATTATAAGCCTTATTAAAATCAATGATAATCGTTTCTCCTTCCGGAATTTTCAAATCGATATACCTACCGGCTCCATAAGTCTCTACACCACTGGTGTAATCGGTAAAAGGAACGAATAAATAATCTTTATATTCTTCCAGTTCTCGTAGTGTATGACTTTGATAAATAGGAAGTTTGAAATGCTTTCCATTTAGTTTAAATTCAGCAATTGCATAAGTGTCGTATTTTTTTAGTGCGCCTGACGAGGTAGGAAATTTGATAGTTTTTGGCTTTTTAATTTTTACAAACTTTGCCACAACTTTATAGGTTGAATCAATAGGATAGAATTGATGCCCCTCAAATTTTTTTTGTTCTTCAGGTGTCAATGGAGATTCCTCTGGATTAACGTATTCCGCATTTAAGTCTTTTTGAAAATCGAGAATTTCAGATTCGTAAGTTGTTTGTGCAGATGCAGTTCCTCCAAGAATTACAATTAAAGTTGATAGGAATCTCTTAATCATAGAAAATGCTTTTAATGGGAATATTTGTTTTTGAAAGATAATGGAGTTTGTTTTGTTTTTGCTTTAAAAATACGGGAGAAATAAGCATAATCCTCATAATCTAAAATTTCGGAAATTTCAGTTAATGAATTTTCGGTATGAACAATAAGTCTTTTTGCCTCTAATAGCGTACGTTCTTTAATTAAACCAGTTGTGGTTTTATTTAGTATAGTTTTTAAAATGCGGTTGAGGTGTTTGGTTGTGATGTTTAGTTTTTCAGCATAAAAAGAAGCTGCTTTTTCACTTTTGAAGTATTCTTCTAGAAGCTTTTCAAAAGCTCTTAGTGTAGCACTGTAAGTACTAGATAATTTACTTTTTTCTTCTTCCTTCTCTGTTGAATAAATACGAGAGAGATCAATATAAGCAAGATTAATCAGGCTTGTGATTTTTTCTGTTTTATAGTTGTTTTCAGATCTGTATTCCGTGTAAATCTCTTCAAATCGAATTTTAATTTTAGCTGTTTCATTTGAATTTAAGTTTAGAACAGGCGAATTATTTACAGAATAATAAAACGGAAAATTTTCAAGCCGCTGTTTTGAAAAAGATACTTCAAACAGCTCTAGGCTGTGAAAAAATATATAGCCCTCAGGTTGTGAATCAAATTGCCAAAAGTGCGTTTGACCCGGATTTAAGAAAAAAACAGAACCGGTCTGAATAGGGTATGTTGCAAAATCAATCTCATGTTTTCCTGAGCCTTCCGTAAATAAAACACACAAATAAAAGTCGTGTGTATGCGGTTTATGAACCAAATTTTTATTGCTAATTATGTGGTTCGCAAAGTCATTGGCATAGAGATCTGATGCATTAAATTTACGTTCAAAGGTTTTAATATTTAAAACAGGGATTCGTTTCATAAAGGTTTAATAATGTCTTAAAAGTACAAAAAATGAAGTCTTAGCTGTAAGTCTTTTAATAAGAGAAGCAATTAATTTTGCATAGTCTTTAAAAGATATTACTATGAGTTTAATTAATATACTAAAGTTTAAATGTCCCAAGTGTAAAGAAGGAGCTATTTTCAATTCAAATCATCAGTTATTTTCATTTCATGTCCCAAAAATGCATACTAGATGTGATAAATGTAACTTGAAGTTTGAGAAAGAATCCGGTTTTTTTATCGGAGCAATGTATGTGAGTTACGGGATTACAGTAGCTGAATTCCTTATGGTTTTTATAATTTTCTATTTTGTACTTAAGGTTTCGTTATTGACCGCTTTTATGGTAGTAGTGGGGGTGATTATTTTAGCAAGCATCCTTAATTTTAAATTGGCCCGTACTTTATGGATTTATCTTTTTTATAATAAATAGCTAACATATAAAGCCTGACCATTGGATCAGGCTTTATAACACTTAAACTTGAGTTTTAATCTCTTGTTTTATTTGGATATGTTGGAGTACTCAACTCTTTAGGCGGATTTTCTTTCAGCTGTTTTAAAATAATATCAATCGCTTTTTCTAATTGTGGATCTTTACCGGAAATTACCTCTTTTGGTGTTTGTTCTACTTCAACATCTGGAGGCGTTCCTACATTTTCGATTCCAAAACCATCTTCATTATAAAAAGCTACGTTTGGAGCCGTTACAATACCACCGTCTATAAATTCCGGATATCCCAAAACACCTACGAGACCGCCCCAAGTGCGTTTACCTACAAGTGTTCCCAGCTTGTTTCTTCGGAATAAATACGGTAAATAATCCCCGCCAGAACCGGCTGTTTCATCAATAAGCATGACTTTAGGCCCTTGTATAGAAGCGCTGGGCGCTTTCATATCCTTACCGTATCTAAAGTTCCAATAACTCTGCATTGGCTTGTTGAGTAGGTCTATGACATAATCAGCCAGTTGACCACCGCCATTAAAACGCTCATCTACAATAATTGCTTTTTTAGTAGCCTGAGGGTAAAAATACCGCTTAAAATATTCGTGTCCTCCTGTTGCTGTGTTGGGCACATAAACATAAGCGACCTGACCGTTTGTGGCTTCATCTACTTTTTTGATATTACCTTCTACCCAATCCCGGTTTCTTAAATCGCGATCAGAAGCAATAGTTGTGACTTCTTCATCGTGGGCATTAGAACCGTTTGCATTTGCAGATAAGGTAAGCGTAACCAATTTACCGGCTTTATTTTCAAAAAAACTATAAAGGTTATCTGCTGCTGTCACTTCTTTTCCATCTACTTTAATGATATAATCACCTACACTAGCCTCTATTCCGGGTTCGGTAAGTGGAGAACGCAGATCTGGATTCCAATTGAGGCCACCGTATATTTTTGAAATTTGATACCGATTGTTTTTTACGACATAATCAGCTCCCAGTAAACCACCGCTGATACTTTTTTTCTCCACTCTATTATCCCCGCGATAATCAAAACGGTGATGTCCTACAGATAGTTCAGCAAACATCCAACTCATTACGCGATACAGATCACTTTTTGCAGCAACATCAGGGATGAACCCTTCATATTTATTTTTCATCGCATCCCAGTCTACACCGTGCATTTCAGGATCGTAAAAGTAATCACGGTTCACACGCCAGGCTTCATTAAAGATGTTTTTCCATTCTTGTTTCGGATCAATTTTAACCTGAATACCATCTAAATTTAAGGGAGCCTTATCAGCTTTTTTTCCAAGGTCAGCAACAAACCAACTGCCGGAATTGGCATACAGCATTTTTTCGCCGTTGGCGGAAATTTCATAGGAGTAGGTTTCAAGCAGTTCTTCATCTTTTTGTTCAGCAAGATTATAGAGATGCATAGTAGTTTCTCCATCGTGAGAAGGATAAGATAAGTAATATAGCATCCCTTCTTTTGGCACTGATAGCGAACCAAATTGTCCCGTTCCCACAGGTACCGAAACCATACGATTCATAATCCCATCCCAGTCTATTTTCAAAGAAGGAGTTTCTTTCTTTTTTTCCTTTTTTTCTTCGGTCTCTTTTTCTTTTTCAGCAATAACTTCAACATCATTTTCTTTAGCAAAAGGAGATTTCACTTCTTTTTGTAAGGTTATTAAATAGAGTGCATTTGAAGATTCCATATCCTGATTAGACTGATCAAACCAATTCACAAGGGGACCGGCATCTGTAGAAGCAGTGAGGTACAAATATTTCCCACTAGGGTCAAACGTAGGTTCAGTGACATTGGAGAGTCCGTCTGAAATAGGATAAGATTTGTTTTCGCTAAGCGAAAAGATATAGGCTTGCTCAAAATTGGTTTCGGTAATCAAAGTATAGGCTAACCAGTTAGAATCTCCAGACCAGCTTCCGAAAAGATCCCGATAATCTGCCGGCTGATACAAAATGTCTTGAGCAACTTTTTTTGTTTTTCCGGTCGCAACTGTCGTGATATACAGATTTCTTCCATTGTCTACGTAAGCTACTTTTTTACTGTCTGGAGACCAGTGCAAATAAGCATAAAACCCGGTGCCGTCTAACGCTATAGCTTTAGCCTCTTCAACACTGTTCTGGTCTTTTATGTGCAAAGCATATTCACCACTTGCATCAGAGAAATAAGCGATAGATTTGCTGTCTGGTGACCATTTTGGGAAGGTTTCGTGAACGCCAGGAGTTTCAGTTAAGTTGGCGACGTCTCCTTTTTCTGCCGGTACAGTAACAATTTCTCCTCTAAAATCTAGCACAACACGAGCACCAGTAGGCGATATCGCTGCACTGCGCACATAACTGCTGCCGCTTACAAAGCGTGGACGCAGCTCGAGCAAATCTGTTGCAATACCGATTTTTAGTTTTTCTAAGCTTTTTGTTGAGGGGTTGAAGGTGTGTAAATATCCAGCTTGTTCGAGAATAATTGTTCCGCTTTCAGATACCGAAACATCTTGTAAGCCATAGTCTTTAAAGTCGGTTAATTGCTCAACTTGTTTGGTATTGATATCATAGCTGTGCAGATTAAATTCTCCATCTCGATCGCTTCTGAAATAAATCTGATCCCCTAAGAATTCCGGTTGGGTGTCGTTACTTCCTGAAGCCGGTTTTGGGATTTCTACAATCTCCTGATTTGCCGTATCAAAAATAAAAATACGACTTTGTGTACCGCCGCGGTAATGTTTCCATTGATTAAAACGGTCGGGTATGGGGGTGTAGGCGATGTATTTTCCGTCATTAGAATAACTCGCCCAGAAGGCATTTGGAATTTCTAATTCTGCTGCCTGACCGCCACTAACAGGAACGGTAAAAAGTTCGGTATATCTATTGGTGAAAATGGCTCGTTGTGATGCAAAAAGCACATGCTTGCCGTCTGGGGTAAAGTCTCGCACATAATCTGGATACGGATGCCAGGTTAAACGGGTGGGAACACCACCTGCGGTGGGAACCGTAAAAACATCCATGTTTCCGTCATATTCTGCGCTGAATGCGATGGTTTTACCATCAGGTGAAAACACCGGATTATACTCCACACCTTCATCTATGGTAAGCCGTCTTGGTTGTGAGCCGTCTTTATTGGCAACCCAAAGGTCTTCTGCATAAATAAAAGCAATATGATTTTTACTGATTGCCGGTTCGTCTAACAAGCGCGTATCTGTTTGATTGATCTGACTGACACCACTTAGAGAGAGGAGTCCTGTGATTAGACTAAAGATTTGATTTTTGATTTTCATATTTTGATTGATTTACCCGATAATCGGGATTAAAAAATTCTTCAAAGTTTATCCGATATTGTTTATAGTTACTCTTTAACAACTCTAAAACCGGTGTGCTTACTGGTTACAGGTTCTGTATTATATGGATCTGCAAAGTCATAAGCACTATAATCGTAAGTTCCATTAAGACTGTATTCTGCTACATTTCCACCCAGATCATATAGTGTTGCATCCTCTATACTTACTCCCTCGTGCATGCCTACAGGTTGTAGTAGGCTGATCGTAAGCGTTTTTATTTTTTTGGTTAACAATGCAGCATCTTCAGGGGTGAGATCATATCCCGCCCAATAATTAAGATTATTCTGTTTATCGATGTTTTTAGCTGCTTTTTTCTGAAGGGCTTCAGCTTCTTTAGCGTCTGGTAATCTATAGGTCTCCCCGGTAAGCGTAGAAAGCCACTCGGTATAGGATTTTGCAGCAACTGATGTGGTTTCCACAGGATAATTCTCTTTACCTGCTTCAAAAGTAAACTCCGGTTTGAAGGCTTTAAACTGCGCATTGGTAACTTCAAATCTTCCTAGACTGATGCTGTCTTTTTTTAATGATACGGTTTCAGGGATGAGGGTTGCTTCAGCTAAAACTCCGTACAGACCATTTTCTTTTTCAGCAGCTTCCAGTTTTAAAGCAGCTGCTAACGGACTCTCTTTTTTAAAGGCTTCGTTATTTTCCGGTTTTTTATCAAATAGGTAGGTGTCAATCCAAGCAATTTCTTCTTTCATTTTACGCAACTGATGGGTGATCTTACTCAAACCGTGAGGTTGATCGGGAAACCATAAAAATTTAACCGGTGTTTCACCTACTTGCTGCAAGCCCCGGTAATATTCCCAACCCTGATCACGGGGTACGGCACGGTCTTCACTACCGTGAAAAATGATCGTAGGAGTCTTTATTTTTTCGATCTCAAAAAGAGGAGATTTTATGAGGTAGTTTTCGTTATAAGGTTTGCCACCTGTATCATCCCATGGAGCACCACCAAAATAACTTTGATCAAAACTCACCCCAAACTGACAGGTCCCAAAATCTGAAGTCCAGTTTACATCACCGGCTCCTGGAGCGGCTACTTTAAACATATCAGGATATTTTACCGTTAACATGGTGGTAATAATCGCACCGTTAGACCAACCCATTGTTCCCATTTGTTCACGATCTACTTTGCCTTCTTTAACGAGTTTGTCTATTCCTTTAGTGATATCTTCTAATTCGGGTTCATAATAATTGCCTTTTATCGCTTCGGTGTATGCTAAACCGTGATTGGTAGAGCCGTGGTAATTGGGCATCAAAACAAACATATTTTTTTGTGTCAATATTGAAGGGTAATATGCCCAGCTACCCGACCATTCATCGATATCCTGACTAGAGGGGCCACCGTGAATATTTAGCATTAACGGATATTTTTTTCCAGCCTCATAATTATTGGGATAATATAAAATACCCGTCACTTCATCGCCGTTATACCCCGTCCAAGTCATCACTTCACTTTTCGGCATGTATTTCTTTTCCAATTTTTTGTTAAGGGTTATAAAAGTGGTTTCATTAGCAGTTTTATTCTTTTTGAGATCTGCGATAAAATACTGTGGCAGTTGAGATGCAGTAGAATAGGTGTAGATAAGTTTTGAAGCATCGTCTGCAACCGCATCAACAGATACATGTTCATTTTTTGAGTCAAAATCCATTTCAGATTTAGACCAGCTCGAACCTTTTTTGGTATAATAAGCAAGTTTCATCGTAGCTTTATTGGCGAGAGAAACCAAAACATCGTTAGCTACCACGGTGAAGCCTCCGCCTAAACCCAGATCCCAGTCGAGTTCTATTTTTATTGCTTTCGCAGAGGCGATATCGTAGAAATACAATTCGGTTATGCCGGCACCATTCCATTGCGGATCTGAAGAAAAACTGGTTGTAAAGTAAAAACCACTATCATCACCGGAAAAGCTGACGTTGCCCACCGGAAATTCAAACTCTTGTAGAATTTGTTTTTGTTCGCCTGTTTTTAAATTCATCAAATAACTATACGGGTCTTTTTGTGCATCAGCGCCATAACTCAGGCTGCGGGTCATATTGTAATAAAGCCACTCGCCTTTATGTGAAAGTTCAAAGCTGTTGATGGGTTTTGGGTTATTTGTGATGCGGGTGGTTTGTTTTTCTTTAAGGTCAAATGCATAAATATGATTGGGTTGCCAATGCAATGAATCTTCAATAACTTCTACATCGTCTTCTTTTTCTTCGGCTTCCAGATCGTAAAGGGTTTTACCATCTTTAGAAATAAAAAACAGCGTGTTTTCATCTTTAAGCTTAATAGCGGAAATGCCGTTTTTAAATTCCTGTATTTCTTGAGCTTCACCACCATAAAGACTGAGTTTCCAAAGTTTTTTACCTTTGTCTCTACTACTTAAAAAGTATAGCGATTTACTGTCTTTAGCGAACACTGCATTGTAATCGTTCTCCTCACCTTGGGTGAGTTTTATAGTCAGAAACGTATCATCTTTTTTAACATTAAGGTGAGTTAGATACAGGGTAGAAATAAATTTGTCTTTTTTCTTTACCGGTTCACGCTTGGTCCAGATCACCTTGGTCCCATCTGGGGCGAAAACCGGAGAGCGCATAGCTTCTGTATTGATTATATCTTCAGGTGTCCATAATTTTGGATCCTTCTTGTCTTCTTGGGCAAATAATTTACCGATTGATAATATGCAGATTAAGATTGAGAAGAATAGTTTTTTAAACATATTTGAATAATTGATATAAAAACAAATTTTGATTTCTTGAATTTACTAAATAATCGAGATTATTAGACACCAAGGCTTGCATAAGGGAATTTACTAAAAAGCCCGTTGTTTTTAGTACAAACCGCTTTATTCAAACAAAAAAGTCCGTTGAAAATAAATTCAACGGACTTCTAAATTTTAGAATAGTTTTTTCAGAAAAGATCAAAATAAGGAGTCCTTAACTGATTATTCTTCTTCGCTTGATTGCTTTAAAGCCTCTTGTTCAGCTTCAATAGTTTTCAATTCTGTTTTAATTTGATTGAGTCGCGCAGCAATTTCTTCGTTATTGACCTCCATATCGGTAAGTTGCTGCTCCATTTGTGTTAAGCTGATGCTGTCTGACATAAAATAGGCTTTGAGTTCGCTATGGCTTTCAATTATGCTTTTCAGTTTTTTTAACGTTTCAGACTGCTGTTTCAAAAGCATCTGATGTTTTTGCAAGTCAGCCATCGCGATAGAGTCGGTTTCTTCTACATCCTTAAGTTTTTGACTTAAGGTTCTTGTATCTGTTTTTAGCTGTTCATGAGAAACTATCATCGCATCATGAACGACCTCAAGACTATCGGTATGCATAACAAACTCTAAGTAATTTTCGTGAAAAGCCTTGCGTGTATCATCACAGCTTAAGCTTAGGGCAGCAACCAAAATGCCGGTAATAACTATCTTTTTCATAGAAAAATTTAACATTGAATTGAAGATTAAATTTAAAAAAGAATATGTCGTAGTTGCTGTTAAATAATCGTTAGATTTTGAGGTATACTCATAAAAAAATCCGCTACAGTTAAACAGGAACGGATTCTATAATAAAACTTCAATAATACGGCTTATTCAGACTTAGGCTTTGAGTTGAAACGCTTATTAGGCCTTCCTGCTGTTTGCTTTTTAGGTCTGCTGCTGCTGTTTTGACTTCTGTTTCTGTTTGAATTACGGTTGTTGTTTTTAGGTCTTGAATCCTGACTGGACTGAGATTCTTCATCTGCAGGATCTACTAAAAAGGGGTGCTCTGCAATAACGTGAATTTTTTGTTTGATGAGTTTCTCAATATCTTTTAGATACGGACGCTCATCTTGAGCGCAAAAACTAAGAGCAATTCCACTTGCTTTTGCACGACCGGTACGTCCTATGCGATGCACATAAGTTTCCGGAACGTTAGGCAAATCATATTGAATCACCAATTCTAATTCTGAAACATCAATACCACGAGCAGCGATATCAGTAGCTACTAAAACCTGGGTTTTTCCATCTTTAAATGCACTTAGTGCTTTTTGACGAGCAGCCTGTGATTTGTTACCGTGAATGGCAGCCGCATTGATACCGGATTTATCTAAGATCTTTACAATCTTGTTTGCACCATGTTTGGTTCTTGAAAATACCAGAACAGTTTCGGGATTTTCGGTCTCAATAAGGTGTTCTAATAATTTAGCTTTACTCTTTTTACTCACAAAATAAACCGACTGGTCTACGCGTTCTGCAGTTGGTTTCTCAGGAGCGATACTTACTTTTTCAAAGTCACCTAAAATCAACTTTGATAAATCTACAATGGCTTTTGGCATCGTAGCCGAAAAGAATAACGATTGGCGTTTGTGAGGTACGAGTTTCAGCACTTTTTTAATGTCGTGTATGAAGCCCATATCGAGCATCTGATCTGCTTCATCAAGTACCAAATATTCGATGTCTTTTAAACTGATAAAACCTTGTTTTACCAAATCGAGTAAGCGTCCGGGAGTTGCTGTCAATACATCAACACCTTTGCGCATCGCATTTACCTGAGCAGCTTGTTTTACTCCACCAAAAATCACAGTATTCTTTATACCGGTATATTTGCTGTATTCGGTGACGTTATCGTCTATTTGTATGGCGAGCTCGCGAGTTGGTGTAATGATCAAAGCTTTGAGCTTTCGGCCGCCTTTACCTGAACCAATATTGTCATAAATCTGTTGCAGGATAGGAATGGTAAACGCTGCCGTTTTACCGGTACCCGTCTGTGCCGAACCCAATAAGTCTTTTCCCTTAAGAAGTACCGGGATGGCTTGTTGCTGAATAGGAGTAGGGTGGGTGTATCCTTTATCGGCAAGGGCCTTAAGGATAGGGTCTATAAGACCTAATTCTTTAAATGTCATAAATTCTAATAAGCGGCAAAGATACGGTTATTTTAAGCACCTCTGTGCTATTTAACTTAAAATACTGGTATTTAATATATTGAGTGTTTTTGGATAGGGTTTTCTAAAAAATTAACCAAGATTTCAGTGCATCCCAATTGGAAAAAATGAGATAGCCAATGATGAAAGCAATACCTAGTAAAAGGAGTTTTTTAGAATCTGGGTTTTCGGTATTCTTATTGGATTGCGACATTGTTTTTAGTATTCTTTTGGTAATAATAAAAAATAGCTGCTATAGCGATAGCTTGAGCAATAATGGATATATACGAACCTTCAAAGCCAAAAGCGCCGCCGTTGAGGTTGTTTGTTTCTATGATTTTAAAGTTGATCAAGTTATAGAAGTTTTGGCCGCTTACATTAAAACCATACAAACCTTGAAATAAATTCCAGCTCCAGTGCAAAGCGATTGGAAACCACAGGTTTTTAGTGTAGGTGTATGAAATGCCCAGCAAAATTCCTGCAAGGAAAATATTTAAAAGTCCAAGAGCACTTACATTAGGATTAAACCCGTGAGCAAGTGAAAAAATCACTGCGGAAATAAGCAGCGCCACATATTTATTAAACGAGAGCATCAGATTACGTTGTATATAGCCTCTAAAGATGCTTTCTTCTACTACGGCAATGATGAGAAAGAAGAAAACAGAAAGGAGCAACTCTTTAAAGTCAATATTGAAGTTTAGAAAAACCAGTTCGTTTACAGCATACAAAATACCATAGCCTAAACTCATAATAAGCAGCCCTAA
The DNA here is from genome assembly GCF_900129005.1 of Leeuwenhoekiella marinoflava DSM 3653. Classification (GTDB taxonomy): domain Bacteria; phylum Bacteroidota; class Bacteroidia; order Flavobacteriales; family Flavobacteriaceae; genus Leeuwenhoekiella; species Leeuwenhoekiella marinoflava. The sequence continues at coordinate 93,782 of NZ_FQUN01000013.1, read as the reverse complement.
AAGCAAACCCATTGCAAACTCCTGTAGTCGGTTATTGGTTTGAAAACCCAGTTGTATGAAGGGTTTTTTATCTACAAAGCGCATAAAAATCCATAGAATTAGAAGCGTACCTACCAAGTCAAAAATGTGAATAATCAGACTTTGAGTTGTGGTTTTAGTTTGTGTGGAATCTGTAAAATCTACTTCAGCGACGATCATCCCCAGAAGTTGAAAGATTCCAGCGCAAAAAAAATAGGGTAGGATAAACAGTAAAATACGTTGCCAGCCTTTAAGTCTTGAGGTTTGTTCAGTCATTTTCTATTTTTTAAAAGAATATTATTAATTAGAAATAGGAATTAATTTCTTGTAAGTAAGACAGCGCCAAAGCCATTCTAAAGGTCCATATTTGAAGTGCTTTAGCCAGATTTTGCTCAGCACTATCTGTATAGCAAAAACGATACTAGGAATTATAAGTGTTTCTATTGGTCTCAGAGTCTCATATAATTTGAAACCTATTGAAGAGAACAGCACAACACCTATTGCGCTTTGTAGTATATAGTTTGTCAATGCCATACGGCCAACATATTTTAGCGGACTTACTATTTTTTGCCAAGGCGTGTAATACCAGACCCACCCGATGAGCCATAGGTAAAACAGCCCCATAGCCACATCACAAATAACCATCAACTTGATGAACAGTGTGCGTATGATTTCAGTTTTATAGCTGTTTAGATTAGTTAGCACCTCTAAAAAAAGTACCCGGTATACATTGGTGATCAAAGCGAGTAGAAGCATCGGTTTTTTGATCTTTAGCAGGAACTGATCAAGGCTGTATATGATTTTATTTTTACCTAAAAACAATCCCAAAAGAAACATCGATAAAGCGACAGGAGCGAGAAAACCAAATAACATTGGGAGATTGGTTAGATATTCTAACGAACGCAACTGAACGCCTTCTAAATAGGTTCCGGTTGTGATTATACTATTGATTTTTCTGCCGTCATAATCGCTTAAGTAGGTAAAAGGCTCAAAATGAATAGCATTAAAAAGACTTTCCAGAAGGAAATCGTAAAACGGAAAGCAAACTAAAAGTACTGCAAGCGTAACCAGTATTTTATTGGGCAGCCTGATAAAGGCCATTGTTAATAAACCTAATAGTGCATAAAGGTGCAACACATCACCCGACCAAATAAATACGATGTGTAAAATACCAAATAAGAAAAGAAAGAACATTCTACGTGTTAAGAACCCTGTTATGGGTTTGTGCTCTTCCTTTCGTTTTAAAACTTGTATCGCAATCCCCAGTCCAAAGAGTAAGGAAAATATGGGAAAGAACTTGGTATAAAAGAAAAGCTGCAAGATTTTTTGAGTGATGAGGTCTACAGGTGCTGTAAATTGGGCAAGGTATGCATCCTGATTGATAAATGTGGAATGCATAATTACAATATTCACCATAAAAATTCCCAGCACAGCAAAGCCACGATATATATCTAGTATTTCAATGCGTGTGTTAGGTTTTGTAGGAAGCGTGCTCAATATTTTTCAGTTTTTGCAATGCTTTAAAACTACTCGTTTTTATTTGAAGACTCTTTGTTTAAAATTTTCACTACCCTGCTGTACATAACCTCTGAAAGATTCCAGTTATAACCTTCAAAATCTACAGTATTAGTAAATTGAATCACTACTGCGTCCAGCTCTTTATGGTATTTGGCTATGGTCTGATAACCGGGCACCAAGCCGGTATGCTCGTAGTGGTATAACGAATCGTAAATCTTTTGCTCTTCTTCATCCTTAAAAACCGAACTGTCATTCAATGCTCTAATGAAACCTCCCAGATCAGCAGCCGTGGATAGCATACAATCATTATCATCTGTTTTCAAATCCTGGGGATACCCCACATAATACCCGCTCATCACCCGATCTATATCTACATTGTGAATAGAACCATACGTATTGTTGAGTTCAAGAGGTATTAAAATTTCCTTCTTGATGTAGGCAAAAGCAATCTTACCGGTAAGCTTCTGAATGAGTTCGTGCAACAACAAATAATTGGTATTACAATATGCTGTATCGGTATCAGGTTTAAAATCTGCCGGCTGATCCAGAATAAGCGCCAGTCGGTCGCGGTTGTTATTTTTTGGTGTTGCCCAATACAGATGTGTATCGGTATAATTAGGTATTCCGCTGCGGTGTTGTACCATCATCCTAATGGTAATTTCCTCTGCATATTCTATACGGTCTGCCAACTCCGGAAAGTAGTGCGCCAGTGTTTGATCTAAATCCAGCAGACCGTCGTGTGCCAATTTACTTATGGCAACTGCAGTATACAGCTTATCTACACTCGCAATTTTAAATAAAGCGTCTGCTCGTGCCGGTTGTTTGGTTTCACGATTATGCGTGCCCGCAGTATACCAGGCAGGAGCATTTCCGGTTTGATCTACATATACGATAATACCGTCAAAGCCGTATTCTTGAGCTTTATTAACCTGCTCTTGTATAGTGTCTGGCAAAGGTTTGATCCAGGCGGTTACAAGAGGCCAGGGGACAAAATATAAGGAGATGAGGGTTCCGGCTAAAAGCAGGATCCTAATAATTGTTGTCGTACGTTTAGAAGCCATTGGGTTATGCTGGTTTATAACCTATTGGTTTATAAAGAGATGGATTTGTTGCAAATTATAAGAAGTTGCTTTAGGATATTTAAGAAGCTTGTATGGTATAATCTATACATCTCAAAAATAATTGTGTGAGAGTAAATAGTTAGGTATAAGTGGGTATTCTATGGTTTGGAGGAGTAGAATTTTACAATATCAATAGATAACTAGATAATTGTTCATTAGAGTTGTGTTAACATTAGTTTATTTTATGCGGAAGAATTTCGATTACCCTCCCAGTTTGATTCGTGTTTTATTCGGTAAACGACGCAGTTTTTAAAAACTGTACAGAATTAACCCAAAACCCCTTCCGAAGCATACCCGAAGCAATACCGAAGGAAACTCGAACGAGACTCGAACGAAACCTCCTTCGGGTTAAGATGCATAATTGACCGTTTTTGGGGAATAGTGACGTTCTTTAATAAGTTGTTTTTTGAAGAAAATGATTATTTTACTACTACTTAAAGATTTCTTGTCGAGTAGATTTTAGTTTTTAATAAGAGTTTTCTGAATACAATATACTTGCTTTCAAATTCTGATTTTTTTCTAATCAAAAACTACAGAGACCTTTCTAAATGCAGTGGAAGTAGAGAGTCTCAAAGTCTACGTCTTAGCATAAATTCAAGTTTGACGTTAAATACATATTAAAGTACTTAAATAGGATTTGATTGAAATCCTGTTGGCTATTTTTGAATAAAAAGAACGTTATGACACAGACTATTTTATTCAATAAGAGACCAGAAGGAAAACCTACATTAGACAATTTTAAATTTGTAGAAGAATCCGTTGAGGAGCCCAAAGAAGGAGAATTACTGGTAGAAGCACGTTACGTATCAGTAGATCCTTATTTGAGAGGTCGTATGAATGATACCAAATCTTATGTGCCACCTTTTCAGGTAGGTGAGCCTATGACTTCTGGAGTGGTTGCAGAAGTGATCACTTCAAAAAATGAAAACTTTAAAGCCGGAGATTTTGTTGCTAAAGTAATGCCTTGGAAGCAACAGCAAGTCATTACTACAGCTGATTTACAAAAAGTAGCTGCAAATCAGGCTCCACTTTCTGCTTATTTGGGTGTTTTAGGAATGACCGGATTGACGGCTTATACCGGACTAATGGAAATTGGGAAGCCTCAAAAAGGAGAGACGCTATTGATTTCAGGAGCTGCCGGAGCTGTGGGAAGTATCGTAGGTCAGCTTGGTAAAATACTAGGTTTACGTGTGGTAGGAATTGCGGGAAGTGATGAGAAAATCGATTTGTTGCGGCATAAATTTGGTTTCGATGCTGGCATCAATTATAAGGAAACATCAGCTATTAAAAAGGCCATTGGTGATGCTTGTCCTGATGGTGTTGATATTTATTTTGATAACGTAGGAGGTGATATTTCAGATGCTGTATTTTATCATATTAATAAATTTGCACGCATCATTAATTGTGGAGCTATCGCAGTATATAATAAAACTTCTATACCTCAGAGCCTGAGTGTACAACCCTTTTTAATTAAAAATAGTGCGTTGATGCAAGGTTTTATAGTCTCTAATTATGCATCTAAATTTGAAGAGGCTATAACGCAATTGGCACAGTGGTTACAAGAAGATAAGTTGGATTATTCTGAAACTATTGTAGAAGGTTTTGAAAATATACCACAAGCCTTTTTAGATCTTTTTGAAGGTAAAAATAAAGGAAAAATGGTGGTTAAGGTTTAATCTCCACTAGTAAATAATACAGAGTTTAAAATGCTCCGAGTCTCAACAACTATTGAGACTCGGAGCATTTTTTATATGTATTATTGAATAAAGAATTTTTGTTTAGGCAATATTCAGATAGTCCAACTCAACTCAATTCCAGATACCATTAGCCTGAGTCAGGATTACAGGAGCAGCATCGGTAATTAAAATGGTATGTTCGTGCTGGGAAACATAACCGCCTCTGTTTCCTACAAGTGTCCATCCGTCATTCAATTCTACAGCTGTATTAGATCTGGTAGAAATGAAGGTTTCGATAGCTACAGTAGTATTCTTCTTAAAGCGTTCGCGATTGCTGCGTACCCGATAGTTTAATATGTTATCAGGTGCTTCGTGCAGACTTCTTCCTACACCGTGACCGGCAAGGTTTTCAATGACCTTAAAACCTTTCTTCTTAGCTTCAGTTTCTATAAGATGGCCAACGTCTGCAATTTTAACACCACCTTTAATACGATTGATTGCTTTTTGTAGAATGTATTTAGATGCATTTACCAGCGGCTGATGGTTGTTTAGATCTTTCCCCAATACAAACGAGCCTCCGTTATCTGACCAGAAGCCATTGAGTTCTGCGGAAACATCTATGTTAATCAAGTCTCCTTCTTTTAAGATGTTCTTTTTAGAAGGAATACCGTGAGCAGCTTCTTTATTAATACTGATGCACGTATAGCCCGGAAAACCATACGTCTCAAAAGGAGCTGACTTTGCGCCGTACTCTTTCAAAAGCGTACCACCATAATCGTCCAGTTCTTTAGTAGACATTCCAATTTTTGCATAATCACGCATTAGTTTAAGTGTTGTGGCAACCACTTCACTTATTTTTTGCATTCCTACTAATTCAGATTCTTTGGTAATAGACATTATCTTGATATTTAGGTTCAAATATATGTTGAAAACTTGTATTTACTCGATAATCGAGATTTAAACCTGCTTACTTCCGAGTCTTGTCTCAAAACTAAAAATGTTACTCCTATAAATGCCTCGTGGACTTGCCCCGAGGTAATTTACAATGTAAAGGTAAAGCATAAAAAATCCTCGATAAACAGTGTTTAACGAGGATCTATATTTTAACTGCTCTTAAGTCTATTAGTTTGCAATCCATTTAAAGGTGTAGTCGCGTTTAGGAACTACAATACGTTGCGAGATACGTTCCAAACGATCAGGCAGGTTCATTAAGTAGTCACGTGCACGCTCACCTTTATCGTTAAGACCTTTGATGTCATTAATTTTCCAATCGGTTACCAATGATTTTAAGATAGTTATATAATCTTGTGTCGTATAAACCATAGAACGTTGTGCAGCATCAGAAAAATGCTCCCACAGTTCACCTATCTGCTGACCGCTCTCGCGTAAAAACATTGCCGGCATTACAATTTTGTTACGCATCATAGCTTCAAAAGCCATCATCATCTCACTAGGATCCAGTTCAAAAATGCGACGCACAAACTCCATATAAGCTGAGGCGTGGCGTGCTTCGTCTTTTGCTATGGTATTACAAATTTTAGCTAGTTGTTTGTTTCCCGCTTTACGAGAAAACGAGGCTACACGTCTGTGCGATACATTGGTAGCCAACTCCTGAAAACTGGTGTATACAAAGTTTTTATATGGATCCATACCGGTACCAATATCAAAACCATCGCTGATGAGGTATTGTGAGCTGACTTCCATCTCACGCATATTTACACGCCCGGATAGGTATAAGTATTTATTTAAAAGATCACCGTGGCGATTTTCTTCAGCTGTCCAGGCACGCACCCACTTAGACCATCCGTTTCCGTTTACTTGATCTACACCTTGCACACTCATCAACCATGATTCATAAGTAGGAAGGGCCTCTTCAGTAATGGTATCACCTACCAATACGGTGAATAAGTCGTAATCCATCTCGCGGCAAAGCTCTTGAATTTCTTTGACGTCGTCAATGAATTCAGGGTTTGTAGCGTCTGGAAGCATATCTGTAGGCTGCCAGTTTTCTTCAACAGATTTGAGGTATTTGCCTATCAGTTCATCCATAGACTTTCCTATGGTTTGCATGACTTCGAGACGTATATTATTTAATTCCATGGGTTTTATGCTAATCGTTAAATGACATATGTAGGGTTTGTGCTTAAAAAACGCTTAAGCATCGTGCGTAAAGGTAGCAGTTTTAGACGGTATGTACTTTAAATGCTATAAAATCTTACTATGCGTGCATAGTACTAAGTGTTCAAGTTCTTTTTTTAATTGTATAGCCTATAACTTTCAATCTCAGATAGTAGCTTTGCATTATGATCTTTGACCACTGCCTCTGAGACTGCTTGCTTAACTATTGTTTAATTTCTTCTTGTTTATTAATTTCACTTATATCTCGATTTTTTACATATTTTTCTAACCATTGATCTTGTTCCCACAACATATGTAGAATAGACTCTTTGGCTGCATAACCGTGACTCTCCTTAGGTAACATCACTAATCGTGCCGTAGCGCCTAATCCTTTTAACGCATTAAAATAACGTTCACTTTGTAAAGGATACGTGCCACTGTTGTTATCGGCAACACCGTGAACGAGAAGTAATGGAGTTTTCATCGTATCTGCATGCATAAACGGACTCATGTTATAATAAATTTCTGGAGCTTCCCAGTAGTTACGCTCTTCAGACTGAAAACCAAATGGCGTCAACGTACGATTATAAGCTCCGCTACGGGCAATTCCGGCAGCAAAGAGATTAGAATGAGATAATAAGTTTGCGGTCATAAATGCGCCATAGGAATGCCCACCTACTGCTACCTTATTTCGGTCTATATATCCCAGTTCATCAACAGCATCAATCGCAGCTTTTCCATTAGCTACTAATTGTTTGATGAAGGTATCGTTAGGCTCAGTATCTCCTTCTCCCACGATTGGAAAGGCTGCGTCATCAAGTACCACATAACCACGCGTTACCCAGTAGACTAACGATCCGTAATAGGGATAGGTAAACTCGTTAGGGTTTGTTGTAGTTTGAGCAGCGCTGCTTTTGTCTTTGTATTCGCGTGGATATGCCCATAGTAACATCGGCTTTTTCTCTTTTTTCTCCATATTATAACCTACCGGAAGGTATAAGGTTCCGGAAAGTTCTAGTCCGTCATCACGCTTATATGTAATAAGTTCTTTATGTACATCCTGAATACTCTTAAACGGATTCTCAAAATCTGTGATTTGCGTAAGGTTACTCGTGTTTAGATCACGCATGTAATAATTAGGATATTCCGTTGGCGCTTCAATACGTACCAGTATCTTTCCGGCCTCGATATCTAGAGCTTCCTGCAAGTTCTCTAATTTGTCAGTATATTCAGATTCGTAAATTCTTTCGGTTTCCTGCGAAGCTAAATTCAATTTATCTATAAAAGGAAACTGTCCTTTATCACTAAAACCGTCTCCCATCAAATACGCGTTTCCGTTAACCAAACTTAAAACACTACGACCATATTCGTTTTCTTTAGTTACAAAATTCCCAGGATCACTGTATGTGTCCTGATAGTTTCGATCACTGATCACGGTACCGGAATTACTTCCGTCAGACGGATTAAATACGTAAGTTTTTGTATTTCGTGTATTCCACCAGCGGTCGTAGACCACTGCAGTAGAGTCATTACCCCATATAATTCCGCTGTAGCGGTTGATGGTTTTTACCACAGTTTTTGCAGGGCTGGTAAATGGCGCGTCTTGCATATAAACCTGATCCCGGAATGGAACATCTACTTCAGGATCTCCTTTATCTAGAGCTTCTGCCCAGACCAAGGTTGCCGGTTTGTCTGCACGCCAGTTTAACGAGCGTTTTCCCGTTTGTGTAGCCATAAACCCTTGTGGTAATTCTTCAATAAGTGGAACCTCATTGACGAGTTTTACTTCAGTTCCGTCTTTTTTATAAACGGTCACGGTTTCGGGAAAGCGATAGTAGGGCACGATATACGAAAAAGGTTTGTGAATGGTAGTTGCCATAATATATTCACCATCTGGAGAGAACGAAATGTCTGTAAACATATCTGCTGTGTGCCAAATCGTAGCAGTTCCGTCTAAATCTTTTTTTACCAAAACCGAAGTTGCTAATTGTTCAAAATTGAAAACATCATTAGGATTTTGAAGTAAATCCTGATAAGTTCGGTTTTGTGCTTTAGAACCGTCACTGGTTGATATAGTAGGTCCGGTAGGTACAGCTTCAGCGGTGTTGATCAACTCTTTTCGGGTAGCCGGAATCATATTCAGCAACAGACTTTTTCCGTCTTTAAACCAGCTGATGGGATTACCCATATTCGCATTCAATGTAGCTTCGGTTAATTTACTTACGGAAGCCTTCTCCAGATCCAGAATCCATACTTCAACGCCAGAATCTGTGGTGTTGGTCAATGCCATTTTACTTTCGTCAGGAGACCAACTGAAATTACTCAGTTTAGGATTTTCGGGTAACCCGGAAATATCACGGGTCTCAGTCTCGATAACATCTTTAATTTTCACATTGTTATAAAATGTAGTTCTGCTGCCTATATTGGTTTTTGGGTTGATGCGTAACCCGCCCAGACGGAGTTCTTCTTCAGACAATTCGTCTATGGTTTTGTAGCTATCGCGGTAGAGCAATAACATCGTGTCGCCATCAGTATTCATAACGACCACCGGAGCCCGAGGCACATCTACGAGATCCATAATTTCTTTAGGTGGCTTTTGATAATCAAGATTTACCTGAGCAAATACTGAAGATGTCAACAGTAGCAAGAGACTGAACAGCTTAATTTTTTTCATAGCTTGTGTGCTTGTTTTTAATGGATTTTGCAGCTTTCAATTCAAAAAAATAGAAGCTGTATGACTTGTTGTAAGTTACAGAAAATATAGTAAAGCTCGTTTCTTTTGTTATGCGCGCATAGCTAAATGGGAATACTTTAAAGCATTTAAAAATGGAGAAATAGTATATTACGCTATGTTTAAAAGCTGTTATATGACAGTTCCTTATTTCAATTAGATTTTATTAAACTATGTATAATTCTCGAATTGCCGGAATGGGTGCTTATGTTCCCGAAAATGTGGTTACCAATGACGATTTGTCTCAAATTATGGAAACCAATGATGCTTGGATTCAAGAACGCACGGGTATTCAAGAACGCCGTCATATTAAAGAAGGAGATGGTAACAGCACTGCTGTAATGGGCGTGAAAGCGGCAAAAATTGCTTTAGAGCGCGCTAAAATGACACCTCAGGATATTGATATGGTTGTTTTTGCGACTTTGAGTCCAGATTATTATTTCCCGGGTTGTGGAGTGCAAGTTCAGCAAATGCTGGGGATGCGTACCGTACCGGCGTTAGATGTGCGTAATCAGTGTAGCGGTTTTGTATATGCGATAGCTACTGCAGACCAGTTTATTAAAACCGGAATGTATAAAAATATTCTGGTTATTGGTTCTGAAAACCACAGTGGCGGACTGGATATGACCACACGTGGTCGTAGTGTTTCGGTTATTTTTGGAGATGGAGCAGGAGCAGCGGTGTTGACACGAGAAGAAGATAACAGCAAAGGGATTTTATCTACGCATTTACATAGTGAAGGAGAACACGCACTCGAACTTTCATTAAAAGGTCCCAGCACCATGGAGTGGGTGCCCGAACTGATTGAGAAAAATCCACAAGAGGATATCCCGTATTATCCGTATATGAACGGACAGTTTGTGTTTAAAAATGCGGTTGTGCGCTTCGCGGAAGTAATTAATGAAGGTTTAGAGAAAAACAATCTTAAAGCGGAAGATATTGATATGTTGATTCCGCATCAGGCGAATTTGCGTATCTCTCAATTTGTACAGAAGAAATTTGGGTTATCAGACGATCAGGTGTTTAACAACATTCAGAAATACGGTAATACCACAGCAGCTTCAATCCCAATAGCATTAACCGAAGCTTGGGAAGAAGGAAAAATAAAGGAAGGTGATACGGTGGTCTTAGCTGCTTTTGGTAGCGGATTTACTTGGGCGAGTGCCATTATCAAGTGGTAAATCCCCTTAACCCCCGAAGGGGGAGTATTAAAGTAAACTACCTCCCGGGTATTAAGACCTTGGCGGTTCCAATTAAAAAGAGAGCAATTCAATTACTCTCTTTTTAATTCTAAATTACTAGGATTTACTTACTACCGCGTAAAAATATGATGCTGCGTTGCCGTAAAGTAATCTCTAAAAACCTGATTGAGCGGATGCTCTTTTCTCGCAGCTCTTATACCTAAAAGTGGATGCAAACTTATGATTTGACCACTAAGTTGTTTTACAGAACCAGAGGCTGTTTGATGAATTTCTGAAATACGTTTGAGATGAATTGTTTTTTCTGATGCGGTCTGTTTTTCAATTTCAGCAGCGATAGTAAAGAGTTGGGTTTCTGCCTTATCGAGATTTTCTTTAAAAATTTTAAGCTGTTCTGATTCTAGAATATTTACAGCTTCTTCCAGGTAATGCAACCCCATACCGATGTAATTGATCCAAAGTGTCAAATCTGCAAACACGCTAAAGTTGATTTTAAAAATAGCATGTGGTAGCTGAAACTCATTATAGATAAAACTGTTATCCTGATGCGTACGGTATTTTTCTACTGAAAAGGAACACGTAGCGGTTGCCTGTAATCCCATCGTCTGCCAATCGTCAATAACAGTCACCGCTTGTTTAGGAATCACAAAAGACCTGAACTGTGCTGAACCATCATTATTTAAAAGTTCCTTGCCTTTTTTTGTGATTTTTGCGTTTAGCGTAAAGTGGGTGAGATACGGAGCGCCGGTTCCGTATTTCCAGGTTCCGTTAAGGATGTAGTGATCGTCAGTTTTTTCAGCAGTGCCAAACATACCACCGCTTCCGCCTAAAATTGTGTTTCCGGTTTCTGTAAGAAAAACCCGCTCAGCAGTTTCGGGCTTCAGGTTTCCTATAAAATAATTTGCACCGCTACATAGCGTGATTGTCCAACCCAAACTACCGTCTATTTGTGCGAGTTCTTTCAGTTTGTGTAAACCTTCTGTAAGGGGAAGTTCGAGTCCATTATAGGCTTTCGGTACCCAAATATTCCAAAGATTTTCTTCAGCAATCCATTTTAATAATTTCATATTAAAAACAGATTGATTGGCGCAATGTGTTCTAAGATTCTGCCAGTTGTACATTTGATTCTTGTTTAATGAGTGCTCTCCATTTTAAATATCCCAATGTGCCCACAATAAATAGGAATACCGTTAAGCCGGCGTAAATGTATAATTCTTTATATATGAGTAAGGGAATTGAGATGATATTGCTGATGTTGAGGTAAATCCAATTTTCAATTTTCCGTTTTGCCATCAGCCACATTCCCGCCCAGGCAAAAGCACTCACAACAGCGTCTAAATAGGGTACATCTGAGTTGGTATGTCGCGTGAGCCAGTAGCACATTAGAATAAAGCAACCGGCAACAATGCCTAGTGCTTTAAGATGCTCGTTGCGGGTAGAATAAGCAATGGGCGCTTCTTGTTTTTCTTTGCCAAACTTCCAATACAGCCAGCCATAAATACTCATCACAAGATAGTAGAGGTGAAGTAAAATATCAGCGTAGAGCTTAGAATGGTATAGCACCCATACACTGATGAAGATACTAATGATGCCAAAAAGATAATTGTTGACGTTGTTCTTACGGGCGAGTAAAACCTGAGTGATACCAAAGCCGGTACCAATCCATTGCAGCCAGACAAAATTCATAAAAAACTCCTCCATTGTAATCGATTAAAAATGTATTTAATGAGGAGATGAACCTTAAAGTAGAAGCACAAAAGTTGTGTCGCACAAAATCCCTACGCCAGTACTAACCGGATCAGGTGTGAGGTAAAGCCTCTGGGTATCATCTCAGCCTACTTTTATTTGAGTAAGCACCCCATTTATGGTTGTAAAGTTAGGTGTATACCATTAAAAAAACGCCCTAAAATCATAGAGATTTAGGGCGTTTTTAAGAAGTCTTTTAAGAGTATTATTTTTTCTTCGGTTTAAATACCGGAAGTATTTTTGTGGAAATTTCGCCAAAACCAATGCGGGCAGCTCCGGTTTTTTCACAATGTCCGCGTACAATCACGGTATCTTTATCTTCAATAAATTTACGGTCACCACCTTCTTTCAATTTAACAGGTTTAGAACCCTTCCAGCTCAGTTCTAACATAGAACCATAAGACTTAGGAGTAGGTCCTGAAATGGTACCACTTCCCATCATATCTCCACTATTTACCGGGCAACCGTTAATGGTATGATGCGCCAGTTGCTGGCTCATATTCCAGTATAAATGTTTAAAGTTTGATTTAGAAACGACTGTTTCTTCTTTATTTTCAGGCTTGATGCTAACTTCAAGGTTGATATCAAACGTCTTTTTTCCTGTAAATTCTAAATACGGAAGGACTTCTTTTTCCGGCTTTGGGCTTGCAGTTCTAAAAGGCTCTAAAGCGTCTAAAGTAACAATCCAAGGAGATACCGAAGAGGCAAAGTTCTTTCCTAAGAATGGTCCTAACGGAGCATATTCCCAACGCTGAATGTCGCGGGCACTCCAATCATTAAATAATACAAGACCGAAAATGTATTCTTCTGCTTGATCAGCAGGAATAGGTTGTCCCAATTCGTTTGCGTCTGTTGTAATGAATGCCATCTCCAGTTCAAAGTCTAACTGACGTGAGGGACCAAAAATAGGTTGGCTCGCACCGTTAGGCAACTTCTGGCCTTGCGGTCTGTGAACCGGTATCCCTGAAGGTATGATAGAGCTGCTGCGCCCGTGATAAGCAACCGGCATGTGCAACCAATTAGGCATCAACGCATTTTCAGGATCGCGGAACATCGCACCTACATTAGTAGCGTGTTCTTTACTGCTGTAGAAATCTGTGTAATCCCCTATTTGTACAGGCAGTTGCATTTCTACCTCATCAAGTGCAAAAATAACCGTATCGCGATGATCGGGGTTATCTCTTAGATCAGGATTACTTTCTTCAAAAATTTCAGAAATACGATTACGTACGGCACGCCATGTTTTGCGACCATCGGCAATAAAGTCGTTTAGGGTATCCTGTAGAAAAATATCGTCGGTAAGCGGTATACCCTCAAAATAGCCTAGTTGGTGTAGTGCTCCCAGATCTATTGCAAAATCTCCAATGCGTGTACCTATTGTAATGATATCATCACGAGTTAAAAACACACCAAAAGGAATATTTTGAATAGGGAAATCTGTTTGCGCAGGCGTTTCCAGCCAGGTTTTACGTTTAGGATCGTTAGTCTTTGAAGGCATATATTTTTAATAAAATGTTAGTAAATGCTCGTTTCAAATATAGAATTAAAATAGTACCAACCAATTCTAATGATTACTTTTGCACCTAATTTAACAAACTTTATAAAGCATGCAACGGGATACTGAAATCTTTGATCTTATTCAGGAAGAAAAACAACGTCAACTTAATGGTTTAGAGTTAATTGCATCAGAGAACTTTGTCAGTGAGCAAGTTATGGAAGCTGCAGGCTCTGTGCTTACCAATAAATATGCAGAAGGGTATCCCGGAAAGCGTTATTATGGGGGCTGTGAAGTAGTAGATGAGGTAGAACAAATCGCGATAGACCGCGCCAAAGAACTTTTTGGAGCAGCATATGCTAACGTACAGCCACATTCTGGTTCACAAGCAAATACTGCAGTTTTTCACGCAGTGATGAAACCGGGAGAGACTTTTTTAGGTTTTGACCTTTCTCATGGAGGGCACCTAACACACGGTTCTCCGGTAAACTTCTCAGGTCGTTTATACAATCCGGTATTTTACGGGGTTGATAAAGAGACCGGATTATTAAATTATGATAAGATCGAAGCGCTTGCTGTGCAAGAAAAACCAAAGATGATCATTGCCGGTGCATCTGCATACAGCCGTGAGATTGATTATAAGCGTTTCCGTGAAATCGCAGACAAGGTAGGAGCGATCCTTATGTGTGATATGGCACACCCTGCCGGTTTGATCGCAAAAGGAATCATCGGTGATCCGGTACCACATTGTCATATTTGTACAACTACAACACATAAAACTTTACGCGGACCGCGTGGTGGTTTAATAGTGATGGGTCAAGATTTTGAAAACCCATTTGGTATCAAATTAAAGAACGGAAACTTGCGTATGATGTCTTCTTTATTAGACAGCGGAATTTTCCCCGGGAATCAAGGTGGACCTCTAGAGCATATTATTGCTGCTAAAGCAATAGCTTTTGGAGAAGCACTTACTGATGATTTCTTACATTATATGGTTCAGGTGAAAAAGAACGCAGCTGTAATGGCTGCTGCCTTTGTGGAAAAAGGATACGATATCATCAGTGGAGGTACAGACAATCACATGATGTTGATCGACCTTAGAAATAAAGATATTTCCGGTAAAGATGCTGAAGAAGCTTTAGGAAAAGCAGACATCACCGTTAATAAGAATATGGTACCTTTTGATACCCGATCTCCATTTGTAACTTCCGGGATGCGTATAGGTGTTGCTGCGGTAACTACCCGTGGATTAGTAGAAGCTGATATGACTAAGGTTGTTGAGCTTATAGATGCAGCTTTAATGAACTTTCAGGATGATGATAAACTAGAAGAACTTGCTGGTCAGGTAAACGAGATGATGGGAGACCGTCCTTTGTTTAAACACTAAGCCTGTTTTAAACTAGAACTAGAAAGAGCCCGAAGCTTTTGCTTCGGGTTTTTTAGTTATAGGATTTCGGTAACGGTAATTTTTTGATCTCTAAACCTAATAGTTTCTCCGATTTGAGTTCCCGTTAGTAATTCGCCAATAGGAGAAGCACTCGAGATACAATACACATTTCCGGTTTCTAGCTTGAGTTCGCCATATGGGATTCCAATAAAGTAATTCGCTTTATCGGTAAGCACTAAGCTACCTTCACCTACCAGTGTATTTGGCGTCATACTGATTCGGTTTAAAACCTCTTTTTGTTTTTCAACCTGATCCATCTGTCCCTGTGTGCGTTCCATTTCTTGCTGAATCATTTCAACACCGGTTTCATATTTATCACCGGCACTGCTTTTACCATCGCTTTCACGGGATTCAATAAGGCTGGCTTTAGTCTCTTGTAGTTGAGTAAGTTTAGCGTTTAAACGCACATGTAATTCTTGAATAAGTGCTTTCTTTTGCATGTAGCAATTTTGTTTTTTAAGGCGGGCGAAATTAGTCTAAAAGCGCATAGCTTGTTCTATTTTTTTCGCAGTAGCGGGATATTTTTTGTGAATTTTCACTTTTGTTCTTTTATTACCTTTGTATTCGAGAATCTATCGTGAAAGCCATTTTTAGTCACTAAATAAGAGAGTCTGTCGAAGGGTATTAATCGGCATAAACTACGGATGAGAATTGTTTTTCCGTCAGGCTTGTTTCCTTGTTCGGTTACAACAATAGTTTTAGTAACATATTTACCTGCAGTTTTCTGAAAGAAATATTCTGACAGCCCGTAATAAGCTAAAAATATCAGAAGCATCATTCCATAACCTATAGCCATTAATAAGTCATTATTTGAGGTCACAAAAACCGAATCAAGAGCCAGACTGGCGGTTAAAGCCAGTAGTAAAAAAACAACAAAGTCAATGATAAAATTGACAAAGCGAACCCCAGAGCTGCTCACATAATCCTGTATTTCTTTTACCGCATCATTATCTTGTGCTACAGCCTTAACCAGATTAGCCATTTGCAGTTTGGAGATCTTTCTACGCGAGAGTTCGTCTTCTGCGACTTGTACAGCTTCAGGTTCATATTTATGCACTTCAACTGTGACAATCTTAACCAGTTCTTTATCAGAACATTTTTTCAGTTGAGACAAATAGGGTTTTTCCTTGCTCATTATTTTTTCAGGAATTTTTTTAAAGGTGCGATAAATTTAGGAAAACGTTCAATATGCGGCAGGTGACCGGTATTCGGGATTTCTACGAGTTCGCTGTTGGGTATTTTTTGTTGAGTAGCTTTTCCCAATTCATTATAAAGTCCCATTGTTTTACGTACATCTTCTGATACCAAGGGTTTGCCCAAAGCCGTGCGGTCGCGCGTTCCGATAATGAGTAAAGTAGGTACGTGTATTTCACTAAATTCATACACTACCGGTTGGGTAAAAATCATATCGTAAGTAAGCGCAGCATTCCAGGCAATGGTCTCGTATTCAGAATTAAGCGTCCAACCTGCTAAGAGATTTACCCATTCATCATAAGCAGGATCCCAGTTTCCGTCATAATAGCTTTCCAGTTGGTATTTTTTAATAGAAGCATACTCTTTTTTAAGTTCGTTTTTATACCACCATTCCACAGGTTTGTAAGGAACTTTCAATTTCCAGTCTTCCAGACCAATCGGATTTTCTAAGATCAGTTTTTCGGTAGTTTCAGGAAACATCAGCGCAAAACGTGTAGCGAGCATGCCGCCCATAGAATGCCCCAGAACTGCTGTTTTCTCAACACCTATACTGTCTAAAACTGTTTTGGTGCTCAAAGCTAATTGCTGAAAGGTGTAGTGAAAATGATCAGGTTTAGTAGATTTTCCAAAGCCAATCTGATCCGGTACAATTACACGGTAACCCTCCGCAGTCAATGCCTCAATCGTAGTTTTCCAGTAAGCACCATTAAAGTTTTTACCGTGGAATAACATAATATTTTTACCGTTGTAATGGTTCGGTTTAACATCCATAAACGCCATCTCCAATGCTTGGTTTTGTGCATTTACAGTAATAGTTGAAACCGGATAGGGATACTCATAATTGGCAAGTTGCAGATCTAATAATTGCAATTCAGATTCCTGAGCGGCGAGGAGTGAAGTTGCGAGAATGAATAGGGACAAGAGGAGGTTTTTCAAAACTTTATTTTTTAAGATTTCTTAATTCGAGATATTCAAGGTTACTAAATTTAAAAGCCCTGTTCAACACTTTAATAAATCTTTAAACTATAACGGGAGAGTGTTTTTTTTCTGAAATATTTTAATGTACAGTGTTATGAAATAGCAAGCTATAACTCGCTGTAAATCCCTACAACTTTTTGCGCTTACCGGAACAACAATCTTGACGATGCCTAAAATTTTATGGAGTTGCTCTGAAGAAAAAAAGACATCGGTTCGTTTTGGGACTCTATACCCAAGATGGAAGAAGCGATTGCAGAATAGAATAATCAGAATCTTGATTTTTTAATTCATTTCATTTAGGAGACTTTAAAGATCGGGGTACTGATGCAAAACCTGAAGATACATTGTGATTTTTAAAAGATATCGAAGCTGTTTTTCAGCAATTCAAAGGATCCAAATACCACGCGTTGGGCAATCACGATGTGGATAGTATTTGCAAAGCGGAATTCTTAAATCACATTTCAAATAGCAGACACAAACACGCAAAGAATTAGTACTTCTATGATTCAGAGAGTTTTCATTCTATTGTGCTTGATGCCAATTATGACGCTGAAGGAACCGATCATTTCTTTGCAGAAGGCTCCGATTGGGAAAATGACAATATCCCGGAAGAAGAATTAGCGTGGTTACGTGATGATTTAGCTCAAAACAAAAAACCTACTGTTGTTTTTTGTCATCATCCACTTTATGAATTCTATAAAGAAGGTTCAAAATTTCATGTGACCAATTTTGCAGAAGTTCAGCAGATATTACAAGAAAACAGTTGGGTTGTAGCTTGTTTGCACGGGCATGTACATAAAGAAGATGTAAGTATCATAAACGGGATTACCTACATTACTAGACTGGGAATGGTTGATTTTTCGGGTATTGAAAACAATGCATTTAGTATTGTTTAGGTCTCAGAAGATGGACTTAAAATTGAAGGTTATAAACGCTCCAGCAGCTCAGATTTTAAATGGTCTTAAATATCAATTGCCGTGGTTGCATAGATTTCCTTTAGAACAAAATAACTTTCCAAAACTCCTATATTAGCTATCTTAGATAATTTTGAACGTACAAACTCATGGTACATCTCGAGACTTTCTAGATGAATTTTCAGGAAGAAATCAACCTTTCCGGCCATATGATAACATTCCTGTACTTCAACCAATTCTTTGATCTGGCGTTCAAAGGTGTCGATAAATCCTTCATTGTGATAGCGTAGCGAAACCATACAAATCGCGGTTACTGGTCTGTTGAGCTTTTTCTTGTCAAGAATGGCTACATAATTTTTGATATACCCTTTCTTTTCCAAGCGGCGCACGCGTTCATAAACCGGGGAAGCCGTTAAATGCAATTGATCTGCAATTTCCTTAGTGGTAAGTTTTGCATTTTCCTGCAAGATTCTTAAAATCTTTAAATCGGTTTCATCAAGTAGTTCCATATTCAGAAAAATTTACTGATTGTTCTAGCTTAAATAAGATTTGAAGCAGTTTTAATCTTTTAAAGTGATTTTTTAAAGATAAAAATACTTTATTTTTTTGATTTAACAGATAATTAAAGGGTTTCGGGATGCTGCTTTATACTTTTATACTAATAAAACTTTCAGTCATGAAAATATTGATTACAGGAGCTTTTGGTCAGTTAGGAACCGCTTTAACAGAAGCATTGATCAACACGTATGGCAGTAAATCTGTTATAGCAACAGACTTAAACGTTCGAGATACGTTTAGTTGTGAAACCTTAAAACTTGACGTGACCAATCTTGAAGCTCTGGATGAAGTTGTGCGTACACACCAGATTACACAAATCTATCACTTGGCTGCAGTTTTATCTGCAAAAGGAGAATTAGAACCACTCAAAACCTGGGATCTTAATAATTCAACTTTTTTCAATGTTTTAGAAGTAGCGCGTTTAAACGAGGTACGTAAAGTATTTTTCCCAAGTTCTATTGCTGTTTTTGGAGCAGATGCGCGTAATCAAATTACTTCTAATGACTTTCCGCTAAATCCAACAACGGTTTATGGGATTAGTAAAGTAGCCGGAGAGCATTGGGCGAGTTACTACAACGCAAAATATAATATGGATGTGCGTTGCTTGCGTTATCCAGGACTAATAAGTTATCAGTCTCTTCCGGGAGGTGGTACGACAGATTACGCAGTTGATATTTTTCATAAAGCGGTAAATGGTGAAGATTTTGAGTGTTATTTGAGTAAGGATACTCAATTGCCTATGCTTTATATGGATGATGCAATTGATGCAACCATCCGTCTAATGGAAGCTCCTAAAAAAGCAATCACTCGTGTAGGGTATAATATTCAGGGAGTGAGTTTTTCTCCGGAAATGATAGCAGAAGAGATTCGTAAAAATATTCCTAAACTTACAGTAGTATACAATCCAGATAACCGTCAGAAAATAGCAGAAAGCTGGCCCATAGCTTTAGATGATACTCCGGCACGTATGGATTGGGGTTGGGAGCCAGAATTTGATTTAAAGCGTATGACCGAAGAAATGTTATACAGATTGGCTCAAAAAAAAAGAACTAACGCATTTATGCACGCTTAAAAAAACAGACTCATGTTTACATCAGTTAGAGAAAGTATACAACAAGAATTAGAAGAGATAAAAGAGGCCGGTCTTTATAAAGAAGAGCGGATTATAACCACACCTCAAAAAGCAGAAATAAATACTGAAAAAGGAAATGAAGTACTCAACTTTTGTGCAAACAATTACCTAGGGCTTTCTTCTCATCCAGATATTATTGAAGCGAGTATTGATACTTTAAAAAGCCATGGCTACGGGATGTCTTCTGTACGTTTTATCTGTGGAACGCAGGATATTCATAAAGAACTGGAGCGTAAAACTGCAGAGTTTTTAGGGATGGAAGACTGTATTTTATATGCAGCAGCTTTTGATGCAAACGGCGGTGTTTTTGAGCCGATTTTAACAAAAGAAGATGCAATCATATCAGATGAGTTAAACCACGCCAGTATCATTGATGGAATTCGCTTATGTAAAGCCATGCGTCACCGTTATAAGAATAATAATATGGAAGCGCTTGAGGAAGAATTGAAAAAAGCTTCCGGAGCGCGTCGCAGACTTATTGTTACCGATGGAGTTTTCTCTATGGATGGTACTATCGCCCAACTGGATAAAATCTGTGATCTTGCAGAAAAATACGATGCAATGGTGATGGTAGATGATTGCCATGCGACTGGTTTTATAGGTGAGAATGGTAAAGGAACGCACGAATACAACAACGTGATGGGGCGTATTGATATTATTACCGGTACTTACGGAAAGGCTTTAGGTGGAGCTTCTGGTGGATTTACAGCTGCCCGCAAAGAGATTGTAGATATGCTGCGCCAGAAATCAAGACCTTATTTGTTCTCAAATACATTAGCGCCTGCAATCGCTGGAGCTTCAATCAAGGCGATTGATATGCTGAGTGAATCAGGAGGCTTAATTAACAAAGTGCAAAAAAATGCAATGCGTTTCAGAAATGAAATGACTGAAGCTGGATTTGATATTATCTCCGGTGAGCATCCTATCGTGCCTATAATGTTATATGATGCAAAAGTAGCTCAGGAATTTGCTGCTCGTCTTTTAGATGAAGGTATTTATGTAGTTGCATTTTTCTACCCGGTAGTTCCTAAAGAAAAAGCGCGCATACGTGTACAGCTTTCTGCAGGTCATAGTGATGCACATATAACAAAAGCAGTTGCTGCTTTTATTAAAGTGGGTAAAGCACTTGGTGTAATCTAATAGTCGTAAACCTTTAATAAAAAAAGCCTCATTCTTTAAAGAATGAGGCTTTTTTTATTAAAATACACAGATAAGTATATTTTAATATTATGTTAATTTAATATAATGATTGGGTAACATATGGGTTAAGAGTGAGTGTACGTATTGATATTTTCGAAAAGAATTAAAAATTATCAATCAACAGTTAAATCTAACTTAATGTTATGACACATTCACAAATCAATTTAACTCGGTATTTACGGCTTTTACTCTTGCTTTTGCCATTTATAGGTTTTAGTCAAAAGCAAATTTCTGGGACAGTTGTAGATGATCAGGGTATACCTATTATAGGAGCTTCTGTGATAGAGAAAGGAACCCCAAATGGAACGACAACAGATTTTGATGGAAATTTTGATTTAGAAATAGCTCAAGATAATTCAGTAGTTAAAATCTCATATGTTGGTTTTATTACTAAAGAGGTTGAAGCTGGATCTTCTTCTGTTTTAAATATTACTTTAGAAACAGATACACAAAGTTTAGAGGAAGTAGTAGTAATAGGTTATGGTACTCAAAAAAGAGAAGAAGTTACCACAGCAATTGCTACTGTAAAATCTGAGGATTTCAACCCTGGTTTGATACAAGATGCCGGAGATCTTATCAAAGGTAAAGTTGCCGGTCTAAGCATATCTAATGGTTCTGGTGATCCATCAGCTACTTCAAATGTTTCTTTAAGAGGGGTTTCTACACTGCAAGGGAATACCCAGCCACTTATTTTGATTAACGGCTTACCGGGGAGTTTAAATAGTGTAGCTCCTAACGACATTGCAAGTATAGATGTTTTAAAAGATGCTTCAGCTTCAGCAATCTATGGTACGCGAGGAGCTAATGGAGTTATCTTGATAACAACAAAAAGCGGAAAAGTAAATACGAAGCCTAGCTTATCTTATTCACATTATGTTTCTTCTTCACAATTTACTAGAAAGGCAGATTTTCTAGATGCAGGAGATGTACGCAGGTTACGTGCAGACGGTGTTAATTTGCCACAGTATAATGACTTAGGATACGAGACAAATTGGCTTGATGCAATTACTCGAACGGCGATTACACAAAATCACAACCTTACATTTAGTGGTGGTGGTGATTACTCTACTTATAGTGTAAATACTAATTACCTGGATCAGCAAGGTGTGTTTAAAAAATCTTTTAATGAAGAGTTTAGAATAGGAGCAGACCTTACGCATAGTATGTTTGATGGTGTTTTGAAATTTACAGCAAGTTTTCTGTCTGGATCTCAGGATATAGGAGCTTTAGGTGATGGTGCATCTTTTGATAGTAGAATATACAGACAAGCATTAATACGCAACCCAACAGATCGTATTTACAATGATGCCGGAGACTACGTTCAAGATGGTACAGTTTTGCAGTATGTAAATCCCGTGAGTATGATTGATTTGACAGATGGAGATATTCAGAGTGACTGGGTTCGATTAAATGGAAATATCACTCTAGAGCCGGTAAAAGGCTGGGTAAATAACTTGTTTTTAGGTAGTAATAGAAATACTAATCTTAGAGGCTTTTACGAAGCAAAAGAATATTTAGGGTATAACGGAGATAGTAGAAATGGTTTTGCTTCAAGATATACCAGTAAGAGCAAAACAGATCTTTTAGAATTTACTTCAAAGTATAATAAGTCATTTGAAAATCACTCTTTTTCTGTATTAGGAGGTTATAGCTATCAGTATAATATAAATGAAAGTTTTTATGCAACAAATAGAGATTTTCCTACAAATGCGTTTGGCTATAATAATTTAGGACAAGGGCAAGGTCTTCAAAATGGATTGGCTAGTATGGGAAGTGCTAAAGACGATAATACCCTTGTAGGGTTCTTCGGTAGAGTTTCATATAGCTATAAATCCAGATATAACTTATTAGCAAGTATGCGTAGAGAAGGTTCTTCTAAATTTGGAACTAATAATAAGTGGGGTGATTTCCCAGCTGTTTCTGTTGGTTGGAATATTAGCAGAGAAGAGTTTATGGAAAATGCAGATTTTGTAAACAATTTAAAATTACGTGCCGGTTATGGTGAAACAGGTATTATTCCTGGTCAATCTTATTTATCTCAATCTTTATTTTCGTATAGCTCTAGAGCTTATTTAAATGGTGAATGGATTAGAGGACTAACTCCAGATTTACAAGGTGGTAACCCTAACCCAGACCTTAGATGGGAAGTTTCTCGCGAATTTAATGTTGGTCTTGACTTTGCATTTTTTAATAATAGAATTAATGGTAGCTTAGATGTGTATCGTAAAAGAACTAAAGATCTTTTATTTGATTATAGTGTGCCTACTCCTCCTAACCTTGTAGGTATAACAAAAGCTAATGTTGGAGAGATGCAAAATCAGGGGTTTGAATTGTTATTAAATGTAAACCCTGTAAAGACTAAAGATTTTTCTTGGGATGCTAACATAACCTTATCTCATAATAAAAATGAGTTAGTAAGTCTTTCTAATGACCTTTACCAAATTGAAGGAAATTATATCAATTATGGTACCTTAAGTGAACCTGTTTCTCAAATTACGCATCGTATTGAAGTAGGACAGCCTGTTAGTCAATTCTGGGGTTTAAAGTCTGTAGATGTTGATTATTATGAGGCAAGAGATGCTTTTGGAGAAGGTAATTACTGGACAATAGAGCTTCCTGATGGAAGTAGAGTGCCATGGGATAATGCTTTAGATACAGATGAAAACAGACAATTTCTAGGTAATGGTATACCTGCATATAATATAGGTATTACTAATACTTTTAAGTACAAAAGCTTTGACTTAAGCTTTGTATTTACAGGAGCTTTAGACTTTCAAATACTCAATGCTCAGCGTGTCTTCTACGAGTACCCACATATTCCTTACAATGTCTTGAATTCAGCTTTTGATCCTGTTTATGGTAAAGATGTAACATTGAGCAATCAAATAGGGCAAAAGTTTGTGAGTTACTATATAGAAAATGGAGATTATCTTAAGCTAAACAATGTGACTTTAGGGTATAATTTCAATACTACAAACTTGGATGTTGTTGATGCTCTTAGATTATATGTATCAGGAAATAATTTAGCAATCATTACAGGTTATTCTGGTATTGATCCTGAAATAGACCGAGGTTCTGTGTTAACTCAAGGGACCGATGATAGAGATAAATACCCAAGCACGAGAACTTTCACGCTAGGACTCAATGTTAATTTTTAAATCGTTGATTATGAAATTTATAAAAGATATTAAAGTTTGTTTATTGTTTTTTGGTTTGACAGCAGTAAGCTGTACAGATCTTGATGAGACGGTTTATAGTAGTATAACTGCTGAAGGGACTACACTTACAGCAGATGATTTAGATGCTATTATAGTGCCTCCTTATGCTTCTCTACGAGATATTTATTGGGGATGGGATGGAATGTTTGATGCATATGAGGAGTCTTCAGATCTAATTGTAACTCCTGCTCGTGTAGGAATAGGTTGGGGTCAGCAGTATGTTAATATGCACCAACACACTTGGCTTTCAGATTTATCTCATATAGAAGCTTTGTGGAGTAGAACTTATAGTAGTATTAACCAAATCAATAGAGCTATATTACAGATAGAAGGTCTTGAAAATAAAGAAGTAACAGATGTGTATTTAGCAGAATTGAGAGGAATGCGTGCTATGTGTTATTATATTTTATATGATAATTATAGGAATATACCGCTTGTAAAACGTTTTGATTTGCCAGAAGGATTTTTGCCAGAACAGAGCGATAATAGAGAAGTCTATGATTTTATAGTTAATGAACTAGAGGAGGTAATGCCGTTGTTAAGTACAGATGGTCAAGGAAGCTATGGTAGGTTCAATCAATTTGCTGCAAAAATGACTTTAGCTAAAATGTACATTAACTCTGAAGTTTATATAGGTGAGTCTAAGTGGGAAGAAGCTATAAGTGAGGTGCAGGATATTATAGATAGTGGTGAGTTTAGTTTGACTCCAGAATTTTCAGATGTTTTTGCATTAGATAATGAGAATTTAGTAGAGGCTATTTTTGCAATTCCTTATGATAATATTGAAGCTAGCGGTTCTTATTTGGCCTTTAAAGCACTTTATGGAAAAAGTAGAGAAACATTTGATTTAGCAGGATCTCCTTGGGGCGGTAGTGCTGCAATTCCTCAATTTATTGATACTTATGACGAAGATGACGCACGTTTAGAAACAACTTGGTTGGGAGGATTACAATATTCAAGCTCTGGAGCTCCTATATTACTTGATGAGAATGATCCTAATAGCCAGTTAAATTATACTAATTATATAAAAAGTGTAAATGAAGCCGGACCTACAGAAGGTTATAGATTTGTACGTTATGAAATAGGTTCAGGTGTCGTGGCAACTTATGGAACAGATGTTCCTTTTTATAGATATACAGATGCTTTAATGATTAAAGCAGAATGTTTATTGCGTTTAGGAAGAGCTGATGAAGCGGCTAGTATTGTTTCAGAAGTGAGACAGCGAGCTTTTAAAGATTCAGATCCATCTAAAGCAGTTGTAACCGGAGCAGAATTAATGCAAGGAAGTACATATGAGTACGGAAAATATGAAGATGGTGAAATCACAAATTATGAAGGTGGAGATGATATCGAGTATGGTAGATTCTTAGATGAGCTAGCTTGGGAATTTGTAGGAGAACATCATAGAAAACAAGATTTGATTCGATTTGGAGTTTACACCACAAAATCTTGGTTTTCACATTCTCCTAATGGAGATTTTAGAAAAATATTTCCAATACCATTAAGTCAAATGCAGACTAATTCTAATTTGGATCAAAATCCTGGATATTAGAAAAACCGATACTTAATTTTAGAAAACCTCATTCCACTAGGAGTGAGGTTTTTTTATTTTTAAACAATTTGTGTTACGTTTTTTAGCAACCTACGTCTGATGCTCAAAGTTTTATAATTATTTGATATAGAATGAATTGTTTTTCTTTTTTGGCTAAGACTTTTTTAATCAATCTCTATTTTTAAAAGAGCGAGAAAAAATACTAGCAATGCTCTAAAACAAATTATGCTTAAAAAAACAGAAATAGAGTTGCAGCATTTTATTTCTCATTTAGGTCTTGATTTAGACGAAGTTTTAAATAAAGATATTTTCTGCCAGATACTCAGAGGTTTTACGTCAAAAGGTACATAGAGTATAAAAGATGTTAATAATGCGGCAATTGAGTCATATGGTTTCTCTCGAGCCGAATTTTTAAAGATGACTATAAAAGATGTTCGCCCAAAAGAGAAAATTCCTAAATTAATAGATGTTGTATTGCGCAATATGCCTTATTAATAGATACCTTCTTAAGGTCATACACCGCAAAGAACCTTCTTTTATACCGATGCTCAAAAAGCGCTTGAATTGATTGCAGAAAAATCTGAAGCACATAAGTTCTTAATTTATATACATATCAATATGCCTAAAATAAATGGCTGGGATTTTCTCAAGAGGATTGAAATGCTAGAAAATACTACTCGTTTTAAAAGTATCCTTAGTGACTTCTTCTGTAGATGAGATTGATAAAAAGCGAGCAGAACAATTTGATCTGGTCGAGGCATATGTAGAAAAGCTTTAGATAAAAATACAATCTACTCACTGAAAAACCTTATAAAGTCGTTTAGGGAATTAACTAATCCTCATCGATTTTCAAGTTGTTCAAAATAAGATTTTCTATAGATTCTGTATTTTCTAATTGACCGTTAGACGTTTCTAGTTTTATGTTTTCAAAAGTGAAATCAGATAACTTATACTGATCTGAATCTACGATGTTAAATCCTATCTCACAGGTTAATTTAATGTTTTTCATCTTGATATTGTGAGCATATGATTTAATCATACTCTCTTCTCCCTTTAAATTGAAAAATTGAGTCCAGGGTTTAATAAGAATCATACTTCTTACACTTCCTTTTATATCTTCAATCGTAATATATTCATACGTCTGTGGCGTATCAGGACGCATTTTAAGCCAGAAAATACGATGCGCACTATCTATTGTGCTTCGGCGAAAAATGATGTTGTAATTGTGTATAGATTCGCTTCCACAGGTAAGAGCACTATGGCAAAAACCATACGTGTTATCTTCGATGATGATGTTTCGGTTTTCACCATTATTTGGATCTTCATCAGCGTGCGGACCTTTGCCGCCTTTTAAGGCTACAGCATCATCGTTAACTGCCATATAACAGTTTTTGATCAGCATATTTTGACATGCATCAATATCAACAGCATCTGTACTGGGGGCTTTTACAGGCTCTTTAGGGGAAGTGATTGTTAAGTTCAAAAGCTTTACATATTCACTTTTGTAAAAGTGAGTCGTCCAGAAAGGAGAATTTTTCAGTTTAATATTTTCAATCTGCACATTTTTGCTGTTAGAAACATAAACCAGTCTGGGGCGCATTTCATCTTTATTGGTACAATCAGGATTCCATTCGCGGCGTAACCAGAAAGCCTTCCAGTAGCGCAAACCATTCCCGTCAAGGGTGCCGTTTCCTGAAATCGTAAAACCGTCAAGATTATCTGCATTTACAAGTGCCGGAAAGTACGTTACACTTTCCCCTTCAATACGAGTCATAACTACGGGGAAGTTGCTGATGTCATCACTTCCTTTTAAAACTCCGTTTTCTTCTAAAAATAAATGCGTGTCTTGTTTAAAGAAAAGCGATCCACTTAAGAAAACACCTTTAGGCACTACAATAACACCGCCTCCATTTTTGGCAGCAGTATCAATAACTGCTTGAATTTTTTTTGTTTGAACCTGTGTACTGTCATTAATCACACCATAATCGGTAATCACATAGTGCTTCCCTAATTTATCGATATTTACTCCGTCTGTATTATGAAACCAGTCCGGTATCACCGTACCATCCGGGAAACGGTCTTGCCCATATGCTACGGAATTAATTATTACAACTAAGATCAGGAGACTTTTTATAAGTGTGTGCATAGAATCTTTTAATTCAATTTTTATAAAAGTATTTATATATATCGATATAGTTATCCTGCTCTATCCTGAGTTTTAGAATAGTTGTTTAAATAAATGATTATAGACTGCGTTATTAGTTTTAATGAAAAAGCAACAGAGGTATCTCTTTTGAATCAATAAGAGCTGAATAAAATCTTTAATAGTTGATTATTTTTTAGAAGAAGATTCACGCTCAACTAGTGTACCCTCTAAGACCAGTTTGACAGGTTTTGGCTTTTCTTTATTTTTTAGCTTATTTAGTAAAATCTTCATAAGCTGATTTGCCATTTCATCAACAGGTTGAGCAAACGCGCTAATAGTAGGGGAGTACATCTCAAAAAAACCACTGTCGTCAAAACTGATAATACCTAGTTTATTAATAAGCTGAGGGTCTATTTGATGAATAGCCTTTAGACCGCTTTGTGACAAGTAATTCGTAGCAAAAAATAAAGCGTCAATGTTTTTATTCGATTTGAAAAAATCCTTCATTTTTTCTCTTGATGCAACGACGTTTGATGTGTTGTAAGGGAGTTTAAGAATTTGGGGTTCAAAACCAGCATTTTCAATAGTAGCTCTATAACCAGCCTCGCGATCATGCATTTGTATCTGGTCTAAATCTATAGTTATAAAAGCAATATTTTTATATCCGGAATCAATGAGGTGTTGTGTAGATTGTTTTGCACCTTCATAGTTGTTGATAATTACATAATCTGCTTCAAGCTCAGGAATCTTACGGTCAAAAAGAACTACAGGAACTTCATTTTCTAACAAATAAGAAATTTCTTTTTCTATCCCTGGTGGAGGTACTATTATAAAACCATCTACTTGGCGTTCATGAAATAGGTGAATAAGTTCTTGAGTACGTTTTACATTGTTTTCGGTACTGCAAAAAAGTACCCGGTAATCATTTTTATAACAGATGTCTTCTATGAGTCTACCTACCTTAGAAAAGAAGTGATTGCTAATATCTTCAACCATAAAGACTAAAACTCGAGTACTTCCGGTACGTAGGCTTCTTGCAACAAGATTAGGTTTGTAGTTTATTTCCTTTAAATAGGTTTCAACGCGGGCTATTAATTCTTTAGATATTTTTTTTTCTGCTCCTTTACCATTTAAAACAAAGGAAACAGTTGTAGTTGAAATATTTAAAACTTCGGCAATGTCTTTAAGAGAGGGTCTTTTTTTTTTCATAAACATAAAATGTTGAGATCATTTTGTTTCGAATCTAAAAATACCAAAAAAAACCTCATATAAAATGTTTGATTTTTTAAATGTAAATATTACAGTAAATCGTTTCAGTCGTAGTAAGGACTTGATTTGTAGGTTTAAAAATAAATAGTGATATAGGACTTGTAAAAAATAATAGGTTTTAGCTTTAAGTGTTAATTTATACATTTATCTTTTTCAAGTTTTATAGTTCCGTCATAGGTTAACGAGGTTGTGTCTTCAAAAGTAGCTACGCCAGCTACATCTTTAATGTTGCCAAAGCCTTCCGTGAGTACGCCATTCTCAACTTTAAAAGCAACTTCTCTAATGCTTTGTTTTCCTTCAGATAAAAAGGTATAGACTCCTAGAATAATATTGTTTTCAAGAGTTCCTTTGAAGCTCCCGGAGTTGCGGTCTTTTTCTGCCCAATTATAAATCAATGTGCCTTGCACAACAGGATCTACTCTTGTAATTCTAAAACTAATGTTCGTTCCATTTTCATTATAGCCATAGCAGGCAACTTCAAGAGGGAAAGATTTATCGGTAATTTTTTTCTCTTGTTTACAGCTTGTAATGAGTGCTGCGATAAAAAGGATTGTTAAAAAATTTTTCATAAAGTATGTTGAATAAAACCTAAGGTTTTTAGTTTAAATCAATTACAGACTTATCACGCATTATGAGCTGATAATCCTAGTAAATTGAAGTAAGGAAATTACAAATTTTAGGACTATATCGCTATGAAAGCTATAAATAAGAATGATTTATCAAGTACTAAATACTCAGTTTTAGATTTGGTACCCATAGTAGAAGGAGTAGATGCTCAGGAAGCAATTAAACGTAGTGTAAACCTGGCTCAACATACAGAACAATTAGGTTTCCATAGATTTTGGATCTCTGAACATCACAATATGGAAAGTTTGGCAAGTGCGGCACCTGTTATTTTGATAGGCCATATTGCTCAACAAACAACAAAGATTCGTGTGGGTTCTGGTGGTGTAATGTTGCCTAATCATGCTCCGCTTGTGGTGGCAGAACAGTTTGGTACCTTAGCAACACTCTATCCTAATCGTATAGATCTGGGTCTGGGTCGTGCTCCGGGTACAGACCAGCGTACCGCGATGGCTCTTCGGAGGTATCAGCAGGAAACGGTACAAGATTTCCCTAATAACATAGACGAACTTCAAACCTATTTATCTGAAGAAAATAGTACTGCGCCAGTACGTGCAACTCCGGGTGAAGGTTTAGATATTCCTTTATATTTATTGGGTTCAAGTACATTTAGTGCGCAGCTAGCCGGAAAAAAAGGTTTACCATATGCTTTTGCAAGTCATTTTGCGCCAACGCATTTACACGATGCGCTTAGATTGTATCATCAAAATTTTGAAGCTTCTGCACAGTTGGACACCCCATATACTATGGCTTGTGTTAATGTCATTGCAGCAGATACTGATGAAGAAGCAGAACGTTTGGCAACGAGCGCAAAGCGATTTATGCTGGGAGTTATTAGAAATACCAGAAAACCACTTTCTCCACCTGTTGATTCTATGGCCGGAGAATGGACAGAATTAGAGCGTATGCAGATTGAGCAAATGATGCATTATAGTTTTATAGGCTCTCAGGAAACAGTAACTAAGGGTCTGGCTCAATTTAAAGCCGAAACGCAAATAGACGAATTGATTATTATTTCGCATATTTATGATCATCAGGCCCGATTGAAATCATACAAATTAGTAAGTGAGATTTTTACTCGATAATCGAGATTTAAATGTTTCGAGGCTTGCTTCAAGATGATTTATAGAAGCGCTGAAGCAAACTTAAATTTCATAAAGTTCAAGTGGGAGTTCATCGGGGTCGGCAAAAAATGTAAAGCGTTTGCCGGTAAGTGCATCAACGCGTATGAGTTCAGTTTTTACTCCTTTTTGATTTAATTGTTTTACAGCAGCCTCAATATCATCAGTAGCAAAAGCTAAATGCCTTAAGCCGCAAGCCTCCGGTCTTGATGTTCTTTCTGGTGGATTAGGGAAGGAGAATAATTCAATACGATATTCACCATTTAAAGCCAGATCGAGCTTGTAGGAGTTTCTGGCTTCGCGAAAAGTTTCAGTAATAATCGTAAGCCCTAAAACTTCAGTATAAAACTTTTTAGACTTTTTATAATCAGAACAGATTATCGCAATATGATGAATGTGTTTTAACATTTTGTATTGGTTTTAATAGAAAGCCTGATGAGAAAGTTTACCACTGGCAATCAATAAAATCGGTAAGCATATGAAACAGGAGACCAACAGCTACTACGCGAAGCTTCGGAACAAAAAATAGGGCAAAATACGCGCCTATTGCCCAATATGAATGCAGTGGATGAAAATTTATGCTGCACCGCTCCGGATCAAATATAGGTGTAGCCAATAAATGATCTAGATCAACAAGCATCGTTAAAAGCATAATGAGCCACGCTTTTAGCCAGTTTTCTCTAAAAAACACCCAGGCGATTAACCCGGGTGCTAATAAGTGTAAACTATAATGTACGAGCGTTTGTAGCAAACTCGGTTTTATTTAAACATATCAAGACCGGGAATGTCTGGCATACCTTCTTTTGCAACTGCGGCAAGCTCTTGATCATAACTCGCTTTTGCTCGTGATAAAGCTTTGTTAAGCGTCAAAATAAGATAATCTTCTAACTGTTCCTTATCTTCTAGAAGTTCGTCTTTAATATCAATTTTCTTAACCGCACCGGCAACACTTACTGTAACGTGTAGTAAGTCATCGCTACTATTCTCATCAATATAAACCGTTTCTAAACGTTTTTTTGTGTCTTCGGCTTTTTGCTGGGTTTCCTTAATTTTTCCCATCATGCCCATCATATCTCCAAACATAATCTGTATTTAAATTGTTAGTCTTCAAAAGTACAAAAACTAGTATTTAAAAAATCTTAGGAGTATTAACTTAAATAGTAGTTTTCCATATAAATAATGAAGCTTTACAAAGCTATTTTAAATGAAAATTCAGTTTAATTTATTTTAAAAAATGTCTGAGATTACCCGTATTTTTGCGCCCTTATGAAAAATGACACACAATCTTTAGATACGCCGCTTTTGCCACCAGATGCAAAACAAGTTCCACACGAGTTAGAGAAGCACGGCGATATACGAATAGACGAATATTACTGGATGAATGAGCGTGATCATCCTGATGTGATTGCTTATTTGGAAGCAGAGAATGCGTATTATGAGCAGATGACCGCACATACAAAGCCTTTGCAACAAAAGCTTTTTGAGGAAATGAAGGCGCGTATTAAAGAAGATGATGAGAGTGTGCCTTATAAGTACAACGGTTATTGGTATTATACCCGTTTTGAAAAAGGAAAGAACTACCCTTTATATTGTAGAAGAGAGGAAGTGATGACCGCTCCAGAAGAGGTTATGTTTGATAATAATGAGATGGCAGAAGGTCATTCTTATTTTAAGCAGGCGGGCTACTCTATTTCAGAAAATAATGAAATTGCCGTTTACGGGATAGATACGGTAAGTCGCAGACAGTATGATTTGCAATTTAAAAATTTAAAGACCGGCGATATTTACCCGGTAGTAATTAAGAATACTACAGGAAGAGCAACTTGGGGAGGCGATAATAAAACGGTTTTTTATACCCGAAAAGATCCGCAAACACTGAGAAGCAGTCAGATTTTTAAACACGTTTTAGGAACCGAAGCATCAGATGATGTTATGGTATATGAAGAGTTGGATGAAACCTTTGATGTAGGTATTTTTAAGTCAAAATCCCGTAAATATATATTCATAGGAGCTTCAAGCACGTTGACCAGCGAATACAGATATACCGAAGCGAACGGCCCCGGTTTTGAGTTTAAAGTTATTCAGGAACGTACGCGTGGTTTAGAATACGGAGTGTCTCATTTTGGGGATTATTTTTATTTGGTGACCAATAAAGATGAAGCGACCAATTTTAAATTGGTAAAAACACCGGTTGCTAGTCCGGCGATGGAGAATTGGGTTGAAGTAATTCCGCACCGCGAAGATACCTTGCTTGAAGATATTGAGATTTTTGAAGAATATCTTGTGGTAGAAGAGCGTAACGGTGGTTTGAATAAAATAAATATCAAACGCTGGGATGAGACTGAAGATTACTATTTACCTTTTGATAGCGAGACCTACACGGTTTTTGCGAGTATAAACCCAGATTTTGATACAGAATTGCTTAGGTATTCTTATAATGCTTTAGATACGCCGCCTTCTGTGGTTTCCTTCAATATGCGGACTAAAGAAAAGAAGATTCTAAAAGAGGTTGAAGTTTTAGGGGGGAATTTTGACAAAGATAATTATGAGTCGAAACGCATCTGGGCGACCGCAGATGATGGTACTGCAATACCCATTTCTATTGTTTATAAAAAGGGAATTTCTTTAGATGGAAGTAATCCTTTATTACAATACGCATATGGGAGCTATGGCATTACCACAGATCCTGCTTTTTCAACCTCAAGATTAAGTTTACTAGATAACGGATTCATTTTTGCCATAGCCCACATACGTGGTGGTGAATATTTAGGCCGAAACTGGTATGAAGATGGAAAGTTGCTTAAAAAGATGAATACGTTTACAGATTTTATTGCCTGTTCGACTTATTTGATAGAACAAGGCTATACCAATTCAAATAATCTATATGCGTACGGAGGATCAGCCGGTGGTCTACTTATGGGCGGTATTTTAAATATGGCTCCACAGCTTTATAATGGAGTAATTGCAGCCGTTCCTTTTGTAGATGTAGTAACCACAATGTTAGATGACAGTATACCGTTAACAACTTCAGAATATGATGAGTGGGGAAATCCTAATGATAAAGAATATTATGACTATATGAAATCGTATTCTCCTTATGATCAGGTAACAGTGCAAAATTACCCCAATATACTAGTTACGACTGGTTATCACGACAGTCAAGTACAGTATTGGGAGCCTGCAAAATGGGTTGCACGTTTGCGAGATAAGAATATAGCAGACACTAAAATTTACTTTGAGACTAATATGGATGCGGGTCACGGTGGGGCTTCAGGGCGTTTTGAAGCACTAAAAGAAACCGCAAAAGATTATGCCTTTTTGATTGATTTAGCAGGAAAATCAAAGTAATTCCAAATATTTCCTGTAAATTTGCAAGGTTTTAAATAACGGTTTTAGGAATTACTAAAAGAGTACTCGAAACGATAATTCTTCTATGAAAGAACACCTTAACGTTTATAATGACGTCCTTCAGCTGGTAGGTAACACCCCCTTAGTACGCCTCAATAGAATAACAAAAGATCTTCCGGGATCTTATTTTGCAAAGGTTGAAGCCTTCAATCCGGGTAATTCTTCTAAAGATCGTATTGCACTTTATATTATTGAGGATGCAGAGCGTAAAGGAATCTTAAAGCCTGGTGATACAATTGTAGAAACAACATCGGGTAATACCGGTTTCAGTATTGCGATGGTGAGTATTGTAAAAGGGTACAAATGTATTCTTGCCGTTAGTTCAAAATCTTCAAAAGATAAAATTGATGCGCTGAGAGCAATGGGAGCAAAGGTTTATGTTTGTCCGGCAAACGTAAGTGCAGACGATTCCAGATCATATTATCAGGTTGCAAAACGCATTCATAGCGAAAACAAAGGTTCTGTTTATATTAATCAATATTTTAATCAGTTGAATGCAGATGCCCATTATGCATCTTCAGGTCCTGAAATTTGGGAACAAACCGAAGGTAAGCTAACGCACTTTGTTGCTTGTAGTGGTACCGGAGGAACAATATCAGGTACAGCAAAATATTTAAAAGAGAAGAATCCTAATATCCGTATTTTAGGAATTGATGCCTACGGAAGTGTTCTTAAAAAATATCACGAGACTCAGGAATTTGATAAAAATGAAATTTATCCGTACCGTATAGAAGGTTTGGGTAAAAACTTAATACCTACCGCAACGAACTTTGATGTGATAGATTATTTTGAAAAAGTTTCTGATGAAGATAGTGCGCACACCGCACGCAGAATAGCAAAGACTGAAGGTTTATTTGTAGGATATACAAGTGGAGCCGCAGTACAAGGAACCATTCAAATGGCAGCTGCAGGAGCATTTGATGAAAATTCTAAAGTTGTAATTATGTTTCCTGATCATGGTAGAAGCTATATGAGTAAAATCTATAGTGATGACTGGATGAACGAACAGGGTTTCTTTGACGCAGAAAATGAAGTGGGTGTAGATAAAATTGAATTTATTAAGTAAATCCTGAAATGAGTTTTTTCAGGAAATTAGTTATAAATGATTAACCCTAAATTGGTAAGAAAATAGCAAAGAATAACAAAAAGACAGTTTCTTTTTGTTTGAATATTGATGTATGAGAGACTTATTTGACAAGATTTATAAGGACAAAGGTCCTTTAGGGAAATGGGCAGCACAGGCAGAGGGATATTTTGTATTCCCTAAATTAGAAGGGCCTATTTCAAACAGAATGAAATTTCAAGGTAAAGATGTTATTACCTGGAGTATTAATGATTACTTAGGGCTTGCTAATAATGCAGAAGTTCGTAAAGTAGATGCTGAGGCAGCTGCTGAGTACGGTTCTGCTTACCCAATGGGAGCTCGTATGATGAGTGGTCACACCTCTCTGCACGAACAATTACAGACTGAACTGGCTGCTTTTGTTAAAAAGGAAGCTGCTTATCTGTTAAACTTTGGTTACCAAGGGATGGTTTCTACTGTTGACGCATTAGTAGCTAAAGATGATATCATTGTTTATGATGTAGATGCTCACGCTTGTATTATAGACGGTGTGCGTTTGCATATGGGGAAACGCTTTACCTATAAGCATAACGATATTGAAAGTATCGAAAAGAACTTACAGCGTGCGACAAAACTTGCAGAACAAACAGGAGGGGGAATTCTTCTCATTTCTGAAGGTGTTTTTGGAATGCGTGGTGAGCAAGGTCGATTAAAAGAAATCGTTGCGCTTAAAGAAAAGTACAACTTTAGATTATTTGTAGATGATGCACACGGTTTTGGTACATTAGGAGCTACAGGTGCAGGTGCAGGTGAAGAGCAGGGTGTTCAAGATCAGATAGATGTTTACTTTGCAACTTTTGCTAAGTCTATGGCAAGTACCGGAGCTTTTATAGCAGCAGATCAGGAAATCATAGATTATTTAAAATATAACCTACGCTCGCAAATGTTTGCAAAATCTTTGCAGATGCAGTTGGTAGTAGGGGCACTTAAGCGTTTAGATATGTTGCGTACTATGCCAGAGCTTCGAGAGAAACTTTGGGAGAATGTAAACGCATTACAAAACGGACTTAAGAAACGTGGTTTTGATATAGGTACTACGCAAAGTTGTGTAACTCCGGTTTATCTTAAAGGTAGCATTCCTGAGGCGATGGCGTTGGTAAAGGATCTACGTGAGAACCATGGTATTTTCTGTTCTATCGTAGTTTATCCTGTCATTCCTAAAGGATTAATTTTATTACGCTTGATTCCTACAGCATCTCACACATTAGAAGATGTAGAAGAGACGTTAGATGCATTCTCTTCTATTAGAGAACGTTTAGAAAATGGTACTTACAAAAGATTATCAGCAGGAGTTCAAGCTTCTATGGAAGCTTAATCCTAACGATATATTTTGAATTAAAAAAAGCCTGACCCTTAAATGGATCAGGCTTTTTTTAATTACTGATCTTTGTTAGTTTTCTGAAAATTAAGCTTCTAGTTTAAAACGGATTAAGTCATAAAAGTGTGTGAGGTTTCTTCAATGGTTCTGTCAAATCTTTGAACTTATTCTTTATTCTTTGAATAAATAGCTTGTTAAACTTTATAAGAGACTTATAGTTTTAAAAATACATTAATTCAGTTAACAGAGTTGACACGTGATTTGTGGTGTATATCGTGTTATTAACCTACTCATAATTGTTATATGTCGAAATTGTTTCTTTTAACACAAATTTATAGACACCTTTAAGTTGTATTAAGTTTTTCATAACAATTAATTAACTCAAAATTTAACAACATGAATGTGAAGGTAAAGTACATACTTGGGTTTGTTACATTGCTCTTTGTGCAAGGGCTGATGGCGCAAACCATTACCGGTACTGTAACAGATAATACCGGTGTTCCGCTTCCCGGAGCGAATGTCATTGAAAAAGGTACCACTAACGGTGCCTCTACAGATTTTGATGGTAACTACACTTTAGAGTTGACTACTTCAAATGCAGTAATTACATTTTCATCTTTAGGTTTCTTATCTAAGGATGTCACTGTAGGTAGCCAGACCGTTATTGACATCCAGATGGAAGAAGATGCTCAACAATTAGGAGAGGTTGTGGTAACAGCTTTAGGGATTAAGCGAGAAAAGAAAGCTATCACATATTCTGCTCAAAATGTTGAAGTAGATGAAATATCTGAAGCTCGTTCTTTAAACGTTGCAAATTCTCTTTCAGGAAAGGTTGCCGGACTTAATTTTTCGACTACTTCAAATGGAGTAGGAAGTGCGTCTCGAGTTACCTTACGTGGTAATAGATCATTAACAGGTAATAATCAGCCATTATATGTGGTAGATGGTGTGCCTATTAGTAATGGTTCTGGGAGTAGGAATTCTAATATAGATACAGGAGGTACAACACAACCTGATGGAATTGCAAATATAAATCCTGATGATATCGCAAGTATTAGTGTTTTAAAAGGTCCATCTGCGGCTGCACTTTACGGAACTCGAGCGAGTAATGGTGTCATTGTTATTACTACAAAATCTGGTAATGGTGCTCAAGGAACACGTATTACTGTTTCATCTAATTTTATGGCTTCTTCAGCTTATAATCTTCTGAATTTACAAAATCAATATGGGCAGGGTACTAACGGTGAGTATGTGTCTAACTCAAGTTCAAGTTGGGGTGGTAGATTAGATGGTAGTCAGGTTGAAGCTTGGCAACTGGTAAGAAATCCTGATTATGAAGGTCCTGCGACATATGCATACGCTCCGCAACCGGATAATGTGATAGACTTTTTTCAAACAGGTTATAATTTAGCTAATACATTATCTGTAACTACAGGAACAGAAAAGACACAAGCTTATTTTTCTTACACTAATACTACTGCAGAAGGAATTGTTGAAGGAAATAAATTGAATAGACATAATGCTAACTTGCGCTTAAATAGTAAACTTACTGATAAGTTATCTTTAGATGTGAAGACTAATTATATTGTTCAAGATATAGATAATCTATTGAGAACTGGTGAAGAGTCTGTGGGAACATCAGCTTATTTATTGCCTCGAAGTATTCCTTTTAATGAATACAAAGATTTTGAATACGTAGATGCTGCAGGACAATTGCAAACTAACTATTTTATAGATGAAGTAGGTGCTCCTGGAGGAAACCCTTATTGGTCAGCATTGCGTAATGACGACAGAACAGATAAGAGAAACCGTTTTATAGGTTTAGCATCTTTAAAGTATCAATTTACTGACGCATTGAGTTTACAAGTGCGTACAGGTATTGATGATATGACAAATAAGACTTTTAGAAATAGGTATGCAACAAATGCCTTTAATAATAATTTAGGAGGATATAGTGAGTATTATGAGACTGTAAGAGAGTTAAACTCTGATGCACTTTTATCATACGATAATAAGTTTGGTGATTTTAGCTTGAATGTGAATTTAGGAGCAAATATTTTAAAACAAACGTCCTCTTCTCTAAATTCGGGAGGTACTTTAAGTAAGCGTAATTTTTTTGCTTTAGCTAATGTTGAAACTATTAGTTCTACCTCAGGAAAACGAGAAAAGCAAATCAACTCAATCTATAGTTTTGCTCAGTTAGGATATAAAAGTATGTTATTTTTAGATGTAACTGCCCGAAATGACTGGTCATCTACTTTACCAAAAGAAAATCGCTCATTTTTCTACCCATCTATAGGTATTTCTGGCTTAATTTCAGAAATGACTGAATTACCAGAGTTTATATCTTATGCTAAAGTGAGAGCTTCTTATGCAGAGGTTGGTAACGACACAGATCCTTATCAATTAAGTCCACAACTTTCTTACATAGGAGGTAATGGCGGAATGCTTTATTCTCAAACTACAGCTGCAAACCCTAATTTAAAACCTGAAATTTCAAACTCTGTAGAATTTGGAGCTGATTTTAGATTTTTAAAAAATAGACTTGGTGTTGATTTTACCTATTTTAAAACAAATACTAAAAATCAAATTTTTAGTATAAATACTCCAGAGTCTTCAGGATATTCAAATGCAATTGTTAACGGAGGAGAGGTTCAAAATAGTGGTATAGAAATTTCACTTACTGCAACTCCAATTGAGACAGATAACTTCTCTTGGGATATTTTAGCAAACTATGCGTCATATGATTCTGAAATCAAATCGATATTCGAAGGAAGAGATGAGCTTGTTTTAGGTCAAGGTAGACTTGTTAGAAGTAAGGTAGTTAAAGGAGGTCAATATGGAGATTTATACATTCAAGGTTTTCAAAGAAATGATGACGGTGAGATTATAGTTAATTCTGCCGGTATACCACTAGCAACAAATAGTTTTGATGTTTATGGAGGAAACTTTAATCCAGATTGGACAGGTGGACTTAAGAACACCCTTAGATATAAAGAATTTTCATTGAGTTTCTTAATTGATATGAGAATAGGTGGTGAGGTAATTTCTTATACACAGGCTAGACAAGCAGGATTGGGGGTTAATGAGATGACTCTTGAAGGAAGAGAAGATGGTTTAGTGGTAGACGGTGTTGTAGCTAATGAAGATGGTACATTTTCACCAAACACTACAAATATTACAGCAGAGCAATACTGGACTGCTATAGGTCAAAGAACGCCAATTGCAGAGCCATTTATTTATGATGCAACAAACATTCGCTTGAGAGAATTGGTATTAGGGTATGCAATGCCTCAACGTTTATTAGAAAACTCTCCATTTAGAAGTGTGAATATTTCTTTAGTAGGAAGAAACTTATTTTTTATTCTTAATGAGGCAAAATACTTTGACCCTGAGCAAGGTGCAGGTACTGGAAACCTTCAAGGTATAGAGTCATTTAATATCCCTTCTACAAGAAATTATGGGGTAAGTGTGAAATTTGGATTTTAAAAAAAAAAGAAATTATTATGAATAAATATTTAAACATAAAGACAACAGCTGTTTCTCTATTAGTCGCATTGGCTGTAGGGTGTACAGGTGATTTTGATGAGATCAATACAAATGATAATGCGCTAACAGAAGATCAACTTGATGCAAGTCTTGCTGGGCCAGCTTTCGCTTCGGCTCAATATGCAGGGATCCACAATGGTTCTTATTCATCGCCAGGGGTTGATGATCAAGGAACATGGGGTATTGCTACAGGAATTATTTCTTCCACCTTTGTTCAGTATATGAATACTGGTTATAGTACAGATAGAAATGCTTTTGGAGGGTTTGAGTCTCGAGGATGGTTGCGTTTCTATACCGTAGCTGTGCCTGCGTTACAAAATGCAATGAAAGCTGCAGAAGGAAATGAAGAAGCTCTTGCTATACTTAAAATATGGAAAGTGTTTATGTTCAACCAGATGACAGATCATTACGGTCCTATTCCATATACAGAAGCGGGTTCTGGTGCAGAGAAAATAGCTTATGATTCTCAAGAAGCTATTTATGAAGACTTTTTCGTACTACTTGATGAAGCTGATACTATTTTGAGTGCATCTTCTGAAGCAACTTCTGCATTATTTCAAACTTCAGATCGTATTTACGCAGGTGACGTAGAAAGCTGGAGAGTTTTTGGAAACAGTTTACGTTTACGTTTAGCACTTAGAATATCTGATGTTCAACCCCAAAAAGCACAGGAACAAGCAGAATTAGCTGTTGCTAATGGTGTTATGCAAAGTAATGATGATAGTGCATTTTTTTCAGTGAGTGAGATTACTCCAAACAACTTGAATATGATCGTAAACAGTTGGGGGTATTTTATGACCGCTTCAATGGAAAGTATTCTAAAAGGATATAATGACCCTAGAATGGAAGTATGGTTTGCAAAAACTGAAGATAGCCTATTTATTGGTCAGCCAGCAGGAGGTTTAAATGATGAATTTGGAACGACTAAATTTTCTCCGTTTAATGAAGATGTTTTAGGTAATGATTATAGAAACACTAAAGACATAGAAATTCTTATGGCTTCAGAATGCTATCTGAATAGAGCAGAAGGTGCTTTAAATGGTTGGAATATGAGTGGAAGCGCTGAGGATTTTTATGAAACAGGAATTGAGCTTTCTATGAACCAATGGGGTGTAGATGATGCTGAAGCAATAGATAATTACATAGGGGGAACTTCTACTCCTGTAGTACCTATTATCACAGATCTTTATCCTGATCTAGACTTGTATACTCCACCGGTAACATTACCTGTTAGTTGGGCATCAAGTGAGGCTGAACAGCGTAATCAAATAGCAGTTCAAAAGTATCTTGCTTTATTCCCTGAATCTTGGGAGACTTGGGCTGACTTGAGAAGAACAGATCAAGAAGTTGTTTATCCACTTCTAAACTCAGATAATTTAGATGCTGGAGTTGGTACAGAATTAATGAAACGTGTGATCTATGTGACTAATGAAATTTCTTCTAATGGAGAGGCTGTAGATGCAGCAGTAGAATTATTAGATGGCCCTGATACTGGAGGAACTAGACTTTGGTGGGATGTTAATTAAATAGATATCTACTTTATAAAATAATACAAAAAAAGCCTTGAACATTTGTTCATGGCTTTTTACTTTTAAAGAGCACTTGGAATATTATCCTTCGCCTAAAAGTTCTTGCATTTTAGAAACAAGAGCTTTTCCTCTTAAATTCTTTTCAATAATAGTACCTGTCGCGTCTATTAGATATGTTGCAGGTATTGCTGTTACTCCATATTTACGAGCAATAGGATCTTGCCATTCCATAAGGTTTGACACGTGATACCAGTTCATTTTGTCATTTTCTATGGCTGTAAGCCATTTGTTTTTGTCTTTTGCGCGATCCAAAGAAACGCTTATGATATTTAGGCCTTTATCGTGATACGTATTGTAAACAGAAACCACGTTAGGATTTTCCTGACGACAAGGCTTGCACCAGCTTGCCCAGAAATCTATAATTGTATACTTAGAACCCATTGCATCAGCTAAAGCTAATTCTGAACCATCTGGAGTAGGAGCGGTAAAAGCAGGAGCTTTATTACCTACTTCTGCTTGTGCAGCAGCAGCTTCTTGAGATTTTAATTTAGCAATCATCTCATTCAACTTAACTCCTTTGTCTATTTCTTTAAGTTTTGCATCTAAGCTTTCAAATAATTCTTCAGCTTTATCAGCTTCAATAGCACGTGTACCAACTAAATCAGA
This sequence comes from Leeuwenhoekiella marinoflava DSM 3653, assembly GCF_900129005.1. Classification (GTDB taxonomy): domain Bacteria; phylum Bacteroidota; class Bacteroidia; order Flavobacteriales; family Flavobacteriaceae; genus Leeuwenhoekiella; species Leeuwenhoekiella marinoflava. Next base: position 51,214 of record NZ_FQUN01000013.1, on the reverse strand, counting down.
AAGAATAATAACACTTACAAATTCCCTAGGATGTTCTTCAATTAATTGAATGCGTCTGCGCGTGTCTGCATCATTAATGGCTTCAAACTCATTACGGATTATGGTAACTTTAGAAGTGTCTCCACTTTGCATTGCTGCCATTCCTTCTTCTTGTAGTTTTTGCTTTTCTTTATTTGAAGCAACCACATCATCATAATAGAGTTTAAAAAAATCATTTTCAGCTCCACCGTTTATTTCAGAAGTATATAAGCTGTCTTTATATGCTTTTACAGTAATTTCTTCATTTTCAGCAATAAGAATAATATTTCCTTTAGCACCTTCAAATGTAAGAACCATCATTTCGGGAGCGCTAACTGGTTCTGGGTTAAAACTAAACTTCCCTTCTTTGATCACTGTAGTGTCAATGTTTTTCAATTGATTATTAGCGTCAATTTTTTGCAAGAAAACATTCGTGCCATTATTGATGTCAGGTGTTGTACCATCAATCTTAAAATCGGGTTCAGAACCGCATGATATAACTAAAATTGCTGCTGCAATTAGTAAACAAAATTTATTCATTCTTTTTTCTAGATTTAGTTGTGGTGCAATATACGTGATTTTAAGTTTTTTTAGAATATATGTCAGGCTTAAGAAAAGGGCGTGATATTTGACACAAGGTACTGTAAGTTTAAACCTATGTTAAAGACAAACTAATAGTAACGGGTTGACAACTATTTTAGTATTTTGAATTGTAAGAATAAGGATATGGAAGATTTACAAGAATTTCCACTACAGGTAAAATTGAGTTTCGCTAAGGTTTTAGAGATGCTCAAAAAGCGTATGCACCAATCTCAAAATGAAGTAACTAAGAATTATTTGAAATCTATTTTGGATTATGCTGAATCTTTCCCGGAACTTATAAATGGTATTGAAGATCCTGAAAAAATTGATGAATATCAAGAGATTCTTAGTACTTTACTTGACAATCTTTTTCCTGCAGCCTTAACAAAAAATGAAATTAAGGCAGCAACTATTCCTTTTAAGAATAAGATATTTAATCCTACACGCAGATTTGCTTCGATAATAGAAGATGCAGGAGAGGATTTTGATCTTACCATAAGAAACCTAGATCCTAATTATTCTTATATAATAGGTTGTGTGATCATATTAAATAGTTACTATAACTATGATATTGATTTTAAGAGACCTATGTTTTATGAGATTCCAGATAAAAATGGAGTAATTCGTACGTATAGAGCTTCTATGAATGCAGATTTCACATTTTGTGAACCAACTGAAAATTCTATTGAAATTACTCAGGAAATTGTAGATAAGCTTATTGAAAATGGTGATAATGTTGATTTATGGAAAGAATATTTTCCACCACAGAGCTGGATTCTAAAAGGGCTTACAATCTTAAATCTTACAGATGTTACCGTAGATGATTCTATATCTGACTTAAAAAGCACTTTGCTTTCTAAAAGGAATTTGAAGCAGGGAAGCACTGCAAAACAATTTCAGAGCATTTTCAGTTCTATATTTAATATTCCTGACTTACGCGTAGGTTTTACTGAGTTTGATAAGGAAGAAGATTATTTTAAGAGAATGAGTGGAGGTGATGCAGCTAGTTTTATTCTTAATGAAGAAACTCGGTCTGATTGCCGTCAAAGTATGTGCGATTGCTCTTATAACACTTTGATTCACGATAAGAAATATTTTGTAATTCCTGATGTTGAAGATTATGCAAAAAAGAATGAGAACGAGGTTCTTGCTCAAAATTTACTAAAACAAGATATTAAAAGCTGTATGCTTGCACCTATAACAATGGGTAATGAGTTGCTTGCGGTTTTAGAACTTGTATCTTCAAAACGTAATTCGTTACACAGTCTAAACGCAACTAAATTAGATGATGTGATGCCTTATATCATTTCTACTGTAGAGCGTAAAAAGTTTGAAGAAGAAAATAGAATAAAGGCAGTTATTCAAAATGAGTGTACGAGTATTCATCCTAGTGTTTTATGGATTTTTGAAGAGGAAGCTAAGCGCTTTATAAGTAATCAAAATGAAGGTAAATTTGCTGCATTTAAGGATATCGCCTTTGAAGATGTGTACCCACTTTATGGGCAGATTGATATAGTAGGTTCTTCTGATGAGCGTAATAAAGCCATTCAGCAAGATATATTGATTCAGTTGGAATTGGTTCACGGCATTCTTGAACTTGCATTAGAATCTAACCCAATACCAATCTATGAGCAGGTAAAGTTTAGAATTCAGGAATTTACTGAAGAGATAAAAGAGAGATTAAATGCCAATAGCGAAAGTGAAGTTTTCGCATTGCTTCAGGAAGAGGTAAATCCTTTATTGAGTCATCTTAATACAAAAATTCCTGAGCTCAAAAGAGAAATTGATAACTATAAAAAATCTATAAATAAAGATACTGGTTTGATTTACCGAAATCGTAAAAATTATGATGATAAGGTTCAGTTGATCAATCAAAATCTGGCAACCTTTTTAGATAGAAAGCAGCAAGAAGCACAGCAGATTTTTCCGCATTATTTTGAACGCTATAAAACTGATGGTGTAGACCACAATATTTATATCGGTGCATCTATGACACCTAAGGAGAAATTCAACAAGGTGTATTTATACAACCTTAGATTGTGGCAGCTTTGCACTATGTGTGAAATGGAAAATCACTTCTATCACAAACAAGAAGGAATAGAGTTACAATTAGATGCAGCATCCTTGATTCTTGTATTTAGTACGACTTTGTCTATTAGGTATAGAATGGATGAGAAGAAATTTGATGTTGACGGTACGTATAATGCACGATATGAAATTATCAAAAAACGTATAGATAAAGCTCTTGTAAAAGGAACAGATGAGCGTATAACTCAAAAAGGCAAAATAGCCATCATTTATTCTCAGGATGCTGATGCAGAGGAATACACGCGCTATATCAAATACCTACAGCGTAAAGATTATCTAGGTTCTGAAATAGAATACCTAGAGCTTGAAGATGTACAAGGCGTAGTAGGGTTGAAAGCTATACGGGTAAATGTTTTATATACTTCAAAACTACCACGAAGTAATGATGAAGAAACGATTACTTATGAAGACTTAATGGAAATTTTAGATTAAAATAAAAGCCTTGAAATTTTCAAGGCTTTTTTAGTTTATACTAATTACATCATCCAGAATGCGATGATAAAACTTATTACCGAAATGATAATTCCTATCATAAAAACGGTATAGGTTTTTCTAAGCAGCATATATTTTTTATTCAAAACAACACCTAAAAGGTATAAATCTTTAGTAAGCGCCTCGTAGATATAATCTTTATCATAGATGATCTCATTAATAGCCCACTGATATTGATCATATTTCATTTTGTGAAAATTCCCAAAGAATAAAATATTCACTTGTTTTTTCTTAACCTGTTCTCTTGTAAACTCTCCAGAAGTGACATTAGGTCGTGTAGAAAGTATAGACATAATTATTGAAGCTACACTAAATACAACCAGTACAAGTGTTGGTATCAATAAATGACGATTACTTGGTGCATCTAATTTGGGAATCATATTAGATAAAGCCAGCGAGATAATAATAGCATTTACTGAAAGTAAGATGTTTGCCTTTGTATCTGCGATATCACTTAATTTGATGTGGTTTCTTAGAGTTGTACGATACAGTGTTTGCACACCACGATCAGGACTTTCATCTTTAAATTTAGCCTTAAGCTTAGCTTTAACTTCTTCCTTACGGTATTTTTTCTTCTTTTTCTTTTCTTTTTTCAGCAAAGAGATGAGGTTTTCATCCTTTTGGTTTTTCCAGTTTCTGGCAGCATAATCTGTATAAAATTTATGCTTATGAGTAAACATTTGTATATTTTCTTCACGCCATTCTGAAGGAGTAAACTTTTTGGTTTCTGTTAAGAGTAATTCCTGTCTTAAAAATTCACTAGTTTGAGCGTAATATTCTTTAGCAAAGTGAGAATTATCAGCATCTTTTAAAATGCGTTCAAGCTCATTTTGAGGTTCTTGACCCATTTTTGTTGAAGCGATAAGTTCTACAACTATTTGTTGGGTCTCATCATCAACATTTTCTTTTTTCATGTAATCTTTAGCAATCTCAATACTAGCTTCTTCATGACCATCACGAGTCTTGGTATAGCCTGTATCATGAAGCCATGCAGCAAGAATTAGCGCATCTTTCTGTTTAACATTAATTTGAGAATTTTCGGCTATTTCTTTAGTACTTTTAACAACTCTTACAGTGTGATTATAATTGTGATAGAGATAACTGTTAGGAAGTTTTTTCTTAAAAAGTTCTAAAACAAACTGATCTGCTTTTGAAAAAGATTCTTGTATTTTTTCTGCTGTTTCAGCCATGAATTTTTGTTATTAAAGTAAGGAAAAGTACGAAAAAGAATTCCCAAAATTATTTTCATGATAAAAAATAACATACTTCTAACACTTGTAATCTGCTTGTTTCTTTCGGCTTGCGCCACATATACTTCCAGATACAAAGAAGGTGTTGAACAAGGAATTTATCCTTCAGCAAAAAAAATAGATCGTACTTTTTATTTACTAGGTGATGCCGGTAATTCTGAAATGGGGCAAAGTACCGAAGGGATTAAATTATTTAAGAAGTTTTTAGATAAAGCAAATGATGATTCATCATTTGCTATTTTTTTAGGTGATAATATTTATCCGGTAGGAATGCCTCCTGAAGGAACAGAAGAGCGCCCGCTTGCTCAACACCGTGTTGATGCACAGGTTGAGACTTTTGATAATTATGAAGGTACACCTATATTTATTCCTGGAAATCACGACTGGTATAATGACCATTTACACGGCTTGAATAGAGAAGAGGAATATCTGAAGAAAATAACGGGTTTAGATGATGTTTTTTTGCCAAAGGACGGTTGTCCGTTGGTGAATTATGATATTAATAAATCGGTTCATATGATCATTTTAGATACACAATGGTATTTGGAGGACTGGGATAAAAGCCCGGAGATTAATGATAAATGCGATAATATTAAAGATCGGGAGAAGTTTTTTATTGAGTTAGAAAATGAGATCAAGAAAAATCAGCATAAAACTTTAGTAATTGCAATGCATCACCCAATGTTTACCAACGGTGTGCATGGTGGTAAGTTTGCTTTAGATAAACATTTATACCCTTCTCAACAGAAAATTCCCGTACCTATTTTAGGTTCTTTGGTGACTCAGATTAGAACACAGGGAGGAGTCTCTAAACAAGATCGTTTTAACGAGAAGTATAATGAGTTAATGAAGCGCTTACGTGTGTTAGCTCAGGGACATAATAAAATTATTTTTACGTCTGGACATGAGCACGGCTTACAGTACATTGAGCACGATGAGGTTAGACAAATTGTTTCAGGATCTGGTTCTAAATCATCTTATGCATATTTAGGTAATGATGGATTATTTAGTTCAGATTACGAAGGCTTTGCTCAATTAGATATTTTTGAAGATGGTTCGTCATGGGTTCGTTACTACGGCACCAATCAGGAAACCGGTGAGCCTGAACTATTTTTTCAGAAAGAGATTTATGGTCCTGATAAAATAGAAGACTATTCACATATACCAACAGATTTTCCTGCTACTGTAAAAACTTCAGTTTATCCTACAGAAAAAACTGAGCGTTCAGATTTTTTTGAAAGGGTATGGGGAGAGCACTATCGGGAAGTTTATGGTAAAGAAGTGACAGCGCCAGTAGCCTTATTAGATACACTTTATGGAGGTCTTGAAGTAATTAGACCGGGTGGGGGACATCAAACTGTTTCTTTAAGACTTAAGGATAAAACCGGTAGAGAGTATAATATGAGGGCTTTGCGTAAAAGCGCTGTTCAATTTTTGCAAAAAGTAATTTTAAAAGAAAATGCTGATGTAGAAGAGGACTTAGAAAATACCTTACCAGAATCTTTGATTCAGGATTTTTACACTTCTGCGCATCCCTACGGAGCTTTTGCAATCCCGCGTTTGAGTGAAGCTTCACAGGTTTTGCACACAACTCCTCGTTTATATTATGTGCCAAAACAGCCTGCTTTAGGTTTGTATAATGAAGATTATGGTGATCAACTCTATATGATTGTTGAGCGACCGGCTAAAGAGTACGGTGGAGAGACTTTTAACTATCCTGATGATATTGAGAGTACAGATGATATTCTTAACAAATTACGCAGTGATGAATCTAATGTGGTAGACGAACCTACTTATATACGTGCCCGTATGTTTGATATGCTTATAGGTGATTGGGACAGGCATAACGACCAATGGCGTTGGGCAGAATTTAAAACTACAGATGGTGAAGATGTTTTTGTGCCCATTCCTAGAGATCGCGATCAGGTATTTACCAATTTTGATGGAGCAATTCTAGATGTTGCCCGCACTTTATTTGGAATGGCAAAACAGTTTCAGGTTTATGATAAGAATCTGAATGATATGAAGTGGTTTAATAATGCAGGTATAAAACTTGATCGTGCTCTTGCACAGCAGTCGGGAAGAGAAGTCTGGTTAGAGCAAGCGAGCTACATAAAAGAACACGTTACAGATTCTGTTATAGAAGAGGCGTTTACAGATCTTCCTCCAGAGGTTAGTAATGGTCAATCTATACAGGATATCAAAGAAAATTTAAAAGGACGTCGCGATAATTTGGTAGAAATAGCAGGATCATTTTATGATTATTTGGTAGAACTACAAATGGTTGTAGGTACAGATAAAGATGATTATTTTGAAATTACTCGTGAAAACAATCAGACTACGGTAAAAGCTTGGCGAATAAAAGATGGAAAGCAGGCAGACCTAATGCATGATCGCACTTATTTTTCTAACGAAACCAAACAGCTTTGGATTTACGGTCTTGACGACGATGATGTTTTTGAGGTAAATGGAGAAGGAGATAACCCTATTTTTACCCGAATCATCGGTGGGCAGAACAAGGATATTTACCGCATTAAAAGTGGGAGAAAAATTAAAGTTTATGATCACGAGAGTTTACCTAACACTATTGAAGAAAAAGGCGGAGCGAATTTTAGGCTTACAGACGTTTACGATTACAATACTTATGATTACCAGAAACAGATTTTACGATCTAATGTTTTAACACCGGCATTTGGATATAACCCAGACAATGGAGTAAGTATAGGATTGTCTGATACATATACTGTAAATGGCTTTAGACAAAATCCTTTTTCACAACAACACCGCTTCAATGTGTTGTACTATTTTGCAACAAGTGGTCTTGATTTTTCGTATAAAGGAGAGTTTGCTGGTATTATGAATGATTGGAATCTGGTTTTAGCGGGTAGATATACAACGCCTAATTATGCCAAAAACTTTTTTGGCTACGGAAACGAATCAACTAATAATGATGATGAATTTGGAATGAACTTTAACAGAGTTCGGTTGAGCCGCATAGAGGCTTCTGCAGGACTTTTACGTAACTCTGATTATGGAAGCACTTTTTCGGTAAATGCAAAATTTGAAGGAATAAAAGTAGCAGATAATTATCTTAGGTATATTGATATTGTAGATATTATAGAGCAAGAAGAGCGTAAGTATTTTGCGACTTTTGATGCCGCTTATGAGTACCATAGCAAAGATAATACTCTTGCACCTACGCGTGGAATGGATTTCGTACTTAATGGTGGCTTTACAAATAATCTTACTGAGACCGGTAGACGCTTTGCTTACTTGAATCCAAGTATTGGTTTTTACAATGCAATAAGTACAAATAGAAAATTAGTGCTTAAGACTTCAGCGAGTGGTCAGTTTAGATTTGGTGATAATACCGAGTTTTATCAAGCAGCAACTTTAGGGCAAAGAAACGGGTTACGCGGTTACCGTTTTGATCGTTTTGCCGGTGAGCGAGCCTTTGCGACTTCAGGTGATTTAAGATATGCTTTCAATACGTTTAAAACTGGATTTTTACCTTTGCAGATAGGTGTTTTTGGAGGATATGATTTGGGTAGAGTTTGGTCAGATTTTGATAATAATTCAGAGCAATGGCACGACTCGTACGGTATAGGTTTCTGGGTTAACAGTGCAGATGCGTTGAGTGGTACTTTCAATCTTTTTAAATCTAGTGAAGGCTACCGCGTTTCATTTGGATTTGGTTTTAATTTTTAGAATTAATTTTTTCGCCGTTAGGCAATTTACATATGAAGGAAATAGAAAATATTGACAATACTGAAGGTTTAGAAAAGCGCGAACGCGTAGACACAATCAATCTGGAATACCTCAAGGTTAAAGACTATGAGGAGCTTAAAGAGATTATGATCGCTGTGTATCCCAATATTACAGATTCCTATTGGAAGAAAAAAGATATTCAGAAACTGATATCGATTTTTCCGGAAGGTCAGGTTGTGGTAAAAGTCAATGGTGAGATTGCCGGTTGTGCGCTTTCAATCATTGTAGACTATGATAAGTTTACAGATACGCATACGTATATGCAAATCACAGGTGACGAGACTTTTAGTACCCATACACCTAAAGGAAATGTGCTCTACGGAATAGAAATCTTTATTTCACAGCAATACCGTGGGATGCGTATAGGTCGTCGTTTATATGATTACCGTAAAGAATTGTGTGAGAACTTGAACTTAGAACGTATTGTTTTTGGCGGAAGGTTGCCCAATTATCACCAGCACGCTAAAGATCTTTCTCCTAAGGCTTATATTGAAAAAGTACGGGCTCGTGAGATTAATGATCCGGTTCTTGATTTTCAACTGAGTAATGATTTTCATGTAAAACGAATCATCACAAATTATCTGGAAGGAGATATGCAGTCTAAAGATTATGCTGCACTCTTGGAATGGGATAATATTTATTATCAGAAACCCGTAAAAAAACCAAATGCGATTAAAACCGTGGTGCGTTTAGGCTTGGTTCAGTGGCAAATGCGTACCTATAAGAATTTTGAAGAACTCATAGAGCAAGCTGAATATTTCATCGATACTATTTCAGGTTATCGCTCTGATTTTGCATTGTTCCCAGAGTTTTTTAATGCGCCGCTTATGGCTGCATACAACCATCTTTCTGAGCCTGATGCTATACGTGAACTAGCGAAATACACAGAGCGTATAAGAGATCGTTTTTCTGAGCTATCGGTAAGTTATAATATCAATATCATTACGGGGAGTATGCCATATATTGAAGATGGTACGCTATATAATGTAGGTTTTCTTTGCAAACGTGACGGAACGATAGAGAAATTTTACAAACTGCACGTAACTCCTGATGAGGCAAAAGCTTGGGGAATGAGTGGGGGAGAAGTGCTGAAAACCTTCAATACAGATTGTGGTAAAATAGGTATTCTTATTTGTTATGATGTAGAATTCCCAGAATTAAGCCGTTTACTTGCAGATGAAGGTATGGATATTCTTTTTGTGCCTTTTCTTACAGATACCCAAAACGGATACAGCCGTGTTCGCCATTGTGCACAAGCAAGAGCGATTGAAAACGAGTGTTATGTAGCTATTGCAGGTAGCGTAGGGAATATTCCTAAAGTGCATAATATGGATATGCAATTCGCTCAAAGTATGGTTTTAACGCCTTGTGATTTTCAGTTTCCAACAAATGGAGTGAAAGCTGAAGCTACTCCGAATGCTGAGATGATTCTTGTAGCAGATGTTGATCTTGACCTTTTAAAAGAACTGAATCAGTTTGGTAGTGTGCACAATCTTGTAGATCGCAGAAAGGATCTATTCCAACTAAAATGGAAGAAAAAGTAGTATTTTAATTTTTGATTGGGAGTAATTGATAGTCGTTATCATCAATTTCTACCACTTCAAAAGTTGAAAACAACCAGTCTCTTTGATCTATATTCAATTGTTGCAACACATCTCGTTCAAAGGTTTTGTGGACTCTGGCGTTTGTGAAATCTGCATCTAGAATTTTAGATTTTAGCAGACTAACATTTCTCAAATCAGCCATTTTTAAATTAGCGTTTTGCAAATTTGCATAATCCAGAATAGCGTTCGTAAAATCTACACCTTCAAGATTAGCCTTGTTGAAACTGGTATACGTAAGATTTGTGTTGGTTAGATTAGCATTATTAAAGTCTGCATTTTCAAAATCGGTGCCATTAAAATTTGAGTTTCTTAAGTCTGAATAAGAAAGATCAATGTTTAATAGATCATAACCTTTAAGTGAAATATTTCTCAATTCTGCATAGGTAAAATCCAGACGCTCTATAAGTTTTCCGTTCGTTCGGGTTCTGGTTGTGCTGTTGAGGTTAACACCGGTTTCTAAAAGAGAGATCAGCAGATAACCACGTTCTGGACTGGTAACGTTATTTATAAGACTGTCGTTTTCGAGGTATTTGTAAGGTTTCAGCATTTTACTCAATGCAATGAGTCTTCCTGCTGTAGCATCGTCTATTTTATTTTGAGAACTACCGGCAACATCATGGCTAATTTCTTTCAGCATATTATCCATTATTAAAAGCGTCTGACCGCGGCGGTCTGCTTCTTGTAAATAAGTTTGCTGATCTAAACGCGTATTTTGTTGTCTAAACATTTGGCTTTGTCCGGTAATCAAGGTGTTTTGTTTAGCGAGATAATAAGTCTGAAAAATTAAAAGGATAGAAGGTAATACAGCTGTTAGAATCAAAAGAAAGCCCACGCGGGTAAGTCGTATAATAATACTGCTCAATAATTCTGAAATAGTTTCTCTAGAGACGCGCTGTTGTTGCGCCATTTCATCTAAAAAACGCTCAATACTTTTTTTAAGTTGAGCCCCTAAGATCATCCCGGAAGAGCGTTTAAGAAATGTCCAGCCGAGTTTACGGCGTTGCTTTTTCTTAGAATCTTGCTTGTTGAGTTTGGCTTTTAGCTTTTCGTTTTCGGCTTCAAGTTCAGAAAGGCGTTCTTCAATCATATTTTTAAAGTCTGACAATGCTTAAAAATACTATAAACGAAAAGCTTTTTAGAATGTTGTTGCTCCTAATTAAAGCGTGTTTTTTTGTTTAGGGAATATTCATAGAGATTACCGCCGGTTTGAGCTCTGCGTTCATCTACGATATATAAAGTTGAATCATTTTTAAAGGCAATACCTTCTTTTGGAGAGGTATAATCAAGATCGTAAGTCTCAATTTTTCCGGAGAAAAAGTTTTCTCCTTCAAATTGCGAAAGCATAATAACTTTGTCTGAAGTAAGCAATGCGATTCGATCACCTTTTGGAGACATTGTAACACCTGTTATTGCACATGTATTGAGGTCATCACAAACGAAATATTGGTCAATTAGCTGAGCCTGATAATTACCAGGGCGAGCAGGTAATTTATAGACTTTGGTGATTCCATCAAAATGCCGACTTCTATTACGCGTAAACATATAGAGATTCTCTTCTTTATAGAGCAAAGCTTCTATATCAAAATTGAGATTATTTAAATCTGGCGGATAATCTTTTTGATCAGAAAGCTTAAACGTAATGCGTTTTGCTTGCAGAGTATCTCTGGAGGCTGCGAGACTTGCAAAATTCTGAATGATATAAATGAACTGATCTTCCCGTTCATTTTCATTATTTCCGGTATCAGAAATGTAAAGTGTACCCTTCGGATCTGTTGTTAAATCTTCCCAATCTTCATTAGGCGCATTACTAATAACGATTTCCCGCTGAATGTTTCCGCTTCCATCTAAACCATAAATATGATTGGGATTTCCGTGATCTGTTGCAGTATAAATTAATGTGTCATTTTCGAAAAGTGCTAAGCCGGAAACTTCCGCGAGATTACGAGCTAAACCACCTTTTTTATCCAGTTTTCCATAATCCTGACAACTGCAAATAGAAAGGATTAAAGCAAAATAAAAGATAGTTTTATACATAAGGTTAAGCCTCTGAAGATTGAACATCACCAGAGTTGGCTATAGTTATAGTCTCTGATCTGAATTTATTTTTACCAAAGTCTAATGTGCGTATTGGGAATGGAATATTAATGTCATTAGCATCAAATGCTTTTTTAATTGCAATAATCGCCTTGTCTTGAGCAATTAGCATATCTCTTCTTTTTGAAACAGGAGCCCAAAATCGTGCTACAAAATTGATAGAACTATCACCAAATCCTTCATAATAAAACTCTATCTCTTCTTGGATTTGTTGGTCAAATGTATTGGTTAAAGTTTCAAGTGTTAGCGCTTTTACTTTTTCTAAATCACTTTCATATCCCACACCACAGTTAATAAAAACTCGTGATCTTGCTGTTTGACTCCAGTTCTTAAATGGAGAATCTACAATATTAGAGTTAGGAACAATAACATAATTGTTGTCAGACTGTCTTAAGGTTACATTACGTAGGGTAATTTCTTCAACTATACCTGCGTAGTCGTTAGTTTCTACCCAATCGCCTAATTGAAGTCGTGGCATAAAACTTAAAATAACTCCACTAAATGTGTTATTTAATGTTCCTTGTAAAGCCAAACCAATAGCTAGACCTACAACACCCGCACCAGCTAAAACAGAAGTTAGAACTTTGTCTAGGTCCATAATACCTAATGCAACGAAGAAACCAACTAATACCGTAATAGCAAAGGCTGTTTGACCAGCCATTACTTTTATAGAGTCTTGCCCAACTCCCCTCATTAAAATTGTTCGAACAAATCTCGAAACATATTTTGCTATAAACCAGAAGACGGCAAAAACCAAAACTGCAACAATAAAATTGGGTAGTTTTAATATTAAACTCTCGCCCCAACCTTGAAGTTTATCTATTAATTTGTAAAGGTCAAAACCCAAAAAAGTTAAATCAGATTTTGATGCGGCTTCTTGTAATATTAGCATATTAAATGGTGTGGGTTAATTATGTTTTATAAGTTACGATTTTTTGTGGTTTGAAGTTTTGTTCATTCTCCATGAATCTAACATCCAACTTGTTTTTTCTAACTCTCTAATGTAAGCACCTAATAAATCAATAGTACCCTCGTCACCACCTTCGTCTGCAGTTTTAACTGTTGAGCGCATTTGCTTTAATAACAAACCGTGGTCATCTAAAAGAATTTTAACCATTTCAACATCTTTAATCTCACTAGAAGCTTCTTCAATACTAGATAATTTAAGATAATCGGTAAGATTACTTATAGGTTGGTAGCGTAAAGTTAGAATTCGTTCTGCTACTTCATCAATCTTGATTAATGTATCAGTATACATTTCTTCAAATTTTGCATGAAGGTCAAAGAAGTTCTCTCCAATAATATTCCAATGGAAGTTTCTGAGTTTTTGATAATATAAATGATAATCAGCAAGAAGAATGTTAAGTTGTTCTACTGTAGCTTCAGTTTTTTTGGTATCTAAATTGAGGTAATTCATGACTTTTGTATAGTAATTATTTATATACATCAAATTTACTATTGATTTTTCTTAGACACGAATTACTTAATCCGTTTAGTAAAAGTTTAACTGCAAAAATTAAAAGATGTTAAAAACTAAAATTAAGTTAAATAAAAGTTAAATGTTTTTAAGAAAAAATAATATATTAGCGGTCTGAACCCTACTTCATGAAAACTACAAAATTTAATCAGTTGAAAAATAAGAATGTGTTAGTAACAGGCGGCTGTGGCTTTATCGGTTCGCACTTAATAAAAGCACTTCTTGAACAAGGAGCTAAAGTTAAATGTCTAGACAATTTATCTACGGGTAAATTCGTCAACATTAAAGAGTTCTATGAACATTCATCTTTCGAATTTATAGAAGGTGATATCAGAGATTTTGATACGTGTGCCAAAGCAATGCAAAATTGTGATTATGTAAGTCATCAGGCAGCTTTAGGATCTGTTCCCAGAAGTTTGAAGACACCGTTGAACACCCATAGTGTTAATGTTACAGGATTTTTAAATGTTATTGAAGCAGCGAGATTAGCCAAAGTTTCACGGTTTGTATTTGCAGCAAGTTCTTCAGCATATGGTGATAATGCTAATTTGCCAAAAATTGAAAGTGAGATAGGCAGACCTTTATCGCCTTATGCAGCTACTAAGCTAGTTAATGAAATTTATGCAGGAGTTTATAAGCAAAGTTTTGGTTTTGATAGTATAGGCTTACGCTATTTTAATGTTTTTGGACCAAAGCAAGATCCTGATGGAGCTTATGCAGCAGTAATACCTAAATTTGTTTCTACTTTATTACAAGGAAAGTCTCCTGTAATTAATGGTGATGGTTCTTTTTCTCGAGATTATACCTATATTGATAATGTTATAGAAGCTAATTTATTGGCGTTAACCACTCCAAATAAGCACGCATTAAACGAAATTTATAATATTGCTTACGGAGAGCGCACCACATTAGTTGAATTAGTAAATTTGTTGAAAGAACGATTACTCAATTATGACAGTTCGTTAGCTCAAATTAAACCTGAATTTGGACCTGAGCGTCCGGGTGATGTACCGCATTCTTTGGCTTCTATACAAAAAGCTAGAAATTTATTGGGATACAATCCGCAATGCGATATATCTGAGGGCATAACGAAAGCTATTGACTGGTACTATGAGAATTTGAAAATAAACACTTAATGAATATTGGAATTATTGGGCTGGGTTATGTGGGTTTACCACTGGCACGCTTGTTTGCAACAAAATATGCTACCACCGGCTTTGATATCAATTCAGATAGAATTCAACAATTAAATACAGGCTTTGATAAAACCGGCGAACTTGAAACAGTGACTTTAAATGCTGTTTTAAAAAAAGAGCAATCCAAAGAGTTTGGACTATTCTGCACTGCTGAGCCTGATGATTTAGCAGATTCAGATATCTATATTATTACGGTTCCTACACCAATTGATGAGAATAATAATCCTGACTTGTCTCCTTTGATAAATGCGAGCCAATTGGTTAGCAAATACCTTAAAAAAGGAGATGTTGTGATTTATGAGTCTACAGTTTATCCCGGAGTTACCGAAGAGATTTGTATTCCAATTTTAGAGAAAGAAACTGGGCTTGTTTATAATAAAGATTTTTACGCAGGCTATTCTCCAGAACGTATTAATCCCGGTGATAAAACCCATACAGTAGATAAAATTCGAAAAGTGACTTCGGGTTCTACGCCTGAAATTGCTACTAAAGTAGATGAGTTATATGCTTCGGTGATTACTGCCGGAACATATAAGGCAGTTTCAATTAAAGTTGCTGAAGCTGCAAAAGTGATTGAAAATTCGCAACGCGACATCAACATCGCTTTTGTAAATGAACTTGCTAAAATCTTCAACCTGCTGGATATAGATACTAACGCAGTTTTAGAAGCTGCCGGTACAAAATGGAATTTCCTTCCGTTTAAGCCTGGTCTGGTAGGAGGACACTGTATAGGTGTAGACCCTTATTATTTAGCTCAAAAAGCAAAACAAGTGGGGTATCATCCCGAAATTATTTTAGCCGGAAGAAAACTGAATGACAGTATGGGGCCTTATGTAGCATCTCAGGTCGTTAAGCTGATGGCTCAAAAGGATATTAAACTGAAGAACAGCCGAATTTTAGTATTAGGAATCACGTTTAAGGAGAATTGCCCGGATGTTCGTAACACACGAGTCATAGATATTATTACTGATTTAAAAGAGTACGGAGCCGAAGTTTCAGTCTACGATCCGCTTGCAGATCCCGAGTTGGTTAAGAAAGAATACGGCTTTGAATTGCTGAATAATTTAGAGGCTAAAAAGTTTGAAGCTGTTGTTCTGGCTGTTGCACATTTTCAATTTGAGCAAATAGATTTTGAGTCTTTGAAAGCTGAAAATGCCGTTGTCTATGATGTGAAAGGATTTTTAAAAAACGGAGTTGATGGCAGGCTCTAAACAAAAAAAAATACTTTTTATTTTCGGCACACGCCCCGAAGCTATAAAGTTGGCTCCTGTGATTAAGTGTTTTAAAAGTGATGCTTATTTTGAAACACGTGTTTGTATAACGGCTCAGCATCGCGAAATGCTGGATCAGGTTTTAGACTTTTTTAAAATCGAAGCAGATTATGATTTGGATTTGATGAAAAAGAATCAGGATTTATTTTCGCTTACCGCAAGAGCCTTAGAAGCTTTAAAAGCGCCATTAACAACCTTTAAACCAGATCTTGTTTTTGTACACGGCGATACCACAACCACAATGGTTGCTAGTTTGGCGGCTTTTTATGCCGGCGCCAAAGTGGGACATATTGAAGCTGGTTTGCGTACCTTCAATAAGCAATCCCCATTTCCAGAGGAAATTAACCGCCAGTTAACAGGGCGTATCGCAGATTTTCATTTTGCACCTACCGAAAAATCTAAGAACAATTTGTTAGCCGAAAACATCCAAGAATCTCAGATTTTTATAACTGGAAACACCGTTATAGATGCCTTAGAAGAAACCGTAAAAAGGGTTTCTCAGAAAATACCGCAGTGTGCTGAAACTATTCCATTCGGTTCAAAGAAAGTCATTTTGATCACGGGTCATCGCAGAGAGAATTTCGGTCCCGGAATGCGACGTGTCTGTGAGGTTTTAAAGGAAATTGTAGAAAGGCGTCACGATGTGCATTTGGTTTATCCGGTGCATTTAAATCCGAATGTAAAAAATACCGTTCACGAGATCTTGGGGAATATTGAAAATATTTCGCTCATTGAGCCACTCAGTTATCCTGATTTTGTCTGGATGATGAATGCTTCTTATTTTATCATAACCGATAGTGGCGGGATTCAGGAAGAAGCACCGGGATTGGGTAAGCCGGTTTTAGTAACACGAGATACTACAGAGCGTCCTGAAGCGGTAACCGCAGGAACCGTGAAATTGATTGGTACAGATTCGACAAAGCTAAAAGCCGCAATTTTAGAACTTTTAGATAACGCTGAATCTTATAAAAGAATGAGCAAGGCTCACAATCCATATGGTGATGGTAAAGCCTCTGCACGCATTCTTAATGCGGTAAAACAGAATTTATAAGATTACTCGATAACTGAGATTACTTCAGAAGAATTAAGTTTTAACAAGTTTTCTTAAGCTTTTTATTCCGTTTAAAATCTTTGTTACCTTTACCCGACAAGCGGAGTTAAACCGCTATTCTTTAATTTTTCTATGGAATTTTCATCAAAACTTTTAGAGCAGGCAGTTTACGAGATGTCTCAATTGCCCGGAATTGGGAAGCGTACGGCTTTGCGCTTGGTGCTGCATTTGCTCAGACAATCAGAAAGTCATACCGAGCATCTAACGCAGGCGCTTACTAAATTGCGAACTGAGATTAAGTTTTGTAAGAATTGCCACAATATTTCTGATGTAGAGCTGTGTGAGATTTGTTCAAATCCTAATCGAGACGCATCATTAGTTTGTGTGGTAGAAGATGTGCGTGATGTAATGGCAATAGAAAATACGAGTCAGTATCGCGGGCAATACCACGTTTTAGGCGGAAAAATATCTCCTCTTGATGGAATCGGTCCGCAGGATTTAACGATTCATTCTTTAGTAGAAAAAGTAAAAGCAGGTGAAATAGAAGAGATAATTTTTGCTTTAAGCTCAACGATGGAAGGTGATACCACAAATTTTTACATCTACCGTCAGCTCGAACAATACAAGATTAAAACCTCTACAATCGCTCGCGGTATAGCTGTGGGTGACGAGTTGGAGTATGCAGATGAAGTAACTTTAGGTCGCAGTATTCTCAACCGTATTCCTTTTGAGAATTCATTAAAGAATTAGCCTGTGAAGCTATCGGTTATAATTCTCAACTACAAAACTCCTTATTTTCTACATCTGTGTTTAGAAAGCGTTCAACGTGCAACAGCGAACCTAGAATCAGAAATTATAGTTATCGATAATAACTCTCAAGATGAGAGTATAGAACTCGTAAAAACTTATTTTCCTGAAGTCTTTTTGATTGAGAATCAAGAAAATCTGGGGTTTTCAAAAGCTAATAATTTAGGTGTCAAACAAGTAAATGGCGAATTCATTTGTATTTTGAATCCTGATATGGTTGTGCCTGAGAATTGTTTTGAAACCCTATTAGAATTTTCAAATGATAAAAGAGATTTGGGCGTAGTTGGAGTAAGACTTATTGATGGTACCGGTACTTATTTACCCGAGAGTAAAAGAAATATTCCCAATATCGAAGTTGCCTTTCAAAAACTAACCGGCGACACTTCTAAGTACTATGCAAATCAATTAGCGCAAGATGAAGTTGGTGAAGTTCCGGTTTTGGTAGGTGCATTTCTATTTATGAGAAAGGCTGTATTTGAGTCTATCGGTAGTTTTGATGAAGACTACTTTATGTACGGGGAGGATATCGATTTAAGCTATAAACTGACTCAAAACGGTTTTAAGAATTATTATTATGGTCAATTAACGGCATTGCATTTTAAGGGTGAGAGTACGATTAAGAATAGAAAGTACCAAAGAAGATTTTACAAAGCAATGCAGATCTTTCAGAAGAAGCATTTTTCAAAAGGCAAATTTGTAGATGGTATTATTGTTTTGGCTTTAAAATTGCTTGCTGAAACTAAATCAAATAAAAAATTAAAACTGGAAAACGGAGACACAGAAAAAAACATTTTTTGGGTATCTGAACAATCAGCAATGCCGGAAGCTTTTCGTATTAAAAATTATAAATCCTTAAATGTCATAGCATTTAAGGATTTATCGCAGTTGCAAAACACTTCTGGAACTGTGATTTTTGATTTGCAAGATCTTAAGTTTAGCGAGGTTTTACAAAGCATTCAGTTGTTAAAAAACAGCAAAAATAGGTTTCGCATAAGACCTTCAAATTGTAATTTTAGCCTAGGAAGTGATACTTCAACGAGTCAAGGAGAGCTCTTGAAATGGTAGTTCTTAAATGATATAAAGCGAAATACGTTTATTTTTATTAATTTCGCAAAAATATAAAGTAAACAAATAATTATTTTGATAATATGGCAAAATTTGAACTGAAATTACCGAAAATGGGAGAAAGCGTCGCTGAAGCTACTGTGACAAACTGGCTCAAAGAGGTAGGGGACACCATTGAAATGGACGAGCCGGTTGTTGAAATTGCCACAGATAAAGTTGATAGCGAGGTTCCTAGTGAAGTAGAAGGCGTATTGATAGAGAAACTTTTTGAGGCTGATGATGTGGTTCAGGTGGGGCAGACTATAGCAATTATTGAAATTGATGGAGGTTCTTTAGATGAAGAAACAGAACCAGCACCCAAAGAAGAACGTGTTGAAACTGATCACAAAGAAGGGCAAGAGACTGAAGCAGTTGCAGAGGATGCTGAACAATTTGTAAATGCTGCAAAAGAGACTACTGGGGCACCGGCTATTAATAATGATGGAGATCGATTTTATTCTCCTTTAGTTAAAAATATTGCGCAGCAGGAAGGTATTGCTCAGGATGAATTAGATAAAATTTCTGGTACGGGTCTAGAAGGTCGTGTTACGAAAGACGATATTTTAAAATATGTAGAAGCTCGTAAATCTGGTAAAGCTTCAGTTACAACAACAAAACCAGAACCAACTAAAATACTTGAAAAACCAGCACCAGTTAGTGTAAATGATGAAGATGAAATCATTGAAATGAGCCGAATGGGCAAAATGATTTCAAAACACATGATGGCTTCTGTGCAGACATCGGCGCACGTACAATCGTTTATAGAAGTTGATGTAACAGCGATCTGGAAATGGAGAGCGCGAATCAAAGATGATTTTCAGAAACGAGAAGGTGAGAAGCTAACGTTTACTCCGATTTTTATGGAAGCAGTGGCAAAAACCATACGCGATTTCCCAATGATCAATATCTCTGTTGATGGTGATAAAATAGTTAAGCGTAAGAATATTAATCTGGGTATGGCAGCAGCTTTACCCGATGGAAATCTTATTGTTCCGGTTATTAAAAATGCAGATCAGCTTAATCTGGTAGGTATGGCAAAAGCTGTTAACGATTTGGCTTCGCGAGCAAGGCTAGGTAAATTAAAACCAGATGACACGCAAGGCGGAACATACACGGTGACTAATGTTGGAACTTTTGGTAGCGTGATGGGAACACCAATTATCAATCAGCCGCAAGTGGGGATTTTAGCTTTAGGAGCGATACGTAAAGTTCCTGCTGTTATAGAAACTCCGGAAGGTGATTTTATAGGTATTCGTCATAAAATGTTCTTGTCTCATTCTTACGATCACCGTGTCGTGAATGGAGCGTTAGGGGGGCAGTTTGTACAGCGAGTTGCTCAGTACCTTGAAGCTTGGGATGTAGACAGACAAGTATAAGTTTTAATGAAATATATTAGAAAGACCTTCCTGATTCAGGGAGGTTTTTTTGTTATTATAAATTGAACTGAGCCTTTTCAATTAGAAGGGATAGATTTTTAAAAAGTTAGAGTATTTGCCCTAGGTAATTGTATTTTTGTAAAAATTGAACAACCTATGAATTTAAACCTATCCAGACCCATTTGTTTTTTTGACCTTGAGACAACAGGGATTAATGTAGCTCAAGACCGTATTGTTGAAATATCTGTTCTTAAAGTTTTTCCTGACGGAAAGGAAGAAAAGCATACTTGGCTTGTGAATCCTACAATTCCTATTCCGGCGGAAACAACCGCTGTACATGGTATTAAAGATGAGGATGTTGCTGATAAACCTACCTTTAATGAACTCGCAGTAACAGTTCATAACCTCATAAAAGATTCAGATTTGGCTGGTTTCAATTCCAATCGATTTGATATTCCGCTTCTTGCAGAAGAAATGCTTCGTGCTGATGTAGATTTTGATATGAAAAATCGTAATGCAATAGATGTACAGACGATTTTTCACAAAATGGAACAGCGTACGCTTAGTGCTGCTTATAAATTTTATTGCGATCAGACTTTAGAAGATGCGCATAGTGCAGAAGCAGACACCATAGCGACTTATGAAGTACTCAAATCACAGCTAGACCGTTACACAGATTTAGAAAATAATATGAAAAGTCTGGCGGAATTTAGTGCGCGTAAGAGGTTTGCTGATTTTGCCGGTTTTATAGCTTTTAATAAAGAAGGTGAAGAGATTTTTTCTTTCGGAAAACACAAAGGAAAAAAAGTAGAAGATGTGTTAGAAAATGAACCCGGATATTTTGGCTGGATTCAAAATGCAGACTTTCCACTTTATACTAAAAAAGTACTTACCGCTATTAAACTTAGAAAACTGAATACCAAATTGTTTTAGACGATGTTTAAAAGAGCAGCATTCGTTTTAGTTCTTTTTTCAGCAATTGTTCACGCGCAACATTTCAATTTTGAAGGAAGTGTACGGGATGCTGAAACGAAGAAAGGAATTCCGTTTGCTACCGTATTATTTCAGAATATTAAAAAAGGAACCTCCGCAGATAAAAAAGGAGTGTTTAAACTGGCAGTTGATGAAAATCTAAAGAAAGAATTGGTTTCTATTAGCTGTGTAGGTTATGAGTCAAAATTTATTCGTTTTGATGAGTTAAAAGATGCTATCGTTTTTCTAAATCCTAAGATAGATGAGCTTGATGCAGTAAAGCTCTATGAAATGCGTCTAGAGCATAAAAAGCGTATCAACCCTTTTAGAGGCAGGCAAGTTGTAGGATTGGGTAATTTTAGCGGAGGTGCTTACCCTTCGGCTCTGGCACGATATTATGAGCGTCCGGATGGGTTTGATAAAGCCTGTTTTTTAAGCGAAATTAAAATCGATTTTTATAAACGTTTAGGTATACCAGATAGTGATGCAAAATTTAGGTTGCGCATACTTGATGTTGCAGCTGATAAGAAGCCGGGGAAAGATTTATTAAGTTCAGATTTTATTTTAACTAAAGAAGAAAGAGATCGCCAAATTTCACTTGATTTAAAACATTACAAACTTCAAGTTCCTGCTGATGGCTTTTTTATAGTTGTAGAACATTTGTTTATTGAGAGCAACAGATTTACGGAAACAATTTCAGTAAAAGTGAATGATTCTGTAGGAATTAAACAATATCAAGTAGAGCGGTATGCGCCAATTTTTAAAGGGATTGAAATACGCGAAAGTGAGGAGAAAAGTCGTTGTTATTACAGCGGTATTTCCGGCTGGAAACCTATAAATTTATTAGATACAAAAAGCAGTGTTTTGCAAGGGAGATTTCCGGCACCAGCTTTTAAATTATTATTTACAGATTAGCTTATGAAAATCATTTGCATTGGTCAGAATTACAGCGATCACATTAAAGAACTCAACAGTAAACCTTCAAGCGAACCTATGTTTTTTTTAAAACCAGATTCTGCAGTTTTATTAAAAAAGCATCCGTTTGTGATACCAGAGTTTACAAATGAGGTGCATTATGAGGTAGAGCTTTTAGTTCGTATTAATAGATTGGGTAAATACATTCAGCCTAAATTTGCGCATAAGTATTATGATGAGATAGGCTTGGGGATTGACTTTACCGCTCGTGATTTGCAAAGGGAGTGTAAAGAAAAAGGGCATCCGTGGGAGAAAGCAAAAGGTTTTGATGGTTCTGCTGTTTTAGGAGACACATGGATTTCAAAAGAAAACTACAAAGATTTAAAAAATATTAATTTTCATTTAGAAAAAAATGGTGAAATTGTGCAGAAGGGAAGTACTGCAAATATGATTTTTGATGTCGATACGTTGATTGCGTATGTTTCTCAATTTATGACTCTTAAAATAGGAGACATACTGTTTACAGGAACACCTGCGGGTGTTGGTCCTGTTGCGATAGATGATAAACTGACCGGTTATTTAGAAAATAAGCCCCTATTTACCGTCAATATAAAATAACCCAAATTATAAAAATATGCCTACTCATTACGATTTATACCAGCTTGAAGATATGTCTGGCGGGGATAAAGAATTTATGAAAACTGTAGTTGAAGCTTTCTTGATTGAGATCCCACCAGATTTAGAGAGCATGCAACTTGCCATAGATAATGACAACCATAAAATGGCCTATCAGTTTGCTCATAAAATGAAACCAAATCTAGAAATGTTTGGTATAGATCTTATCCGTGAAATTTCAGCGATGGAGCGCTGGGCAGATAGCAATAAACCTACATCAGCTATCAGACCACAACTCAATACGATTGTAACTATGGTTAACGATGCAATTGCCGAGATGCGCAAAGACTGGAAAATGTAATGAGAGCACACATCATAACAATAGGCGATGAGATACTCATTGGCCAGATTGTAGATACCAATTCAGCTTTTATTGCAAAGCAGCTAGACAAGATAGGGATTGAAGTTCGCGAGATTTCTTCTATTTCAGATGATAAACAGCATATTTTAGATAGTCTCGCTTCCGCAAAAGAAAGTGCCGAAGTTGTAATTATCACCGGAGGTTTGGGACCTACAAAAGATGACGTCACCAAACATACGTTCTGCGAATTTTTTAAAGATCATTTAGTTGAAGATGCAGCGGTGCTTCAAAATATAGAACGCATTTTTAAGCATCACGTCAATAGACCTATGTTGCCTGCAAATCGCTCGCAAGCACTTGTACCGAGTAAGTCAACTGTTTTGATGAATAGCAATGGCACAGCACCTGGTATGTGGATGAAAGATGGTAATGCGGTTTTTATCTCGATGCCTGGGGTTCCTTTTGAGATGAAAGCTTTGATGACTGATGAGGTCATCCCAAGATTACAGCAAGAATTCAGCAGGCCATTTATCGTTCACAAAACCTTGCAGACTTACGGAATGGGGGAGAGTGAAATTGCAGATAAAATTGAAGATTGGGAGAATAAATTACCAAAAGAAATTAAACTCGCGTATTTACCAGCTTTAGGAAAAGTGCGCCTTAGGCTTTCTACAAAAGGACCCATTAAAGAAGTGTTGGATCAAAAGCTTGAGGAGCAAATTATAAGCCTTCATAAGCTGATAGGGGATATCATTGTAGGTTATGATGACGATGAGCTAATAGAGACCGTTATCGGGCGTTTATTTGTTCAGAAGGGTAAAACCCTTGCTGTTGCAGAGAGCTGCACAGGAGGACAGATAGCTTCGGCAATTACAGCAATATCTGGTGCTTCAGCATATTTTAAAGGTGGAATGGTTACATATGCGACACATTCTAAAGTTGAATTGCTTAAAATAGAGCAGTCTGTGATCGATGAGTATTCTGTTGTGAGTGCTCCGGTAGCAGAAGCTATGGCTTCTGCTGTTAAAAACTGGTATAAATCAGATTATGCAATTTCCACAACCGGAAATGCGGGTCCCTCAAAAGGAGATTCTGATGCAGAAGTGGGTACCGTTTTTATTGGTCTAGCAACGCCAGATGGTGTATTTTCTCAAGAATTTAAGATGGGAAGCCAGCGGGAACGAGTGATTTCTAAAAGCGTGACTAAGGCTTTTGAACTCCTTCAAAAAGAAATTTTAAAAAACTAGTATTTTAAGTTGGTCAACTTGTTTTAGTTGTGTAAATTTGCACCCTGTTTTTCAGTAACACATTATAAAGTTTAGAATCATGTCAAGAGTTTGTGAGCTTACGGGCAAAAAAGCAATGGTAGGAAACAATGTTTCTCACGCGATGAATAAAACCAAGCGTAAATTTGATGCCAATTTAATCAAAAAACGTTTTTATATTCCGGAAGAAGATAAGTGGATTACATTAAAAATTTCTACAGCCGCTCTTAAAAATATAAATAAGAAAGGAATTACTGCTGTGCTTAAAGAAGCACGTGCAAAAGGCTTTCTTACTAAGTAATAACGGTATAACGATTAGGAATTATGGCAAAGAAAGGCAATAGAGTACAGGTAATTTTAGAGTGCACAGAGCATAAAGCTTCTGGGAAACCAGGAACTTCTCGTTATATTACCACTAAGAACAAAAAGAACACCCCAGATAGAATGGAGTTGAAGAAATTCAACCCAATCTTGAATAAAATGACTGTTCACAAAGAAATAAAATAAGACATGGCAAAGAAATCAGTAGCAACATTACAGACCGGTTCAAAACGTTTGACCAAAGCCATTAAAATGGTAAAATCTCCTAAAACAGGAGCTTACACTTTTGTGGAAGCTGTTATGACACCAGAAATGGTTGGAGAGTTTTTAGATAAAAAATAAGACATTCTAAATGTTTATACGTAGCCGTTACACTTTGGTGTAACGGCTTTTTGTATTTTTTAATTTCAACGGTTTTTAAATAGCACTAAAGAGAATACCTTTGTGTTGCTAACCAATGCATCCTGAATACGATGAGTTTTTTCAAAAAAATATTTTCAAAAGAAAAAAAAGAAACTTTAGACAAAGGTCTGGAGAAAACAAATACTAATTTTTTAAACAAATTAGGGAAAGCTGTTGCTGGTAAAAGCAAAGTTGATGACGAGGTTTTAGATAATCTTGAAGAGATTTTGGTTTCCAGTGATGTAGGTGTAGCCACAACTATTAAAATCATAGATAGAATTGAAGAACGTGTAGCGAGGGATAAGTATTTAGGTACAGAAGAACTCAATACGATTTTGAGAGAAGAAATCGCTGGTTTGATGAGCGAGACCAACTTTGGTGACGCTACAGACTTTTCAGTTCCTGCTAAGAAGCCTTATGTGATTATGGTGGTTGGTGTTAATGGTGTAGGTAAAACGACTACCATTGGTAAATTGGCTTATCAGTTTAAAAAGCAAGGTCTCAACGTTGTTTTGGGAGCAGGTGATACGTTTAGAGCAGCTGCTATTGATCAATTACAAATCTGGGCAGATCGTGTAGATGTTCCTATTGTAAAACAACAAATGGGAAGCGATCCTGCTTCGGTAGCCTTTGATACGGTACAAAGTGCTGTTAAGATGGATGCTGATGTTGTTATTATAGATACGGCAGGACGCTTACATAATAAAGTAAATTTGATGAATGAATTGACTAAAGTAAAACGCGTAATGCAGAAAGTTATTGACGACGCTCCAGACGAAGTTTTATTGGTTTTAGATGGTTCTACAGGTCAGAATGCTTTTGAGCAGGCTAAACAGTTTACAGCAGCTACAGAAGTAACTTCATTAGCGGTTACAAAACTAGACGGAACAGCAAAAGGAGGTGTTGTAATTGGTATTAGTGATCAATTTCAAATTCCGGTAAAATATATAGGCGTAGGTGAAGGGATTGAAGATTTACAAGTATTCAATAAAATCGAGTTTGTAGATTCCTTTTTTAGGGTCTAAAATTCACCAAATCGTTTTAAATATAAAGGCATCCATGTTTATGAGGTGCCTTTTTGTATTTTAGGAGTAAAATTAAAACCCTATGAAACAATTTTTACTCGTTTGTATCTTGCTCATATTTTTCTCGTGTAAAGAGGAATTAAATACCAATACTCAGAAAAGTACAGAAATAAAAACGGACAGTATTCAGGAGCGTGAATATGCGGTTCTAGATTCTAAAGTTTTGGATACGTTGGATTTGTGGAAATCATTCAATTTTGAGGTAAAAATGTTTCTCAAAACTAAATACGATAAGCTAAAACCTCTGATTTTTGAAAAAACGATTCCCGAAATTCAGCAAGCTGTAGCAGATGGTAAGCTTACCTATGAAGAACTTACCTTATTTTATTTAAGCCGAATTAAAAAATACGATCGCAATAATGAATTGTCTTTAAATTCAATTATTGCGTTAAACCCAAAAGTTTTAGACGAGTCAGGTGAACTGGATGCAAATCGACCGAAAGAACTTGATTTATACTCAATCTACGGAATGCCGGTTTTATTGAAAGATAACATCAATGCAGCCGGAATGCCAACTACTGCCGGGGCGGTTGTCTTTGAAAATAATAATACTGGTGATGCTTACATCACTCAGAAATTAAAAGAAAATGGCGCTTTAATACTTGGCAAAGCAAACTTGAGTGAATGGGCTTATTTCTTTTGTGGTGACTGCCCGAGTGGATACTCTGCAGTAGGCGGACAAACCTTAAATCCGTACGGAAGAAAAATTCACGATACCGGCGGCTCTAGTTCAGGAAGTGGTGTTTCTATGGCGGCTAATTTTGCTGTTGCGGCTGTAGGCTCTGAAACTAGCGGTTCTATATTGTCACCATCGAGTTCAAATTCAGTTGTAGGTTTAAAGCCTACTGTAGGTTTACTTTCCCGTGGCGGAATTGTGCCTATTTCAAGTACGCTAGACACTCCCGGACCGATGACACGCTCGGTGATTGACAATGCGATTATGCTTCAAGCAATGACAGGTTTGGATTCTGAGGATGAAAAAACTGTAAGCTTAAATGCCCCGGAAACCAACTATATAACGCGCTAAAGAATTTGAAGCCTGAAGCATTCTTAAAAGAAAAGCGCTTAGGATATTACAAAGGCTATGATGATACGTTGTACGTGCTGGCAGTGCAAGCCTTTAAAAAAGCTGGAGCAACTTTAGTTGAGTTGAAACGACCTGAAATTGATTTGCCGCAATTTGTACGGGTTTTAAATCTGGATATGAAAACTGATTTACCTGCTTATATCTCAAAATACGGTTCTGATAAACTTTCAGTAAAAGATTTAAATGAAATTACTACCTACAATAAGCAAGATTCGCTAGTCAGAATGCCATATGGGCAGAAATTACTTTATGGTGTTTTAGCAGATTCTGCATCTACAGAAGAATTCACAGCAATTAAAGATACCTTAGAGCGCAACGGAAGACAGTTCTTTGACGAATCCATCAAAACTAATAATCTGGATGCAGTGCTTTCAATCAATAACTATATGGTAGGTTATGCGGCGGTAGCAAAATACCCGGCGATTACGGTGCCAATGGGATATAAAGAAACCAATCAGCCGATGGGGTTAACGTTTATCGCGCCTACATTATCTGAGGCAAAATTATTAGAATTAGCTTTTGCGTACGAACAAATTTCTAAGATGCGTAAAACACCGGTTGATTTTGATGAGTAAAATTTTATAATATGAGTACCTAAGCCAAGAATTTAGTTACCCGTATAAGAGCAATTCAGTAGTAGCACTATAAGTGAGCTGAAAAGTAACGATCTCATAATTAGACAGTTTAAGAATCATCTATTTTAAGGTATAAAATCCTCAAAACACCGTATCTTTGCGCCCCAAAATAAAGAGCATTATGCGTACTAAAACCCTTAAGAAGAATAAAATAAACGTAGTGACTTTAGGTTGCTCAAAAAACGTTTATGATAGCGAAGTTTTAATGGGACAATTACGGGCAAATAACAAAGAAGTTGTTCATGAAGAAGAAGGCAATGTCGTGGTGATCAACACTTGTGGTTTTATTGCTAATGCTAAAGAAGAATCGGTTAATACGATTTTAGAGTACGTTCAAAAAAAGGAAAGCGGTATCGTAGATAAGGTTTTTGTAACCGGTTGTCTTTCTGAACGCTATAAGCCCGATTTGCAAAAGGAGATTCCAGATGTAGATCAATATTTTGGAACTACAGAATTACCCGGATTATTAAAGGCTTTAGGAGCTGATTATAAGCATGAATTGATAGGAGAACGTTTGACAACAACTCCAAAGAATTATGCCTATTTAAAGATTGCTGAAGGTTGTGATCGCCCGTGTTCGTTTTGTGCGATCCCGCTGATGCGCGGTGGTCATAAAAGTACACCGATAGAAAACTTGGTTATTGAAGCCGAAAAATTAGCTGCAAACGGAATCAAAGAACTGATTCTTATTGCTCAGGATTTGACCTATTACGGTCTTGATTTGTATAAAGAACGCGCGCTGGCAAAACTTCTACGCGAGTTAGTGCAAGTTGAAGGTATCGAGTGGATTCGCTTGCATTATGCATTTCCTACCGGTTTCCCTATGGATGTGCTTGATGTGATGAATGAAGAGCCTAAAGTATGTAATTATATCGACATTCCGTTACAGCATATCTCTACTAAGTTATTGAAGTCAATGCGTCGTGGGACGACTTATGAGAAGACGAATGCGTTACTGCATACCTTTAGAGAGAAAGTACCGCAAATGACCATTAGAACTACGTTGATCGTAGGATATCCCGGCGAAACTCAGGAGGATTTTGAGTTGTTGCGCGATTGGGTTAAAGAAATGCGTTTTGAACGTTTAGGTTGTTTCACCTATTCTCACGAAGAAAATACACACGCTTATAATCTGGAAGATGATGTTCCTGAAGGTGTAAAAATGGAACGTGCTAACGAGATTATGGCCTTGCAATCGCAAATCAGTTGGGAGTTGAATCAGCAGAAAATAGGCAAGGAGTTTCGTATTGTAATTGACCGTAAAGAAGGAAATTATTTTGTAGGTCGTACCGAATTTGATTCGCCGGATGTTGATAATGAGGTTCTTATTGATGCGACGCAACACTATTTAAAAACCGGTGAGTACACTTGGGTAAAAATCACCGAAGCTGAAGATTTTGATCTTTATGCAGAGCCTGTAACTAGATAATAGTTATCTTTAGGAAGATATATTCTAAAAGATGAAAGCAATAACTTCTAAATTACACAAAAAGCAACGCAATTCTATGCTGATTTCTGGTAGTGTATATTTGGTTTTTGGTTTAATTCAAAAATACTTCGAAACTGATAATACTGTCGGTTGGGGCTATGTAGTAATTGGTATTATAATGCTCACATTTGTAGGATATCAAATTTATACTAATAGTTTATTTTCAGTGATTAAGTGGGACAATCATAAACTGACATTAAAAGCCCCTGAGCAAAAACAAATCGTTTTTACACGCAATGCGATCAAATCAATCAAATTGACTGATAAAAGTTTAACGATAAATGCAGGTATGGGGAATGGCGAAATGCTAGATCTTAATTATTTTAAACCTGAAGATTTAGAGTTTTTTAAGAGTGATTTTGTTCAGCAAGAAACTACTCAGGCTGAAGTTTATAATCTAACGGAAGCATAAAGGCAAATCTTCTTGTAGACATTGCACCACCCATAATTACAGCACTGGGAGGTGTGTGATTTCCAAAAGCATCAATAATAAAAGGTTGATTGGTTTGAATAGCTGATTGTTCATTATTATTGTATAGTATACTCAATTTTTCAACAAGCAGTTTTACATAGGTTTTTTCTAAAACTTTTCTAAATTCAAAATGCAAATAGGGGGGCGCTTCAAATTTATCATAGAATATTCTGAAACCATTTTCGTGTAACTTCTTTTGAGCTAATGAACGCATAAAATGAAGTGTAGATCCCGAATAGGAATCTTCCCGGTTTTTAATGTATTTCCTGCGCTTTTTCTTTTTCAATTCCTGATAAAAACTAAAACCTTCGTAATAAACCATATTTACAAACTGCATTCCTGAACTCAGACTTTTTTCATAATTCACATAAAAGTCATTCAAGGTATAGTTTACCGTATATCCCAGATGCTTGTTTTCAATAATTAAGGGCTCGTTAGCCCAAGCGGTAAGTTTTAATTGAGACGGACTGTAATGTAGTTTGAGTGCTTCAGGATTGTGTATCTTACATTTTAAAGCTTCCTGTGAGCGACCTAGAAATTCACGCATAAAAACTTTTAATTTACGTTCTCGAGTCCAAGGATCGGTTTCTAGAAATACCTGGTCCAATTGCTCAGTCATTTCTTCTAAATAAACCGGAGGCATCTTTCCGTTAGTATTTAAATAGTTGTTGATGTAAACCGGTGAATAGCCCATCATCGTAATCACTAACGGACTCTTAATACCTTCTTGAGCAGAAATGGAGTAGTGGCCTTTTTGATTAGTAATCGAACCTATTGTTGTTCCGTCAAAATAAATACTAACAGCTTCAAGAGCTGTTGAGTCTTTAGCACTGTAGACATAACCGCTAAGTTTCTGTTGCCCAAAAACAGTTACAGAAAGAAACAAACAAATAAAACTAAAATAGATACGCATAAAAACAAAAAAAACTATTGTTATAGTTATAAAACTACAACAATAGTTTTCAATATAGATACGTATGCTATTTTTATTTTTTTAAAGGTTTTTGTGGCTCTAAATTTTGATTAACCAGTTGTACTTCAAGTCCTAATTGTTTAGTTTTTTTGAGCTGTGTTTTTGCATCTCCTACAATTACATATACGAGTCTATTAGGGTCAGTATATTTTTTAGCGAGGCTTTTAATTTGATCAAGCGAGATGGTTTTCATCGTTTCTTGCTGTTTTTTGATATAATCTGGTTCAAAATTCAGCGTAGCGATTTCACCTAAATAATTCAGCTTAGCGCCGGGAGTTTCAAAACCACGGGCTCCACTTTTTAGAAAATAACCCTTACTAAGTTCAAGATCATCTTCATTATATTCTGTTGCGTAACTGCTCATTATTTCGCGTATAAGTTCTGTACTTTCAGCAGTTACATTACTTCTTACTCCACTACTTATCATAAATGGACCGGGTAGCGCAGAACCTTCAAATCGAGAACGTACACCATAGGTATAGCCCTTAGTTTCTCGAAGTATTTGCGTAAGCTGACTAGCAAAACTACCGCCTCCCAGGCGATAATTCATGATTTGTGCCGGTAGATAATCTGGATCATTAGCCGCTAAAGCTATATAGCCAAAACGCAGTTGAGATTGTTTAGCGCCAGGTATGTCTAAAAAATAAACGATAGGTTCTTGAGGGGCTTGCGGTATTTCTGGAGTAGGTATTTTTAATTCTTTTGTCTTCCAGCTTTTTTCGATTTCATCAAAAGCTTTTACAACTTCAGTTTTAGAAATAGCTCCTACAATTTCAACACTGGTAAAATTGGGAGCATACGTTTCGTAATATTTTTTTAAATCTTCAAGTTCAATCGCTTCTACAGATTGAGTATTGCCTAATAAATTTTTAGCCAAAACGTGATCTTTACCATAAATAGCTTTTGCAAAAGTCAAATTAGCAATGCTGGCTGGATCTGCTTTTTGTTGTTCAAGCTAAGTAAGCACTTCTTTTTTCTGCAGTTCAAACTCTGTACTGTCCCATCGAGGCTGCAAAAGAATTTCAGTAAGAAGTGTCATTGTTTTGCTGAAATTCCGCGCAAGCGTATTTCCTCTTATCGTCGTGTTTTCCTGATCGGCAAATACATAAACCGAAGCTCCCAAAAGATCTAGAGCTTCTTCTAATTCAGCCGTAGTTTTAAGTTGAGTTCCTTTGGTTAATAAACTTGCAGTAAGATTAGCAACGCCACTTTGATTTTCAGGTTCGGTAAGTTGACCACCTTGCATAGTAAATGCAAAATTGACCAGTGGCACTTCTTCATTCTCAATACCAAGAATTTCCAGTTCGTTTTCTAATTCTTCTGTCCATACATCAGGGACTTTAAGTTCTGGTGTATTTCCGTAGGGAGGTTCAATAGTGCGGTCGAAAGATGAAGGCGTACGCTCATACGCTGCGGCTAAAGACGGATCAAAAGTTTCTTCAGCACCGTTTACGATTTGTTCTTCTACAACTTCTGCTGGTTTAGCATTAGCCAGAGCAAGGTTTGCTTCTCCTTTAGGAACAAAACTGGTAGCAATATAATTTTTGCTTTTTATATATTGATTATAAGCAGCTTTTACATCTTCTACAGTTACTGCCTGAATTTGCTTAATATCTTCATTGATGTAACCGGGGTCACCGGCAAAAATTTGATAGTGTGCTAGCTGAAATCCTTTTCCTAACACACTACTCATCCCGTTGTAAAAACGAGTTTCTTGTGTTGCTTTGATACGTTCTAAATCTTCTTCAGCGATACCATTTGCTTCAAAATCATCAAATGCTTTTTCGATACCTGCTTTAACAGAATCAAGTGATACACCTGCATTTGCTCGTACGCTCAAACTCACTTCTCCGGCAAGTTCTGAGCCGCTATAGCGCATTATGGGATTTGTAGCTAACTGCAAGTCGTCAATTAAAACTGAATTTAAGGGAGCTTTTTTACCTTCTGAAAGATAGGTGGCTAGAACATGAAGTGCATAGCTGTCTTTACTGTAATCTGCTGCAGCCGGCCAGGTAAGTGTTAGCTGTGGTAATCTTGCAAAATTATCTTCGTAGAATAGATTTTTAGTTTCGGTTAACGTAGGAATATTTTTTTCTAACGGAGCCACTTCTTCTCCCCGAGGAATTTCTCCAAAATACTTGTCAACCCACTTTTTAGTTTCGGCTGTATCAAAATCACCAGCGATGGTTAACGTCACATTATTTGGCACATACCAGCGGTTGTAAAAGTCTTTTACATCTTGTAAAGTAGCATTTTGTAAATCTTCTAATGAACCAATAACCTGCCAGTTGTACGGATGATTTTCCGGATATAAATTTTTATGAATAACAAAGCGTTCGTGGCCATAAGGACGGTTGTCATAGCTTTGTCTTTTTTCATTTTTTACAACCTGTTTTTCTTTTGCTAACACCGGTTCAGTAACGGTATTTATAAAATATCCTAGCTTATCAGCTTCGGCCCAAATCATTTTTTCAAGAGCATCATTTGGCACTGTCTGAAAATAGTTGGTGCGATCTCGATTAGTAGAACCATTTGCGCCGCTACCGCCCACACGAGCACTCATTTTATCGAGTCCACCTTTACCCAAATTTTCAGACTCTAGGAATAACAGGTGTTCAAAAAGGTGAGCAAAACCGGTGCGACCTTCAATTTCACGAGCAGAACCTACATGAGCAGTTAGTGCAACCGCGACCACGGGATCTGATTTATCTTGATGTAGAATAACACTCAAGCCATTATCTAGTTTGTATTCTTCAAATTCAACTTTGAAATCAGTTTCAGTAGCTGGTGTTGTTTCTTTGTCTTTTTCATTCTGGCAAGCGATAAAAGTTGCTGCCAAAAAATATAAACAGAGTAGTTTTTTCATAATTTAATCAAGGGCAGTTTCTGTACCTGGTGCGTTTTTATCTTCTTGTTCTTCTTCCATTTTTTTTACTTCTTCAAAAAATTCTTCAGGCTTCATAATCCGCATGGTTTTTTGAACAACTATCGTATTCGCTAAGGTATAGACGTGATTGTCTTTATTACGGAGGTGTAGAAAGAAAAGTGTTATATTTTCTACTTGTCCTGACATAGGGAAATCTTTATCTACGATTTCTACATAATCACCAATTTTCAATGGGTGATTGAAAAAGAGAATCAAGCCTGAAGTTATGTTGCATAGTAAAGACCATTGCGCAAAAAAAGCAACGCCCAAAATTGTAATTACTGAACCGATACCTGCAATTACATCAGAGCTTGAAAGTCCCCAAACAACTACCATAGAAAACCCCAATAACAGAAAAAAAAGCATATTGAGTATTTTGAAAGTAATTTGTTTTCGGGTAATGTCAAAATTTGCTTTTTTATAGCGCCGTATGACTAGTTTTGAAACCACATATCTTATAAGCAACAGAATAACTAGGAGAACAAAAGTCTCAATTAATTTAAATTGAATTTCAGGTAAAATCACGTTAATCTCTATAGTTGTTAGGGTTATTTAAAAATAGGGCATTTACAAAAAATAATTTTCCGTTTTGCCAGAAAGCTCTAAAAAGAGGATCGTCTACCATATAGGTTAAACTCCCTCGCCCCATAGGTTCTACGCCAAAAACAAGACTGTTCTCTAGAGCCTTTAAAGCATTTTCACCTGCGTAGCCAGAAACACTCTCCGGATTATCAGTTAAGTAGGCAACATTGTAACCCTTATCTAACAAAGCGTATGCATCACTACCTATTTTTAAAGTATAATAGGTAGTGTTGTATCCAAATGCCAGCGGATGTGTGTTATCTATTTGTGTTTTGAATATACTACCGCTAATGAGTTCTGTAGCCCGTGAACTTTCGCGCTCTGCGTAGGGAATCAATTTATTAACAATGGTATCTTCTTCTTTTACAGGTTCTGACTCTTTTAAAGCAAAACCATCTTTATCGCTAAAGGCTTTTAGCGCATTGTCTATCGCGATTAAATTTCCGCCGCCGCGAACCCAAGATTTTAATAGATCTAGGCTGCCCTCATCAAAACGATATCTACCACTAGGTAAAACCAAAACATCATAATCAGTAAGGTTTACACGACTTAAGTCTTCGGCTAAAATGGAAGTAACGGGATACTTTAATTGTTGCTCAAAAAAGTGCCAAGTTGCACCATAACTCAGGGAAGAAGTTTGCTCTCCACTTAAAACTGCAATTTTTGCTTTATTGATAAGTTTTACTGAAGACGAACCAAAATCTGGTCCTGCTGATGCAAAACTGGTTTGTACAGCGGTCAATTTGCGTTTAAATTGATTTGCTATAGTAATTAATTCAGAATCAAATTCAGTCGAATTATTGTCGCTTCTGGTTATGATTAAAGAACCGTTAGGATAATCTATTCCGCTATTTGTAAATGCTTTTTCAGAAAAACGAACCTTAATATTTGCTTGAAGCAGAGCACTTAAAAATTTAGCATCCTCCATACTATTCCACTTAGAAATATAGCCTGCTGCATTTTTTGACATTGTATTACGCTCAGAAGCTAAAGGAACTGTAGTGGTTTCAGAATTAGCTTTTGTACTTGCAACCGCTTCTAATCCGTATGCATACGGTAAACTCCAGGCCGTTATATCATAAGTAAGCGGAGTAGACAAAGCAGCTTCAGGCTCAAAAAGTACGTGAACCAGTTTGCCTTTGGGTTGATCTGTACTCACGACCAGAGCCTGATCATAACTCATTTTCCCTTGTTTTTTAGAAGTATACTTATAACCACTTGTCGTCCCAGATAAAGCAAAAGAATACTCAATACTGTGCGTATCTAATAATTCGGCTAAGGCAGCAAGATGATCGCTTTCACCGGTAAGAGTGAAGTTTTTATAAGAGACATCAGAATTGCTGTAATACTTTTTAAATTCAGAATTAAGTCTGTCTACATTATTAGCTGCCATTTCAACAGTAGAAATACCAGTTGTAAAATGGTGTGCTACACGATCTACTAATGTTAGAATGGTGCCGTCTGCTTTTTTTATACCTAATCCTGCACGGCCACCGCCTGCTTGTTCATAAGTCATACCTATAGAACCGGTGTAAGTAGGGTAGGTATCACCATAACTTGGGTAAAGTAAATCGAAAACTTCTCGGGTGAAAAACAACCAACCGTTTTGATCAAAATACTTTGCGTGGTTGGTTCCTATTTCTTTCTGAAATTGAAACTGAAAAGGTGTGATTATCTGGTGATAAGGCTCTGCTGCTGGAGCAAAATAATACGGATTATTAATGCCTTGTTCGTGAAAATCTACATGAATATGTGGCAACCAACTGTTGTAAACTTTTAAACGCTGGCGGGTTTCTTTTTGAGTTGCCCAAGCCCAATCGCGGTTTAGATCAAATAAGTAATGGTTTGCTCTACCACCCGGCCACGGTTCGTTATGCTCTGCAGCATCAGGATTGGTGTCGTATGGTGTCGCTTTTACCTTATTGTACCAATTTGTATAGCGGTCTCTACCGTCAGGATTGATACAAGGATCAATAATAACAACGGTATTCTGTAACCACTCTTTTCTAGTAGTGATCAATTCGTAGAGCGTAAGCATAGAAGCTTCTGTGCTACTCGCTTCATTACCATGTACATTATAACTCAACCAAACAATTGCTTTATCTGGATTTGCAGATCCATCCTCAATACCAGCATTTTTAAGTTGATTGGTTCTTATGGTTTCAATATTTGCTTGGTTTTCTGGATTGGTGACTATGGCATAGGTTAGGGATCTGCGTTCGTTAGTTTTACCATATTCTTGATAGGTAACCCAATCAGAGTTAGCAGCTACATACTCAAAATAGGATACAACATCTGCGTGTCTAGAAAACTCTGTTCCTATTTTGTATCCTAGAAATTCTTCAGGAGATTGCAGAGATTGAGAGAAACTTAACGTAGTAAAAAGTAGGGTAATTAACAGTGTAAATTTGTACATACAATAATTAGGTTAGTAACAGTCTTTTGGCCAAGTCCAAAAAACATTTATAAAAGCATATTTACTTAGATGAAAGCCTTTAAATAATTAAATTTCGATTATCGAGCGAATAGTAAAGCTACTAAAATTGTGAGTAAGTTGGTCTCTATGAATTAACGTAAATTTGGGCTGTAGAAGTGGGCTATTCTTTTATTTTTGCTCTCGTTGCGAAATCTAAAATTTGACTGCTAATAATTACCCTGAAAACTAGTTTTTGACGATTAAAGCGATAATTTTTGCGGAATCGTTGATATTGAAAAAAGAACTCCATGTCAATTCATAAAATAGCATATAAAGAAACCGGATACTTTTCTAAACTCATCTGTGATTATCTTGAAGAGCATGAGAGTCTGAATCAATTTTACGGCAATTTTCCGACTTTGGAGAATTTTAAAAAGCAGCTAGAAGCAAAATCTTTTTCTCAAGAAAAGCGTTCTGTTCTAGTTTCCGCTTTGCAAAATCAATATAAAAATCTGGAGCTAGGAGAAGCTGTAGAATCAGCTATTGAGCAATTAGAGCAAGAGAATACATTTACCGTAACTACTGGACATCAGCTTAATTTATTTACCGGACCGTTATACTTTTTATATAAGATAATTAGTACCATCACGCTTTCGCGAAAGTTAAAAGAGGCATACCCTGATCATAATTTTGTTCCGGTTTATTGGATGGCAACGGAAGATCATGATTTTGACGAAATCAATTATTTTAGACTTCACGGTAAGAAAATACAATGGAATCGCGAGGATATTCAGAACAATGATAAAGGAGCAGTAGGTGCCCTTAAAACCGAAGGTTTACAAGAGGTATTTAATCTTATTTGTGCAGAATTAGGAAATACACAGTTAGCAAAAGAGCTTTGTGATTTGTTTGAATCTGCATATCTTAAATACGATACGCTAACCGAAGCGACACGTTATTTAGCGCATCGTATTTTTAGTCAATACGGTCTTGTGATCGTAGATGGCGATGATCATCAGTTAAAGTTGGTTTTTGCTCCTTATATGAAGCAAGAAATATTGGAGAATAAAGCCCATAAAGCTGTGAGTACGCAAGCAGAAAAACTGGAAAAATCGGGTTATTCTGTACAAGTTAATGCAAGGGAAATCAATCTCTTTTATCTTTCAGATGGTATTAGAGAGCGTATTATAGAAAAAGAAGGGCGGTATTTTATAAACGACACTTCAATAGAATTTTCTAAGGAAGAATTACTGGCTAAGCTAGAGGAAACCCCTGAAGCATTTAGCCCTAACGTGATTATGCGTCCTTTATATCAAGAGGTTATTTTGCCCAACTTGGCATATATAGGTGGAGGCGGAGAGATCGCATATTGGTTAGAATTGAAAAGCTTTTTTGATGCGGTTGAAGTTCCGTTTCCGATGTTGATGGTGCGCAATTCTGCATTATTAATTACCGAAAAGCAACAGGAGAAATTAGAAAAACTCCATGTTTCTATCGAAGATCTTTTCTTAAATCAAAACGATCTTGTCAATCGAAAGATCAGAAAAATATCTAATATAGATGTTGATTTTAGTCCGCAAAAAAAACATCTTGTAAAGCAATTTGAGGATTTGTACACGTTAGCATCAGAGACGGATGCTTCCTTTTTAGGCGCTGTAAAAGCTCAGGAAGTAAAGCAGCTAAAGGGGCTGGACCATCTTGAGAAACGCTTGCTTAAAGCCCAAAAGAAAAAACTTGGCGATCACGTCAAGAGATTAACCGATATTCAGAACGAACTCTTTCCATTAGAAAACTTACAAGAACGCATAATGAACTTTTCTGAGTTTTATCTGGAGTACGGTTCAGATTTGATTCCGCAGTTGTTTGATTCCTTAGATCCTTTAGATTACAAATTTACGGTAATCACTAAATAGAGGTAGTTAAAAACCCAGGAGTCTTAAAGAAGTTTACGTTTTAATCAGCTTTTTACCTTCAATACTAATAGCAGAACCTTCCATACATTGAACAGAATCAGGATCACGTGAAGAAAGTCCGTCAAACAGAGATCCGTAAATTTTTCCGAAGTCAAAGACTATTTCATAATCCAGAACTTCATAGGCTTCCCAAATAGGGTGACGAACTTCGTATTCCCAAGTTTGAGTATCACTTTTTTTGCTATATCCCCAAAAATGTTCTGTAATAAATTCGGTTATACCACCGGGTTTATATTTGTGCGTTTTAGGAGCTGTAGCAACTTGAAACAATTGCCAGTTTTCTTCAAAGTCTAATCCATAACTGAAGAAATTTTCCTCATCAGTAAGATCATGTTTGTAATGCATCTTAAAAACACTATATTGCTCATTGTATAATGTATTTGCAACCCAAGCTATAGCCGGTTTTCTAACGATTTCAGATATGAAAACGGTACCGCGCTTCCAGACTTTACCATCAAAATACGTTACATAAAATCTAAGATTAATTTCTTCAAATCTTTTGTGAAAAGGGATTGTAATACCTTTAAGTTTAACATCATCAAATAAGAAACCCACAAGACTAACGTAACATTTACCTTCATAAAAATCAAGTTTTGTATGTGCAGGCACATAAGGCTTGAGAATTTCAGGGTCTATGGCATAATTGGCGAAACAAAGCTTTTTCCAGGAAGCGGTTAAAAAACTCATTTATTTTTTGAAATATTTTAAAGGAGGGGCAAGCATTCCAAAACATTCTCCTTCTTCTTTACCTAAATGTTTGTGGTGAATTTTATGAGCTCTTCTAATGCCTTTTGCGTACCAGTTATTGGCATTTCTAAAAAGTTTAAAGCGCTGGTGAATGAATATGTCGTGAACCATAAAATAAGCAACTCCATAAGCGAAAATTCCAAGTCCTATAGGTAAACCTACCCAGACGTTTTCATATTGCCACAGTAAAAAGCAACCTATACTTACTAATGCATAAAAGATGAAGAAAAAATCATTACGTTCCCACCAGGAGCCGTGATCTTTATGGTGATGATCTTTGTGTAAAGACCATAAAAAACCATGCATTACATATTTATGAGTAAACCAAGCCATAAATTCCATAATGCCAAATGTGAGCAAGAAAACTAAGATCCAGATTAATGTTTGCATTTTAAATAAGGTTTAATCTATATTTTACATAACTGCGTGCCAGTAGAGACGCTTTTACATAATTAGGGACACGTATGCGTGCGTTTTTTATCTCCAGAGACGGAGTGTTTTTTAATTTGAGCAATAATTTTCTGTAATAACGGTATGCGGTATAAACACCAAATTTTGCTTCTACAGGCAATTTACAAATACCAGCAAGACCTTTTGCAAAATCAGCTTCGATTTCTGCAATGATTTTTTGTTTTGAAGCTTCGTCTAAAGCATTTAGATTGGTATTAGGAAAATACGTTCTGCTCAACTCCTCGTGATCTGCCTTAAGATCTCTTAAGAAATTTACTTTTTGAAACGCAGAACCCAAGCTTTGCGCACTTTCTTTTAGTTCATCATATTTGGCTCTGTCTCCTTTTACAAAAACAGTAAGGCACATAAGCCCCACAACATCAGCAGAACCATGAATATAATTTTTATACTCCTCTTGTGTTAGATAGTTACTTTTTGAGAGATCTAGGCGCATACTGTTCATAAAAGCCTCTACAAGATGTTTTTCAATCTTATAACTGTGAAAAGTGTGCTGAAACGAGTTCAGAATTGGGTTTAAACTAATTTTGTGTTCAAGCGCGTGTTCCAGATCATTTTCAAAGCGCTCAAAGAGTTCTTTTTTATTATAATCATGAAAGGTGTCTACGATCTCGTCTGCAAACCTTACAAAACCATAAATGTTGTGAATGTCCTTCCTGATACTCGGCGCAAGCATACGGGTAGCTGTAGAAAAGGAAGTGCTGTAGGAGCGCGTCACCGTTTCTGAACAAGCTAAGGATACGTTGTCAAAAATTTCTTTCATTTCTTTTTCTTAGTCTTTTTTGGTTATCAAACCGGCCACTAGTTTACCGGAAATCAGAGCAGGAGGCACTCCCGGTCCCGGGACAGTGAGTTGGCCTGTAAAGAAGAGGTTATCAACTTTTTTACTCTTGAGTTTAGGTCTTAAAAATGCGGTTTGTAACAAGGTGTTTGCTAATCCGTACGCATTTCCTTTATAGGAATTATATTCTTCAACAAAGTCATTTACACAAAAGGACTCCTTAAATATAATATTTTTTTTAACAGATTGACCTGTAAGTTCTTCAAGTCGATTTATAATTATTTCAAAATACTGCTCCCGTTGCTCTGGTGAATCATAAACTCCGGGAGCTAATGGTATTAGGAAAAATCCTGCCTCTTTACCTTCTGGAGCCATACTGTCGTCTGAAATAGAAGGAAAGTTTGCGTAAAACAAAGGTTCGTCTGGCCATTCAGGCTCATCATAAATTTCACGGGCATGTTTTTCAAAATCTACATCAAAAAATAAGGTATGATGATTTACACGCTCTATCTTTTTATCAAAACCTACGTAAAAGAGTAGGGAAGAAGGTGCAAACACCTTTTTATCCCAATATTCTTCAGAATATTGTCTCAAGTTTTTAGGAAGTAAAGTTTCGGTGTGATGATAATCAGCCCCACTGAGAACAATATCAGCTTCAATAGTTTTACCATTGACTTCAATACCCGTAGCTTTTGAACCCGATGTGCGAATGCGACCAATGGTGCTATTTACATGTGTTGTCACGCCTAGACTTTCCGCTAAATTAACCATTGCGGAAACAACAGCATGCATTCCATTTTTAGGGTGGAATGTGCCAATACCAAAATCAGCATAATTCATAAAACTGTAAAAAGAAGGTGTTTTATCTGGCTTTGCACCTAAAAATAAAACCGGAAATTCTAAAATGGAAACCAGTTTTGGATTCTTAAAAGATTTACGAACATCCTTACTTATCGTACTAAAAAAGCTTCCTATTTTTTTAATCGTAGTTGGAGTTACTAGTTCAAGAGGAGAAACCCCGGGACGATACACTAAGTCTTTAATAGCGACATTATAATTAGAACCGGCCTCATCTATAAACTCTTGTAATTTTAAAGCGCTACCCGGCTCTATACGCTCAAATGTGGCTTTTATTTTTTCTAAAGTATCCTCAATAGTGATGTATTCATTTTTATCAAAATATACACTATAAGCTGGACTCAATTTTTCTAGCGAGTAGTACTCTGAAGTTTTCTTACCAAAATCTTCAAAAAACCGATCAAAAACATCAGGCATCCAGTACCACGATGGTCCCATATCAAAGGTAAAACCCTCACGTTTAAATTGTCTTGCACGACCACCCAGGCTGCTGTTTTTTTCGTAAATACTTACCTGATGTCCTTCTTTAGCTAAATAACAAGAAGCTGCAAGAGCAGAAAAACCAGAACCTATAATTGCAATTTTCTTAGCCATAAATATTTTAGTTCAGTAGCGTCATAAACGCATCTATAGATTTTATAAGTTTTACATTATCAGGCATTTTAGCCTGATCAACAGGTTGTATGATTCTTCCTAAAAGATATAGCGGAATATCTTTTTGACCAATATCTTTATTAAAACGTTTAGCGAAATTAGCTACCGTTGTATCACAAGGATTAACCGTGAGGTATGACACAAAATAACACTCTTTCTGAGTTGTAGCTAAATATTCTAAATCTTCTATTTGAATATTTTGTCCTAAATAAACAGACTTATACCCGTGGGATATAACCTCAAAATTAAGATACATTAAAGCTAAATCGTGAATCTCATTCTCAGGAAGGAAGAGAACAAATAGTTTATCACTCGTATCCTGCACTGAATTTTCTAAGCGTTCCGTATGGATTAATATTTTTTGTTTAATCAAATTAGAAATGAAATGTTCATGAGCAGGATTGATTACTCCAGATTGCCAGAGTAAACCTATATTTTCTAATAAAGGAATGAATATCGTAAAAAATATTTCTCTAAAGGTTAAAGACTTTTGTAGGCTAGTATAAGTCTTACTAAACAGGTGTAAGTCAAAATTCATCATCGCAATTTTAAGCGAATTGATTGCGTGATGATTAATACCCAGATCGTCTTCTTCTAAAATATTTGAAACAAGTGTTGCAATCTCCTTATTAGAATACTTTGCAATTTTTGAGATTTTATAATTATGGTCTAATAAAAAAGTGACATTTAATAATTTCTGAAGATCACCCAAAGAATAGGTGCGAATATTGGTTTCTGTTCTATTAGGCTCGAGTAGATTGTATCGGCGTTCCCACATACGTATCGTATGCGCTTTTATGCCACCAAAGCTTTCAAGATCTTTGATGCTAAAAGAAGTTTTTACTGTATTCATAAATTGATTGTAGTCGTTCTCAAGTACTCAAATTTAATATTTTGTTTAAAAGAATTGTCTAGATCTTCAACAAAATAGAAACTTTAGCATTGTGTTAAGAAATACGGCAATGGCAATCTTTTTTTTAAAGCAGGTTATATTTTTTGTATGTCCGTTTAATGTCCATTTTCTGTAATGCTTACTATCACTAACCTGTCAAATATTTTGTCTTCAAAATACCTGGATTGTCTATCTATTTTACCGTTATCGATGTCTTCCAATACGGTGCTTTCAGCCATTACCATAACATTGGACTTTGTCTTGCTGCCACGACCGGCTTTCTGAGTTTGTAAGCCATCGCCCCCACCAGTTCATAGCATTTAAAACCAAGTTGTCGTTGGATCTCCTTACGGGATAATCCTTTCTTAGTAATGCTTAAAAGGAAAATGGTTTTGTAATTAAGGATTTTGTTACTTATGAAGCAAAGTCAAAAGAGGTATTACAGCGGACTTTTATTGATGCGGTGGAGGATTATATGGGCAATAGTTGAAAATGTTACTAGGAATAATTCAGATATATTTATAACTTGTATCAAATCAAAAAGTTATAATTATGGCTAAGAAGGAATTTGATGCTTCCTGCTTTATGAATTTAGAAAATATTGAAGAGCTGGATGAATTTGACGACAATTCAGATATCGAAGATTTAACGAATGCAGTTATGGACGTTTTTAAAACGCCTATTCTATTAAGAACTATGGC
Source organism: Leeuwenhoekiella marinoflava DSM 3653 (assembly GCF_900129005.1). Taxonomy (GTDB): domain Bacteria; phylum Bacteroidota; class Bacteroidia; order Flavobacteriales; family Flavobacteriaceae; genus Leeuwenhoekiella; species Leeuwenhoekiella marinoflava. The sequence continues at coordinate 7,446 of NZ_FQUN01000013.1, read as the reverse complement.
AGCTTTAATTGAAAAAGATGCAGATAATTCATTGAAGATGATGATGGCCAAAGAAATTAATTATCGAATGATGCAAATTTTAAATGAGGGAGATTCATCCCGTCATACGTTAATAAACTAATGGCACCTATTAACAGTTCGGATGGATAAATCGCATTATCCGTTTTTATATTCTAACATTTTTTAGGGTACAAATTTTTAAGCTAAACACTCTGTAATTGTATAAAGTCAGGCTATTACCTGACTTTATATAGTGATTAGTAAGGTTATTACCTGACTTTAATTTTATTTTGTCAGGTAATAACCTTACTTTTGGTTTTGTAAATATCATGTGATACTCTTACGTTATGGATAAAAAGAAGCTACAATTAGAACAATTAGACCGTAAACTGAAGGCATTCCATAAGGCTAGTAATATGCCTGTTCCACCAACGGGTTGGATTAAAGCTATACGGCTTTCATTAGGGATATCTCTACAGCAATTAGCAGATAAATTGACCATTACAAAACAAAGTGTAAGGGAGATAGAAATTAGGGAAAAAGAAGGGAGCATTACTTTAAAAAGTTTAAAAGAGACTGCAAATGCCCTCGATATGCAATTGGTATACGCTTTAGTACCTAAAGACGGTACATTAGATGATTTAATAGAACGTAAGGCCAAAGAACTCGCTTTAAAGATAGTTTCTAGAACATCTAATACAATGAGGTTAGAAGATCAAGAAAATTCAAAAGAACGTCTTAAAAAGGCCTTAGCAGAGCGTGAAGCCATTATTAAAAAAGAAATGCCTAAAACCTTATGGGATTAAATTTAGAATACATTGATGGTCAGACTCCTATTGATGAAGAAGAAAAAGAAGGTTTGCGTATTGAAACCATTTCAACAAAAGAAGAACTGGACGAATTTGAACAATTGAATATTGAAGAGGCGTTGCAATGGGTTTTTGGTAAAAAGTTTAAAGCTAATCAAGTCTTTACAGAGAAGTTTATCTGCGATTTACATAAACGAATGTATGGCAATGTTTGGGACTGGACTGGCCAGTTTCGAAAAACCGAAAAAAACATAGGAATAGATAAACATCAAATCCCTATGCATCTCAAGATGCTTTGCGATGATGCTCTGTTTTGGGTGGAAAATGAAACCTTTGCACCGGAGGAATTAGCTATTCGCTTTAAACACCGTTTGGTAAGCATACATTGTTTTTCTAACGGTAATGGACGTCATAGCCGTCTAATGGGAGACATTATAATTGAAAAACTTTTTGGTGAAGAGCCTTTTTCCTGGGGAGCCGGTAATCTTTCTAAAGCTAATGATACCCGTGCTTCTTATTTAAAAGCGGTGAAGCAAGCTGACCTTAATAAGTATAAAGCTTTATTGGAGTTTTGTCGATCTTAAGTTATTATAGTATTTCTACATTTTTTATTCGCTCAATTTTAAAGTGTCTTTCAGCACCTCTTAAACTACAATCTGCCTTTAATATTTCAATATATCCTGAATGACTTTTTTTGATTATCATTTCTAGATTACTTAAAATTCGCTCACTTTCTTGTCCTTCTTTATTTTTGTATAAAACTTTTATATTCTTTTTCTCCGCTATGGCTTTCTGTATTAATGATTCAATTTGCCGAGTGTCAAAAGGTATTTCTAAATTTTTTTTGGGGTTTATTGTTTTCCATTCTTTTTCATAATTCGAATTATCTAGGGCTTTACCTGTTGCTGAAAAGCTTTGATAAACAAGTCTTTTTATGTTGTTCAATTGTTCAATTTGAAAAATTTCATATTTCAAATTTTTATAATCTTTATAAATTACTTTATTTCCTTTGGCAAACAAATATTTATGGGATGTAACGTTTTCAATTAAATGTGCTTTGAATTTTTTAATACCCTTTTCTTCAAAATATAGCCCAAGTATATCATCTTTTTTGGCAATTTTAAGAAAAGCTAAAGATGCTTGAATATTAAAGCCATTTTGATATATCTTGTTGATTTTTTTTGTAAGTAAATTTGATATTGAAACCTTATTTAAATGTCCATTTGTGTAACCTAGAAGTAAATAACCATTTTTGTCCTTTTCATATAATGGTAAAGAGTATATTGAAGTATCACTTTTATTTTTTTCTAAAGTATATGTGCCCACAGCTTTTAAATTAAAAAACCGCAATATTTTATCTTCTTGGGATTTTTCTATTTTATTTATAGACTTCTTGATCTTTTCATTTTGATGATTTAAATCATCTTCCAATTTGTCAATGAAAGACTTATGTGTATATGAAGTTGTTTTTTGTTGAATTTCCTCTCTAGGAGTTTCATTAAAAACTTTGGCAATTGGTATTACTTTATCTTTTTTGGTATATCTTTCAATGAAATTGACCATTTTTTCAATTTCTGTACTTGGGCTTCTTTTATAAGCAGAATATAAAACTCTATATACTTTCCAACCAACACGCTCTAAAAACTCTTGTCGTTCAACATCATATGCAACATCCTCTGGAAGCGAATGAAATGGATCTCCATCACATTCAATAGCAATCATCTTTCCATTGTTTGACACCACAAGGTCAAGTTTGAAATTTACATATGTTTCTCTTTGAATGCGATGATTATAAAAGGTTTCATCCTCTTTCACTTTATATTGTGGTTGAATAAATTGATAGCCTTGATTTATCAAGTCACTTGTTATATCATATTCAAACCAACTGTCAAAGGGTTTTGGAATATTATATAAATTTCTTTCATTTTCATTATCGGGTAGTTCAAATGGTTTGAGTTCTTTAGTTTCATTGTAGAAAAAGCTTAGAATTTTTAGTCTAAAATCATTATTTCTTAGGTTTTCAGATTTCACCGAGTGAAACAAAATCATTTGTTCTTTTGCTCGGCTTAGGGCAACGTTTATTTTCTTAAAATCATCCTTTAGATTTCCATCATCAACAATAGACCTAGGTCGAGCTTTTTCAATTCCCTCATTTTTAAGTTTTTCATAATCTAATGCTACTCCTAATGAAACGAGCATAACATCTCTTTCATCCCCTTGAAATTTTGGAGAATCTTCTATGATTAACTTAATTTCATCAAGCTTATCTCTTCCAAATAATTCTGATAAATCTTCTTTAATGTCTTTAAGTTTTTCAGTGTGTTTTACTAAACCTAAACTAACAACACCAATAGTCTTATTTTGATAGATTGGATTATTAATGATTTCAATTAAATGCTTTTTAATTGACTCAATTTCGGTATAAACAATTTTATCCTCTAAAAAACTATTTTGAACAAAAACAGCTTTTACAGGTACAAGCCTATTCACTGTATTTATCTGTTTTAAAGGCTTCAAAGAGTTTTCATAAAAATTATATTTTGAAAACTCAATAATTTCTGAAACGCATCTAAAATGTTCTTTTAAAGCTAAACTAGAAGAGCCGGCTGCCTTTTTAGATAATGAAAATAAACTTTCATCACTTCTTATTTGTATTCTGTTATCTCCTAGAAACTCTAAATACTTATTTTTGATTGACTGAAAATCATTGTCGTTTGCACCTGTTAAAGCACTAGGAGAAGTTTGTTTATCGTCTCCTACAATTATCATGTTTTTAGCATAATAACCTAAGATTAGACTATTAAAATCAAGCTGACTTGCTTCATCTACAATAACGCAATCAAAGACTTCTGGTTTTGTACTTACCGAATTTAAAACATCATTAAATTTCATTACCCAACAAGAAAGTTTGTTACTTATTTCGGCACTATTTTTTCTTGCTAAAACTTGGAACTTAACTTTATCTTTTATTCCTCTGCTTCCTTGATATAAATTTGTTTTATAATCTTCAAGTAAGTTAATAAACTCATTAATTTGATTTGAATCGAATTTACTTTTAAAGTTGTTTTTTGCTAAATCAAATAATATTTCAGATTTCTGTTCATAAATTCTATCATTTATTTGACTTAACTTTTCTTTAGTTTTTTGCAAATCAATGATTTCATTCTGTTTAAAATATTGATTTGCATGTGCAAATTCAAAATTTTCCTTTGTGATTTTTTCAATTGGTATTTCGAGCAGAAACGGAAGCGTTTTGGGTAAAATCTTTTCAATAAACGATTTTGAATTGTTAAACTGATTTTCTTTATCTGCTTGTTGTAAAGTGTCTTCTAATTTTGTTTGAAATTCTTTAAATTTTACTGTTTCCGAAATGTTTTCTAAAGGAATAAATTCACTAAAATCATTTAAAAGATTTGAGTTTAAAAACGTATTACTGACAGCTTTCAAAGTGCTTATGTCTTTTTTTGCACTCAGTTCTAAATCTTTTAATTTTTCTAAATCCTCCTTATATGAAACTGAAGTAGTATAAATTTCTTCAACATTTGAAATTTCAATATTAAATATCTTAGAAAAATTGATGATGTCTTTATCCTTTTGTAGAAGGTCGACAAGCGAAAAATTTCTTTCAACTTGCTCAATAGCAGTATTTAATAACTGGCATTTTGAAGATAAATCTGAATCTTCATTGATTACAATATCAAATCCTGCTTTTGTAATGTTGTTTATGTTTGAGCTTATTTCTTGGATTTCCTTTAGATAAACTTTTAGTAAGTTTAAAGATGTTTTGTTGTCACAATTTTTAGAATTAAGAACAATATTTTCTAGGTAACTTACTTGTTTGTATTTTGCTTTGAATTTTGCTAGAAAACCTATTTTTTCCTTCCCACTTTCAATTTGTGCCAAAAATGATTCAATATCACGAAGATATTTAGAGGAATTTTCTACTATTTCAGAATATTTTAAGTTTGAATTAATATCGGCTACATTTTTATTCTTCTTTATTAATTTGTTTTTAAGTTGGCTTATTTGCTGATAACTATTAATTATTATATCTGCATTACTATATTTTTCAGTAGTTTCGGTAACTGAATTTAAGTCGATTTTTAGAAGTTTAGATTTTGAAATTTCATCTATATCCAAATGACTTTTTAGTTTTTCAATTTCACTTGTTCGGTTTAAATATTCAGTAAAATTAAAGTCATTTATTTTTTCTAAAATGGATTTGAGGTCAAAATCTATTGATTTTAAGATTAAATTATCAAATGAATATAACTGCTTATAAGTGTTTATTTCCTTCTTTATTTTAACAAAGGCATTAATTATTTCTAACGTAATTTCATCCTTTATCCAATTCCAATTTTCATCATTTTTAGATTGAAATTTATCCCATAATCCATAGCTTCTTAAATCTTTAAAACTATCGTTTAAGGAAACTTCATTGTATTCTTTCTCTAAAACTTTATGTATTTCCGATTTATATTGTAAATACTCTCCTTTTAATATGTTAATATTTGAAATTTTCTTTTCAATATTTAAGTTAAAATCATCTATAAGAATTGATCGGATATTATTTATGCTTTTTTCAAGGGAGAACCTAGTTTTATCAACTTCTAGTTGGATTTTTGTGAAAACTAAGTCATCAAAATTCTGAGGAATTTTATCTAATAAGGATTCTAAAGCTTTATCCGTTTGTGCAGTTACTAATACTCTTTTGCCTTGTGCCAATAAAGAACATAATATGTTCACGATAGTATGTGATTTTCCTGTGCCTGGAGGACCTGTAACAACAGTAATTCTGTTTTTTAGGTAGTTGTCGTAAATTTGTTTTTGCTCTTTGTTATAGGGTAGTGGGAAGAAAACAGAAAAATCTTGTTCTGCATTTAAGTTGGTATTGTTTTCTTTATGTTCTTCATACAATTCGTCAATAAAATAATTTGGCTTTACGTGTGAATTTGTATGTGCATTTTCGGGGTTTCTTATTAATAAATTAAATAGTTCAGCACTATTTTCATCATTTTCATTTTCTTCAATTATTCCTTTTGTAAGCTTGTCGAAAAATCGAGGTTTTTGTTTCTTAATATTTATTGAAGGTGAGAAAGTAAATTTGAAGGAATCAGTATTGACTGTATCAGACAATGGTTTTGTAATTATACTTTCAAAAGTAGAGTTTTCAGATATTTGCTGTAAGTTTTTTGCAATTAAATCCTTAAACTTTTTGTCGTAAATATATTGAAAACCATTTGTTTCAATTTCTTCCTCAAATCTGTCAACAATGTTGCTTAATGCGGTTTTCTCAATTGGTAAATTGTTTAAAAAAAAGAAATCGACATAAGGTTTTTCAATTTCAGAAAATGATAGATTTATTTTATTTGTTATTGTTAACTCAATTTTTAATGGGAAATGGAAAAGGTGTTGATTTGTTTTTGAAATACTGCTTGTTTTTCCATTACCTTGTTTAGAATGTTGAATTAAGCCAACACTTAAAACGATTTCAATATTAGAATCATTTTTAATGTCATTATAGGCTCTATATAGTTTAGAATATAACGCCTTGTTTCCCTTATATCTCTGGATTTTACTAGTTTCTTTTGTTCCAAATTCTGAATTTTTAAAGGAAATCAGTTCATTTTCGTCTTCGCTTTCAAATTTATTTTTTGCGTCATTAAATTCGATTATTCCAATATATTCGTTTGGGATATTTACTTCAGGCTTTAAGGGTTTATCAAGCGATAATATATTTGACTTGATATTTTCATAATCTCCAATGAAAAAATCGGTTAATGTAGTTTCGCAAAGATTGTCATCAATTAACATTTCAATTTCATCAAGCCAAATGAAACTGGGTGCAACTGTTTTCGCAAAAATGTCCTTAACTCCACGCTCCAAAAGTTTTTTATACTCTTGCAGAAAAGTTACGTAGCTATTTAATATGTTCATTTGTTTTACTTATACAACTGTTTCAGGTTCATTTTAATCAGTAATTTAATAATTAATCATTTTTAATAATTACAGATTTCCTCATTAATAACTTGTTGATTACTTGTAGTTTTAATGACACTTTAAATCTAAGGATTATTTACTTTTAAAGACTCAGTAACACTTTATAAGATTTAATGGCATTATTTCAAACTGTTCAGCTTTATTTTAATCGCTATTAATTTAAAAGTTGATAAAAGGCTTCGCCACGTGATATGTAGTCAATTAATATGGAAAAAGAAACAAATGATGATTACGTCAACGATTGGGCCTTTAACGATGGTTTCACCAAGCACGTGCATATTAGTCAAGCAAAAAGTGGGCTAAACGGATATTTCTGTTTAGGCTGCAAAAATCGGGCATAGTATACCACCTTCGCCGGGCTAAAGTGAACCACCTAAATCGGGTCAATGTGAGCCGTCTTCGCCGGGCCAAAGTGAACCACTAGAAAGTCGATTCTATTTGTAAAAAGTCAAATGTCTTTTTTTGCTAAAAAGACGATGGCCAATAAACAAATAGATATGCGAAAAGTAAAACAGATATTCAAGCTCTACAGCGAGGGCGTAAGCAAGCGGCAGATAAGTTCAAGGTTAGGCCTATCACGCAACACCATTAGCAAATACATTGCTTTTTTCAAGCGCTACCAGCTTACAGATTATGA
>NZ_FQUN01000021.1 GCF_900129005.1 Leeuwenhoekiella marinoflava DSM 3653 | reverse complement strand
CGAGCAGAAGGAAATGTGAAAAAATTGGAAAAAGAAATCGGGAAACTAGAAAGAGAAGCACCGCACCAACAGAACGGAAAACGAATAGTACAAGGAATGCCAAAAGCAGGAGGCCAAAGCCATATACATATTATCGTTAGCCGCAAGGATGCATCAAACCGATTCAGTTTGTCACCTGGAAGTAAATATAAAGCTTCCGACGTTGAATTAAATGGTAAAACGGTAAAACGGGGATTTGATAGAGATGGGTTTTTTGAGAAAGCAGAAAAGACTTTTGATAAGACTTTTGGCTATCAAAGGAACTTCGCTGAAACTTATAAGGCAAGAAAGGATTTCATTAAGAATCCGAAAATCTATTTTGCATCATTGATGAAACTGCCCACCAATGAAAAAGCATTAGCGTTCAAAATAATGGAAAAAAGTGGCATTCCTATGATGCCGAGTATTCCTGTTACGAAGGTACAATTGGCGATGAAAATTTTTAATAGGCTACGACGTGGTGCAGAGGTGGCCATTAAATCAAGTTCCATAGGAATCTAATTTAAAATTATGCAAATGGACAATCTCGTAACGGTACTTTTTATTATTGGTTTGGCCAGTAGTGTTTTTTATGGAATATTTCGGATAAGCAGATATGCATTTGTCGTCAATTTTCTATTGATTGGTGCTTTTGTGTATTATTTAAATGAACAATTACCATTGTTTCAAATAGCACTTTATTTGGTTTGTCCTCTGACATTAATTAATATAGGAATGTATGTATTCTTGCATAAAACGGACGAGCCTAAAAGTGGAAATGCCAAATATCAAGTCAATTTTGCCACCACGAAAGGAAATTTTAAACTGGATAACATCAAACGAGGTGCATCCATAATAGGTTCTGCCGGAAGTGGAAAGACCGAGAGTGTTGTGTATGGATTCCTGAAACACTTTCAAAAAGAAGGATTTTGCGGAATTATTCACGATTACAAAGATTTTGAACTGACCGAAATGGCTTATCCACTCTTTAAGGATGGCGATATCCCATTTAAGGTCATTTCCTTTGATAAAATCATACATAGGGTAAATCCTATTGCGCCACGCTATTTAGAGAACGAGGAAAGCGTAAATGAGGTTTCAAGGGTGTTAATTGAAAACCTTCTGGAACAAAGGGAATCAGGAACAACTGGAACTACAAAATTTTTTAATGATGCTGCGGAAGGCTTGATTGGTGGATTGATTTGGAAATTAAAAACTACCTATCCACAATTCTGTACCCTTCCACACTTGATTGCCATTTATCAATATCTGGATACAGAAAGCCTTATCCAGTTTTTGGAAACCAATACCACATCGAGGGCAATGGCGGATGCATTTATTAGCGGAAAGGATTCCGAAAGGCAAACTGCAGGTGTGAAAAGCACCTTGGCAAATGCGCTTAAAAGAATCAGCACCCAACGGATTTTTATGGCATTGTCTGCGGATGAAGTACCACTCAATATAAATAGTCCTGAAAATCCTACCGTGATTTCGGTTGTGAACAATCCCAAATTTGAAACTTCGTATTCGCCTGTAATCGCCACCATTATCCATACCATTACAAAACAAATGAGTGTGCGCAATGCAAACCCTTCATTTCTTATGATGGAAGAAGCCCCCACTATTCGTCTTTTGAATATGCACCGCATCCCAGCAACCCTGCGGAGCTATAACATTTCTACGATTTACGTAATGCAGGACAAAATCCAAAACGATATGATGTATGGCGATAAGGCAAGCAAGGCAATTTTGAGCAATCTTTCCTATCAGTTTTTTGGCAAGGTCAACGACCCAGATACAGCCAAATACTATGAACGCTTTTTTGAGATTATCAAAGACCCAACAAAAAGTATAAGTCGTGGGCATAACTTGGATTTTGATACACGTATTACTACAGGCGAAAAGGAAATCCCGAAAATTAGAGCAGATGTGTTTTTCAGATTAAAACAGGGCGAGTTTATCACGTATGCTGATGGGAAAGATAAGAAGGTGCAGTTTAAATTGGCCAACATAAAAAGAGAGTTTCCAAAAGAATCGAAGCAATATTCTCAGGCGGATTTGGAGGCTAATTTTGAGAGGATTTTTGAGGAAGCGAGGTCTATATTTGAATAGTAAGGAAAAAAGACCTCACTTTCTTCGTTAACCTAAATATCATTGAGCTTTTCTGCATCTATATTGAGAAAAAGGATGGAATGAATCATCTATAGTATTCCAAAAACCGTACCATTAAAACTTATTCGCCGATTAATTCATTACTATCTGACTATAGTCAAATAGTAGATGGTAAACATAAAATGATTCTTTTCCCCCAAAATTTTTTGTGTGAACTGAACTGTAGGTATTTTGAAAAAAACTGTGAAAACTTTGGAATTTTAAATATTGAAGAGTATTGATTTCTATATCTTTTTTTAAAATACTATTGGCTTTTGTCATTACTTTGTGATGGTCTATATTCAAATTCTCAATGAAGGCTATTTGTCCCTCAAAAGGAAGCCTTAAATTGGTGTGATTTCTATTTGCTACTTTTCTAATGTCACCTATATAAGCTTTTGTGTCCGATAAAATTCTGATTCGTTTACATTCTATTGCAAAATAGACCTGATTATTTTTGGACATCCATTCGCTTTGAAGTCCTAATCTATCCACGTATATATCAATTTTATCGGGTTTCTGTTTAGAATCAACAAGGTCTATATATCTTTCTTGGGTTTCAGCAGCAAAATGAATATCTTCTAATTTTGAGATTTTATCTTTTAATAGGTGTTTTTTAACGTTGAGATAATTATCTACTAAATCAAATTTCAAATAGTCCTCAAATGATAATGTACTATTCTCTTTGACTGCATTAATAGAGTATGGATTTTTTGTTTTTTCCTTTAGACAAATCCCGTAACATTCGCATACGTAAGAAATTATTTGCTGTATTCTTTTATTAGTTATAGAAAAAGTATTTTTCCTATGTTGTATGAATTGGGATGCATCAGAAATCATTAACTTCATTACTTAAGTCATTAAACTCTGCTTGCTCAATAGTGTTTCTAAATTCTGCTGCGTCATACCAAGCGATGGCGCGATGCCAACATTTATACTCATTTGGTTTAATTATATAAAATGAATTATTTTCAAATCCCTTAATGTCCTTTTGTAGATACAAGTTTTTTAGAGGATCACGCGTATTTGTAATTTGAGATATACTTAAATTGTCTGCCAACCTTTGCAATACTTCTTTTTCATCAAATTTATCTTTTGGGTATATAATTTTTTCTTCCGGTTCTACATTTAAAAGAACAAAGTTCATTGCAATGAAATAATCTAAAATGTAAATCTCTATTTGAATAAATTCATCCTCGTAAAGGTTCCCAATTTCATTTAGGTAAACTTCTGCATATTTTTGTAGAACGAAATCTTGGTTTCTGTAATGATTAAAATTAAAGTGAGTGAAATCCGTAACCAAATCTTGCTTGCTTTCTTGGAATTGGTATCTCGAGACATTAAGGGCATAATCTATTAAATCTTTTTCATAGTCTTTAATTTCGTAAATTTCAGCAATTAACCCATTTATTTTTAAGAAAATCTTGTCATCAAATTCAGGCTCTCCTAGATTAAAATCTGAATAATGCTTTCGGAAAGAATTCAAAAATTCATCTACCAATTTAATAAGCTCCTCATTCAATGAATTATCTGGCTTATTAAAAGGAATGTTCAAAAATTCGTCTACAAATCGAATAGCGGGCCTTGTACCAACACCCCAAGCGCTCGCAATTAAAAACATATAATAAGTAGCCATTTCTGAAATCAATAAACCATAAATAGGCTTGATTATATTTTTATTAAATGAAGAGATTGCAAAAGTACCCTTTCTAAATACCGAGTCCGATTCGCAATAAGAAATGACTGGTTTATTCCAATTCTTACTCTGCTCCTTTAATAGAATTTTACTCCCTTTAAAAATCTCTATTTTTCTCCCTCTTGAGAGTTTGACATCTGCTTCTCCTAAAGTTTTGGCCTTATTTACCTGTGTATAGTATTCATTTATTTCACTATTTTCAACTATTGGCAGTCCAATTAAGTTTGGATATGGTTTTGCATCCAGCCCCCTTTCTATACCAGCTCCTTTGAAAGTAGTTTTCTCATCTATTAAATCTAATATTTTTAATGTATTTTGAGACTCTAACCTTTTTATAAATCCAAAATCTAAAATATTTCCATATAATGCGACTTTAAACATCCAATCATTTTCAACAAAATGTTTTTGAGCAATTTTCTTGTTGTCGTATTTTTCAATGACCAACATTTTAAAATACTTTAAAAATGAGTTCACCTTTATACTCAAATGTTCGACAGAATTTTCGAGATGATTTTCACTTTTCGCTTGGCGATAAAAGACTATCGAAGTTGGGCTCTCTTGCTGCTCGAAAAGAGATTGTTTGACAGCTGATAAATCTAAAAACTTATTTAAGCAGAAGGAAGTTAAAAATTTATGCTTAAATTCTCTGGTTGTAGTTGAAACATTATAAAAAACGGTGCTGGTTACTATTAAGGCTGTAACAGTATCAACTTGCATAAAATCATTCGAACGCAATAAAAAGGATTGTGCAATTTCTAATTTGCCCTTAATTTTTTTGCTATAAGTATTACTGGAATTGACCCATTCTAAGTGTTTATACGATTTATCTTTTTTCCAAGGCGGATTTCCTAAAATAAAATTAGGTTTTTGTCCTATAACAATCTCGTTGAATTTGTGGTCAAGATCAAAAAAATCTGCTTCAAATAAATTTTCTCCTAAGAAATTCGGGAAAGGATATTTTTCTATATCCTTTGGATTTTGGTAATCTAAGAGAGCGATATATATTGAAAAGCAAGTTACTTTTAAAGCCTCCGGATTAATATCAATACCAAAAAGATTGTTTTTAGCTATATTCCTGATAGATGTACTGAAATCCTTATTGTTCTCTTTGCCATTTAAGTTAATTTCTTTTTCAATCATCTTTCTTAAAGACTGGACTAAAAATATTCCAGAACCCACCGCAACCTCAAAAATCTTGCAGGAAGATGTATGACTGTTTTCTAAATACTTATCTATGGTATCATTTAAAATATATTCCACCAAAAAAGGAGGTGTATATACCGCAGCATCTAACTTTCTTTTTTCCTCATCAATTAATGACTCATAAATACCAGAAATTACTTCTACAGGAATAATTGAAAAGTCAAATATGTGAAAATAATATCCATCAAACAAGGTTCCTTGTTCTTGGACTTCTCCTTTAAAAACATCTGCTAGAAATTGAGATTGGCTTGAGGTTAATTTTATATCGAATTCTTTAAATAGAACCCCATTGAAATTTTTATTTAACTTAATAAACAAGCTGTCCAATTTGGCAGGATCCTGAATTATTTTACTAAAGCTAAATCTTTTCTCATCAATGCTATTTCCTGTGATTTCATCATCGTCAATTTTAACCCCTCTATCAATCAAATAACGAATAAAAATTAATCGGAGGATTAAGGAATTTGCTTCGTTTTCAGTAAGTCCATCAGGCTTACTTATTAAAATTTGTCTAACAGAGCTTATATTTTGAAACAATCGATCATTTACCCGTTTCCGAAAATTATTTTTCTTTGTATTTTCGAAATATTCATATTGCAACCATTTCCAAGTAAGTCCGCTTTGTAAATTCCAAAAAGAAAATTTTGATTGTCTTTCCTCTGCATTTAAGGGAATTTCTTCCAGAGTTCTTTCTTTTTTATGGTAATTAAGAGCATTGTAAACTTTTACATCTTGATTTTTAACAATAAAAATCACAGGCGAATTGTCAAACGACCATACTTGTTTATGAATATCTAATTCACGAGTTGACAGATGATTTTCATCAAGATAAAAAAAAAGCAATAAGGGTTGCTGATTAAAAACGTAATAAGCATCAGGATTAATTATTTCTAATTTCTGCTTAACTTCAGGGGCAAATCCATCATAGGAAATACCATCTGCTCTATCCATAAAATAGACAGCTCGGTGCTCAATTAGCCCTAATTGATTTAATATGTTATTTAATGGCTCGATTAGAAATCAAAAATTTATTTACACAAAAATAGAAGTTTTAATAGACCATCCATAAGATAAATTGTATTTGTTTTGTCAAGCGGAACAGAATGATGTTTTATTTAAGCCACATAAATTCCGAAAATAGTCTGTTTATCTTAAAAAGGCCCTTTATCCCTCGGTCCATTATGGGTTACCTTCCATTGGCCATCTTTTTGAACCAGTTTAAAAACACCCGGTTTTGGGTCATAAGCTGTTGCATATTTTACCCAAGCCACCTCGCCATCCATAGCCTCATCCACCACTTTAAAATTAGCTTCTGAATCTTTATCTTCAGTAAACATTGCTTGAATGCTTGAAAGGTTTGCATAGCCTTCCGAAGTGGTAAATTTTTTCAAGGTAGCTTCATCACCTTGATAAAAACTTTCGGCAACAACTTTAGCGGTTTCAGAAGGGGAAAGGTTCTTTTTTTCTGAACACGAGAAGAACAACAATACGAGCGAGCAAATGACTAAATTTTTCATAACGTTACTAATTTGGGTTATTGATATAACTATGTGATATTTTCAGTTCAATATTACGTTCGCCATCTTTTTCGTGCAGTTCAAAAATTGCTCTGCGGTCAATGGATAGCGAAAACTTCGGCAAGACATAAACAAACCGAACCGTTTCGTTTTCTGTGATTTTAGAAGGCATATTATGTTTGAAAATCGGTTCTTGATACAGTCGTTGTAACGATTTCTTTTTCCCCTTCTGTCTTGTTTCAACAGAGAGTTTTAAGAAATTCAAATCATAATCCAACGTAGAATTATTCTCAATCTGGATAACGAAGTAGAGTTCTTCCTTATCAAAAACAATATTCTCAACACTCAAAACGATACCTTCATTTCGCTTTTTAATTCGACCTATACGCTGGTTTCTGTTAAGAAGATACGAGCAGAATTTTTGATAGTAATATGTTCTATTATCTACACGTTCTTCAGAGGATTCAGCAAGAATAGAATCGACTTTAATCGGTTTCTCATTCCCTATACTATTGGATAACGAAATGAAATAATTGAGCTTAGACAGCTGTTTTTTATATCTTACAATATACGAAAAAATTGAACCATTTCTATTGACTACCAGTAGATTACTTTCTTTACCAGGCTTTGCTTGTAGAAGTCCAAAATACTGTTCTTTTTCACGATTGTAGGTAAAAACAAAATTATCTGAACCGGTTATACCTTGCCGAATAGGTTCAGGGAAGAATAATGCAACGTTTTTGGTGTCGTTAGCATATATGGTATCGAGGATTGTAGTTGTTTGCGCTTTCGCGAAAGCGAAACTTAAAACAAGAGTGGAAATTATGATATACTTTTTCATAAGAATGTGTTTTTAAATGCCCATTATGGGCTCATAATTTAGGTTTTAGAATTAATTTATAATTATTCAATACCGTAACTTTTACGTTTCGGTTGTTACGTCTGAGTACTTTGGATATACCACCAACTTGTGGTACGGTTGGAATGTTGATGTCGCCAATAATATCGTCCAAGACTTCGGTGGTGGCTTCAGCTCTAAAATTGTTCTCGACATAAATGCCCTCACTACCATCTGACAAATCGAATGCTTTGAGTTTAGTAGGATGATGTTTAATGTTCTCAATATCTATCAATGCACGGTTGGGCTGAAAGCTTATAAAACCAAAAATTGGTGTGTTTTTAGGCATCTGCTTACCGTTTATTGTTGCAGGTTTGGTAAGGCGCATTCGTAATCTGGTATTTACTTTCACAACTTGGTCGCCATCGACAACTACATATATGGTTTCATCAGTATTACCGATGATTGAAAACTCGTTGGGTTTTGGCGATGCGGCAAAGAACAATTGATGTTCTAAGCCTAATTCTTTGGCTTCAATTTTTTGTTCTCTTTTTACTTCAGTAGAATCAATTTTTGATACCGCTTTGCGAACAGTTCTTTTATGTCCTAAGTTTTGGTATCGTTTCGATGAATATTGAATTTTGCCAGCTTCATAGATGCTATCTACAATACGCTCTTTTTCGCGTTCTGGTAAATCTGGGTCGTAGAATCCCAAGGAATCAATCAGTTTTTCATCATAGATGCTCGGTGCATTGTTTTCACGTACTTCCTTTAAATCATTGATGGCATCCAGTTTGGAATCGTATTCTTTTTGATTTTCTTCCAAATCGGGTATCAAGGTCTGTTCAAGGTTTTCATTTTCACTTTCATCATCGCCCATAACCATTATAGAGTATGATATCAGGAAAATGAAGATTACTGCCAAAACCGCTGCAAATACTATTTTGTTCTTTTCTACTCTCATCTGTTGATATTTATTTGTTTTTAAAGGTCAGATGTAATTCGCCAACCAATATTTCGATTAGTATCAAAAACAGTTATGGCTCATTTCATAATCGTGGTTTATAAATGCCGATTATCGGCTCAATTTTCATTGTTAAGTTTTTTTAAGGTGTTTTCAAAATAATCGGTTATCAATAATCCGTGTGGATTGTTTGGGAAGTTCCGATTGACCATTATGAGGTTTCCAGTTGAAACCAGTTCGTAGGTGTCAATAATGGAACCTCTATTGATTTCAAAAATGGTGGTCGTAGTGAAACTATATGAACCATTATTTTCAATTATCTTTGAATCAATACTCAACACTTTCTGAACCAAGGAATATTGCAACAATCGGTTATAAACACCATCCGCTTTCTTTTGGCGATAAAGGTTGTCAACTGAACTATTGCCCAACCAAAGCGCTTTTTCCAAATTACGTTCATAGTTGCTCGCATCGATATTGTAGAAATAGTTATGGAATAGTTCTAAATGTGCCAAAGCTTCAACCCTGAAATTTTCTTTTTGGGTAACGAGTTTAAGCGGAATTATACTACCGTCGGTATTGATGGCAAAGGCACTGTTTATCGCACTTTTATGAGTAGTAAATGCCATCCAAACGGAAAATGTGCTAGCCAAAAAGGCACATACCACGACTGCTAAAACGATAAACCTATTCAACTTTAGGACATTGTAAATATTCTTATAAGGTGTTTTCATTTCGATTGGATTAATTGGTAAATAGCCTTAATGTGAAAGATGTTGCACGTCTGTATAGTTTAAATTTCAGAAATACGATAAAGCCAACCGAACCAAGCTGTACAACAGGAGCGAAGAATCCTTCGCCCACATCGGTGCCAAAAAGATTATTCCAAAAGTTTGTGTCTATTTCCGTGTAGAGTGCATTTACAAAAACGTTGACCAGAAAAAAAGCAGGAACGAGCATATAGACCGCTGCATACAATTTGAAAAAATTATAGGCGAGCGAACGGAATTTTTCGAATACTGCCAGACTGATGATTAATGGAAAAAATGCCTGCATAATTCCCAAAAGGAAAAAGCGTTCAGCCAAAAACAACGGATAAATAAAAAGGTCAAGAATCCAAAGGAAGATACCGATGATGAATGAAAATATCTTGAATCCATAGAGCGGTGTAACCAATGCTTCGTAAAGCAATGTCATTGCGTTTTTTGCAGCATCAATAAGGCTTACATCTTCTTCAATGGGAATATCCTGCATTTGTAAAGGCAATAATGTTGGTGCAGTACCTCGATACTGACCTTCGATAGCAACCAAAATACCATCGAAGAAACCTAAAACCTGTGTAGAGAAAATGACCAAGAGAATGACCGCAAAATTCTTGGCCAATTCGCCCGGACTCAATCCCCAAGTGTAACCGTCTTTGTCTGCAATACCCTCATTGTATTTTTTAAGAATGTTGACCAGAAAAAACAGAACAGCAAGTGTTTTCATCCCTGCAATAGTGTATTGCGAGAAGTTGCTGCTCTGTATGGTCTGGAACACCGCATCTATGTATTCCAACCCAATCCCTAAAAGTATAGTTGCGGTCATTTTAATATCCTGTTTCGCGGTTATTTACCTTATCCTGCATTTTTCTGAAGGAAATGATATCACGATAGCGTTTTGTTTTAGTGGTTATGCTGGAAACCATTTGCTTTGATTCCAACTCTTTTGCTTTAAGAATTTCGGCACGTTCGGCATCGCTCATTTTTAGATAGTCGCTGGACAGGATTTTATCAATAAAATCCACCGTGTCCAATGAATTTTGAACTATGGCATCGAATGATTCCACAACTCTTGAAACTTCATCTGGTTTGATGTAAGGCGAGTTTAAAATATCCTGTAAATCATTTTGCATTACATTGATAAGGCGTTGATTGTTGTCTGCAATTTCTTGAACTGCTCTAAGTTGCTGAACCACACTTGAAACCTTTTCGATGGCCTCTTTTGCATCTTTTAAAAATTTTACAGACTTAATCATTTGAGCTGTCTGCTTGCCAGATTCTAAGAGTTGTTTTACCAAGCTGATAAAATTGGTATTGTCATAAGTGGGCATTCCCTGTGCAGTAGCGTTACCCGACATAAATAAGGTCAATGCTACTGTCATTAGTAAAATTTTGATTTTTGTCTTCATAATATTATGTTTTAGATGTGAATTGAATTATTGCTTTTTCCATATCGTGATGCTCGTTGTAGAGCTTCATTATTTCTTCGTTTTCCTGACCATCGGTTAAGTAAGCCGCATAGACTTCCTTCGGAACTTCAAGACGGAATATGTTACTTTCCCTACCGATTTTAATAAACATTTCGGTGTACTTCCGTGGTCCGGAAAGGTTGTTTTTGATGGACTTTAATTGGTTTAAATCGTGGCTTGAAAGGTTGAGTCTTTTAACCAGTTCGTCATAACCTTTTTCATTGTTAAGGCTGTAAATGACCTGCGTATTTTCCAATATGCTGGCTGAAGTTGAATTGTTAGGCAATTGATTAATGGATTGTAGAATAATCCCAATCGCACCGTTTTGTTTACGTATGGCTTGATAGTAGAATTCTACGCTTTCCAGAACATTTTCAAACTTCAGTTGCTTGGCAAACTCGTCGAAAAGGATGATACCTTTTTCAGCACGGTTTTTCCAAATAGTTCTTTGGATGGCTGACTTTATCAGCTTCAACATTACAGACAAGATTTCCTTATTGTCCTTTACTTCATCCAGTTCAAAAACTATCAAGCGTTTGTCCTCGATTTTGTACGTCTGGTCTTCGCTCACTTCAAAAAGGAAACTATATAGACCATCACCGACATACTCGGACATTACGTGCAAAAAACTCGTGACGTTAAAGTAATCGGGATGGATTTTTAAGGTGTCCAGAAGGTCTTTCTGATTCCTTTCTATAAAGCTGTAAAAACCATCTAAAGAGTGATTTTCTGGAATGTTATCGTAATAATGACGCAGTATCTTTTTGACCGAAACTGATTGAGCTTTTGTAACTTTTAAATCTGAAGCAAACAGCTCGAATAGGAAAACTGATAAATCTTCCAAACGTTCTGGAGTGAGGTCATCTTGATGACTAATGTAAAATGGATTAATGCCCAAATTCTTCCCGCTCTCATAACGCAGTACTGTATATTTTTCAGGATAGAGTTTAGCAAACTTGGTGTATGAGCCACCCAAGTCGATAATAACGAGACGAACACCACTTTCAAAATATTGGCGCAGGATGTTATTGGCCAAAAAGGATTTGCCTTCGCCTGTTGGCGCAAAAATGGCAAAGTTTCTTGCCTTGATGCGTTTCTTCTTTTCATCCCAAACATCCTTCAGGACAGGAATGTTATGTTCACGGTCATTAAAGATGATTCCGGTGTTATCAGATTTATAGTTTGTATTGTTGATGAACAGGCAAAGTGCGTGCTTCAAATCTGTCACATACAAATCATTATTTGAGAAGTTGGAAGAGAAACAGCAGTAACTATTTAGGATGTAATTCTTACGTTCTTCGCCTCTTGGATAATACGGGATGATATCCAATTCCTTAAATTCGGTCTTTATTTTTGAGGTTATCTTGTCGAGCTCTTTGCCTTCTTTTGCCCAATAAACAATATTGAGATGACCACGTATAATCCGTGCATTGTCATCCGCATTGATTTGGTCTAGAATATGCTGAATTTTGCCTAGTACCACTTTGTTTTGAGAACCAAAATTGGAACTCTTGTTCAGTTCCTCAATCTTCTTGTCGAGCAGCTTGCGCCACTTTTGTTTATCATCGAGATAGATTATCTGGTTGACGATATGATTTTCATTAAGCGTAAGCCCAAGACCATCAATAAACCCTTGATGAAACACAAAATCATCTGATGTGAATTTCTCATTGGTTTTGCTACTCTGTACACTTTCGCCAAAGCACAGTTCGCTATTGATGGCAAGGGCATCAAAATGGTTTTCGCCAATATTGACGCTTTTCTTTTCCAGTATTATGTCAGTATCAAAGCCTTCGTTGAATCCATTGAAATAGGAACTAGTGAGCTTCTGAATCTCTTCCGCTTTAAGCGGAAGGAACGCCATTTTTCTGCTATTGTTTATAAAGGAAACAGAGTCGCTTACCGAATTGACGAAGCTTTTGATATTGTCATCCAGTTCTTGTACAATTCCTTTTGAAACCTTTCGGAAGGGATTGACGTATTTTGGATTGTTGAGGGCCTTGTTTTTGGTCAGGATGAAGAACAGATAACATTTATGCTCTATGTGTGTACGGCCTTTAAAATGTTCGTGGGTTGCTTTTTCTAAAAAGGTTTTATTCGGAAGCTGTTCCGAGGAATAGGATTTTTTCAGGTAGATATCCTGTTTGTGAACCACTGTTCCAACAGGCAAAGATTTTAAAGCCTGAAACCAAGCACCGTGCATATCTTCAAAATCCTTTTCGGACAAAGAATAGATTTCGGGTAGGTTTCCTTCAAAACATAATACCACATTGCCATTATTGGCAAATACGATATTATCTTGAATATCCGTAATGGGTTGATATGCCGAAAGATTAATCTTGTTCATAATCGAAGCCTGAATTTCTTTTGTTACTGATGATTTGTGGAAATGCTTTTGCCATTTGGAAAAGCTGCGGATTGTGGTTTATTCGAGTCAAGGCGACATATAATGCAGCATTGAATACCAGTACACCTATTATTATCCCAAAGCTGAAAGAGAAGATGATGATGAGCAAGGAAGCCAAAACGGAAACCATCATTAAGGCAAACAGGGAAATGGGCAGCCCAAAAATGACCGCCCTTTTCCTGATGTTTTTATAGACCTCAAACTTCTTCATCGTTATACAACAATTCCTATGAGGTAAGTAAATATGCCTACGACGGCACCTGCAATCAATACAAATACTAAAACTCGGGTAATCCCCTTTTTTAAATCTGCATTTTCCCCAAAAAAATGTCCTGCGTTGAACAGGAAACCTACAAGGAAGATTACACCGAGTAGTATTGGAAAAATAATTCGGATAGTGTCGCCCACATCGTTAACTGAATCTTCTATGCCACCAATTTGAGCAAAAAGCGAAGTGGATAAGAGCGAAAGAATGGATGCTAAATAGTGTGATTTTTTCATAACGGAAAAGTTTAAATTTTTAGTTCATTTTCGTTATTGGAAATTTACATATATTTGAACATAAATAACTGATAATCAAATATTTGTGAATAAAATATTATTTGATTTAGTTTGAATTCCGTTGTTATTATTTAGCATCAAATTCTATGGATTTTTGCAAGGAGGTTGTTGATAACCTGAAAATTGAAAATGAAAAAAGTGCTCAAAAACGTCAGTTTTGTGTTTTTGCTCTCAAAAATGCGCATCATTTTTGGGCAGGAAATTTCTACTCAAAAACAAATTGTAATTGATGTTGGACACGGTGGAAAAGATTCTGGTGCTATTGGAATAAATGGCGTCAAAGAAAAGGATGTTGTACTGGATATTGCATTGGAACTTTTGAAGCTCAATGAACAGTCTAAAAATCCAATGGATATTTACTTGACGAGATATAGCGATACGCTTATTTCTTTAACCGATAGAAGCAAATTGTCCAAAGTTTTGGAAGCAGATGTATTTATTTCGTTGCATTCCAATCATTCCGATAATCCGAACGCTAGAGGAGTGGAAGTATATGTAGCAAAAGCTAATTCACAATATACAAAAGATGCCACTTGGTTAGCTTTTCAATTGCAAGCTGTGCTTAATAAAGAATTGGGTTTTGAAAGTAGGGGTGTGAAGTTTGCAAATTTTCAAGTTCTACGGGAAACGGTTGGATATTGTCCCTCTGTCCTTTTTGAATTGGGGTTTTTGAGTAATATAGATGAAGGCAGCTATATTTCAGATTTCATAAATATTCAGCGCATCGCATTATCCATTCTGTTATCCATTCAAAATCATTAGAATTATGAAAGATATTTTTTTAGAGTTGACCAAAAGCTTGAAAGCTATAATAGAGCAGTTTATTTCAGAAGTGATTTTATTATATAAATCTTTCAGAGGTTGAGTTATTCCCTATTATTAAACTCGTAAATCTAGTCTGGATGATAAGTGTTGCTTCTAATTATTTAAATTAAGTTTTGGCAGAATACCAAATATTTGCCAATGTTTAACTATTACTGCGATTATTTCCTTTTATCCCTAGCCCGCTTATCAAAAGCAATCAAATTAAACAGCTCACGCATTCTGCTTCGAACACGATTTCCGTAGCGTTCTTCCAGTTCTTCAGCGTTCAGATTAGTGGTGGCGTGGGTTTTAATTTTCTTTTTGGTTTGCAGATATAATTCGTAACGAGACAAGAGCACTTCGCCCATTACGTTCAGATCCTTGCCATAAAACCTTCCAGCAGGCTCGACGCCTAAATCATCAAAGCAGAAAAATTTTGTATTACCATATTCCTCGATAGTCTTAAATCCCAAGTGATTAAAACTAAACGCTACATTTCGGCAGGGAATCATTTCATATGGTCGTTGCATTGGCACAATGTATCGCAGTAGTTTCATCAAAGTGGTCTTTCCACACCCTACAGGCCCTGAAAGAAGTATGCCCTTGTCAGGATCGATATCATCTTTCAGACAATTTTCTTCATCATTGATGAAATAATGGCATAGTTTGCGGATGATAACCGTGTCCTCATCATAGATTCTAAATTGTTTGCCAAAGAGCAACTTTCCCTTTGCATCCAAGTAAATCAAGATTTTGTCAAAATCGTAGAGAACGCTTTTACCATCAAACTTTCCGAGCGAGTATTCCACGCCACCTTCGGTAATTTTAGAGGGGTTGTCCATAATCTTTGTTTTTAGTGGTTCGCAAGTTGTCCTTGATTTGGGACGGTTGTTTTTTGTTTGGTTTGTTTTCCTCGGTATATAGCTCTGTTCTGTCCATCCAGTTCGTGGCCAAAGCACGCCAATCTCTAATTTCATTTCCATCACTCGTTTTCCAGTTCCGAGTTTCGTAATGCTCGAAGAATTTTTTTCCTTCATCGGCAATAAAACCTTTTTCAATAAAAAAATCAATAACGACCTGCCAGCCCTTTGGTTGTTTTATATTGTTTATTTGTTTGGTATTGTTTATAGTAGATACCAATGCTTGTCCACTGGTGGGATGGTGCAAGTCCACAACTTGTCCATTTTTGGGATGGTGGTGTCCCTCAAGCGGTACAACTCTGGGATGGTACTGTTCCGCAAGTTGTTCTAATATGGGATTGTACTGTCCCGAAACAGGTTCATCACTAGTCCCAATTATGGACATCTTGATTTTACTGCCCTTGTATGGATTGTTGGATGGGAAATAGCATAGGTAAAGCCACGAGTCTAAATTTGTAACGCATCGATGATACGTAGATTTTGAGCCTATTTTGGCAGCTCGCATCAAATCCCTTCGATTCACATAAAATTCATCTGCAAACCGACTACTATTCCATTCCTGAAATAGCGCCATATAAAGGGTTATGTGCGTGGGATTTAGGCGGTCATCGAAATAGAATTTTTCAAATGCCGCATTAAGTAGCTTTATGTAGTTCATCGCTTAAGAATTTAAACCGTGCTGTACACGATTTGATGTCATCACGCCTTGAATTTCCTCGGCATCGTAGTAGATAATACCCCCAACTTTTGTGTATGGCAATGTTCCGTTTATGCGAAGATTCTGTAATGTCCCTGGACTGACTTGAAGCAAATCCATTACTTCGGAAGATTTTAGATATTTCTTAAGTTTTCCAGTTGCTTGTTTAGATAGAAGATTCTTAATGTCATCAAGCAATTCCATTTTGAATTCTCGAAGGTCGTCGGTGGTAATAATATTTGCTGGCATAATAGAACGATTTTAAAGAAAGGGACTATCGTTTCGATTTCAACTAATTTGATAGCCCCTGATCTGATTTGACTTTCGTTCTACAAATTTGGGATGGTTTATTGGATTTTAATCCCAAGTTGCACCCAAGTAGGGTGTTTTTATTTGTTCATTTTCAATGGTTTAGATTAGTTCTATTTGGGGTTTGTTCTTTAAATCATCTATACCAAATGACGATAAATAAAATTAATTTTACTTTTTCCCAAGTTCAACCCAACTTGGGAAAAATTTTAACGTTTTGAATTTTAAAAAAATTATCCGTCCGTTTCTTCCATTCGCCTTAAAAGTGTTGATTTTAGTCTATCGATAAACTTGGTTTGGTCAATTTTTCGTTCTCTAATTTCTAGAAAAGTTCTATATACATTTCCGAGTTTGAGTTCAAATATATCCTCACAAGCTGAAGCCATTTCTTTAATGCCAGCGGTACCACTTTTTATTGCCCCAGATGCCTGTAAGGCATAAATCAATTCAATGAGGTCTGTTTTTGAGGCTGTCCAACCAAGTCGCTCACCATTTGATAAAGTGTTCAATTTATTGGGTTTACTGTAGGAGAGGTCTCTTAAATAACTTAATTCCCCAACGTAGTGGCTAATTAGAAGGTCATATGCCATAATTTTTGCAATAGCGCTATCGTGGCTTGTAGAAAATTCTGCATCAGTATAAAAGTGTGATGTGTCAGAAACCAAGCTAATTTTGTCGTGTCCGCGTAAAAAATAAAATTCATCTAAAAGTTCAGAATCCTCTCTGTAATATTTGATAAAGTCTATATTTCGTCTATTGCTTTCTTGAAGCCTATTTATTTCTGAATCTATAAATTCTTCTTGGGATTTTATTGTTCCCGCAGGCCTATTTATTAAAAAATTATAGAGTTGGGCATAAAATTTTAATCTGCTGTAGATGTAAGGCTTATGTTTTTTAAAGAATATTATTTCGTTCTGTTGATCCACGAATTCATTTTCCCTAACACATATTCGTAACTTTTGTAAATATCGTCTTGAAATGGAAATACCTTTTTCAACATTATTGAAATCGCCAAGGTTAGATTCCTCAACTATTTTTATTTCCTCTTTATAATTGTCTAGTATTATATGAATTAGCTTGTGCATAGTATTATTGGGGCTTTAGATTTGGGTTAATTATCAATAAGTAATGTTTGTATGTTATATCTTTTTATGGGGGATTTTTAAAAAAGAACAGACAACCAATAGCGAGCAAAACAATGCTACCAGCAATTATGAAAGGATAGTAAAAACCGCCTGCAATCAGCCAAGTTCCTAAAACGGGGCCTAGAATCTGACCAATACTATTGGTCGAACTCTGAATAGAAATATTCCTGCCAGTATTTTTCCTTGATATTAATGAAACCGCAGAGAGCAAATTTGGTGTTACCATAGCGCCTCCAGCAGCAAAAACAACGATTAATCCATAGACTAAAAATTCATTGTTAAAAAATGGAAAGGCAATCAAGGATAAACCAGATATTAGTAACCCTAAAGCAATTTGTTTCTTTGTTGATAAAAACTTCTCTCCATAAGTAGCGAACACAGGTTGTAAAACAGCCATTATTGAACCACATAGCATAAAACCAATACCAACTTGATTACTATTAAATCCTAATTCATCTTTTCCGTAGATTGAAAAGACAGTTTCAAATAGCGTCACCACAAATTGGATAACAAACGATAGCACTAGTAATACGATAAAATATTTAGTAAATGTGAACCGCAAACTCACTTTTCGTGTTGTGAACTTATGTACGCGAGCGGTGTTTTTTAACCATTTCATCACAACCAAAAGGACAATCAATCCTAGTAGTGCAACGAAAAAAAAGGGCACTGAAAATCGGTCTAAATGTAGCAGGCCTATTGTATATTTTATATGAATATCAGTTTGGGACAGAAAGCCGCCAATGACAGGGCCGAAAATAACACCAGAGCTAATGGCAACACCAGACCAGGCCATTATTTTTGTTCTACGTTTTTCAGATGTAATATCACTTAAATATGCATTGCTAACTGGAATAACTGATGACGTAAAAATTCCACCAAAAATTCGAGCAATATATAGCATTGTCAAGGATGTGGCTAGGCCAGTAAGTAATTGCATAATTACAAAACCGATTAGTCCACAAATGATAATAGGTTTCCTGCCGTATCTGTCCGATAGTTTTCCCCAAACCACTACGAATAGTAACTGAAAAAATGGATAAATGCTTGTGAGCAATCCAATATGGAAATTGATAAGGTCGGTGTC
The DNA here is from genome assembly GCF_900129005.1 of Leeuwenhoekiella marinoflava DSM 3653. Taxonomy (GTDB): domain Bacteria; phylum Bacteroidota; class Bacteroidia; order Flavobacteriales; family Flavobacteriaceae; genus Leeuwenhoekiella; species Leeuwenhoekiella marinoflava. The sequence goes on along the minus strand of NZ_FQUN01000021.1, from coordinate 75,058 downwards.
AAGATTGTCTTTTAAAGCTAATCTTTCGGTATAGTAAGGAAGGGTTGGCAATAATATACCATAGCCCAACATCACTACAAACAAACTCAATAGAATTAAAAATATCCTGTTGAGTTTTTCTTTTCTATCCATTTATTTTTTACCGATTTTTCGCTTCAATAATTGCGCATTAATAGCCACTATAATTGTACTCAAACTCATAAATACCGCTCCTACAGCTGGTCCTAAAACAAAGCCAGAAGAGTATAGAACACCTGCAGCTAATGGAATGGCCACCACATTATACCCAGTTGCCCATATTAGGTTCTGAATCATTTTATTGTACGTAGCCTTTCCGAACAAAATTAGGTTTGCAATATCTTGTGGATTGCTATTTACCAATATAATATCGGCTGTTTCGGCGGCTACATCAGTACCAGAACCAACAGCGATTCCTACATCAGCTTTGGCAAGTGCGGGCGCATCGTTTACGCCATCTCCAGTCATAGCCACAAACTCTCCTTTGTTTTGCAACTCTTCTACAATTTCTACTTTTTGGTGCGGTAGCACTTCGGCATAATAGCCATCCAACCCTAATTTTTCACTCACAGCTTTGGCTGTTTTTTCGTTATCCCCAGTTGCCATCAAAACTTTGATATTATTCTTTTTAAATATTTTTATAGCTTCCGCAGATTCAGGTCTTATTTCATCAGCAAGCGCAATGTATCCTGCTAGTTGTCCTTCAATTAATACAAATACAACAGTTTCAGCAGCGTCACTATAAGCATCTTCAGGAATAGTTATTTTTTCGTCCCTTAAATAACCAGGACTAACCACTTTTACTTGCTTTCCTTCTACATTTGCCTCTACACCTTTACCAGTGATCGCATTAAAGTTTTCAGGCTTTGGGATTGTAATATTGTCTTCTTTAACTTTTTTAATAATCCCAACAGCAATTGGATGTTCTGAACTTTGTTCCAACGCACTTGACAGTCTTAAGATTTCATCGTTTGAATAGGACGCATTTACAGATTTGATTCGAGTAACGCCAAAGTCCCCTTTGGTCAAAGTCCCTGTTTTGTCAAATAGTAAGGCGGATATCTTACGTGATTCTTCAAAGGCAGTTCTATTACGGATTAATAATCCATTTTGTGCAGATACAGCAGTAGAAATGGCAACTACAAGAGGAATTGCAAGACCCAATGCGTGTGGACAAGCGATGACCATAACGGTAACCATTCTTTCTAATGCATACACAAACGGAAAGCCTAAAATCAGCCAAACTGCCAACGTACCAAAACCAATAGCCAAAGCTATATAAGTCAACCATTTTGCTGCCCTATCGGAAAGGTTTTGCATTTTAGATTTGGTCTTTTGTGCTTCCTCAACCATCGTAATAACCTTATTGAGATAGCTGTCTTTTCCTGTATGTTCCACCTTTACCTTTAAAGTGCTATTGCCATTTACTGAACCACCTATTACCTTATCCTTTTCTTCTTTTTTTACAGGCTTGGACTCCCCTGTAAGCATTGATTCGTTTAAATAACTTGAACCTTCTACTATGATACCATCAGCTGGAACTTTCTCTCCTGGCTTTACCAAAATCACGTCATTTTTTAACAAATCTTCAAGTGGTATATCTTCAATAGTGTCGCCTTTTACCCTGTGAGCTTCGGCAGGCATCATACTAACTAAAAGTTGTAATGCTTTTGAAGCGCCTAATACACTTTTCATTTCTATCCAATGACCAACAAGCATAATAGCAATTAGTGTTGACAGCTCCCAGAAAAAGTCAACTCCTCGTAAACCAAAGACAGTTGCAGAACTGTAGAAATAGGCGACACTTATTGCCATAGATATAAGTGTCATCATACCAGGTGCACCATTCTTTATTTCGGAAACAAATCCTTTAAGAAAAGGCCAACCACCATAAAAATATACAACAGTGGAAAGTGCAAAAAGGATGTATGGATTTCCTGGAAGTAAAAATTCATAACCAAAAAATTCTTGAATCATTGGTGAGAAGAACAATATGGGGATGGTAAGCACGAGTGTTACCCAAAACCGTTTTCTAAAGTCTGCAATCATCATTTTATGATGGTCGTGACCCATTTGTCCGTGACCCGGATTATGACCCGAATGGTCTCCACCTCCATTTCTCATCTTGGAATGATCCATTTTGGAATGATCTTCTTTTTCGTGGTTCATTTTAGAATGATCCATTTTCGAATGGTCCATTTCGTTGTTTTTGTGCTGCTCGTGATTTTCCATTATAGTATTGTTTAAGTGTTATCGTAATTTTTTTCTCATTGCTTCCGATATGTTTTCGGCATAGACGCCATAAGCATCTACTAAAAGACCTTTAAGTCCTTTTTTGGAAGATATTGCATATAAAATGCTGTTATCATCGGTACTGCTCATTCCTTCAAAGCGATATATTTTATCCACTTTAAAATCTTCTGGTCGAATCTCAATTTTCAGGGAAGCACATTCCAGACATTCAGGTTTTAAGTTGAAATCATAAGGGTATTCGTTTGTCTGCAAATCGTTAATAGCTTCTGAAAGGGTGTCATAATTTTTCATTTATTTTTATTTATAAGTCATTGTAAAATAACTGTTGTCTTCTTCGGTAAATTTTTGAAAGGTCAATAGACCTTGTGCATTTAATTTCTCGTTAACAGTATAATTGAGTTGCTTAATGCGAATTCCCAAGGCATAGGCCTTAATGTTAATTTTTGAATTAATATTATTTTCGCTATTATTAAATTTTCGGTCGTAAATTTTTATGGTACTTTTTGAGCCAAAAAAATTCAACAAGCCCGAATCAAAACTCATTTCCAGTTCTATATTTTCAAGATTTTTCAAGTCGTAGAGTTCTTTAAATTTTTTAGAAGTTGTATTAATTTCGGTTTCTTTTGATTTTGGGTTTGAAAATGGAAATGCCATTACCATTATACTGGCTTCATCAGGCTTACAGCGATAGGTTGTGGTGTATTTATCGGTCGCTATTTTGTCTTTATCAAACAATTCCGTAACCACCTTAATTTCATAGTATCCATTTTTCTCTATTGTTTTACCAGCTTCAAAAGTTTGTTTATTGAGAAAAGCACCTTTTTCATCAAAATTCTCACGAATGACCAATCTGCCTGAAATCTGCCCAATAAGCATTTCAGTTTGTCCAGTCATTGTGATGCTGAATAAAATAATCAGTACTATGAAGATTCGACTTCTCATATATGGTGCATTAATTTCTTTACCTCTTTTGCCAGTATATCGCTTAAATCTATGCCATTGGACGGATGCGGAATGGTATTGCAGGTCACTATCTTTTCTACTCCGGAATCCAACAAATCTTGATAGGCATTACCTGAAAAAACGGCGTGAATACCAACACATATAGGTGGTCTCATCCCTGCTTTTTTCAAATGCACCACGGTTTCAATCATCGTTCGCGCCGTAGAAATAATATCATCTACCAAAATAGGTGTGGCATCTTTGTATTTGTCCACATCAGGAACAGAGACTTCTACATCACGGTCACCGTGACGCACCTTTTGTAATACTATAAATGGTGCTCCTGCATTTTTAGCAACTTCAGAAACCCATTGTTCACTTTCAGAATCGGGACCGATAAGTACTGGGTTTTCGATGTTTTCCTTTATCCAATCTGAAATAGCATCGGCAGCGTGAATTACTTTATTTGGAATTTGATACACTTCTCCTAATGAACTAATTCTGTGCAAGTGAGGGTCAACCGTGGTAATGCTATCGGCAAAACCTGAAATCAATTTTCCGAAGAAACCAGAAGTTACCCCTTCGCCTTCATTAAATACTTTGTCCTGCCTCATATATGCCAAATAGGGCGCTACCAAACAGGTGCACATTGCCCCTAATGATTTGGCTGTATGACTTAAAAAATAAAGGGGCAATAGTTTTTCGTCTGGTTCGTGCAAGGTGCATACCAGTACAACACATTTGTCTTTAACATCAGATAAGATACGTGTATAGGATTCTCCATCAGGGAAGTTGCGCAAAGTGGCTTTGCCAACTTCGGCATCCATTTTTGTAGCCATTAGTTCTGTGAGTTTTTCGTTTCCGGGAAGACTGAATAATATTGTTTTCATAGTTTTTTAAATTATAGTTATGATGTCATTATGGTTGTTTTTATACTCTAAAGCATAATTAAGTTCGCCTTTGGATTCGGCATATATAGTGTATAGCAATTGGTTCTCTTCAATTGGTTCTCCCAAATGGACATTCAAAAGAATCCCAGCCGATTTAGACTGCGGTGCGCCGGAAAGCTTGGCGAGTTTTGCAATCTTCCTATTATCTATTCGCTTTAGATTCCCAGAGGTTTCTGCTCTAATTTCGGTTTTATAGGGTGCTAAAACAGGTTTTGAAAAGCGACCTTGCGCATTACAAATAGCAAGGAATTTTTTATAAGCCTGACCAGATGTGAGAATTTGATGTGCGGTTACTAACCCTTTCCCTTTTTCTACTTTGCCAGAAAGCTCTATTAGTTCAGCGGCTAAAAGCAATGCTCTTTCTGTTAGGTCTTTTGGTGCATCTGCTTCATTTTTCAAAACTTTTAAAATATCAATGGCTTCTAAAGTGGGGCCGATACCCCTTCCGACAGGTTGTGAGCCATCTGTGATTACAACTTTTACATTCAAGTCAACAGATGTCCCAACGGTTTCCATATGATTTTTTAGTTTTTGAGCCATTTCGGTACTGCGAACCTTGGCGGTTTCACCCACGGGAATATCAATGACCACGTGAGTGGAACCAGCTGCTGCTTTTTTAGAGAGTACCGAAGCAATGAGCTGCCCTTCACTATCAATATCCAAGGCTTTTTCAATTTTGATGAGCACATCATCCGCAGGACTTAATTGGGCTGTTCCGCCCCAAACAAAACAACCGCCTTCTTTTTCTACCACGGTCTTTATTTCTTCTAAAGAAAGCGCCACATTAGTCAGTACTTCCATAGTATCCGCTGTGCCTGCTGGCGAAGTGATGGCGCGTGAGGATGTTTTAGGCATTGTAAGTCCATACGCAGCGACAATAGCAACCACTAATGGGGTGGTTCTATTTCCAGGCAATCCGCCAATGCAATGTTTATCGACCACAATTTCTTTGTCCCAATTCATTTGCTTACCAGAAGCAATCATTGCTTTGGTAAGGTCAGATATTTCGTCAATATCCAGTCGGTCACCTGCACAGGCCGTAATAAATGCCGAAAGGTGGATGTTGGAATAATCGCCTTCAACTATATCGGTTATGATTTCATTAAATGCTGAATAATCCAGTTTTTGATTATAAATTTTCGCTCTGACGTGGCTTAAAGATTCAATTGGTTCTAAATGGGAAACATATAATGTATCATTTGGGGAAACATTCAGTTTTTTCGCAGCAGCATCTGATAGTCCGATTTCATTGGGCAACAGAATATCAGAATTCAGGACATTAAGACTTGCTACGATTGATTTATTTGCATTGGATATTCTTATTCGGGTAAGTGCCTCAAACCCTTCTGAAATACAGACGTGGCAATCTTCGCGCATATACACTACATTTTCGTTTTGGGTATAGATTCCGAGATGTTTATATTTTAATATGTTTGAGTGTGTGTCCATATTTTATTGATTGTTGTGATTTTTCGATTTATTCTATTTCTTCGATGGTGTATAATTGCGGAATTTCTGCATCCCACCCATAGGTTTCCTTGATGCCCTTTTGTAATGCTTCTGCACTTTCTTTTTCACCGTGTACAATGAAAACCCGCTCTGGCTTATTTTTTATTTTGCGCATCCAATCCATAAGTTCAGCGTGGTCTGCGTGTGCCGAAAGCCCTTCGATTTCAGCAACTTCCATATGAAACGGCACCCATTTTCCATAGACTTTTAGTTCTTTCTCACCTTCCAATAATTTTCTACCACGTGTGCCTTCGGCTTGATAGCCCACAAAAAGCAAGGTGTTATTTGGATTTTGCGCTTGGGTTTCGAGATAGTTGAGCATTCTTCCGCCTGTGAGCATTCCGCTTCCTGCAATCACGATTTTTGGCTTGTTGTCTGTTCTTAATTCCATTGTTTCCCGAAAACTGCTTACGACCGTAAAGTGAGAACACATTTCGTCACATTCGTTGTCCTCCAATCTGTGCCAATCGCGAGTTCTATGAAACAGTTCCAATACATTGGCACCCATCGGGCTGTCCATAATCATTTGTACTCTGGGGATTTTCTTTTCTTTCAATAATTTCCAAAAGATGAGCATCATTAGCTGGGCACGTTCTACCGAAAAACTTGGGACAAATAAGCTTCCTCCTCTATTAATGGTTTCGTTGACCAATTTTTCAATCTGCGGAAGTGCTTCCACTTCATCGGGATGAAACCTTCCACCATAAGTAGATTCAATGAAAAGCACATCGGCTTTTTTTGGTTTCAGGGGTGGATAGAGCAATAAATCATTGGTTCTTCCAATATCTCCTGAAAAGACAAAACGCTTTCCGTGTATATCTAACTCAATATAGGTTGCACCAAGAATATGTCCGTTGTATTGGAAGCGAGCCCTAATACCATCAAATAACGGAATCCATTGTGATTGTGGAATTCCTTTAAAGTGTGGGATAGTTTTTTCTACATCCTTTAAATCGTATAATGGTTCTGCGGGACTATGTTTGGAATAGCCTTCCTTATTGGCACGTTCGGCTTCTTGCTCCTGTATTTTTGCACTATCATTCAAAATGATTTTTGCAATGTCCAAAGTAGGATTCGTACCATAAATGGGGCCATTGAAGCCTTGTTTTACCAATCTGGGTAAATAACCTGTATGGTCCATATGACCGTGGGTAAGCAAAACAGCATCAATATCACCTACATTAACAGGTGGGTACTCCCAGTTTTTAAGGCGTAATTCCTTTAACCCTTGGAAGAGGCCACAGTCTATAAGTATCTTTCTATCTCCTGTATCCACCAAATATTTTGAGCCAGTCACGGTGCCTGCCGCTCCCAAAAAGTGGATGTTTATTTTTTTGTTTTTCATCGTTATAGTATTTATTAATGTCCACCACAACAGGAAGGCGTATTTCCTTTGTCTTGGTTCGATTTGCTCAATTCCGCTATTTCGTTATATAGATTGCGGGAATCCTCTTTTATTACGAGTGCCAACTTCTTTACGGATTTAGGCTCGAAGTGTACCATACCCAATAATATTTCGAGGGCTTCTTCAAGTAGTTTAGAATCATCTTCCAATGCTTGGTAAAATGGCTCTAAATCTATACGGCTCTGTTCTTTCAGTTCTTCTGTTTTCATTTGTCCTATTTATTTAGATTAAAAATTTAAGTAGTGCTCTAATGAATTTCACATAATTCTCTTGAATCTTCGAGAACCTTTTTGTGTCTTGATTTTGGCACTCCTACTTGTTCTAAAATTTTTGGGGTTTCGTGAAGCTCTTTACAGAGTACGATACCTTCATCCAATAGTTTTGTTTTTTCAGCTTTGGTAAGTGTTGTTAATGCTGTTAATGGATGCAGCCCCGATTTATCTATTCTGTCTTTTAAACCGTCACCAATTGGATAATCCCAACTTGTCAATAATAGCCCCACGCATTTACCATATTTCACCGCATCACTTGTAAATCGTGTATTGGTGTAAACGCCTCCTTTATGAAGCTTGGCTTCGTGACCTTTTTGACGTTTCCATTGTTTTTCAACATCTAAAAATCTTGAGTGGATATATAAGGGAATTTTAACGTTGCAAAAGCGACCTTGGTCACTGTGGTATTTACATTCAATCATATAATGGGTATTGTCTTTTTGGGCTATTACATCCACTTCGTGCTGAACGCAATTGCCTTGAACTATTACACCAACCTGTGTTGAAAATCCTTCGTGTGCCAGTAGTTTGCCTACTAACTTCTCAAATGGGAAGCCAGAAGGACCTAATTCCATCAGGGCTTTTTTGAGTTTGTATTTTGAAGCACTTACTCTCGACTTACCTTTTAGCATTTTAAATGCCATTTGATAGATTTTTTTGGTGGTAATGCCTTCATATAATTGGTCTTCAACTTGCCCTACTATTTGCTGAATCAATTCTTCACTTGCTTGCGAACGTCTTAATGAATTGATAAGTTTATCCACATCAAAGGCTACCACGTCGCCCGAATATTTTACTATGTTTATTGGATGTTTCATTTTTTAATATGTATGGTCATTACAGGAAGTTCTGAATGATTGGTTACACCTTCGGCAATACTTTTTGAAAATAGGCTCAAAAAACCTGTCTTTCCGTGGGTACTCATCGCAATTAAATCTGCTGGCTGATGTTTTAAAAATGTATTAATACCTGCCTCTACTGAAGATTCGTTATGAACACTCATAGAAAAGTTTTTTAAGGCGGGAAACTTTTCAAGAAATTGCTTGACAGGGTTTAATCCAGCGTTGATACTATTAAAGTCTGTTTCTGTATTTATACGTAACAAATGAATTTTAGCATCGCATTTTTCAGCTATTGAAAGCACCGCTTGAAACGGATGACTCACATCTTCTTCAAAATTTGATACGAACAGAATGTCCTTAAAGGGAAATGTTACTTCCTCTTCTTTGACCACAATAATCGGGGCATTAGCCTTTCGGACAATTTTCTCAACATTACTGCCTGTTATCTCCCGTACACGACCCTTTGTTCCGCTACTACCTGTAATGATAAAGTCGTGATGGAAATGACCAGAATGTTCCAAAATATCTTTTTGTCCTGAATCGAACTGAAGAAAGGTTCGGCATTTAAGACCTTCGTGTTCTGCTATTTTTTCGAGTTCACGTAAATTAGCCTTTGCAGTACCTATTTGCTTTAAGGTTTCTGGATAACGCTTTTCTTTGAGTTTGTCTAATTTTACCCAATCCACAGGTGTTGTCATTTGATGTAGAAAGTGTATTTCTGCATTGTATGTTTTTGCCATTTTAATCCCGAGATGTGCAGCTTTAGTACAGTTTTCAGAGAAATCGGTAGGTACAAGTATATTTTTCATAATTTTTTGTTTTAGGGTAGTTTGTTATTGTGCGGTATAGCCACCATCGATTACCAATTCAGAACCAGTCATAAACTTGGATTCATCCGAAGCTAGATAGACGACTCCATAGCCTATATCATCAGGCTCTCCCAAATGGCCAACAGGATGCAAACTTTCTAAATGCTTTTTGCCTTCTTCTACATTACCTTGAGCTTTCAGAAAATTTTCTACCATTGGTGTCCAGATATAAGCAGGATGTATAGAATTGATACGGATTCCGTAGCCTTGTCTTGCACAATGCAGGGCAGCAGATTTCGTGAATATGGTAACACCGCCTTTGCTTGCGTTATAAGCAGGTAGGTTAGGGTCCCCGATAAGTCCTTCAATGGAAGAGAAGTTGATAATGGAACCACCTTCTCCAGTTTCCTTCATACCCTTTATACCATACTGAGTACCTAAAAAAGTGCCATTTAGGTTTACATCTATGAGGTTTTTCCAATCTTCAAGGGTAACTTCTTCTACAGTTCCACCTAATCCTATTCCGGCAGAATTAGCTAATATGTGTAATTTTCCGAAAGTTTTGAGCGTGGTCTCAATGACATTTTTCCATTCATCTTCTTTGGATACATCTTGTTTAATGAATATAGCCTCCCCACCGTTAGCTTTGATTTGTTGGACTACCTTTTTTCCATCTTCTTCATCTATATCTGTAACAACGATTTTTGCTCCTTCACGTGCTAATAAAATAGCACTTGATTTCCCTAGACCAGAGGCACCTCCTGTGACAATGGCTACTTTATTTTTTACTCGATTCATAATTTTAAGATTTAAGTGTTACTACTATTTTTTGCTTCTTAATCAAGAAACTTCGTTTCCTGAAACTTTGCCTTTATCAAAACAATCCAGATTATATATTGTGGTTTCAGCAATATTTGTCAATGCAGTTTCGGTTAAAAAGGCCTGATGACTGGTTATCAAAACATTGTTGAAGGTCATTAATCGGGCAATCACATCGTCTTGCAAAATGTCATCGGAATGGTCTTCAAAGAACAATCCTTCTTCTTCCTCATACACATCTATTCCGAAATACCCAATTTTTTTAGTTTTCAATCCTTCGATAACAGCTTTGGTATCGACCAATCCTCCACGACTTGTATTGATAAGCATTACGCCTTGCTTCATTAATGAAATATGTTTTGCATCAATCAAGTGTTTCGTTGAAGACGTTAGTGGTACGTGTAAGCTTATGATATCGGACTGCTTACAAATAGTTTCACAATTGGTATAGATTACATTGTAGGAATTGATTAAATTTTCATCCACAATGACATCCTGAACAAGTATTTTACAACCAAAACCGTGTAGTATTTTTACCAATACAGACCCAATTTTTCCAGTCCCGATAACGCCGACGGTTTTTCCATTGAGGTCGAAACCGGTAAGACCGTTCAATGAGAAATTCTGGTCACGAACCCTGTTGTGTGCTTTAATCAATTTTCGGTTTAATGCAAGTATGAGTGCCATTGTATGCTCTGCAATGGCATAAGGGGAATAGGCTGGAACACGTGCCACCTTCATATCCAGTTCAGCTGCTTTTGCTAAATCCACGTGATTGAATCCTGCTGAACGCAGAGCAATATATTTTACGCCAAAAGCATTGAATTTTTCAAGAATGTGTGCCGAGGCATCATCGCCCGTAAATAGACTTACTGCTTTAGAACCTGTTGCGAGAATAGCAGTTTCTTGAGTTAAACGACTTTCAAGCAGCTTTAATTGATGCTTGCCATCATTCGCTTTTACGAGATACGGCTCTTCAAACTTATGCGTGCTGAATACTGTTGTTTTCATTTCACTTTTTTTAATTTCCTAACTGTATTAAAATATATACAAACCCTACGATGACAACAGTTCCAAAAATTAGCATCACGAGTTTCCCAGTCTTTTTAGAACCTTTGAAATAGGTAATACCAAGTTTTACAATCATATTGCTTATAGTTGCTGTTATAATGACATTGGTGGCCAGCGTGAGTTTTTCTTCCAATGACCCAAATTTTGCCATACTGATAGTTATCGCATCCGTATCTGCCAATCCTGCAATTAGGGCTGAATAGTATAAACCGCTTTCGCCAAAAAATTGATTTCCATAAAAAACTGCAAATAGGATGACCACATAAATACCACCAAACCCAAGGGCGTTCCAAATATTGAGCGGATTACCCAGATTGATAGCTGTTTTTGTGACATCTGTATTCTTTTTGATGAATAAGAGTGCGCTTATCAAGCAGATAAGGGTAAGAATAGTAAATGGAATGACTAAATTTAAAAGTATGGCACTATTGAAAATATAGGCCAGAATCGCAAGTCTGGGAAACATAATTGCGGAAGCTATAATGATACCCGCAGCATATTCTTTTGAAAGTTCTGGCGATTCCTTACTTCGCGAAGCATATATCCAAGCTACTGCGGTACTTGAAATCAATCCGCCTAAAATAGCAGTGAGCAGAATACCACGTTTAGAACCTACATATTTTACAAGAAAGTAACCAATGAAATTCAGAAATGACACTATCACTATTATCGCTCCAATCTCAAAAGGGTTAAGCAATCCCTCTGGACCATAATCTTGATTTGGTAAGAAAGGCAAAATAAGAAGCGCAATAATTGAAAACTTAATAAAGGCGAAAAGCTCTTCGGAAGTAATATTTTTAATGAAGGTATTAAATGTCGTTTTCAATGATAACAGAGTAACTATGATAACCGCAGTAGCAACTGCTTCCTTATGCAAATGATTAGCAACCATAACACCCAAAATCAAAGTAGCGAATAATGCCATATTGGTGGTAATACCAGTCATAATATGCTTTTGTACTATGGAAAGATGACTCAAAGACAGAAACAAAAGAAATGCTGCTGCAATTATAATGACCAACCAAGGTGTATAGGTTGTGGAAAGATTTCCCAATATAAAACCAATAATGGCAACAATTGGGAAGGTTCTTATACCTGCAAAGCCTTGTTCTTCCTTCAATTTATCGTATTCACGTTCCAGCCCAAGAATAAGGCCAATACCCAGACTGATGAGCAGTCCGAGGATAAATGGGTTGATATTTTTAAAGGCTTCTATCATTTCTTACTTTCCAAATAATTCTAAAAGTTCATACAATTCATTATCTACTTGATGTTGCTTGACCACCTCTTCAAAAGGGGTTAGATGCAATTGATTATTTAAAATTCCAACCATTGCGTTCTTTTTACCTTGTGAAATTGCGTTTACAGCTGCCACTCCAAGTCTAATGCCTAACATTCTATCTAAAGCTGACGGATTTCCGCCTCGCTGGACGTGGCCGAGTTTCGTAATTCGTAAATCGACATTGGGATTGACTTCCTTTATTTTTGAGGAAACCAGTTCTGCACCTAGTTCATCACCTTCAGAAACCACGACAAGGAAGGCATCTTCACTATCGTAATTCTTAACCTTGTCCAATAGATAAATAAAGTCCTTTCCACTCTCTGGAATAAGGATGGAATCGGCACCTACCATTAATCCTGAATGAATAGCGATGTAGCCTGAATCCCTTCCCATTACTTCAACAATAAATACGCGGTTATGGGATTCGGCAGTATCTTTTATTTTATCAATATTTTCAATGGCAGTGTTTACAGCCGAATCAAAACCAAGGGTGTAATCTGCACCAAAAATATCGTTGTCTATAGTGCCAGGAATGCCTATAAACGGAATGCCGCATATTTCTGAAAAAGCTAATAGACCTTTAAAAGTGCCATCGCCACCAATAGCAATTAAAGCATCTATGTTGTTTGCTTTTAGAGTTTGCAATGCTTTTTTACGACCTTCCAATTCCAGAAATCGTTTGCTTCTTGCTGTTTTTAGAATGGTACCGCCTTTTTGGGTTATTTTTTTTAGTTCGTGTGATGCTAATGGAACCAAATCACCATCTATCAACCCTTCATACCCTTTTCGAAAACCACTTATTTTTATGCCTTTTGCTTCAGCGGATTTGGCAATGGCGTATAGTGCAGCATTCATCCCAGGGCTATCGCCTCCAGATGTGAATACGCCTATATGTTTAATTTTATTCGTGCTCATTGGATATGGTTTTTTGTAACTTTTTTTCAGAAATAGTAAAATCTTTAATAGTGTTCCAAACAAATTCTGCTTCTTTCAGAAAGAACTGATGGTCTCCTTCAGATGAAGTAATTATTTTTGCGTTTTTAAATTCCCTCGATAATTTTAAGGCATTTTCTAAAGGTGCAGTAGTGTCTTTTTCTCCGTGAATAAAGAGCACATCTTTATCCTTAATTTTCTTTGTAATCGCATATAAATCTGTTTTTAGGATGACTTCTGTGAGAGAATAATAATAACTCATCCAATGATGCTTTTTTGCATCTTCATAGACATCATCCGTGAGGTTATCAGGCTTGAATGCACGTGACATAAATATGGGATGAATCATACAAATGTATTTTGAGAATTTGCTTGTTGAAATCCTATCTACAAAGGAATGAGAAGACATAATTTCTTTAAACTCATCAGCGTTCTTGTAAACAGGTACGCTTATAAAAATTCCTGCCTTGAACCAAGTTGGTTGCTTTTCCAATATTGCTAATGAAATCATAGCTCCCATAGAATGTCCTGCAATAATGATATTTCCATCATTGAATCCTTCTTTGTTAAGAATCAATTCAAGGGCCTGCAATTGTATTGAAAGGGAATAATCACTTTGTGGTTTTGGCGAATCACCAAAACCTAGCAGGTCGACTAAAAGTAGCTTATGCGTAGTTGTAATACTTTCTAAATTGCGTTTCCAATAATGCAATGAGCCTGTTAAACCGTGTAACAAAACAAGTTTGTTTTCTCCAGAGCCTATTATTTCATAATTCAACAGTGTTTCTTTGGCATCATAAGCTGGTTGCTTACCAATCTTATAATGCTGATAGCTGGCAATAGCCACAACAGGAAGAATGAACACTATGGATATGAGTAGTAATGTCATTGTTTTGTAATTGATTTATTATTCGTTTTCTCACTAACCAAGATTGGGGTTTTACCATAGAATCTATTGAAGACCATACAGGCAGTTAAATCACCAGTTACATTTACAGCAGTCCTAAACATTCCCAAGAGTCTTTCTACACCAATGATAATGATGATGCCTTCAGCAGGTATGCCGACACTTCCCAAAACAGAAGCGAGTATAACCACACCACCTCCTGGAATGGCAGGTGTACCAATGGATGCAGCGACAATAGTTACAATGACCACTATAATATTGAGTAAACTCATTTCCAGTCCGTAAGCTTGGGCAATAAAAAGAGTTGTAATAGTTTGATATAGTGCAGTACCATCCATATTGACGGTCGCCCCTATAGGTATGATAAAATTGCTAATAGTCTTGTCCACTTTTAGTTCTTCTTCGGCGGTTTTTAGAGATAAGGGCATCACAGCGGCAGAACTTGTGGTTGAAAAAGCCAATAATTGAACATCCCTTATTTTTTTTAGGAAATGCAATGGGTTTTTCTTTCCGAGAAGTACGATGAGTCCCAAATAGAAAATTACCAATAAAAGAAGACCGAGAAGTACTACCCCAACATAGTACGTTAAACCTGATAAAGAACTTAAACCAACACTAGAGGTAAGCTGCGCCATTAGTCCGAAAACAGCAATAGGTACTAGAAGCATTGACCATTTTACTACTGTCATACAGACTTCCTGAATGGCACTTAAAAGAAGCTTCACTGGGCGCAGTAAGGCATTTTCAAGTGATAGCACAGCTACACCAATAATGATTGTGAAAATCACAATACTTAACATTTCACCACTAACCATAGATGCTAAAGGGTTCTCTGGAAGTAAGTTTGATATGGCATCTGGAATAGTTTCAAGGCCGAAGGAAAGCTCGGGATTTTCCGTTGGAGCAGCAGTAATTTCATTATGTTCAGCTAGAGCCTGTTGATGTAAAAAGCGACCAGGTCTAAAAATTTGAGATAGTATTACACCCAAACTTACCGAAACTATGGTAGTGCCTAGAAAATATAATAAAACGCCACCACCCAATTTTTTTAGACTGTCCTTTTCATTACTTGCGATTCCTGTGATGATAGAAGCCACAATCAAAGGAATCATAATCATTTGAACCAGTTTTAGAAAAAGTACGCCAGGCAATGCCAGCCAATTCCCTGCGATGTCTGCTGTTTCTTTAGTAATCCACCCGTTTTGAGGACTTAACAGCAATCCAAAACCAACACCCAAAAATAAGGCAATGATAACCTTTAGCCATAGACGACTTTCTACCAATTTTGAGAGGTAGTGATTGAATGATTTAAGTGATTTTACTTCTGTGTCGAACATTCTTTTTTATTGTTATGCAATGCTAATTTTAGTATCCAAATAAACTTTCTGAACGGATTGTAATACTTCCACGCCTTCGCCGAAGGGCTTTTGAAACGCTTTTCTTCCCATTATCAATCCAGAGCCACCAGCTCTTTTATTGATAACGGCAGTTGTTATTGCCTCCACCAAATCAGACTTACCTTTAGAGCCACCACCGGAATTAATCAATCCGATTTTTCCCATAAAGCAATTAGCCACCTGCAACCTGCATAGGTCGATGGGATGTTCTGTTGTCAGCGTCTCATACATTTCATCATCATATTTTCCAAAACCGATTTCTTTGAAACCAAAGTTATTTGTAGGTAATTTTTGCTTAATGATATCTGCCTGAATGGTTACCCCAATATGATTTGCTTGCCCTGTTACATCGGCAGCAGCGTGATAATCTTCTTTTCCAGTTTTGAAAGCTTCATTTCGGGTATAGCACCATAAAATGGTAGCCATACCTAAATTGTGGGCTTCTTCAAAAGCTTCAGCTATTTCTTTAAGCTGTCTATTGCTTTCTTCGGAACCAAAATATATAGTAGCACCGACAGCAACTGCTCCCATATCCCACCCAGCTTTTACTTTACCAAATAAAGTTTGGTTATATTTATTAGGAAATGTGAGCAGTTCATTGTGATTAATCTTTACGATAAACGGGATTTTATGGGCGTATTTCCTAGCGTTCAATCCCAAAGCACCGAAGGTGGAAGCCACACCATTACAACCGGCCTCAATGGCGAGTTTTATGATATTCTCTGGGTCAAAATAATCCGGATTTTTATAGAAAGAAAAAGCTGCACTATGCTCGATACCTTGGTCTACTGGAAGGATACTCAAGTAGCCTGTACCACCAAGATTTCCGTGGTTATACAATTGCGAAAGGCTTCGCAGTACCTGCGGATTTCTGTTGCTTTGGGTAAATACCTTATCTAGGCTTGTTCTACTTGGGGTTTGCAATTCATCCTTGGTTATTTTTTCACAAACGTGATTCAAATAGAAGTCTGCTTTTTCCCCTAACAGTTGTGTAATATTTATGTCTATTTTCATTGTATTAATGATTAATGAATTCCTAAACTTTCATTTGTTTTAGCGATAGATTTGGCACCATCTGTTTCAATTCCTGTAAGTGCTCTAATGGCATCAATAGTTTCGGGTATAACAATTGCTTGGTTGTCTACCACATAGGCGTAGAAAAGTTCATCCCCCACTACCTTCAGCATATCTTCCCATAGGGCTACTTCATACATATCGCCCCAAGGTCTTCCCATATCCAAAAACATTTCCTTGATAGTGTTGTTAGAAACTAGGCCTTTGTCATATTGAATTAGCTTGATACGACTAGATGTCTTAAAAGCATTCAGCACTTCTTCTTTCGAGGCTTGTTTTTTTAACTTCACATTCCAATAGTGCATATGGCTTAAAGTTTCTGGAACTTTTACTGCGGCAGTGATGACATCCAAATCTGGGTCAACGCTTTTAGCATCAGGACCTTGGTGGCTCGGGATGTCTTTTTCAGGAACCATCGTATTCATAATACCACCTAAATGGCTTTCCCAAGGATCTGTTGCTCTTCTTAAAAGTGTACCTCTGGCATAATCCAATAAATTGGCTCTTTTTAAAGCGGTCAACGTCCTTAAAATAGAAGTGGTGTTGCAGGAAACTACACGTGTAGCATCTAGATTTAGAGCAGACTGATAATTATTTTCAGCACTAAAGGAATGGCCTGTTGTTTCGTGTTTTTCGCCTCCGTGTAAAATAAATTTGATGTTTTGCTCTTTATAAATTGCTACATTTTGAGCCGCAATCTTTTTAGGGGTACAGTCCACAACGAGATCTGATTTTTTCAACAGGTCGTGCATATCGCCTTTTACTGAAATACCTTCGGATTTCATTCTGTCTTCTGCTTCTTGAGTTGCTGCGTAGATATCGTACTTTTTTCTCACGGCATTTTGAATGCGCCAATCGCTTATGATATCACACACGCCCGAAAGCTTCATATCGTCCTGTAGATTGATGGCATCGGCCACCCTTTTTCCGATGACTCCGTATCCTATAACTGCTATATTTTTCATATAAATTGTTTTAATTAATTATGATTTGTTGTTTTTATTATTTGTATTCTCCATTCCCATAGGCATATTGCCATCATCGTCTGTATGCGAAATCATAAAAAAACGTTCCGCAATGAGAATCAGGATAATTCCAATTGCTGCTACGATGAGCACCATTGGATCATTCAGATATTTTATATATAGAAAGGCTGCCAGTACTACCGTGTCCATTACAATAGCTATTAACGGAATGATGGGTTTAAATTTCACCTCGTTTTTTAGGTAGCGAAAAAGCCCCCAATGGATAGCTATATCCATAATAAGGTAGAAAATAGCTCCTATAGAAGCGATTCTTGTTAAATCGAAAAGGGCAGTGAGTAAAATGGCAAGGGAAACCGTGAATATGAGCGCTGGATTTTTAAAATTACCTATCCTTTTTAAAGAGGGTACTTGTTTCATATTACTCAACATCCCCAATAAGCGCGATGCCGAAAATACACTGGCGATAACCCCTGAAAAGGTTGCTACAATAGCGATTGCTATAGTAAACCATAAGCCCCATTCCCCAAAAACAGGTTCGGCTGCTGCTGCCAAAGCATAATCTTTTGCCTTTATTATTTCAGGAATGCTTAAACCGCCTGCAACAGCAAGTGCCAAGGCTACATAAATAAGTGTGCAGATAAGAATAGAAATCACAATGGATCTTCCAAGGTTTTTGTGTGGATTTTTGATGTCTCCACCTTGATTCGTTATTGTTGTGAACCCTTTATAGGCAAGGATTGATAATGCCAATGCCGCTACAAAGCCGAACCCTTGTGGTAAGGTTTCGGTATTTTGTGGGATATAGTCTCCTGTAATATCCGCAAATCCAGAAGCTACCAGACCTGCAATCGCAAGTAGTGCAATACCACCTACTTTAATAATTGCTGTAAAAGTGGCCGTTGCTCCAATTACTTTATTTCCTAGAATATTTATTATATAAGCTGTTACCAAAAGTAGAATACCAAGTATGGATGCATAACCAGCATAACTTTCTGGGAATAATCGAAGGGTATAAGCGCCAAAGGTTCCTGCAACTAAACTTTGTGCAACGACCATTGAAACATACATTAGTAAAGAATAGACACCGGTTGTCGTTCCAGGTCCATAGGATTTATTGAAAAACTTAACCACACCTCCAGAGGATGGAAAAGCATTTGAGAACTTTACGTAGGAATAAGAGCTGAAACCCACAACAACAGCTCCCGCAATAAAGGCAATCGGGAACAGATCTCCAACTAACTCCGCTATTTGTCCCATAAGAACAAATATGCCAGCACCAATCATTACACCAGTTCCTAGAGATATAGACCCTATTAAGGAAAGCTTATTGTTTTTATCTGTTGTGTCTTTCATTCGTAAATTATTTCTTTATGTTATTAACCGACGGTTTTGGTTTAAAATTTCTAATAATTAGGCGGTTGCTCTTTTCATAAGTGAAATAGCTTACCGCCCAATTAAAACCAACCATCAATCTATTTCTAAATCCGCTTATGGATAATAAGTGTACAACTGACCATAATAGCCAAGCGAAATAACCTGCAAATTTGAATTTGCCCAAATCAGCTACTGCCTTACGTTTCCCTACTGTAGCTAATGAACCTTTGTCTTTATATTCGAAAGAGTTCACACCCTCATCCTTAATAATTTTCAATAATACATTACCTAAATATTTACCTTGCTGAATAGCTGTTTGTGCTACTTGCGGATGTCCTTTTGGCGTTTCTTCTGTAATTACAGCCGCTATATCGCCTATGGCAAAAATGTTTTTGTAGCCTTCTACCATTAAAAATGAGTCTGTTTTTAAGCGGTTACCCTTTACCACGTGTTTTTTATCAATACCTTTTGGAAACTGTCCTTTCACACCAGCTGTCCAGATTAGGTTTTTTGTTAAAATAATCTTATCACAATTTGTGACAACCTGTGAACCATCGTAATTGCTTACCGATTCATTGAGTAATACCTTTACCTCCAAATCCTTCAAATATTCTAGCGTTTTTGATGATGCCTTGTCTGACATCGTACTTAAAAGCTCATCAATGGCTTCAATTAAATAGATGTTCATTATGGAAGAAGGGTATTCTGGATAATCTTTGGGAAGAATATATTTGCGGAATTCTGCCAAAGCTCCTGCCATTTCCACACCAGCGGGACCACCGCCAACGATGACGAAATTTGTTAAGGCATCACGTTCTTTATCATCACAAGTGATTGCAGCTTGTTCCAGATTTTGCAGCATCATATGGCGAATATTTAAAGAATCGCGAATGTTTTTCATCCCAAGACTATGGGACTCGACATTGTCCATACCAAAAAAATTAGTTGTTGTACCCGTTGCCAATACGAGATAGTCGAAGTGAACTCTTCCTTTATTGGTTATAATTGTGTTTGTAGAAGGTTGGATTTCCTCGACTTCAGCTAAACGAAACAATACATTTTTATAACCACTAATTTGTTTTCTGAAAGGGAATACAATACTATCAGGTTCCAAAGCACTCGTTGCCACTTGATAAAATAAGGGCTGAAACTGGTGGAAGTTGTTTTTATCGAACAGTACCACCTGCACCTCTTTGTGTTTCAGTTTTTCAACCAACGCTAAACCTGCAAACCCACCACCTATAATAATAACACGAGGTAAATTAGAGTCTGGAAGGCAGATTTCATCTGTTACTTTGCAAGCAGATTCTTTTGTATTATTATTTGAGTGGTTAGCGTTCATATTTAATTTTTATATCATTGGTATTAGCAATAGTTTACTTTGCGTCCTTGTCTTTTACAATCATTACTGAACATTTGGCGTGTGTTGCTAAATACTGTGAAACGGAACCTAATAAAAGACGTGAAAATGCGCCTTGCCCTTGCGAACCCACTACAATCAAATCGGCATCAAAAGATTCCGCTTTTTCCAAAATTTCTTTTTTAGGAAGACCGCTGACAACATTTGTTGTTATACGAAGTGAGCTATTTTTTTCTTTCAATACTTTACCAGCTTCGGAAACAATCTTTTTCCCTATTTTTTCAGCGTTTGATAAAAACTCTTTGTAGTAGGAATTAATAGAACTTGTTGATGTAATTAATGATGGTGTTGATATCGCAGGATGTTCATACACGTTTATAATGCAGACCTCACTTTCATTTTGTAAGGGTAATTTTGCAAGTTCTTTTACTGCTAGTTTACTAAAATCAGAACCATCTATGGCTAACACTATTTTCATAACTTGAATTTTTATGAATAAAGATTTCCTATCCTTTATTCTTATTTATAAATGATTGGGCATCTACTATGGAAGCGAAATAAAAAACACTTCCGCTACTTTTATCTTGAACAATAATTGCTGAAGCTTTATCAACTTTTGTATCATTTAGTGGATTACTCCCAAAGCGAACATCATCTAGATTTTTCTGTAACTTTTCAACACAATTTTCACAACAACCATAGTAGATAGTTCCATTGACGTCAATAGGTATTTGTGACACACCCATAAATCGGTCATTGACCATACAGACTTTTTCGTTGGGAACGATTTCATAATTTTGGGCTGATATAATGGCCTCATTTGCTGTTTGGGATGTTTCAACAGTTGGCTGTGTTACGCTTTCTGCAACATCTTTTTTCTTGCCAGAACAGGATAGAACTACTGCTGAAAGCAGTAGAAGGAACAATATAGCGATGGATACCTGGTATATCTTTCTTACTGGGTTCTTAATGGCTACAACTTGGATAGCATTGTTTTTTTGATTTGAGTGTATTCGTTTCATAGTGTTAATCTTTAAGTGGAATAATTATTTCAGTTTGAATGAGTTTTCGCCAATAGATATGTTCATACAATCCAGACCAATACATCCCAAAAGTGAAGGCGAACATTAATTCTTCAATAGGAATGCCCAAGACAAGAATATGGGTCAGGTTGTCTAGATTCCAGTACAACTCCACATATTGAGGATAGAACGGAAGGATGCTTCCGAAATAAATGAAGTACAATACCGTAAACAGAATTCCCCCAACCCAAATCTTTCCTTTTAAATCTGGGCGACAATAAAGAGTCGCCAATCCACCTATGAACAAAGCTATAATGCCGCAATAAATGTGATTGAGCGACGTAAAAAGCGCCAGAATGATGAATACAGCTGCTGGTATAAAAAGTATATAAATATGCAATCGGTGCCTACTATGACTTCGTTCGCTATGTGGTATTTCGGCAAGTCCTCTTTTAAAAATAAGGTTGTAGAGTACAGTGCCAATTCCACCTATTGCGAAAGAGAAAATCAAACTTTCGATATCGAAGCCTGTTTTTTCGGCCAAATCAAAAAGCGAAGGTGGAAACCAATATTCTGGTACAAACAACGGTTCTGTTAAACCAAAGGGCATCGTAATTAGGCTCATTTTGAGCATTTCTCTTCTAACTCCTTTTTTAGATAGATAGATAACTACCCAAAGAGCGAGAATGATAAGTGACCATATAAACCAGATGTATTGCATAACTTTATATTTTTCTAGTTTCTAAATAATTAACTGCCTCCTTGACCGTAAGTGGATAGGTGGCGTTGCCAGTACGAACATAAAAGGTGGTGTTTTCGGTATCGCTAACATAAACAGGTTTTTCAGAAGGTTCGATATCTACTAAACACACATCTTTTTCATTTAAACTATAGAATGAAATATGATTACTGAAACAAGCCTCGTGACCTAATTGTGTAGAAATGATTCTGAAAACTTCCCGCTCATAACCATCCCTGTTCTTGTGTTTAAGTGTTTTATAATCTTTTTCTAATCCTAAAACATTTCCGTCATCATCTACACCAATAATTAGTTTGCCACCCTTTGCATTCATAAAACCAGTGATAGTTTTAGCAATAACCAGCTCCAGTTCCTTATTGGTTGTTTTTCGATAATAGTCATAGCGTATGGAAGACTTGAACTCCACCATTACGTTTTCACCGGCTTGTATCAATGCTTCAATATCACGAATTAGCAATCGTTGTTGTGTGCCGATAAGCTTATTCTTTTGCTTAATGGTTATGAAAAACAGACCTGAGATTGTACCTAGAAAAATTCCTAAAAGCGTGAGCAAACCACCCATTCCCCTCATATCAAAAGAGAAAGACTCTAAAAAACGAGTTTTTAAAACGTCTTGAAACAAGGAAAATGAGAATGCCGTATTGCTGTACTCAAACCAATAGAGCACCATTGTGAAAGGGTGTACCAAGAAGTAGAAAATACCTGCCCAAATAAGTATCTGTACAATTATTGTTTTAATATGTTGCGTGGTATAGGTCACTTACTTTTATTTTATATAATTGTGTTCTAAGTTTAATAAGTCTTCGCGGTCACCAAACTGCTTATTAAATATTTGACTAAAAGAATATACAATAGCTAGTTGTAGACGATGCTCATTTTTTCCAAAAAGGTTTTGTGTAAAACCTTCATTTTCAGTATATCTATACTGAAATCCAATATCAAAATTTTGCCCCATTCGATAAAACCCGTTTGCTATAAATAGTAATTGGTTTGAGTCGGTCGATAAATTGTCCAAGGATTTATAACCACCACCAACAGAAATTTGATAATGTGGGCGTTCTAATTTTTGTTTCAAATATCTAAAAGTACCAAAGAGAGATGTTGACTGCGTTCTTGTGTAATCAAAATAATCATTAAGCTCTGTTATTTCATCCCAACCAAAGTTTTGAATAGCTTGAAATTTAAAATCCACAAAATTTATTGGGTCTGGCTTTAAATTCAGTATAGTACTAAAAAGTAAGTTTTTTACCGAAGAGTCAAAATCGTTAGAATATCCTGGTCTATCAGTGAAATAGTTGTTGTAACTCAATCCAATTTGTTGTAAGATATTTCTATTCCACCTTTGACTTTCTGGTACTCTGTAAACCAACGATAGTCCCATAGAGTTTAACCTAAAATCGTTAGGTTCTAAACTATCGTAGAAGTTTTCACCGTGTATTGAAACAGAAAAGCGTTGCTTAAATATGTGTGTGTAATCCAGTACATTGGCATATTGGTCACGTTCTGTATTTACACCATCAGAAAATGGGTTGAGTGCATAGACGAACTGTTGTGCATCATCATCACGTAATGTTGGGAATTCATTTAAGTTGGTCTGTGCAAGTGTACGCCCTACTTTAAAAATGTTGGTTTGGTCTTCCAATTTCATAAAAATATTATTGTAAAAGACCTCGCCCAAATTTGAATTGGCATCAGGAAATTGAAGCCCTAAAACAAATTGCGCTCTCCAGTTGTTATAAAGCTTTTGGCTAAGCCCCATTAATAATTGGGTATCAGAGAAATCTGTAACTGCATTGGACTCTTCGGAATTAAAGTTTAAATTGCCTGAGAAAACACCTTTGGCTCCAATTTCAAATTCTGGTGTAATCTGTGCGTTTGCAAGCCCAGAAATTAAGATGGCTATATATATGATTTTTTTCATTTTAACTGTTTTATAAATTATTCATCAAGAGCGATTTTTGGAAGTTTATCTTCTCCAAACATCATTTTGTTCATACTTCCCATATTTTTGTTTTCCATACCTTTCATATCTCCCATACCAGCATTTGGATTGTACATTGGATTTCCTGAATGTTTTGAAATAATCAACTCATCAGCTGGTAAGTCTTCGTATACTAGTGCTAACAAATTTCCTCCAGGATATAAACCGTTATTGGTCACTTTACGCGTGTCGTGATCGTGAAAAGTCCAAATACCCCTGTTCTTGCCTTCAACAATAATGTCAAAAGTTTTACCAGGTGTAAGAGGCACTGTGTTGCGTTTGAAAGGGTTCTCTAGAGGTACTCCATCGTCAGCTACCATCCAAAAATCGTGTCCGTGTAGATGTAAATGATGGGTTTCTGCACCAGCGTTTATAAGCCGAATTCGAATGTTCTCTCCAGATTTGATAAACAAATAAGGTGTAGATGGATATGACTTACCGTTAACTGTAAACCAATTGGCTTGTGGTAGATCTGAATTTGATCTTCGGTTGGTTACGTATGGTGGTTGATATCCGTTTTCTAAACTGGCGGTAAACTGTTCCTTATTATCAAAAACCGCCCATTGCTCGCTATTAAACCTTCCTTGTTTCATCAAATAGCTACGCTGTTTCATTCGCTCTAGCATACTATTCATTTCTTCACGTATATAGTTAGTGTCGTGTGATGAGTACACTAGAGTATATTCACGTTCATAGGGGAATTTCTTTTTAATTGAATCGTTTGGGTTTTCAACAATAAGACTACCAAACATTCCTGCCTGCATATGCATAAGTGTTCCCCAATGACAATGGTAAAAGTGTGTTCCTTCAGGCTCTGCTACAAACTCGTATATGAATTCATTTTTGGGCATTACTGGCAGTTGTGTAACGAAAGGAACGCCGTCCATTCGCCAAGGCACATAAACACCGTGCCAATGTATGGTATGGTTTAAATCTGTTTTATTGATGAATTTGACGCGTACCTTATCCCCAGCATTTACTCTTATTTCTGGCCCAGGAATCATATCATTAAAAGCAAGCGTATGATACTTATAACCTGGCGCAGGCTCGTGGGTATGAACATCTATATACAGCTCAAACTCTTTCCACTCGCCATCCATTTTATAGGGTAGCGTTTGTACTAGTTTGTGCTTATTGTTAGTTTTTGCTTCCTTGGCTAGTAAGTTACCAGGAAAGAATAGCATCCCTGCTGTCGAAACAGCTCCAGTGGCTAAAAAATCTCTTCTATCCATAATTTATCTTTTTACTTTAATTTGAGCATTATAAAAAGCACCTATGCACGCACCAATAAGCCACCCTAAAATGAATGTTTGAACGATACCGAATAATGCTTCTATTAGAGGAACATCCATTCTTATAATATTCGTGGTGTCTAGACCGTGTAAGAGGCTATTAAAGAAGGTGATTGTTCCTTCTTGACCCGCTGTGGCCATCACAATCATACAGCCCAAATAAATTAAGGATCCTGTTAGACCAAAAGCAAAACCGAGTTTTTTTATGTTTAATCGATACATAGTTTTATGATTTTCAGTTAGTTTTCTGACTTTAAAATCTTTACAGATTCTTCGTATTCTTCCTTAGAAATTTCACCTTTTGCAAAGCGTTTTTTAAGAATCTCTAATGGGCTTTCCTTCTTTGTTTTTTGATAGGGTATGTCAGCTGGGATAAAAAAGATCCAAGCAATTAAAATGATCCATATAATCCACCATATTAGGTGCATTCCTCCAAAGTGTCCGTCGTATAAATGCATAGTTTTTTAGATTTTAATTGTTATTGATTAAGTTCTGTGATTGTATATCCATTGAGCTCATCGAGTTGCTTTTGCAAGTCGGCAACCGAAAGTGCTTCATTCATCGTGATACGTGTAGCTCCTTTTGGTGCCAGAAAAATTTCTGCCTTTTCGATATTGGGATGTTCTTCCAAAGTCTTCTTGACCCTTGCTACACATCCACCACAACTAATTCCGTTTATTTGAAATTTTTGTTTCATTGTATATAGTTTTTAGTGATGTTGATGTCCTTTGTGTTCTTCTTTTGTTTCTTGTTCAGAATGATTGTGGTCGCTATCCTGATGCTTATGATTATTGTGCCTTCCGTGTCCGTGTGAACCGTGGGGCATAAACAGATGGATGCCGAACATAAAAAGGATGAAAATAAATAGTGATGAACCACCTCCTATACCAAATGAGGGCGCTAAAAAGATGAACAATAGTGGTAGCCCACAACCTATGACCATCCAAATCCAGTGATTGTTTTTCATTGTTTTTGTATTTAGAAGTTAAAAATTAATGATGCTCGGTATGATCCTGTTTGTTTGGACTATTCATATTCTGCATATCCATTCCTTTTTCGCCCATCATCTTTGAGCAAGATTCCATACAGTCCTCGCTCATCATTCCTTTTTCGTGCATCATTTTCATCATTGTTCCCATCATTTTTCCGTCATTCATCATTTGGTTCATCATCGAATGCATCATTGTACTGTCCTTCATCATCATTTGCATTCCTTCTCCTTGCATCATAGAGCCCATCATTTTTTTGTTGCCCTGCATCATTGCCATTGTGTGTTGACTGCCGTGCATACTTTCCATAAACTCGGTCATATAATCGTGGTTCTCGGTAACGGCATTAAACACCTCCGTACGAGTTTCAGGATTTTCCAATAGTGCTTGAGGATCTGCTCCTTGGTTGCAACTGCTTAAGCTTAAAAGCCCGATTGTTGATAAAACAATTAGTAATGTTTTCATAATTTTCTATTTTATTGAGTTAAACATTTATTTTTATAAACCCATTCCCAACAATCCACAAACCGTAGTTTAGGGAATGGGTTATCAGCTATTAACTGTCAGATTTAAAAAGGTTTTCAATCTTCTTTAATTTCATTTCTGTCGGGAACTTTTTCATTGTTATTCAATTTTTTTTAAACGCCATTTCTTGTTGCTGTCTTTAATGGCCACTAAATTTTCCGAAATGAATTTAGATGTTATGGTAGGTGGATTTTTATCCTCCTTATCTTTAGGCGATATATGAATGGCCAATTGAGTTAGATGGTCAATGGCTTTTCCTTGTTTATCTATAATTACTTCAAAATAATGGTAGCTAACGACGTCTTTGTTGAAAATGTCATTATAGCCTATGGTCTCTTTTTCAACTTTTAGTACCAATGCCTTATCATATTCGAAATTGGTCGCATTCAAGAATTGAGGTGTAATGACAGTTTTTCCAGTTTTATCGATATAGCCATAATACAGTATGCCATCTTTTTGATGGGCAATCAAGCATTTTTCGTTACTGAATATGGGGTAGGTTGCATTTCCTGTTTTGGTTAGCACCAAATCATTTCGAAAATCAATGATTACTTTGCCGTCTTGGTCAATAAACCCCCATTCGTTCCCTTTTTTAATGGCAGCTACTTCATTGTTAAAAGGCGAGATGTACTCTAAATTTTCTATAGTTTGTGTAATCCCTAGAAAGGGAATTAATACTAATGTGATGAGTAGTTTTTTCATTTTAGTTTGATTTATTTTGATAAAATTAATGATTGCCTTAAGCGTTTATCTGCATAACTTTCGTTGTTATCTACATAATTTCATCGTAAAAATTTCTTTTCCAGTTTTCAGTATTTTTATAATCGGTCATACTCACTCCAATTACTTCTTTGAACTGTCTAGACAGATGGTTGACGCTGCTGTAGTCCAATAAGTACCCTATATCTGAAAAGGAATGTTGTTTGAGTTGAATGAGCTCTTTAACTTTCTCTATCTTTAATTTGATAAAGTACTTTTCAATGGTTGTCTGTTGATTTGCTGAAAATAATTTACTCAATGTCTTGTATTCCCTATGAAGGCTTGATGCCAATAGTTCAGATGTTTTTACTTTGATATGTAATGGTAGCTCTTGTAATTGTTCAATTAGAATAATCTTGATTCTTTCTACGAGCATTTCTTCTTCGTTCTGCACTATTTCAAAATCATTGGCGTGAAGCACGGTTGTTACTGCATTGATGATTTCACTGTCTGTTTTATTTGGTGCTTCTACTAACAATCTTCCCAATTCCAATGAAAGTACGGTTACTTCAAGTTCTTGTAACTCCTGCATAATTACTTTTAAGCAGCGATTACAGACCATATTCTTAATCCAAAATTCTTTTGGTTTGCTCATAGTATATAATGTATTGTCATTGAGTTTTAACTCAATGGTTTGAAAGGTTAAGACCTAACAGGGTTAATGGTGTATAGTATTGTTGGGAATAGAGTACAACAAATGTTAGCCAGAAGTGAAACTTTGGCTATAGAGGTAATGCAGATTAAAGTCAATCTGCGATGTAGAAAATCAAATTAAGAAGGTCTCGTTGAGAATTATAATATCTGTAGATAATAAAGGCGGCCTATAGGTTTTAAAAGAAATGACTTTTTCTTCTAGCCCCTCGAACAGATTAATATAAGTATTAAAAAAAGTATTTAAGAAAACTAAAGTCTCAATCTCTAAAATTGTATTGGACTTCTTAAAGGTGTCATCTCCTTCTTTTACAATGGTCTGATTATCGCAACAATCCTTCTCTTGTATGGAAGTACATTGCTTGGAATTATTATCTTTTTTTTGTACAATCTCCATACAGGATTCTGCCTTACTAAAAAAAGCCATATCCACCAATTTATTACAGCAAAAGTGCATATCCACCGTGAAAGAAGAAGTAGAAAACAGTATAAAAACTGCTAAAAAAAAAGATAGTATTTTGGTAAAAAAAGATTTCACAGTATTAATAAATTTTGTCTAACATTAAATGTTTTCGTAAATTAAATGCTGCTGTTTAACAAGCTTGTTATCAAATTTTTATGAATTAACAGCAAAATTAATTAATGCGAAGATAATTTTAAAGGTTCAACAGAAATATGATTTTTGTCATTAATGCAGATTAACTCAAAATTTAAGTTGTAAGAGCACATATATGGTTCGTGGTAAACTTGGTATGATCCCTGGGCCCGGATAGCCCGTCGCACGGCGTGTAAAATAACTTTCGTTCAAAACATTGTTGACCCCCGCTTCCAGTTTAAACCGATTATAGGTATAGGAAAAAGAAAGATCCATAATATTATAGGCAGGTATTTCACCTACAATACCACTCTGGCTTTGAAAATCCCTGGGCGAATTGGTGGCATCGGTAAACTGTTGGCCCAAATAAGTATATTGCAAACTACCCAAAAAGTCTTTATACCCAAAATTTAATCCTGTTTTTAGGTTAATACCGGGAATGAACTCCACTTTTTTGCCCTTCACATTGTTTTCTTGGGAAGAGGTGTATTTTGAATCTGTAAGGGCCAGGTTGACAAAAGTACCGAGTTTGATATCGTTTTTTTCTGTGGACAGGGTTTCCCATATATTCCAGTCCACAAAACTTTCAATGCCATAGGTAATGGCATCCCCTATGTTCCCTCTAAACCGCTCCTGTTGGATATCACTTACTTCCCGTAATATCACACCCAAACGATCTTTGTAATTTAAAAAAAATGCTCCCACATCATAGGAAAGGTATTTCTTTATTCGCCCGCGAGCCCCTATATCAAAAGTATATCCTTGCTCATCTTTGATGTTGGGATCTACGGTCAATGACGGATTGGTAATTCTAATATCATTAAAAGTAACCGAGCGGTAATTCTGGCTTATATTCCCATATAGTTCAACCGTTTTATGGGGTTTATAACTTAGCCCAACACCCAATAAAATAAAAGAACGTTCAAGATCACGGTTATCCGCCACATCTTCGTTTAAGATGGGGTTACCTGCAATATCAAAGTTGATCCGTTTAAATTCGCCCCTACTTCTAGTCTTTATATATTCAAACCGTAGCCCAGGAGTTACCGAAATTTTTTCGGAGAACTTAAAGACATTTTCGGAAAACAGGGCAAGGTTCAAGTTCGGAAACCTAAAATCGCTTTGCCTTGGGTAGTTGGGGTAGGTCTGTTCTTCAAAATTAAAATTGGCGTTGCTGCCGTTGCTGCCGGGCCCCTGCCGCTCTGTATTATTGGATTGATAGTACTTTCCACCAAAAAGCACCGTATTCTCTTTTCCGAAGAAATTATACCGCGTCAACAAACGGGCCTCTGCCCCCCAATTGTTAAAATTACCTACTATCAATTCCCTTGGAGCCTCCACATCATCCTCCTGTGAAACCCTGTTTTCGCGAAAACCAACCGATTTCCTATAGGCGTCCAAGGCAAAGAGGTTGAGGCTAAAATCGGTTTTATTGCTCAAAGCGTGTTCCAATCGCATAGCATATAATTTCCAATCCACATTAAACCAGTTTCGGGTTCGGTTGCTAAACGTGGGGTCTTCCTCAAACTGTTCATCGGTAAGACCGCCCGGTTGCTGTGCCAAATAGTTTAAATAGCTTACCTCAAAGGAAATTTTGGTCCTTTCTGTAGGCGAATAATCCAAATGTACGTAGCCATTGAAGGATTCAAACTGGGAGTTGGGACGAAAACTATTTCCTTTTTTATAGTTGAAAAAAGTATAATAACCTACCTTGCCCAAGGTCCCGCCTAAACTGTTAAAACTGGTGAACAAGTTGTAAGAACCCAAGGATTGCCGGGATATCCACTCTATTTTCTTGTTGGGATCGGGTTGTTTCAGTTTAAAATTGATAAGGCCTCCAAATTGTGTCCCATACTGCAAAGATGCCGCACCGCGTACCACTTCGATCTCTGAAATGGATTCAGCCGGCGGTGTATAGTAACTTTCGGGATATCCCAGTACATCTGCAGAGATGTCATAACCATTTTGTCTTGTATTGAAGTTTGCACTGCGGTTGGGATTGAGGCCACGCCCACCAATATTCAATTGCAGTCCCGCATCGTTGTTTTCGTAGATATTGAGCCCGACCACTTGGGAGTATATCTGCCTGGCATTACCGCCGGCAAGGTTAGCGGTAAGGTTGCTTACCAATACCACTTCGCTCTTCTTGCCCGCATAAATGGCAGTTCCCTCAACGTCCCTTAATCGTTTTAGGGCGAAAAGGCGTTCTTTTCTTTGGGTGACCACTACTTCAGAAAGTTCTATGCCCAAAGATTCAAGTTCTAAGTTCAGTGACGTATCATCGGAAATGCTAACCTCGTGATCCAGTATAGCATACTCGTAGGCAAATACGGTAAAATTATAGGTCCCTTTTGGAATGTCCTGAAATTTGAAATCCCCAAAATCATTCGTGATGGTTGATTTTCTTAGAGTAGTGAGAAACACTTCGGCATTTGGGACAGGTTCGTTGGAAGCTGCAGAAACTACTTTTCCCTGAACCACATATTGTGCAAACATTGCAGAACTTGTGAAGGCAAAAAATAGGGTTGCGATTATATGTTCTTTTTTTAAATACATTTTTTTGTTTAAAAACCTTTGATTTCATCCTTAAATTCCAATATCCAGTCCTTAGGCCCAAACGACTCTTCTTGCTCCAGTAAATTTACTTTTGGGTCAATATAAGGTTGGCTAAGCCTGCCATTCAGTGCTACATAGCTCTCTACATAGACCGCTACATTTTTATGGCCTTGTGCTGTAAAATGTTTTCCGAGGAACTGGGCGTACTGAAGGATAAAGTCGGGTTGGGTGCTCATCTGTTTTTCCTGAAATGTTGACAGAAAATCGGTATTGTCAACAAGGAAAGCTGTTCCCTTTTTTTTATCCACAATCTTAAATTGTGCATATCCAGCTTTTTCCATTAGCATTACCCGCCAAGAAAAACGGTATCCCTCCTCGGTCCAAAAAAGCTCGTTTTTGTAGAGCAGATAACGCCAAGGAAAAAGTAACTGAAAGGCAATAAACAAACCCACGATAAGCATTGGGGCCATGGTTTTATTGCGATAGGTTTTATTGCGTATCCCTGCATCTGCCTTTTCCTTTTTAATCCTAAAAATAGTCGAAAGCGTTTTCAATATTTTATGGTGGACTCCCGCATCGAAAAAAACGAGTGCGCTCACTATCATCACATAAGGGAACATACCTATGGGAAAGAGGATGCGGGTCATCAAATGAAAAATTACCACCAGACCGAAAGCTGCCCAACGGGTGGGTCTATAAAACAACAAAAACGGTATCGCCAGATCATAGGCGGCACCGCCCCAGCTAAAGGCATAGTGAAGCCATTGTTGCTGCATTAAATTTCCCAACAATGGCAGGTCATATTGGGCCGGCAACCATATCTTAAGCGGCATTGCCCCAACGAGCCAGTCGCTGTTCAGTTTTGCCAGACCGGCGTAGAAATAGACTAGTGCAATCAATAATTTTATGGCATCAACGGTCCATTTGGGAATCTGTTTATAGGCCTTATCCTTATTCCTTTGTGCATCCATTGAATAATAGGCATTTGCGGGAAGGAAGATCATTAAAAAACTAAGACAACTAATAAAATAGTAATGGTTAAGATAGGTCGTCTTATCCATCAACTCGATGTAGGTAAAGCTTAAAAAGAAAAGGATGATCGCCATTCTGTATCGATACCCCAACGCAATGCAGATTGCGGAGATACCGCAGATAAAGAACAATAAATAGGTGTAAACACCCAAAGGCCGTACCCATTCAAACCCATAATATGAAAAAAAGAATTTGGGTTGAATATAAAGTTTATCGATCCAGCCATAGCTCCAAAAACGGACGATGCCAAAAAACATCATCAGTCCAAAAAAAATACGAAAGACCGCCAACGGGGCAGCCTCTGTAGTTATATTTCGGTATGCATTTAAACGTGAGGCCATTGACTAATCGCCATCGGCATCTACATAATCCACATTTATGCTCAGTGCCTGCAACATATCCACTTTTAAGAGGATAACGTTGCGTTGTAGCTCATCATAAGTACTTAGCATTTTGGTATTGTCAGTTTCAATCTGTAGAGCAAAATTATTGTTCAGTTCATTTGCCTGGGTTTCTGCAGCATTGAACTGCGCATTGATAAGGCCACCTAGATCCTCCCCATTTTTAATACTGTTCAAAAAATCAAGATAGGTCTTGAAGCTTTCCCCGGTAGTATTGTTGTTAAAGTATTTTCCGTTGAAAAAATCCTGGCTTGCCTTAACTGCTGTTAGCATCAATTGTTTGGAAAAATCTTTTTTATAGCGCGCCTCTACATTTTCGGGTAATGGTTGTTGGGAGAAAACACCTGCGGGTATCCCTACTTTACCCGCCCGCAACGATTTTTCAAAATAGAATATATAGTCGTTCGTTAGTTTGTCAACAGATCCAGTAGCCGAAGAACTAGTATTTGCAACAAAAACATCCCTAAAGTTGGCATTCCAATCATCGAGTACTGTTGTGGTCAATTGCAGGATAGTTTCCGTAAGGGTGCCGAGATAATTTTTATATCCCAGGGCATTGCCGTTGGTAGTATAGAAACTTACAATTTCGGTATCTGTTGCTCCAAGACCGTTGATCAGATAATCTATAGCAGGGAAACCCTGTACATCCATTGTAGATGGCAAGGCCAGATCGTAAGAACCGGTGGCTACAAAATCTTCAATTTTTTGGGTGTTTGATGGATAAATATTCAGTCGGTTTCTGTACCGTAACTCTTCGGCCTTGCCTATTTCGAACATAGAGACCTTTTGAAAGGAAATGTAGGCCGCTGTCCACGAGGCGCGCAAACTCTGTAGGCTTGCCTCTGTAGGCTCATTTGAATAGACCGTTGCGGCATTGTTCAGGTTTTCGGCCTCTGTTTTAAAAGAAGTATATGCAGGGACAATGATATTATCTGCCCAATTTAAAAGCATTGCGCCACGATCAAAATTATTGTTAGCCGGTGGCAAGTTTTCGTTCCCATTATCTTTTGAACACGCTACAATCAGCAGTCCGATACTAATAAAACTCCAAAGTTTCCAGTGTTTCATAACTATTTTTTTTAAATCAACCGATTTTTCCATCGGCGGTAAATCGGTTGATGTGGCTAATTCAATTTTTATTTAATTTGCGCTGGCAGCTTGCTCGACCGTGAAGTCAAATTTAGCGGCAATAGCTTCAGTAATACTGTCCAGTGTTGAAGGTTCAAGGTCCCAAAAACCATTGAGTCCATCCGCCAAGAGAGCAGATGTAAAACCATCAACTTCGCTTGTGCTAAAGAAGGAAGTATCTGTACTCTGGTTTCTAGTAAAACGCAAGCTAAAAACAAACCCATAACCCTCAGAAAGGTTTTGGAATGCGGCGCCAAAATCACCGTTTGCAAGCAAATTTTTTCCTTGTTGTAAATAGTATACCGCACGTATGGCAATTACCTCGGATATTTTTTGACGTATAATGGCAGCCTGGGTATCCCGTACTGTATAATCTTTTGCCACTATCGCGGCACGACCCAATTTGAATGCATCAAAAATATCGGCAGCAATGGTAGAAAAATCCGGGTCTGCGTTTACTGTGCCCAAATAATCATTCAAAAAACTATCATCGCCCCCAATGGTTACATTCGGGTTGGCTGCATCAACGGATGTTCCGTAGAGGTATCCATAGGCCTCGTCCCAATTATGTTCCATCGTGGTAAAGGTCTCTCCATCCTCTGTAATCCCATTGTCGTTGTCCGCAACTTTATTATCAGCATCAAGAACAGCTATGCTGAGATAGTTGTTAAGCATCTGATCTGCCATCAGCGCCCCAATAAGGCTTTTTGCAAACATTTGGTTGTACACAAGTCCTTTAGCGTTAACATACCGGGTTTTTGTCCCATCGGCAAGTTGACCGGCACTGCCAGCGACTGCTAGGACATCCTTGTTAGGGAATACCTCATTGACCTGACCGGAAATATAGCTATCGAATAGGTTTCTTATAGCTGCCGCTTCTGTGGTGTTTGCGCTAAAATAATCTTGGGACGCAGCCGTTTTACTGCGTACGTTTTTATCTGACGCATTTAAGGCAGCGTCTGAAAAATCTAGGTCCCCTTCCTGATGTGCATACATTGCCTGCAAGGATATCACAGTCGTGTTTTCGAAATCTGTAAAGGAATTAAGGATTTCTTCAGCCATTAAAATTCGGGTGGTCTGGCCACTAAAATCCACTGTGGATTGTCCATCTCTTTCGAAGGTGTAGTTTGAAGGCACCTCAATGTTTGAGGTTTCAGTAATCGGCTCATCATCAGAAGAACACGAAGCAAAAATAAGGCTTCCTATAATTGCGGTAAAAAACATTTTTTTCATCATTAAATTTATTTAGACTTAATATAAGTAAGTGATTATTTCAGCGACAAAAATAGAAATGAAATTTAAAAAAACAAACTTATTTAGAACAATTCTTAATAATAAATTTAAAACAGGTTTGTATTCGGCATTTTTCTAGAAATTAGATAATCTTTCATATAGATTTAGGAGAATATGTTGCATATGAAATCAAAATTATTTGTTAAATAAAGAAAATTTACTTGAAATTTTGTATTTTTGTAAAATTAATGAAGAAAATCTTTTTTAAAATATCAACATTCTCTATGGCACTGTTAGTGTTGTTGTCAACCGTATCATTTACGGTAGATAGTCATTATTGTGGAGATATTTTTGTGGACTCTTCATTATTTGGTCACGCTCAAACTTGCGGTATGGATGTTCAACAGCAATCGCAGTCATCAGAGTGTGATATTTCTAAAAAAGATTGCTGTAGTGATGAACAAGTGATTGTTGAAGGGCAAGATACTTTAAAAACATCGTTCGACAAATTAGATAAAGACCAACAACTATTTGTTGCTGCTTTTATCCATACCTATATACACTTATTTTTCGAATCTCAAGAAGATTTAAATTCATACAGAGATTATACGCCTCCTCCCTTGGTCAGGGATATTCAAGTTTTAGACCAGACTTTCCTTATTTGATTTTTAAGTAATTAGAACTGTAGTCCTGCATTAATTTGTTTTGGACATTTCTGCTTGTTTGTCACTTTTAAACAAGATTTATAATTACTTAATAATCATTTCTATGCTGAATAAAAGCATCAAATTTCTAATAGAAAATAAATTAGTAGCTGTTTTACTATTAGCTTTGTTCGTCGGTTGGGGCGTTGTAAACGCACCTTTTAATTGGGAGACCGGTATTTTGCCTACTGACCCTGTAGCTGTGGATGCCATTCCCGATATTGGTGAAAACCAACAAATTGTTTTTACCAAATGGCAAGGGCGCTCGCCACAGGATATTGAAGACCAAATTACGTATCCACTTACAACTTCGCTTCTAGGTATTCCAGGCGTGAAAACTATTCGTAGTTCCTCTATGTTTGGGTTTTCCAGTATCTATATCATTTTTGAAGAAGATGTGGAGTTTTACTGGTCACGTAGTCGCATTCTCGAAAAACTCAATTCGCTTCCTTCCAACTTGCTGCCAGATGGCGTTAACCCAGCTTTGGGCCCTGATGCCACAGGTTTAGGACAAATATTCTGGTACACCCTAGAAGGTCGTGACAAGGATGGTAATGTAACCGGTGGTTGGGATTTACAGGAACTGCGTAGTATACAGGATTATTATGTGAAATACGGATTGTCATCGGCAAGTGGTGTTTCCGAAGTAGCGTCTATCGGCGGTTATGTTCAGGAATATCAAGTAGATGTGGACCCGGAGAAAATGCGCCAATACAATATTGGATTAAGTGCCATTGTCAAAGCCGTTAAGCAGAGCAACCAAGATATTGGTGCACAAACATTGGAAATCAATCAGGCCGAATATCTGGTTCGTGGTTTGGGCTATGTAAAATCCGTTGCAGATATTGAAAATGCCGTGGTCACTTCAGAGAATTTTACGTCTATCCGAATAAAAGACATCGCAACTGTTCATTTGGGACCGCAAACTCGTCGTGGTATTTTAGATAAAGAAGGTGCCGAAGTTGTTGGTGGTGTTGTGGTAGCGCGATATGGCGCCAACCCTATGGAAGTTATCAATAATGTAAAAGAGCAAATCGCTGAACTGTCATCTGGGCTTCCAACAAAAGTTCTGGCAGATGGCCGCACCTCACAAGTGACCATTGTCCCCTTTTACGACCGTACCCAGCTTATTCAAGAGACCCTACACACGCTTAATGAAGCACTCACGCTTGAAATCTTAATAACCATTCTGGTCATTATCGTAATGGTGTTCAACCTACGCGCATCCATCTTAATTTCAGGTTTGTTACCCGTTGCAGTATTAATGGTTTTCATTGCAATGAAACTTTTTGATGTAGATGCAAATATTGTAGCATTGTCAGGGATTGCCATTGCTATAGGTACAATGGTGGATGTGGGCGTTATACTGGCCGAAAATATGATTCGGCATTTGGAAGATGAAAAATTACGCTTTCGCGAAAGCGGAATCGAGTACACCACAAATGAAATCATCTACAATGCAACTGCTGAAGTTTCTGGTGCAATTTTAACGGCAGTATTAACAACCATTATCAGTTTTATTCCTGTATTCACTATGATAGGTGCTGAAGGAAAGTTGTTTCGTCCACTCGCATTTACAAAGACAATGGCGCTCACGGCGTCTTTGGTTATCGCCCTTTTCTTGATACCACCATTTGCCGCATTCCTTTTCAAAAAGAGTACTATTAGGGAGCACGCTAAATATATTATTAATGCTGTTCTCATCGTCCTTGGTATCACAGCCATCTTCTATGGTTATTGGTTGGGTATTATATTAATTGCCTATGGAATCGTTGCAATTTTGAGTGTACGCGATATTATCACGGCAAAAAGAGCCAATCTAATACATATCGTTATTTCTTGTATTGCTATTGTTTTCCTTCTAGCCGAATACTGGCGACCACTAGGTTTTGACCGCGGTATTATAATGAACTTGATTTTTGTTGCGATTATCTGTTTCGGATTACTGGGGGCGTTTTCAATTTTCCAAAAATATTACGACACTATATTACGTTGGGCACTTCAAAACCGATTACTGTTTTTAATAATTCCGACCACAGTGTTGATTTTAGGGGCCATAATAATGCGCAACACGGGTAAAGAATTTATGCCATCGCTCAACGAAGGCTCATTCCTGTTAATGCCAACATCCTTGCCACACGCAGGTGTTGAAGAAAACAAGCGTGTGTTACAGCAGCTTGATATGGCCGTAGCCAGTATTCCTGAAATCGAAACGGTAGTAGGTAAATCGGGTAGAACAGAATCTGCTCTTGACCCTGCGCCGCTCTCGATGTATGAAAATGTGATTCAGTATAAGTCTGAATATATGCGAAACAAGAATGGCGAGAGACAACGCTACCGCGTAAACGATGATGGTTTATTTGTTCTGAAAAATGATAAATTCATTATTAATCCAAATAATGAAATCGATGATGACGCTAATTATGAGGCCTCGCAACTAAAAACAAATGCAACCCATAACGATTTAATTGAAGACGGCAGCGGTGAATATTACCGAAACTGGCGGCCAGAAATCGACAGCCCAGACGATATCTGGAATGAGATTGTGAAAGTGACCAAATTTCCAGGGGTGACTTCTGCACCAAAACTACAACCTATCGAGACAAGGCTCGTAATGCTTCAAACAGGTATGCGTGCGCCTATGGGTATAAAAGTTAAAGGGCCAGACTTGAAAACAATAGAAGCTTTTGGTCTACAGCTCGAAGACATTTTAAAACAAGCTGAAGGTGTAAAAGAACAAGCTGTCTTTGCAGACCGTATTGTGGGCAAGCCCTATTTACTAATTGATATAAAACGAGACCAATTGGCACGCTATGGAATTTCCATAATGGATGTTCAGGAAGTACTTCAGGTAGCTGTGGGCGGTATGCCGCTTACTCAAACGGTAGAAGGTCGTGAGCGGTATGGAGTAAGAGTGCGCTATCCGCGTGAGTTGCGTGCAAACCCAGAAGATTTAAAAGATATTTATGTTCCGGTTGAGAAAGGAAGTCCGGTTCCACTGAGCGAATTGGTAGACATACGTTATGAACAAGGTCCACAGGTCATAAAAAGTGAGGACACCTTCTTGATAGGGTATGTACTGTTTGATAAACTCGATGGTTTTGCCGAAGTTGATGTGGTCGAAAATGCCCAAGCGCTCATTCAACAAAAAATAGACAATGGTGATTTGATTGTGCCACAAGGTATTAATTACCGTTTTACGGGTACGTATGAAAATCAGCTGCGCGCAGAAAAAACACTTTCCGTAGTTGTGCCTTTGGCATTGCTTATTATTTTCTTGATTCTGTATTTCCAGTTCCGTTCTGTTTCCACCTCGTTGATGGTATTTACAGGAATCGCAGTTGCCTTTGCAGGTGGCTTTATAATGATTTGGCTTTACGGTCAGGATTGGTTCTTCAATTTCAGCTTTTTTGGTGAGAATATGCGGGATTTGTTCAATATGAAAACCATCAATCTAAGTGTTGCTGTCTGGGTTGGCTTTATTGCGCTTTTTGGTATCGCAACAGATGATGGTGTAGTTATGGCTACCTACCTCACACAAACTTTTGACAGAGAGAATCCCAATGATAAAAAAGGAATCCGACTTGCCACATTAGAAGCTGCTGGAAAGCGAATTCGTCCGTGTTTGATGACTACTGTTACCACCGTGCTTGCACTCTTACCTGTACTTACTTCTACGGGAAAAGGAAGCGATATTATGATACCTATGGCAATCCCCATTTTCGGTGGGATGATTATAGATATTACATCCTACTTTTTAGTACCAGTATTATATAGCTGGAAAAAAGAGTACCAACTTAAACGAGCAAACAAATGAAAAATATAAAAATTATTACCTGTCTTTTGTTTGTTTCCGCTTTCGCGAAAGCGCAACAACTACAATCATACATTGAAGAGGCACAATCTAACAACCCCGAGATTCAAGCCTTTGAACTGCGCTATAACATCGCCGAAGAAAAAGTGAACGAAGCAAACTGGCTGCCTAATACTGAAGTGAGTGCTGGGTACTTTGTCAGTGAGCCCGAGACCCGTGTTGGGGCGCAGAGAGCACGTATTGGCTTTAAGCAAATGTTGCCTTGGTTCGGGACCATAACGGCAAGAGAAAATTATGCAGCCTCAATGGCTGAAGCTGAATATGTGGAAATCATAATTGCCAAAAGAAAACTGGCACTTTCTGTAGCTCAATCCTATTATCGTTTGTATGAAATACAAGCAAAGCAAAGGGTGCTCGATAAGAACATTAAATTATTAGAAACCTATGAGCGTCTTGCCCTTACATCGGTTGAAGTAGGCAAGGCATCTTCTGTTGACGTTTTGAGATTACAGATTCGTCAAAATGAATTGCAACAGCAAAAAGAGGTGCTCGAAGAGGAATTTGGGTCAGAACAAATCACCTTCAATAAGCTACTCAATCGTGATGGAACTATGATGGTTGATGTGGTCACATTAATGGAAATTCCAAGTGAAAACGCCGTATCTGGTAGAGATGCACTATCACTTAATCCTGAACTGCTTAAATATGATAAACTCTACGAATCTATAGCACAATCTGAATTGCTCAACCAGCGTGAGGCATTACCTATGTTTGGTTTTGGGGTTGATTATCTACCAGTGAGCGAGCGAGCGGATATGAATCCAATAGACAATGGAAAGGATATACTAATGCCTATGGTTTCAGTTTCCATTCCCATTTTTAATAATCGGTATAAATCTATTTCAAGGCAAAATGACTTGCGCCAACAAGAAATCGAGACTCAAAAAGCACAACGATTGAATGTTTTGGAATCCGCTTTCGCAAAAGCAATATCGCAACGCAACCAAGCACGAATAGCATATAATACACAAGAGAACAATCTGAAACAAGCAGAAGATGCTGAAGAAATTCTCATTAAAAACTATGAAACGGGCACCATTGATTTTAATGATGTGCTGGATATCCAAGAGTTACAGCTCAAATTTCAGTTAAATCAAGTGGAATCGATACAGAAGTATTACACACAATCTGCAATTGTTAATTACCTAATCAACTAACCGGATGGAAAAGAAATTATTTATAAAAAATATGGTGTGTAATCGCTGTATTAAAACAATCCAGAGTGATGTTGAAACATTAGGGATTCACTTAAAGCATATTGAATTGGGTTCTATTATTTACGAAGAGAAATCTATAGATGATTTTGAAAATATAAAAAATGTTTTAGAAAACAATGGTTTCGAAATTTTACTGGCGCAAGACCAGCAATTAGTAGAGCAAGTTAAAATTGAACTTATTAAATTATTACAAAAATTACCACTTCAATTAAATAAAACGCTGTCCAAGCATTTGGAAAGTAAATTAAACCTTGAGTACTCAAAAATCAGTAAAATATTTTCTGTTACGGAGCATATTACCATAGAAAAATACTTTATAAAACTCAAGATAGAAAGAGTGAAAGAGCTGATTCAATTACAAGAGGGTAATTTTACGGAGATAAGTCAGCTGCTTGATTACAGTAATGTAAATCATTTAAGTAGGCTGTTTAAAAGTGAAACTGGTATGAGTCTGACTAATTATAAGAAT
Source organism: Leeuwenhoekiella marinoflava DSM 3653 (assembly GCF_900129005.1). GTDB lineage: Bacteria > Bacteroidota > Bacteroidia > Flavobacteriales > Flavobacteriaceae > Leeuwenhoekiella > Leeuwenhoekiella marinoflava. The sequence goes on along the minus strand of NZ_FQUN01000021.1, from coordinate 33,667 downwards.
AATCAAAAAAGTATTAGAAACCCTTTAGATCAAATAAGGTAGATAACAACCATAATTATGACACAAACTTCTCATAATCAATATTAATTTTAAAAAAAGTAATCTTATGAAAAAAATAAGCTATGCATTTATTCTTTTGTTACTGTGTACCTATACAGCATCTGCACAGTCCGTGGAAGGTAATGTCGATAATCTACCCGTTCACGAATACACGTTGACCCTAAAGGAAGAAATGGTTAATAAAGCCGGTAAAGAAGTAAAAGGGATGACCGTCAACGGAGGTATTCCAGGGCCAACGCTCGAATTTACCGAAGGGGAGTACGCAGTAATCTATGTAAAAAATGAAATGAGCGTGGAGACATCCATCCATTGGCACGGCTTGTTGTTGCCCAATTTTTATGATGGGGTACCCTACCTTTCTACACCGCCCATAGAACCCGGTAAAACACTAAAATATGAATTCGCAATAAAGCAAAACGGCACCTATTGGTACCATTCCCATACAATGTTGCAGGAACAGAGCGGTGTTTACGGCTCAATTGTAATACAGCCCAAAGAAAAAACCTTGGAGTATGATAAAGAGCAGGTTTTGGTACTATCTGACTGGACCAACGAAAAACCGCGGGATGTACTTCGGTTTTTAAAGCGAGGTACAGAATGGTACAATATAAGAAAAGGAACAGCTACGCCGCTTAACCAAGTAATTGCAAGGGGCGCATTTGGGGCGCAATTAAATTTTTGGAGACAGCGTATGGAAAGTGCAGATGTGGCAGATGTGTATTACCCAGCGTTCTTAATTAATGGAGAAGAAAAAGTGGAGTACCCCGAGTTTAAACCTGGCGAAAAAGTGCGCCTTCGCATTATAGACGGCTCTGCTTCTACTTCGTTCTGGATGGCCTTTGGCGGCCCTGACCCTTTGCTTGTCTCGGCAGACGGTAAAGATGTAGTACCGGTTAAGCATAACAAGACATTTATAGGGGTCGCTGAAACCTATGATTTTATCGTAACCATACCGGAGAACGGCAAACTGGAATATAAAATTATGGCCCAAGACGGCTCTGGTACCGCAACGGCATACCTAGGCCAAGGACCTATTGTTGCTGCACCCGATGTATCCAAACCTGATAAAATAGGGATGATGCAACAAATGGCCAAAATGAAAATGAAAATGGGTGCACCCGCTTTAAAGTTCCGACCAGGCAAAGATGAGCGTTACGAGATGAAAGAAAAATGGGGAATGCAGATGGAAGGAATGAAAGATATGGATATGGGTACAATGAATATGGACAAGTCCAATATGAAGGGTATGGAAATGAAGAAGCATAAAATGGACGAAATGCAAATGGATATGAAAAAGGATTCAATGCAGATGGACCATTCCAAAATGGCAGGGATGGACACAAAAATGGATACCAAAATGAAAAAGGCCTCTCAAATGGATGATATGAAAATGGACGAAGCAGATGGAATGCAGGGAATGAATATGTTTTCAGAGTATAACTATGACTACTTGAAATCGCCGGAGAAGACCAATTATGACCCAGATGTTCCTGTAACGGATATCCTATTAAACCTTACCGGGAATATGCAGCGCTATATCTGGAGTTTGAATGGGGTTCCTCTATCTGAAGCAGATAAAATAAAAATCAAGGGAGACGAAGTAACTAGGATTACCTTCAATAACCTGACTATGATGCACCACCCAATGCACCTACACGGTCATTTTTTTAGGGTCATTAACGAAAATGGGGAATACTCACCCTTAAAACACACAGTCAATGTTCCACCAATGAAACAAGTTACCATTGAATTTTATGGTGATGAATATGGCGATTGGTTTTTCCATTGTCATATTCTATACCATATGATGGGAGGTATGGCGCGTATTGTAAGTTATGATACCCCTAGGGATCCAAGGTTGAAGGAATATCCCGTATCTAAACTTATTGACGAGACCGACCAGTTCTATTCCTACGGAATGATAGATGCCGCATCACATATGACCACTTTGAACCTTATATCTTCAAATATCCGAAACCAATTCAGTTTGAGGGGCGAATATGGTTGGAACAGGAATATGGAGGTTGAAGCTGCCTACGATAGATACCTCTATGATTATCTAACCGTTTTTGGCGGTGTAAATGTCGAGAACGAAATGGAGGATAGCCTTGAAGAAATAACAACAACAGCTATAGCAGGGATACGATACCTTACGCCCTACTTATTTACGTTGGATGTGAGGATGGATAGTAAGCTACGCCCGCAGATTAGCTTAAGCCGTGCTATTACCATTTTCCCTAGAACTATTGTTTTTGGGATGTACGAGTACCAAGCAGATTTTGGGTGGGTAGATGACCTGCCTCAAGGAGATAATTTCAAAAAAGAGATTACTTGGAGTACGGGTGTTGAATATCTTTTATCCAAAAATTTCTCATTGATGGGAAGTTATGATAACCGTTTTGGTGCAGGTGGAGGATTATCACTAAGATTTTAATGACTAAAAAATAAAACGATGGACTACAATTGGGATTTCTTAACCATTTTCGGTGTTATTATTCTAGGTGTTTTCATCTATGCAGGAGGAAAGAAAATAAAGCGGACTAAAAGTTCAAAGGCTATGGATGTCCTTGATGAAAGGTACGCTAAAGGAGAGATAACCAAAGAGGAGTATGAAGAAATTAAGCAGGCTATAGGCTCAAAGAAATAAAAAAAAGAAGCAATCCAAAAATCTGTTAGACATAGCACTATGTAAAAAAAAATTAAGCTGTGTAAACAGGTATAACAATAAATTAAAATCAAATATTAACTATTAAAATCGAAATTAAAATGAAAAAATTAAAAATGACCGTCGGTATTTTAGTAATGACCTTAACCCTTACGGCTATATCCTGTAAGGACGGAAAAAAAGATGAACCAGCTGCACCTATGAGCAATGAGATGTACCAAGAGTCTATGGATGACAAAGATGATATGGCAATGAGTGACAACCAAGACGCAAAAGCAGAAGCAATCCTGAAAGATTATTTCAACTTGAAAGATGCACTTGTAGGCGATGACAATGATAAGGCAAAAGAATTGGGAGCAACGCTTGCAAGTACTTTTGGAAATTTTGATGCATCCAGCTATTCAGATAGTGAGCAACAGGAACTCAAGGATATTATGGAAGATGCCACAGAACACGCAGAACATATTTCAGAAAGTGATATAGCACACCAGCGAGAACATTTTAAAATCATAAGTAAGGATGTAACAGATATGGTTGCTATAACCGGTACAGAAAACACCTTGTATCAACTATTCTGCCCAATGTATGATGGAGGTAGTAATTGGTTAAGTATGAGCAAGGACGTTAAGAATCCTTATTATGGAAGTAAAATGTTGACCTGTGGTGAAATGCAAAAGGAAATCAATTAAATGAAAATTTTAAAAATCATAGCAATAATAGCACTGGTAGGGTTTGTGGGGATTCAATTTATTCCCACGGAACGCAATCAAAGTTATACGGTTCCCGAAACTGATTTTATGTTGGTACATAATGTTCCTGAAACTATTCAGAAAAAATTACAGGTATCCTGCTATGATTGTCACAGTAACAATACGCAATATCCTTGGTATAATAAGATTCAACCCGCTGCTTGGTTTTTGGAAGACCACATTAAAGAAGGCAAGGCCGAACTTAATTTTAACGAATGGGATTCGCTTTCAAGCCGAAGAAAATCAAGTAAACTTCGATCAATTATCAAACAGATAGAAAGCGGAGAAATGCCTTTGGATTCTTACACTTTGATACATAAAGATGCTAAGTTTTCTGAAGCGGAGGCAGAAGAATTAATCAATTTTATCACACAATTAAAAGATAGTTTATAAACAATAATTTAAAAATAATAAAAATGAAAAATTTAAAAATGAGTATAGCAGTAATGCTATTGTTAGCAGTTTCTTTTACCAACGCCCAGGAAAAAGAAAAAATGAACCACAAGCACGGTGAAATGGAAATGGATCATAGTAAAATGAAAATGGACAAAATGAATCCAGCGGCAGAAACGGTTCTTGCCGATTATTTTATGTTGAAAGATGCTTTGGTAGGCGATGACACCAAGAAAGCGGCACAATCAGGTTCTAAATTGGTAGCCTCTCTTAAAAAATTCGATAAGAGTAGTTACTCAAAAGAACAACAAAAAGAGCTGGCCGATATCATAGAAGATGCTACCGAGCACGCAGAACATATTTCTGAAAGTGCGATAGACCACCAACGCGAGCACTTTAAAACGTTAAGTAAGGATATTACTGATATGGTAGCTATTACGGGTACAAAAAGCACGTTATATGAACAATTTTGCCCAATGTACGATAAAGGAAGTGCTTGGTTAAGTACAAGTAATGAAGTAAAAAACCCCTACTATGGCAGCAAAATGCTTAAATGTGGGAAAGTTCAAAAGACAATTCAGTAAAGTTGTAATCCTTTTGACCAAAATCAAGAGAATTAAGCAACCAACAATAATCAAAGATGAGGACTAAAATAATCAAACTCTTTTTGCGACTTGCAATATCAATCGGATTTTTATCGGCAGTAGCTGATAGATTTGGATTGTGGAACAAAGATGTTTCTGTGTGGGGGAATTGGGATAATTTTCTTAACTACACACAACAGATAAATCCTTGGATTCCGGACTCATTAATTTCAACAATCGGAATTATTGCAACCGCAGCTGAAATTATTTTTGCATTCTTCTTGATAATTGGATTTAAAACAGAATTGTTCGCAAAATGGAGTGGATTTTTACTGCTACTATTTGCGCTTTCAATGACATTTTCCACTGGAATAAAAGGAGCATTAGACTTTTCAGTCTTTACAGCTTCTGCTGGAGCTTTTGCGTTAAGCCTAATGAAAGAAAAGTATATGGAATTGGACAGCCTAATTGCAAAAGGAAATAATTGAGTGTAAATAAACAAAGTAAGAAACCGATAATATGGTAGTAGGAAGTTTAAATATGGCAAAATACAAAAGACTATTCAATAGGTAATCCCTTCCCTAAGCATCTTTTGTTGCTCTGGTTTATTAGTTAACAGAAGTAAATAAGATGTCTGGGATATCTTGGGTAGTCATTAAGTCCTGTCGTGGGAAGGAAAACAATGTTGATGGTTAGTGTTAATTCCTTCCCAGGTCAGGCAAAAATTTAAGTCCTAATAAGAGAGAGGGCACATACTTTTGGTTGGTTAGTGAAGCCCTTTCTCTTAATTAGGCACAAATAAAATAGTATGAAATGAGCCATACAAAAAAGTTGATAACAAGCGAAATGTTGATTGGCCAATTACATCTGATAATTAAAAATAAATAAATATCAACAGATGAAAGATTGTTGTAAAACCGGTAGCGAAACCAAACAAAAGAGAAGTGGCTTCAAAAAATGGTTCAATTATACCATTTATGCCATTATAGCCATTATTGTGATAGGTGTATTGATCTTGCAATTAACAGGTGATTAATTTAAAACTATATAAAATGAAATCTAAAAAAATAATTTTCACCGTATTGATGTTAGCCTTGTTTGGAGGTTTTTCGACGGTATTTGCTGATAGTAATTTTATTGTTTCTGAAACTAAAACCGACATCAAGGATGAGAAATCACTTTCTATTTTTGAAACAAGCAGTCCAATTTCTGTCTCACAAGACCATACTGAAGCCGGTTTGGACGATTTCCCTAATCTGCATCCATTAGTTGTACACTTCCCGATTGTACTGCTTTTATTGGCAGTTTTGTTACAGCTCATCCAGCTGTTCGTTTTAAATCGCACACTGGATTGGGTCATTTTACTAACAGTAGGATTCGGATTTATCGGAGCTTACGTAGCAGGTACACTGGTGCACCCACATACCGAAGGACTTACAGAAACCGCAAAAAAGGTCTTGGAACTGCACGACAAATATGCAGATTGGACTTTATGGGCAAGTGCTTTGGCAGCCCTATTAAAAATAGTAAGCCTCTTCTGGTACAAATTAAAGCGAGGTTTTGAAATTGGGGTATTTGTAGTTATGGCTTTTGCAGGATATTCAGTAGCACAGGCAGGACACTATGGTTCACAGCTCGTGCATATTGAAGGAGTTGGCCCACAGGGGAAATATCTTGGTAACGAAAACGAAGAAGGTCACGGAGAAAGTGATGAACATTCACATTAATACTGAAAAATGAGAAAAGGATTTATTATAACCGCTATATTTTTAGTTGCTGCATATATCGTTATGGTATTTTGGCATCCCCATTTGTGGTGGATTGGATTGATTATCCTTCCTTTACTCGTTCTCGGTCTTGTGGACTATTTTCAAGAATCAAATAATATTAGGAGAACCTACCCTTTGCTTGGTAGAATCACAAATCTTCTTGAGGAGCAACGCCACGTTATTCAGGAAACATTATTGCTCAACCGTACCGAAGGGCAACCCTTTACTTTAATTCAAAAGGAAATTGTCTATAAAAGAGCTGCCGATGCGCTTATAAATCAACCTTTTGGAACACAGATTCCGTATGACAAAGTGGGGCGCGAGTGGTTTACCCATTCCACATATCCTGCAAAACAAATCAATGACGACTTTAGAGTTCTTATAGGAAGTTCCCACTGCTTAAAACCTTACTCTGCCAGCATTCTCAACCTTGCGGGAATGAGTTTTGGTTCCATAAGCAAAAATGCTACCCTTGCTTTTAACGGTGGTGCGAAAATAGCAGGTTTTGCTCAAAACACCGGCGAAGGTGGCTTTACACCCTATCATCAAGAATACGGTGCAGATATTATCTTTCAGTTTGGAACAGGCTATTTTGGATGTCGTGATGCAGAAGGAAATTTTGACGCCAAAAAATTCGCCGATATCGCAACCAACGATGTAGTGAAAATGATTGAAATAAAAATATCGCAAGGTGCCAAACCTGGCTTTGGGGCAATTTTGCCGGCAAAGAAGAACACAAAGGAAATTGCCAAATTCAGGGATGTGGAGCAGGGAACGGAAATTCATTCCCCAGCCTTTCATTCGGCATTCGACAATGACGTTGAAATGCTACGCTTCATTAGAAAATTGAGAAAACTCTCTAAAGGAAAACCTGTGGGAATAAAGCTGTGCATTGGTCAACAAGATGAGTTTGAAAGAATGGTTCAAACCTTTGCCGAAAAGCAAAATTGCCCAGACTTTATAGCCATTGACGGTGCCGAAGGTGGCTCTGGTGCTGCCCATATGGAATCCTTACATTGGGCCGGTATGCCAATAATTGAAGCCATCCATTTCGCAAACGGCATTCTTAAAAAGTATGGGTTGCGAGATGAAATTAAAGTAATGGCAGCTGGTAAAATTATATCCGCTTTTGATATCTATAGAATGATGGCGCTCGGCGCAGATGCCTGTTATAGCGCAAGAGGGATGATGTTTGCCTTGGGCTGTGTGCAATCGCTAAAATGCAATTTGGATACCTGCCCTACGGGAATTACCACAATGGTGCCTTCCCGAGTTGCATCCATTGTTGTAAAAGATAAAAAAACCAAAGTTGCCAACTATCATAAAAATACCATCGAAGGTTTTAAGGAACTGCTAAAATCAATGGGTATTGAAAATAGAAAGGGTATCGACAAAAAGTATATTGTCCGCCGAATCAATGAGAATGAGACCAAGACATATCAAGAGTTATACTCAAATGGATTGAATGGTCGAAAAATAAAAAGTAATGGGTAAAAACTTAATTTATTTGTTAATAATACTGTTGTTTTCAAGCAATGTATCTATAAAGGCCCAAAATTATATAGTAAAGGAAGGAACCGCATCCTTTAAGGCAAAAATGCCACTTAATTCCTATATCGGCAAATCTGATGATTTACAGGGCACCATAGGTTTTAAGGACGGCACGTTGACCTTTTCGGTTCCTGTAAAATCCATAAAGACAGATAATGAAAAACGGGATGGACATATGTATGATCTGGTAAAAGCGGAAAAAAAACCCAATGTTGTTTTTGAAGGAAAATTTATGGACGATTTTAATTTTGAAGAAAAAGCGACACAAACGCTCAACGCAAAGGGAGATTTCACCCTTGCCGGAGTTACTCGGGAAATAACCATTCCTATTGAGTTGAAACTTGTTTCAGAAGATACAATTCAATTAACAGCTTCTTGGTCTTTATTGATTACCGATTATAATTTGGAACGCCCAAGTTTGGTATTTATAAAAGTTAATGACAAGCACGACTTGAGTGTGGATGCAATACTTACGAAGAAATAAAATAGATTGTTGAATTAAATAAATGGATTATGAGAACATTAATAAAATTGGCAGTCTGCCTTTTAATAAGCATTACCGCAGTAAGTTGTTCGGTCACTTCTTCGGCCATCGTTACCGATTATGACCAAGAAGCACAGTTTGGAACCTACAAAACCTTTTACTGGTCCGATGATTTTCAAATGGACAGCGACAAGGAAAACGAACCGTTATTTTTCAACACATTGATAAAGAAACGGTTAAAAGGCGCCATTCAGGAACAAATGGAAAATAAAGGCTACGTCTTGAATAAGAGCAATCCTGATTTATTGGTAGATTCCCGTATCGTTGTACAGACAAGAGATATAAACACAGGTGGTGGCTACCCTTATTTTCCTTCTTATGGTCACGGTTATGGTCATTTCGGGTCTTACGGTTATGGATATTATGGCGGTTACCAATCATCTCAAGAACACAAAGAAGGTGGCGTTGTCATAGAACTTATAGATATGAAACGCCGTCAATTAGTCTGGCAAGGATTTGCGCCAGATGTGCTGCACGCAAATACCACCGACAAGCAAAAGGAAATTAAGGAGGCGGTGGCAAAAATATTTGCAAAATATCAATATGGGAATACTGTAAAAAACTGAGCTTAAAATGATATAAAAAGATATCAAGAAAAAAAGCCCTAATTAGGGAAGGGTCAATGTTGATGGTTGGTTTTAGTCCCCCCTTGTTAGGCACTAGAAATTTTGTGAAAGAAAATCTTATTGTAAATACTGGATTTTCAGGATGTATATTTTTATGGAGTGGCCACTAGAGTTTCATCTATCCTTTCAAGGCATCAATACTTATTTATTGGTGTTGCAATGATATAACTAATATTAATGTATTAAAAAAATCAATAGTGAAAGAAACTATAAATGATATATCAAACGGCAATGGGTTTTATGGACAGCTCTTTAAAAAAGTATTGCTTACCGCAACGGCGGTTATCGCTATATCACTGAGTTATATATTTTGGGCACAAGCAGATGATAATGGCCTATGGCGACCTATTTTAATTGTGGCTTTGGCTCTAATCAAGACCATTTTTATCGTTCGGCTTACGTTCATACAATTGGCTAAAATAATAGGCGAAAGCCATCAGCTTGCGCACGTCCTAACTTTATTTGCGGTGTTGATTGTTTTGATTGTTTTTTCATTCACGACTGATTATCACGCGTTATATATTTTGAATTCTGAAAATTTCAAAGAGAGTACTTCGCTCAATGGTTCATTCTTCTTGCAATTTTTTGAATTTATCTATTTCAGCTTGATAACTTTTTCCTCGGTTGGATATGGCGATATTGTACCAATTTCAATTGCGGGAAAAACGCTGGTAATGATGGAAATTTTCTTGAGCTTTTTGGTACTTGTCTTTGGCATTGCAAATATTAATAGAATACACGTTGATAATAAATAACCTTTAAAAACTAAAATTATGAAAACAATTAAAACAATTGCACTCGTAACAATTCTCATTGCTACTTTCAGCTTATCCAACGCACAGGAAACAAAAGCAAAGACGGATACGGAAGCGGTTATTGCTGTGATGAAAACCTACAAGGATGCCATTCAAAATTTGACAACTGAAGGCACGTTCAATTTATTTGCAGAAGATTCTGAAGTATTTGAATCCGGTGGAGTCGAAGGCACGTATGCACATTACATTGAGCATCATCTTGGACCAGAATTAGGCGAATTTAAAAGTTTTACCTTTTCTGATTATGAAATCGATGCCAAAGTAGATGCGCCCTATGCTTTTACTACTGAAACCTACATTTATACCATAGTGCTTAACCCAAATGAAAAAGGTGAAACACGAACGATTCGCAAAAAAGGCGTGGCAACGTCTATCCTAAAAAAGATGGGTGGCGAATGGAAAATCATCAAAACACATACCTCTTCAAGAAACACGAAATAACAGCAACAATGAGCAATTTTCCTCAAATAATCCATCAATATAAAACCGACTCGGAAAGTGTTTACAATACTTGGTTTGTTGACAATGACCAGAGATTGAAGGCGTTTAGAACCATCCGTAGAGGCGTTTTGCAGGTGATTGAGGACATTAAAAACAAAACCTTCCCAAACGATTTTAAGGAAAGCAGTCTGGAATTTGTGTTGGGCAGCATTGCAGAGCAAAAGCAAGTTTTTGCGGGTGTGGCGCATCCTTTTTATTGGAAGCCGAAACTGCGCATTCCTGATATCTATGAAAATCAGGACAATAAAATAGCTTTTGGTCAATTTTTGGAAAACTGTATTAATGCCAAAACGGAAGAACAGGTCGTAAGGGAAATCGTAAAGTTGGATGCACTCAAAGTAAAAGGCCTCGGCCCAGCGGTAGCAAGTATTTTATATTTTTTGCATCCCACTTGGTTTCCACCATTTAATACGGCCATACTAAATGGGTTTAATTTTCTGTTCAAGGATAAAAAGAAATTGGGAAGTTGGACGGAGTATCTGAAAATCAGGGAAATCTTGATAGAAACCAATACTAAAAACAAAACGGAACTGTCAAACGATTTAGGCGCAATTGCAGGATTGTGTTTCGAGATTGGCACCCAAAAAATGCTCATAGGTAACGACGAATATTTAAGTGAGGCCGAACGGGTCAAATTTGAAAAAAACATCGTAAAACGGCAAAGGGAAATTCAGGAAGAAAAGCAGGAAGAGAAACTTCACGACGAAATGCAATACCATTTATTGAAAATCGGCATTTCACTTGGTTTTGACGTTACACCTGCCAGCAACGATAAAAGTAAATCTTTTGGCGGTCAAAGTTTTTCGTTCATTTCAATGAAAACATTTCCAGCGCTTCCTTGCGATAAGGAAACCCAAACCACCATTAAACTCATTGATGTGCTTTGGTTTGAAAAGGGAACCAATAATATAGTAGCCGCTTTTGAGGTTGAAAAAAGCACCAGTATCTATTCAGGAATTTTAAGACTGTCCGATTTATATTTCAGCATTTCCGATGGCGATGAGGTTTTTTATATCATCATTCCAAACCATCGTGAAAAAGACGTCATACATCAATTGAATCGACCTGTAATCAAAAATTCCAAGATGCATATAAAGTATATTTTGTTTTCTGAATTGAGGATGCATTGCGATGCGATTTGCAAATTTGGTACAGACCTTACAATTATGGAAAAAATAGCAAAATCAGTTTGATTTGAAATTGGCAATTGCGGATTATGGTTATACTTACTTTATATAGAAAACAATTAGCAACAATAAACATTATGAAAACTAAACTATTGATGTTCGCAGTTCTTTTAATAACATATTTCGAGGTTTCGGCTCAAAAAATATATAGAACCGATGATGGCCATATTGAGATGATGACTTTGGTGGACGGTAAGACTATCAAGGCAGAAAGCCATAGTCTGGCACTATATCTTGATTACAATTCTAAAGTAGTAAATGGTGTTCTAGACCTTAAAACTTTAGTAACAGACCTTCCTGAATTAAATGCCATTATACAAGAAGGGGAAGCACCTGCAATTCTTCGGTTTACAGGTACTATTCCATCCGTTGATTTTTTATCAAAACGGCACGACCCTATCAATTTTAATTGGCTGGTTGATGTTTTATATCAAGGGGAAACCTATAAATCACAGTTTAAAGCAACCATTACCCATATAGAACAGGGCATAAATATGTCTTGTCTGATAAGTGCAACGGGACAGGTTTTGGTTTCAGATACGGGGTTAGATTCTTTAATGCAAGGTTTGGATAAAACAATAAATGTGCAATTTGCACAATTGGTGCTGAAATTGGAATAACTATGTGTTTTCTATATTCAAAAAGAATGATAAGAGTATTTATGATATTTAAAACAGGCCAAGAGAACATAAAATAAGTCCTGATGTGGGAAGGGAATGGAAAATTTTTCATTGTTGATTAGTTAAAACTCCTTCCCAAGTCGGGCACTATTATAATATGAAAAGCTACGATACACTTTCTGAAACTATGGCTCATTTACAGGCTAAAGGCTACACTGTTGATTTCAATTTGAAAGAGAAACATCTGGAATGTAATGCTCTAAAGTTGAAATTCCATCCAGAAGATTTTGAGGTGGACGAGATGCATCGTTTTGAAGGAATGAGTAGCACAGATGACAATAGTGTACTATATGCCATTTCTTCCAAAAATGGAATAAAAGGCTTATTGGTGGATGCTTATGGGGTTTACTCTGAAAATATTTCTGAGGCAATCCGAAAAAAATTAAGGTAATTTGAAACATATATATAACATATAAAAAGTGACCCGCAACCAATATTGTAATCAGATTAAATAGAAATTTCGAGATGAAACCATTAAAAATAAATACCCAAAAGCTCTCATTATTAGGCTCTGTATCTTTAGGTACAGGCGTAATGATTGGTGCAGGTATTTTTGTTTTAATGGGGCAGATAGCCGAATTAGTCGGCGATTTATTTCCTATTGCTTTTATCGCAGGCGCAGTTGTAGTAGGCTTTAGCTCCTATTCGTATGTTAAATTTTCAAACGCCTATCCTTCTTCTGGAGGTGTTGCTAAATTTTTGACAAAGGCCTATTTACCAGGTACACTTGCTGGTTCATTTTCTTTGCTGATGTATGTATCAATGGTTGTCTCAGAAAGTTTAGTGGCAGGTACTTTTGGGGCGTATGCGTTACGACTGTTTCCGCAAGGATATGAAGGTTATGCATCTGCATTGGGTGTATTGCTTATTGTTGCTGCATATATCATCAATATTTCGGGTAACAAGATTATTGAGACTACCGCTACCATTACTGCAATTATTAAAGTAGTGGGTATTGCAGTTCTTGCTATATCAGGATTGGTTATTTCTGGTTTACCCACAATCACAGGTACTTATAGTGCTGCCAATGGCCAATCCCTGCCTGAAGGTTTTGGATTTATTGCCGCATTGGCCTTGTCTATCCTTGCATACAAAGGATTTACGACCATTACCAATCAAGGTGGCGATATAAAAAATCCTCATAAAAATGTAGGGCGTTCCATAATTATATCAATAATCGTTTGTACGGTTATCTATGTTGTTTTGGCATTATCGGTTGCTGGCGGATTGAGTATTGAAGAAATTATAATAGCAAAAGATTATGCTCTCGCAGCAGCAGCAAAACCTCTATTTGGCGAATGGGGTTCAACGCTAACTATTTTACTAGCCATTGTTGCAACAGTTTCCGGTGTAATTGCCAGCGTATATTCTGCCTCGCGAATGTTGGGTATGTTAAGCAATATGAAACAAGTTCCTGATATGAACAGAATGAAGCAACTTAAAAATCCTTCGCTGATTTTTACTGTTTCTTTAGCGATACTTTTGACTGTTTTGTTCGATTTAACTCGCATAGCTTCCATTGGTGCTATTTTCTATTTGATAATGGACATTGCTATTCATTGGGGACTTTTTAAATATTTGAAAAAGGAAGTAAAATTCAACCCGATTATTCCAATAATTGCCATACTGTTGGATGTTGTTATTTTGGCAGCATTTATCTATTTAAAATATGTAAACGACCCATTTGTACTAATAGTTGCTGCAATTGGTATTGCCCTCATTTTTCTTTCTCAATTTATTTTTATGAAATCGCATACAGATAAAGACGGAAATATGAATATGGGAATGGAAAACAGTGAAAAAGAACAAATGAAAATGTAAAAATAACAGATACTATGAAACACACCTATAAAATACACGGAATGACCTGCAATGGTTGTCGAAATCACGTAGAAGGAACACTTTCCAAAGTGAAAGGTGTCTCAAAGGCTACTGTGAATTTAGCAAAAGCTGAAGCTACCATTGAAATGGAATCACATATTCCTATTGAGAAATTCCAAGATGCCCTTAAAAAAGAAGGTGGTACTTATTCTATCCACAAATCTGGAGAGCGACATCATCAAAACGATACCGCCGGAGTTGATGCTGAGCGTAGTCGAAGTACGAAAGCAAAAAATGAAAAACCTAAAGGTAAAGGAACTGGCACTTTTTACTGTCCGATGCATTGTGAGGGAGACAAAACATATGAAAAAACTGGAGACTGTCCTGTCTGCGGAATGGATTTAGTTGAAGAGCAAAATTTATCTGCAAAAACTTCTGAACAATGGACTTGCCCAATGCACCCGGAAATTGTAAAAGATGAACCTGGAGCCTGCCCAATCTGTGGGATGGACTTAGTCCCAATGGAAGCAGATAGTTCAGCCGAAGAAAAGACCTATAACAAATTACTCAAGAAATTCTGGATTGCAGTCGCCTTTACCTTACCTATTTTCTTAATCGCAATGAGCGATATGATTCCGAATAATCCGTTATATACGGTAATGAAGCAAAAAAACTGGAACTGGATTCAGCTTGCACTTTCAATTCCTGTGGTGTTTTATGCTACGTGGATGTTCTTTGAACGTGCCTATAAAAGCATCAAAACCTGGAACCTCAATATGTTTACCCTAATCGGCATTGGTGCTGGCGCAGCGTGGTTATTCAGCGTATTCGGTATGCTTTTTCCCGATTTTTTCCCGGCACAGTTCAAAACAGAATCTGGTGCCGTTCACGTATATTATGAAGTATCCACTATTATTTTGACCTTGGTGCTCTTGGGTCAGGTTTTGGAAGCACGTGCCCACGGCAAAACCAATTCAGCAATAAAGGAATTGCTAAAGCTCGCGCCAAACAAGGCCATACTAGTCAAAGATGGCAAGGAAGAAGAGGTTACGATTGATAGCATTAAATTGGGCGATATCCTACGGGTGAAACCAGGCGAAAAAATTCCAGTTGATGGCGTGATTTCCGAAGGTAGTACAACGGTCGATGAATCTATGATTACAGGCGAACCTATTCCCGTAAACAAAGCGGCAAATGACAAAGTTACCAGTGGCACCATCAACGGCAACCAATCTTTTTTGATGAAAGCCGAAAAGGTGGGTGCAGATACCCTACTGTCCCAAATTATCCAAATGGTCAATAATGCCAGTCGCAGTCGTGCACCAATCCAAAAATTGGCGGATACCGTCTCGGGATATTTTGTACCCATAGTTGTCCTTATTTCCATTATCACATTTGTGGTTTGGGCTATTTTTGGTCCGGAACCCGTCTATGTTTATGCCTTTGTAAATGCAATTGCAGTATTGATTATCGCCTGTCCCTGTGCCTTGGGCTTGGCAACACCAATGTCCATTATGGTCGGTGTTGGTAAGGGCGCACAAAATGGTGTGCTCATAAAAAATGCCGAAGCTTTGGAAAAAATGGACAAGGTGGATACACTTATTATCGATAAAACAGGAACCATAACAGAAGGCAAACCAACGGTTGAAAAAGTCGGAGCCTTCGGAACTAATTTTTCAGAAAAAGAAGTGCTTCAATACATCGTTTCCCTAAACAGCAAAAGCGAGCATCCGCTTGCCGAAGCAACTGTAAAATATGGTAAAGAAAAGAATGTTGAGTTTTTGAGCGCTGAAAAGTTTAGCGCAGTTACCGGAAAAGGTGTTGAAGGAAACATCAACGGGAAAAAAGTGGATTTAGGGAATTCCAAAATGATGGCATACGCCAAGGCTGAATTAACTTCGGAAATGGAAACCGAAGCACAAAGTTTTCAAAAGCAAGGAAAAACAGTTTCATACCTATCCATCGATTCAAAAGTTGTGGGATATGTTGTCATTGGCGACAAAATAAAGGCGACCAGCGCCAAAGCGATCAAAGCACTTCAAGACAAAGGTATCGCAGTAATAATGCTTACTGGCGACAATCACGATACTGCCCAAGCGGTCGCAAAAGAATTAAATCTTGCTGATTTTAAAGCAGGAATGTTGCCCGAAAACAAACTTCAGGAAGTAGAAAAATTACAGAACAGCGGAAAAGTTGTAGCAATGGCAGGCGACGGCATCAATGATGCGCCAGCCTTGGCAAAAAGTGATGTTGGTATCGCAATGGGAACAGGAACAGATGTTGCCATTGAAAGTGCAATGATAACCTTGGTAAAAGGCGATTTGCACGGTATTGTCAAGGCACGGGAATTGAGCGACGGTGTAATGCGTAACATCAAGCAAAACCTATTTTGGGCTTTAGGATATAACATTTTAGGAATCCCAATCGCAGCAGGTGTTTTGTTCCCTATTTTCGGGTTGTTATTATCACCAATGATAGCGGCTTTGGCAATGAGCTTTAGTTCAGTTTCCGTTATTATGAACGCTTTGCGGTTACGTTCGTTAAAACTTTAAAGATGGTGAAAAGGAAAACCGCACTAAAAATACGAAAGACCCACAGATATTTGGGGCTCTTTTTGGGGGTACAGTTCCTGTTTTGGACCATTAGCGGAATGTATTTCAGTTGGACAAACATAGACGACATTCACGGTGACCAATTCTGTAATTTAGATTACGTGCCCAAAGCCTTTGATGATTTAATAAGTCCTTCACAAATAAACAATCCTGAAGGCATTGGAAGTATCGAAATTAGGGACATCAACAACGAGCCTTATTACTGGATAAACAATCAAAAATTGTACAGTGCAAAAACTGGGAAAGCAAAAAAAAATATTACGGAAGAAGAGGCCTTGTCTGTTGCCAAAAACTATATGAAAGATGGTTTGAAAGTCGCCAACATCGAAAAAATAACCGAAGTGGACGACTATCACGAATATCGGGAAAAGCTATTGCCAGCCTATGTTATTTCATATGATACCGATGAAGCTCTTAATGCTTATGTTTCGGTAACAGACGGAAAATTCCAGACTGTAAGGCATCGAGCGTGGCGTTGGTTCGACTTTTTATGGATGACCCACACAATGGATTATGACACGCGCGACAATTTCAATACCATTGTATTAAGGGCGTTTTCGCTCTTGGGATTGATTACGGTGTTAAGCGGATTCCTGCTGTGGTACACCTCCTCGCCAACCATTAGAAAATTAAAAAAGAAAATAATTAAATCATAACCAAAAACTCTAAAACAATGAAAAATTCAAATCAACACACAAACAAAGGCAATTACACAAAATTTATTTTGATGCTTGTCGCATCTTTTATTGCAATGTACATCACGATGTATCTAAATAGTTATGCGTTAGACCACGTATATTTTAGTTTAACCAGATTCTATATGAGTTGTTTGGGTATTGCAGCAATGGCAGTAATAATGTGGTTTTTTATGCGGAAAATGTATCAAAACAAGAAAAAGAACATCGCTATTTTATTAGGTAGCTTGGTGCTATTTTTAGGCGCACTTGGTTTGGTTAGGGCACAAAGCCCAATCATTGGCGATATTCTGTGGATGAAAGCAATGATTCCCCATCACTCAATTGCAATTTTAACAAGTGAAAGAGCCGATATCAAAGACCCTGAAGTGCGCAAACTGGCTGATGATATTATCAAAGCACAACGTAAAGAAATTGGAGAAATGAAAGCAATGATAAAGCGTTTGCAAGCAGAATAATAATAATTACCAAAACCTAACTGGTCTTAAAATCTGTTGGGTTTTATAAAGAAATAAAAAAATATACTATGAAAAAATACATCATTTATACCGCAATTTTAGCCATAGGATTGGTCTTGGGCTATGTCTTTTTTGGCCCTTCTGCGGAAGGTTCCGTAAACAGCAAGAAAGTAACAGATTTGAGCGAAGACGTTAACCACTCCGAAGAACATCAAATGTGGACCTGTTCAATGCACCCACAGATTATGCAACCAGAACCTGGCGACTGCCCAATATGCGGTATGGATTTAATTCCCGCCGAAACTGGTGCGGAAGGGCTTGCAATGAACGAAATAAAAATGAGCGACAATGCAATGGCACTGGCGAATATCCAAACTACAATTGTAGGAAATATTTCAGGAACCGACGATAACAAAATAACACTTTCCGGAAAAATAATGGCCAACGAAGAAGCCAATGCGGTACAGGCAAGCTATTTTGAAGGACGTATTGAAAAGTTGAATGTCAATTTCACGGGCGAAGAAGTACGAAAAGGACAGTTGTTGGCAACGATTTATGCACCAACGCTCGTTGCTGCCCAACAAGAACTTTTAACTGCTTCTGACCTGAAAGAATCACAACCAGGTTTATACAAAGCAGTTCGAAACAAATTAAAATTGTGGAAACTTTCTGAAAGCCAAATAGACCAAATAGAAAGTTCTGGCAAGGTGCGGGAAAATTTTCCGATTTATGCAACTGTTTCAGGCACCGTTTCCCAAAAAATGGCAGAAGAAGGCGACTATGTAAAACAAGGCCAGCCCATTGTTAAAGTAAGTGATTTGGGTACTGTTTGGGCAATGTTTGACGCCTACGAAAGACAAATCTCGCAACTAAAGGAAGGTCAAAAGGTAACAATCACTAGTAACGCTTATCCCAATAAAGAATTTGAAGCATCAGTTTCATTTATCGACCCTACTTTGAATACAAAGTCCAGAACTGTTTCAGTGCGCGCCACATTGAACAATAAGGAAAATCTATTAAAACCAGGAATGTTCGTAACCGCAAAAGTGGCAATGACAAAAGGCAATACTATGGAAATTGCGATAAGCATACCTGCAACGGCAGTAATGTGGACAGGCGAGCGCTCATTGGTGTACGTAAAGACCAATCCCAATGAACCCGTTTTTGAAATGCAAGAAGTGACTTTGGGAACGAAAAATGGTGAGAACTATACCATTATCGAAGGGCTTTCTAACGGCGATGAAGTGGTAACCAACGGAACATTTACCGTAGATGCCGCTGCACAGTTACAAGGAAAAAAATCTATGATGAATGCATCAGGTGGTAAAACAATGACAGGTCACGAAGGGCATTTGGGAATGGAAAATTTAAACAACACAGTTGACGCCGCCAAGCGTATGGATGTAGCTTCCAAATTCCAAGAGCAGCTCAAAACAGTTTTTGATGATTATATTATGCTTAAAACAGCATTGACAAACGACCAAAGTGAAAAAGCAAAAACGGCCTCACAGACCTTACAGAAAAGTTTAACACAAGTTGACCTTGCTTTGCTAAAGGATAAAAATGCGAATAACCACTGGGCGCAACTTGAAAAAGAATTGAAGGCTTCCTCAAATGAAATTGCCCAGACATCCGATATTAAAACCCAGAGAAATCATTTTATCAGTCTTTCAGCACACCTCATAAATGCAATGAAAGCGTTTGGCATCAACCAAGAAATTTACATAGATTTTTGTCCAATGGCAAATAATAATGAAGGCGCATATTGGTTGAGCACAGAAAAAAAGATACAAAATCCCTATTACGGACAAGCAATGTTGAAATGTGGGGAAGTAACAGAAACCGTACAATAGTTTAAAACTATACTTAATTGGGTAGTTTAAATTAGTCATCTTGATTTTTTGAAGGAGAACGAGGATGGGTGAAAGCAGAAGAAATAGAAGAAAGAATAAAAGAGTAAAGCAGCAGCAGCCGAAAAGTGGTATTTCAAAAAAAGATAAAATTATAGCTTTAGTCGTGATAGTATTGATTTTTGTAGTTGCTGCAATAGCTGCTGTTTATTATTCTCTATACAAATCTGGATTAACATTATTTTGAAACAAGTACTATATGAATGAGATTATCCATATTAAAAATATGGTCTGCCCAAGATGCATCTCGGCGGTATCTAATATTTTGGAACAACTTGAATACTGTATGTTTCTATAAAATTGGGGGAGGTTTAATTAGTTCGATTATTAAATGTCCAGACCAAAAATGGTCTTTCCAAAGCGCTTCAAAATTCAGGTTTTAGTTTGATAGAGGACCGTAAAAATCAACTTATTGAACAAATGAAAACATTGGTTGTAGATAAAATCCATCATTCTTCCGAGGAGCTCGATTTTAAATGGGCAGATATTGTTACAGGCGAACTTAACTTGGACTACAAATATTTAAGTTCACTTTTTTCGTCGGTAGAAAGTATACGTTCGAGCAGTACATCATAAACCAGAAAATTGAACGTGTTAAAGAACTTATAGTTTATGACGAATTAAACTTGAGTGAGATAGCTTTTAAACTTCATTATAGTAGTGTCGCGTATTTAAGCAATCAGTTTAAAAAGGTTACAGGAATGACACCTACACAGTTTAAAAAAAGCACAAATCAGAATCGCAAATCTTTGGATGAAATATGATGTTAAATTCTGTTAATCCGTAAATTTCACAAATCATTCGGCATATTTTATAACAGAAAAGGATATTACCTACATTAAATTGTCTTTAGTAATATCCGCTATAGTAGTGGACTATTTTAACAATTTAAATTCTAAAATATTTATGAAAAATTCAAAATTAATCGAAGCTTTAAACAATTGTGTAGCACATTGTAATTACTGTGCAGATGCCTGTCTTGGCGAAGACAACATCAAGATGATGGTAGATTGTATAAGAACTGATAGGGCTTGTGCTGAAATCTGTAGTGCAACTGCAAATTTACTTGCGTCAAATTATAAGGATGTAAGAGGTATGGTAGAGCAATGCCGTGATATCTGTAAAAAATGCGCTGATGTATGTGCCAAGCACGATCACAAACATTGTCAAGAATGTGCAGATGCCTGTAGAAAATGTGAGGAAGCTTGTGAGGAATATTTAAAATAATACATCTCACTTTTGTTAAGCATTAAGAGGTTTTTTCACCTCAAATTCCGAAAGGCCACAACCAACAT
Organism: Leeuwenhoekiella marinoflava DSM 3653; assembly: GCF_900129005.1. GTDB lineage: Bacteria > Bacteroidota > Bacteroidia > Flavobacteriales > Flavobacteriaceae > Leeuwenhoekiella > Leeuwenhoekiella marinoflava. The sequence goes on along the minus strand of NZ_FQUN01000021.1, from coordinate 12,752 downwards.
TGTGGTCTTTTGTTTTGTTAAAATCAGGTATGAGTTATCTTCTTCGTATCGGAAACTTGATAAGTTTTCAAACTGGCGACCTTTACCAAGGTAATTCTACAAATCATTCAGCATATAACGTAACATATTAAAGACTTTAAATTCTGAAATTTGTAATGCATCAATAAGAATGCGATTATGGAGACAATCAACATATTTGAAACCAAAGAAAAGAATACTAAAAAAGGAGTAAAGGAATCATTTCCTGTTACGGGAATGACCTGTGCCTCTTGTACAGCGAGTGTTGAATCTGTATTAAAACACACAGAAGGAGTGTTTGATGCCAGCGTCAATTTCGCTAATAGTTCTGTTCTTGTGGAATATGACAAGGAGTTGAGTCCAAATCAACTTCAAAACGCGCTTCGTGAGGTCGGTTATGATATTATAATAGATGCAGAAGACCCTTCGGAAGTACAACAAGAACTTCAGCAAAAGCATTATCAGGACATAAAAAAACGTATCATCTGGTCGGCTATCCTTACACTACCCATTTTTGTTTTGGGAATGTTCTATATGCAATGGGAACCAGGCAAATGGATTTCTTTGGTATTGACTTTTCCTATACTCTTTTGGTTTGGGCGCAGCTTTTTCATCAATGCCTTCAAGCAGGCCAAACACGGAAAAGCCAATATGGATACATTGGTAGCTTTAAGCACCGGAATCGCTTTTCTGTTTAGTGTGTTCAATACTTTTTTTCCTAAATTTTGGTTGAGTCGTGGTATCGAACCTCACGTGTATTACGAAGCGGCTACCGTGATTGTCACTTTTATTTCCTTGGGGAAACTATTGGAAGAAAAAGCAAAATCAAATACATCTTCGGCCATTAAAAAACTAATGGGTCTTCAGCCTAAAACCCTTAAAATTATTGAGAATGGGGAAGAGAAGGAAATCCCTATTTCATCGGTACAGGTGGGTCAGACCATTTTGGTACGTCCCGGAGAAAAGATTCCTGTGGATGGCGAAGTTTCTAAAGGAAGCTCGTATGTAGATGAAAGTATGATAACGGGAGAACCTGTTCCCGTTCAGAAATCCCAAGGGGAAAAGGTCTTCGCAGGCACGGTAAATCAAAAAGGGAGCTTTCAATTTACTGCCGAAAAAGTAGGTGGAGAAACCTTACTATCACAAATCATTAAAATGGTTCAGGAAGCTCAAGGAAGCAAGGCGCCGGTTCAAAAGCTGGTTGATAAGATTGCCGGAATATTTGTTCCTGTCGTATTAGTCATTTCTATCATTACATTCATTGTCTGGATGTCAGTTGGTGGCGATAACGCATTTTCACAAGCTTTGTTGACCTCTGTAGCCGTGTTGGTTATCGCTTGTCCTTGCGCATTGGGCTTGGCAACACCTACCGCAATTATGGTGGGAATTGGTAAAGGCGCAGAAAATAATATTTTGATAAAGGATGCCGAAAGTTTAGAACTCGGTTATAAAGTGAATGCTATTATCCTTGATAAAACGGGTACAATTACCGAAGGAAAACCCTTAGTAACTGATATAATTTGGAAGAATAACCTTGAAAATCAAAATGAATACAAGCAAATTCTTTTGGCTATAGAAGCACAATCGGAACATCCTTTGGCGGAAGCAGTAGTCAACCATTTAAAAGATGAAAAGGTTGAACAAGCTGAAATTGCTTCTTTTGAAAGTATTACAGGAAAAGGTGTAAAGGCGCAATCAGAGAATGGTTCAAAATATTATGTGGGTAACCATAAACTAATGGTCGAAAAGAATATTGAAATTGAATCTTCTTTAATGCAAACAGCAGAAAGTCTCGAAGAGCAGGCTAAAACGGTCATATTCTTTGGTAATGAAAAACAATTGCTGGCGATACTCGCCATTGCAGACAAGATTAAGGAAACTTCAGAAAAGGCCATAGTAACGCTTCAGGAAAGAGGTATTGAGGTTTGTATGCTTACAGGAGATAATAATAAAACCGCATCTGCTGTCGCAAAACAAGTCGGAATAACAAATTACCAAGGCGAAGTAATGCCTTCGGACAAGGCAGCTTTTGTTGAAAAATTGCAGGCGGACGGAAAGATAGTCGCAATGGTTGGCGATGGTATTAATGATTCCCAGGCTTTGGCGCAAGCCAATGTGAGTATTGCAATGGGAAAAGGTTCAGATATAGCGATGGACGTAGCAAAAATGACCTTGATAACATCAGATTTACGATCCATCCCAAAAGCGCTGGAATTATCAAAAAGAACGGTGTTGGGCATACGTCAGAATCTATTTTGGGCATTCATTTATAATCTCATTGGTATTCCAATTGCAGCAGGCGTTTTGTATCCCGTAAATGGGTTCTTATTAGACCCAATGATAGCAGGAATGGCAATGGCTTTCAGTAGCGTGTCTGTAGTTCTAAATAGTTTAAGGCTTAAAGGAGTAAAACTTTAATATTAATTATAAATTCAAATACAATGAAAACTTTAAAATTTAAAACAAATATCAATTGTGGTGGTTGTGTATCAAAAGTGACCCCTTTTTTAAACAAGCAAGAAGGTGTCGAAAGTTGGGAAGTGGATACCGCTAATCCTGATAAAATTTTAACCATAGAAAGCGATGGTGCTTCAGAAGAAGATGTAAAGGCTACCTTGCAAAAGGTAGGCTTTAAAGCGGAACGTGTAGATTAATACCTCGCTATAATATGGTTTATATTTTAATTTTGGTTGTGATTCTTCTGTTTGCTATTCATTTTTATCGAAAAGAGAAACGGCATAGCGTAAAGCCATTTCCAGAGCATTGGCACAAATTATTAATGGAGAATGTTCTTTATTATAAAAATCTTTCAAAAGGCAGGCAACTTGTTTTTCAACAAAAAATGATGCAGTTTTTAAGTGAGGTTTATATAGATGGCGTGCAGTTTGAATTGGAAGAATTAGACAAAATTTTAATTGCAGCAAGTGCGGTAATTCCTGTTTTCGGCTTTAAAGAATGGCATTACACTAATTTAAGTGGAATCCTCTTATACCCAGATAATTTTAATGAAGATATGCAATTTAGCAGTAAGGGTAACTCGCGCAATATTGGTGGGATAGTCGGGAACGGACGTTTTGAGAAACAAATGATTTTATCTAAAAAAGCATTGTATCACGGTTTTAGAAACACAACAGATAAAAGCAATACAGGCATACACGAATTTGTACACCTTATTGATAAGCTGGATGATAGAACAGATGGCGTTCCAGAGCGATTATTAGAACATCAATATGCAATACCTTGGCTGAATTTAATTCATAAGGAAATAGAAGCCATAAACGACAACCATTCTGATATCAGAAAATATGGTGGTACAAACCAAGCAGAATTCTTTGCAGTAGCTTCAGAATATTTCTTCGAGCGCCCAGATTTGCTCAAAAAGAAACATCCAGAACTTTATAAAATGTTAGTTAAATGCTTCAATCAAAAATTAGCAAATCCAATTAAAAATTAGTTTCTATTTAGGAGAGATTAAATCTGTAATTGAAAATCGTAAAGAGCGGATATTTTGAATATGCTAAACTACTTATAGCAATAAAATATACGCTCTTCAATTATTTATTTCCTCAAAAGTTTATAACACTATCCAATGCATCATCTGCCTCTTTATGGATGAAATTGGCTTGATAGTTCAAGGTGGTTTTCAAATCACTATGGCGATATAATTTCTGTAGCATTAACGGATGAATGGCATCCCCAGCAATATTTCCAAAACTATGCCGTGCTATGTGCATCGTTATTTTCTTATTTATTTTAGCCTTTTTAGAGATTGATTTTAGATTGTCATTAAACCTCTTTGTAGCAGTTTTTCTCTTGTTATATAAATCTTTCGCATTTTCAGGGTCTGCCTTTTTCAATTCAGGGAAAACAAAATCATCATCACTTCTTTTATCATCTTTATATTGGTCTAAAATCTTTAGTACTTTTTCAGGAATTTTTAATGATAGAAGTTTTGCGTTTTTATGCATTCTATAATGCAGCCTGTTATCATAAATATCTGACCATTTGGTTCGTAGAACATCAGAAACCCTCATACCAGCAAAATTGAAACTAAAAAGCCAAACATTTCTAGTATGTATTTCAGAAGGTTTGAGATTTATCAAATTTTCAATTTGTTGAATCTCTAAAATATTTAGTCCGACTTTGGTAGTTTCAGGAAATTTGATTTTTATTTTATCGCCACCGAAGGGATATAATTCTCTGCTTACAATTTTGTATTTAATTGCTCTGTTAAATAATAGCCTTACAAATACCAAAATGTTCATTATTGAGGTTTCAGACAGGGAGTACTTAACTTTTAAAGTTAACATCAATTTTTTAAGAAAACGTTCATCAATTTCTTGAAAAGACAATTGTTTCGAATTGTGATATTTTATAATAAAGCTCAACCACGCTTTATCAGTAGATAAACGATTTAGCTTTTCTGTACTTTCTAAATCGTCAAGATGTTCTTGTGCTAATTCAAAGAATGTAGCATTGATACCGGAGGAATATATTTCCTTCTTAATTTGATTGGCAGAAGCATCTTTTTGTTCGGATTGAAGCGTAATAAGAGCATTGTTTAATTCAGAAAGTTTCAAGGATAACAAATTGTTCAAGGTTTTGAAATTTATGTGTGATTTCTTAACCCGAATATTCTTTTCATCCCAATCTTCCAATTCAATGTAGTGACCTATATATTGGTATGTTGAGCGACGATTTTTTGTAATACGTATGGCAAGAGGATACAAGCCTTCTTTATTAGGCTTTTTGCGAAGAACTATTTTAGCGTTTGATGACATAATTGACCTAGTTTTGCGTACGAAAGCCAAATCAGGTACAACATAGGTACAACATTCAATTTTGAATGTTTAGTTTACCAAGAAGTTTTCCTAAAGATACAAATTTATTAGTTTCTCTGGGTACAACATAGGTACAACAAATATTGAAATCAATTGATATTAGATGATATCAAAGAAAATGACATATTATATAATCAATTGAAAATGAGTGGCTTTGGTGCTGTTTGGGCAAATGTACGCTAGACTTAGGATCTAGTGCCGCAAGGTGTGGGAGTTCGAGTCTCCCCGCCTGTACAAAGGGATAAGCCGACTTTAACGAGTCGGCTTTTTCATTTTGGTACAACAATGGTACAACAAATCTCGGATCAAGTCCAAAATCTGGGTTTTTACGATTTTAAGAATATAATTTAATCAATCGATATAAGAAGTATTCGGTATTCCTCACTCCTCTGAATTGTGATCTAAAAGCCTTTACTTTTGCATTAAAGGATTCTGCTGAAGCGTTTGTACTTCTGTTTAAAAAATAGTTGAGTACAGAGCGGTAATTCAAAGTAAAAAAATCAGTCTTACATAAAAACCTCTATAGCTGAATATTAAGGGTGTTTAATATGAAAGTCTTTAGTATATTGTATAGTTGTAAAACTATTGCTAAGCAATAAATTTTATTAGCACCGCCAAATGGTTTAATACTCCGAGGCTTGCCTCGAAATTGAAAATTTGTTTCCAACTAATGCCTCACGGGCTTGCTCTGAGGTAGTTTACAAACGCGTTTTGAAAGCAAGAAAAGGCATAATGAAGATTTTTCCAAAGCATTTGTTTTGGGATATGGATTATTCTAAACTATCTCTCAAGAGAGATAAGGATATTATAATTCCAAGAGCTTTGTATGCAACTACTAAAGACACTTTTCAAGAAGACATTGCAAAACTAGAACGTTTATATTCTAAACAAGAAATACTTACTTGTTTAAGAAATACTAAAGAGCGTATTAGTAATAAAACATGCGTTATGATTGCTGAAGCGTATAACGTTGAGCCTTTTTATCGTTACGCTATATGAGTTCCGTTTCTCAAGAGCTCATAACTTTAATTAAAGAATTACAAAATTTACCAAGCCTATCGAAGTTTTCATTGGGAGGCGGAACCAATCTGTCCTATCGTTATAATCACCGGAAATTTATTGATGTTGATTTGTTCTCCAATGAACTAAGGGGGAGAAGCAAGAGGGTAAAACGCTGCGCGATGTTACGGCACACATTTTTAATTACAAATGACTGATAGATAGCGTTTAAGCAGATAGTCTTTGCGGCTAGTAGATTTAGATTTGCGACAAATGCGCTTTTAAGCCCTGTAAACAAGCCGGTTTTTGCGACAAATCCCATTTAGATAGGTGTAAAAAGAAGGATAATTCAGGTAGTCCTCACCACATTCCCCTGCACTGAGTTTCGTGGAAAGCGGTTCGTCCAGAAGTCTTGAACACAGGCCAAAAAATTCAATTAGTATCTTATTAAATGGGTAGGACTTTTTTGACCTGAGTTCGCCGGGCATTCTAACTTTAGATGACCTATTAATTACTTTCGTGATTTATCTTCTTTATTTATCTTCTTTTTGATGCACTCCCCACAGCATACCTTTTTTGATAGAAAAAATACAGGATTCTAAATGAGTCAGGCGCATAAACCGGTCGGCTGCGCCTCCCTATTTATAGCCCTCTTCTAATTTAAAATCCCGAAACGATAGCCTATCAAAAAAGTAAAGCGACTGCTCTGGAGGAAGTAAATGAAACAACCAAAACCCGTATGCGTTTTGATCTATAATTCTATTTCAGTTGAGCAAAAAGGACATGCTCAAGATGAAATAAGTAAATGTTTTCGTTTAAGACATTTGATTGTGAGCAGTATTTTTAATGAAATCAGGATGGTTTTTTACAATTTCTTCCAGACATTCCATTTCTTCAAAAGGGAGTAGTTCGTAAATATGCTCCAATGTGGTTTGTATGTTTACATTGGGTTGCGGTATGATTCGGGAATAACGGCCGTCAGCATAATTACAGGCAAGAATACAAACTTTTAGTATTCCGCTAATGGTGAAAAGAACATCGGTTATGCTCTGTAGTTCCAGGTTTAAACGGTAGCCTGTTTGTGTTGCTTCTTTTCGTTTGATTATTTTTTCTTCAATCAGCTTTTTTAATTTTTCGTTACTATCTAAATAAGCTTTATCTCCTGAAGTAGATTCAGGAGTAGTCGCTTGTGATTTTTTCGCTATTTTAATGGGTTCCCCATTGATTCGCTTTAAACAGTACTGCAGGTGTTTGGTATACAGATCCTCTACTTTAGTCTGAAAAGAGGCGAGTTCGCTTTTTATTATTTCAAGTTCCTTCTCATTAATGAGATATTCATCCTCATACCTCCCGGCACTATAAGCGTGCTCTAAAAGAATCAGCACTTCTTTTTCCTCGGGAGTATTGGAAAAGGGAATCACCTGAGGGAAAAAGGCTTTACAGTAGTTGATATGACTGCAAATGCTGTGGGTTATTTTACTCTTGCCTATAAGCAAGCGTTCTATACACCGAAATAGCAATTCAAAAGCCTGATGGAAATTAAAAGCCGCCAGGCCCAAATGCTGTTCTTTTACAAAGGCATCTGCAGCGCTCTCAAAGGCCCGTACTTTTAACTGCTCCCGATTAAAATGTCTCTGAGCGTATCTTACTAAATTATCTAAGGGTAATTCTGAATACATAAGTACGTTCTCCCCTTCAGGGTTGGCATATACACAATCCCCAAGGCTGCAGTGTTCAATAAAATATAAGCTTCCACGCTCTAATTCGGTTTGAGCCTGTTCTTCGGTGTATAGCCGAATTTTGAATTGCGGATAGTCCTGCTGCATTTTTGAAACCAGAGTTAATACTTCATTGGGAATCGGGTCTATATTCAGGTCGATAAAACCGGTAAGAAAATAATAGCTGATATCATTCTCTTGCTGTAATTTGGATAAATAAAAGGAATCCAATGCAATTGCATTTAAAATGCTGTGCAGCACCTGTGCTAAGCGTTCTTTGTGCTGAAAATCCTGCGGAATATTCAAATAAGTGGTCATAACCGATGTTTTTAACGTACAGGAAGTTACTGCCAGTACCGCCGGTGCCGAACCAAGCGTAATAGTAAATGACCCATCGAGATTGGTAAGTTACCAAGAGACTAGGAGGATAAACCTTTTTAAATGTATAGCACTGAAAAATACCGCAAGTATTTATAAAACTGAAGATAAAGTTTTACCTTGTCTACGATTTAAAACCATGCACACTTCATAAACTCCAGGATTATGACCACTACAACCAAGCCCAACCACATCGGAAGAAAGATCGCTCGCATTCGCGAATTGCGTGGGATGAAACAGGAAGCTCTGGCCCACGAATTGGGAATCAGCCAGCAGAGTGTCTCGCATATCGAACAAAGTGAAACTCTGGACGATGTAAAGCTGGAAGAGGTTGCAAAAGTACTTGGCGTAACTAAGGAAGGAATTGAAAATTTTTCTGAGGAAGCTATCTTAAATATAATAGGGAACACCTATCATGTTGATAATTCTTCGGCCGTGAATTATGGTTGCACCTTTAATCCTTTAGATAAGCTAATTATAGCCTACGAGGAAAAGGAAAAACTCTATGAGAGATTACTTCAGGCAGAGAAAGATAAAGTGACCTATTTAGAAGAACTGCTTAAAAAGAACTAGGTTTTTTTAAACGTTAATTTTAACGATTACTTGCATTAAAAAAAGAGCGGCCTCCCGACTTGTTAAGAAAATCTTAAATTTGGCCTTTTCAAAAGCCGTTTTCATACACTCTTCATACACTATCCTAGGGGATGCCTAGGGGTTGACTGGGAGTTGCCCTGCCTGAGGCTTGATTTTGCGTCTTTTTTTCTCTATAATTAAGGTCTTAATTCGAGTATTGCTATTCATTCTGGCTCCTAAATCCTGAATTAACTATACATCTTTAGGAGATTACGGGATTCTGTAAAATATTTCTAATGCTATAGACTATTTTTAGGGGCACGACAATAAAATGTTGGCTGCTATATCGATATATTTAGTGTTGATATAACAAGTTGTAAAACATTAAAAAAACTAAAAAGATGGAAACAACAACAGAAGAAGATATAGAAAAGGAGCTTAAAGATTTCTTTTCTACAGACTCAAAATACTTTGAAGAATCGCAAAAACAGCTTAATACTTTAATTGCACTTAACGGACTTTATAAATCAAGTGGAAATGCAGAATACTATAAAAGTAAAGTTAAAGAGGAGTTTGACAGAATCTATTTAACTATGTAGTTTCTCTCTAATACAGGTGTGCCACTTAGATGTGCTGATATTACTATGATAGCCAACCTTCCATCATTAGGATCAGTTTCTAAAATTGGAGAATTTGTTAAAGAATCATACATTATTTGAGCATTATTATTTGCTGTCTTAATAGATTCTTTTTAAATGTTATTTTTTGCAGAGTCTAAGTCTAGTAGATTAATTTTAATTTCTGCGGGCATAATAAAATAGATTTTAAGTTTCTCAAATATAGAAAATTAAAAATCTAAAGTTTTTTGAAATATTGGTAATTTGTTAGTTTTATGTTAATGGTTCTACCTAGACGATATAAGAAATATATCGCTTTACAAGATTGAACAATTTAAACAACTAACCTTTAGTTGAGTAAGTTAAAAATTAGCAGTCGCAACCGCATTTGTTTAACTTGTAAGCTTTATAACAGTACTTACAAACTGCACATAATAGGCGAGAGCTGAGAACAATCCCTAATATGATTAAAAAACCTCCTATCATCTGTGGACTTTTTAAAATTACACCCTTAGTCTAGGTCAAGAGATTTAACCACAACAAATGTTTTTCAAAGAGCTCGTTGTAAAAATAGAAAGCAAATTGCCAGTATTTCAATTATTTAACGCAAGTGCTAATAGTTTGTCAATTATCTGTTAACAAGAAAAACGTTTTACAACAAATTATATAAAAATAAGGGAGTAAGAGTTCGCCCAAAAGACACTCAAAAAATTAACAATCACAACGCCCGAAAAGACAAAGGTCTAATCTCCTTACTTTACATATAAATAGACGTTATGGGCAAGACAAGGATGAACTATGATAAACAGAATTGACTAAGATGGGAACATATTCTTCAATGACATTTGATGATTATTCAGTTTTTGATAATAAGAACTGGTATTCTCAAGAGATAGTTAATTTACTTTTTCAACCAGAGGACTTTGTTGTTGAGAATAGGAAAAATTCATCGAGAAATGAAATGGTATGGGGTGATGCCTATGCAGGAGACGAAGAAATATATGAATTCAAAGGTTTTATTCAGAATGCCAAAATTTGTAGGGACAGACTTGAGATTTACGGGAATTCATTAAAAAAATCAAGGAAAGATTTTAGCCAAGCAAAGAAAATAGCCAGAGAAGAAGGATTTTACTCTTTCCCTTTAAGTCGTATTTCGTATGACAAGTATCTAAATGAGATAAGGTCAATAATCTCTGAGAGAGAAAAACATTATGACGAGTTATTTACAAATCTAAGAGATAGTTTAATTGCAGGAGACCTTGGAATTCACGGACAATCTCTTGAAAGTCATTTGTATTCAATTCTAAGCGTAATACCTGATAGTGCAATTATAGAATATGATTTGTCTGGAGTAATCGAAAGTGGATGGGTAGATGAAGATATAGCAAGGGCTTTGAACTATGAGAAAATTATTGTACTAACAGAAGGAAAGACTGATGTTGAATTTATTTCAAAAAGTATTGAAAAGTTATATCCGCATTTAAAGAATTACTATCATTTCATTGATTTCCAAGAATATAAAATTGAAAGTAATGCATCTGCTTTAGTAAAACTTGTTACATCTTTCGCTGCTGCAAATGTAAAACATCCAATCATTGCATTATTTGATAATGATACAACTGGTATTATGGAAATGAATAAATTGAATACAAAGACTTTAACTGATAATATCCGCGTTCTGAAATTTCCAGATATTCCTTTAGCCAAAAAATACCCTACAGTTGGACCAACAGGTAATAAGATTATGAATGTTAATGGTTCAGCTTGTGGCATTGAAATGTATTTAGGAGGTGATATTCTTACAAAAGAAGACGGTTTAATTCCAGTTAGGTGGAAAAACTTCAATGATAAAGAACAAAAATATCAAGGAGAAATTATTGAAAAAACATTTGTGCAGGATGAATTTCGCAAGAAATTGAAAAGTAAAAGCAAAGAAGGTTATTTAGAAATGAATTGTCTTCTAAATGAAATATTTAATGGACTCAAATAAAGCCCAGCCCATAACAATGGTAACCGTTGCACAAGACTCTAATTCTTATAAGATCTAACGTATTGCAAACTCATGAAGCCTCGGGATTAAGCGGTTTTTCTAGTTTTATACCATTGATGAATTGATAGTTTATGTGCGTTAGAATTGATTTAAACGCTTCTTTTAAGGTTGTTTTTGGTCTAAAAACAAGCCGAGCATCGCTGCCCCGCTTTTGGTGCGTTTTTCAATAAACTTCAGGTACTTTTTAACGTTGTAGGCAATGGCAGCAAGCTGCATACACTTATTGGCCTGTTTTAATCCAATGGCATTTACCTTCCTTAACCCCATAAACTGAGTCAAGGTGCCAAAAACAGGTTCTACCGTGCTTTGGCGTTTACCTTTCATATACCTGCCCTGAGGGCTTTCTACCTGGGCGATGTTGCGTTGGTATTCTGCTCTGTAATAGGTCACACTAAATTTCTTTTCCTGAGCACTTTTGCCCAGACGGCTGGTGCGTATATAAGCTTACCGAAAAATAGGACAGTTATTTATTCAAAACTCTGAATACCTATAACTAAAAATCAACCACACTATTTAGTGCTTTATCCGTTGCGGTACTGGCAAAATAGGATTGATACATCATAGTCGTAGTAACAGAGGAATGTCTGTACAATTGCTGTAGCATTTGAACCGGGATCTTATCCCCGGCAATATAGTGTCTGTAAATCTAATTGGGAAGATAATTTGGTGCTGTAGGTAAAATCCTGTGTTCTCAACATCCTTTTACCAATTACTAACGATCTGATTTTGCTTTGTTGAATATACCTGTTTCCCTCCGGGTATTGTGGGTTTTTTAGCGTTACGGAGCCTTGGTTTTAAGAATGCTTTAAAATAGTTTGAGGCTTAAGGAGTGGATAATCAAGGGGTAAGAAAAAACTTCAAAAAATCCCTTGCCGGGTTAGTTATTGGTTCTATATTTGCGCCTCCAAAATCGGGTATAGCAAACGGTTTTGCGTTCTTTGTTAAATAGATAAAATAAAGTTTTAGAAAAGCTTGTTAGTAATAGAAAAAGGGTAGTATCTTTGCCCTCCGGTTTTTTAACAAGAAAAGCGGGTGAGTTCTTAGAAAAGTTGCTTGTAGAGAGGCTAAAAAAAACTTCAAATTTTATTTGTTTGATAAATAAAAAGAGTTGTATATTTGCAGCCGCTTTCACGGAGAGCAACGCACATTGAAAATGAGGTGGTTTGGTGCTAAAATTAAGGTTCGATTCCTTAGCATCTATCAAGAAGTTTCTTCTTTAATTAGAGGGAAAGTTATTTGACATATTGAATTGACAACGCGTATTATTTAGAGATAGATAATATTTGAATTAAAACTAGAACGACCATTTTGAGCACTCTTTTAGAGTGTGATTAAATTTCCTTATATCGTGGAATATTATATAAGATACTACGATGAAGAGTTTGATCCTGGCTCAGGATGAACGCTAGCGGCAGGCCTAACACATGCAAGTCGAACGGTAACAGGGAAAAGCTTGCTTTTCTGCTGACGAGTGGCGCACGGGTGCGTAACGCGTATGCAATCTGCCTTGTACTGGAGTATAGCCCAGGGAAACTTGGATTAATCCTCCATAGTCTAT
>NZ_FQUN01000014.1 GCF_900129005.1 Leeuwenhoekiella marinoflava DSM 3653 | reverse complement strand
ATAGACTATGGAGGATTAATCCAAGTTTCCCTGGGCTATACTCCAGTACAAGGCAGATTGCATACGCGTTACGCACCCGTGCGCCACTCGTCAGCAGAAAAGCAAGCTTTTCCCTGTTACCGTTCGACTTGCATGTGTTAGGCCTGCCGCTAGCGTTCATCCTGAGCCAGGATCAAACTCTTCATCGTAGTGTCTTTTATAATATTCCACGATATAAGGAAATTTAATCACACTCTAAAAGAGTGCTCAAAATGGTCGTTCTAGTTTTAATTCAAATATTATCTATCTCTAAATAATACGCGTTGTCAATTCAATATGTCAAATAACTTTCCCTCTAATTAAAGAAGAAACTTCTTGAAAGATGCTAAGGAATCGAACCTTAATTTTATCACCAAATCACCTCATTTTCAATGTGCGTTGCTCTCCGTGAAAGCGGCTGCAAATATACAACTCTTTTTATTTATCAAACAAATAAAATTTGAAGTTTTTTCTAGCCTCTCTACAAGCAACTTTTCTAAGAACTTACCCGCTTTTTTTTGCCAAAAAACCGGAGGGCAAAGATACTACCCTTTTTCTATTACTAACAAGCTTTTCTAAAACTTTATTTTATCTATTTAACAAAGAACGTAAAACCGTTTTTTATATCCGATTTTGGAGGCGCAAATATAGAACCAATAACTGACCCGGCAAGGGATTTTTTAAAGTTATTTGAAAATTATTACCCAAAACCTTAAAACCAAAGACTTACAACTAACACGTTTTATAATATATCCTTAAAAAGAACTTGTTTTACCCGATTACCACTGGTAGAATTTCCATAAAAAACAGGGAAACCAAAGTCTCACAGACACTTTACTCGATGAAATGCACAAAATGAGATTTAGGCAAAAACTTTCAATTTCCTGTTTTGTTTCAGTATATCTAATTATTAAGGTGATTTATTCCTCTTATCCGCCTAGATTAAGCTTAAAAATAATTCAAAGCCTCCAAAATTATATTTCTAACCCCATTAATTACTCCTCTAAAGTATAAGATAAACAGTTCGTCCTTGTTAATCTACAACTGAGTGCTATTCTTTGCTCATATATAAACAAGCTCTAATAGATTAGCATCAGTATTAATTCTAAAATTAACATTATGAAAACTACACTCTTATTATTTGTGACATTTATCAGTTTAATAAGTTACTCTCAAGAAATTTCCTCTATTAAAGTGACTATAGAAAATGCAAACAGTGATGATGGCACTGTAGGTTATACTCTATATAATAAAGACAACTTTATGGGTATGCCTTTAAAAGTTGCAAATAGTGAAATTAAAGATGGTAAAACTTCTGTGGTGTTTGAGAATATCGCTTCCGGAACCTATGCCATTTTATGCTATCACGATAAAAATGGAAACGGCAAAATGGATTTTGAAACCAACGGAATGCCAAAGGAGTCTTACGGTTCTTCAAACAATATTATGGCTATGGGACCCCCACAATGGGAAGATTGTAAATTTGAATTAAAAGATGAACCGATTTCGTTAAACATTAGATTTTAATCGAAGTTATTTAGCAATAGAGCAAACCCAATATTTATCACATTTTTTATAAGAAAAATCAATCGGTCGTTATATTTTTGAAGTTTAATTTACACCTATGACGATTACTCAATTAAAATATGTACTTGCTGTTGCAGAAAATCAGAATTTTACTAAAGCTGCAGAAAAAACCTTTGTGACTCAACCTACGTTGAGTATGCAAATTCAGAAGCTTGAAGATGAGCTTGATATTTTAATTTTTGACCGAAGTAAGAAACCTATAGAGTTGACAGATATAGGTAGTAAAATTGTAACTCAAGCGCGCAATATCGTAAACGAAGCAAATCGTATCGCAGATATTGTAGATCAACAAAAAGGATTTATTGGAGGAGAGTTTAAACTCGGGGTTATACCTACGGTTATGCCCACTCTTCTACCGATGTTCCTGCGTAATTTCATCAATAAATATCCTAAGGTTAAATTAAAGATTGAAGAATTACCAACGGAAACAATAATAGAACGACTAGAAGAAGGTCATCTGGATGCTGCGATTGCAGCAACTCCTCTACAATTAGAAAATATTAAAGAGCGTCCTTTATATTACGAACCTTTTGTAGCTTATATACCCGAAAATCATTCCTTACATAATATTCAAAAAATAACTGTTGCTGACCTTGATCTTAATGACATGTTATTATTAGAAGATGGACACTGTTTTAGAGACGGAGTTGTTAATCTATGCAAAACCAATCGAAACTATGAAGATGAAACATTCTCTTTAGAGAGCGGAAGTTTTGAAACTTTAGTTCGTTTGGCCAATGAAGGATTAGGAATGACATTGTTACCTTATTTGCATACATTAGATATTAAAGATACCGAAAAAAAATATCTACATCACTTTAAAGAACCAGCTCCAGCACGGGAAGTAAGTCTTCTTTACCACAAGAGTGAATTAAAAATGCAAATTATTGAAGCATTACGCTCAACCATTGCAGGCGTTGTAAAAGGAGCAATTACATTTCAGAATGTAGAGATTATAAGTCCACTCCCTCAAAAAAGTAAGTGAGTTAAAAACCAGTGAATATAAAAAAGGCTTCTCGAACGAGAAGCCTTTTTCATATTATACGTTATGCATTGAGATAAATCATACATTGATTCAATTCTGGATTTGTTTTGGTTAGTTCCTGAATCCAGACTCTTAATTCTTCCAATTCATAAGGAAGTAATCGTTTTGCAGCTTTTTGAAGTTCTTTGCAAAAAAGTACACTATCAAAACTTACTTTTTTTAAAATAGTTTTAGTGTACTCAAACATTGCTCTTGCCATATTTGATTGTTTTTAGATTAGATGTTTTTGTTAGGTAATCTTCAATTCAATAAGCAGGTTTGTTAAAATTTCTTATTAAAAATAAGTTTTTAAATCTAAAAAAATTGTTAAAACACGTAAATCCTACTTTATTTAAAGGATTAAAATCTATTATCACCGTCTAACAGATCTCCCAGACCTCCCAAAATACTACCCTCACCTTTATCTTTTCCTCCCATTTGAGGAGCAGATGCTAAAACCCGTTTTGCCAGACGACTAAATGGCAACGACTGAATATAAACCGTACCCGGACCAGAAAGTGTTGCAAAGAAAACACCTTCTCCTCCAAAAATTGTGTTCTTAATACCTCCTACAAATTCTATATCGTAATTCACTGTATGATCAAAACCTATAATACAACCAGTATCTACTTTTAATTTTTCTCCGGGATGTAATTCTTTTTTAAAAGTTGTTCCGCCGGCGTGTACAAAAGCCATACCGTCACCTTCTAATTTCTGCATAATAAAACCTTCTCCTCCAAAAAGACCACGACCTAATTTTCTTGAAAATTCAATACCAATTGAAACACCTTTTGCCGCACATAAGAATGCATCTTTTTGACAAATAAATCTTCCGCCATTTTTAGTAAGATCTATAGGAATGATTTTTCCTGGATACGGAGAAGCAAAACTTACTTTCTTCTTTCCGATAATGTCGTTATAGAAAACTGTCATAAACATACTCTCACCGGTTAGCAATCGCTTTCCGGCACCAAAGACTTTGTTAAGTAACCCTGAATCATTTTTAGAACCGTCACCAAAAATGGTTTCCATTCTAATACCGTCTTCCATCATCATAAAGGTCCCCGCCTCTGCAATCACGCCTTCCTGAGGATCTAGTTCGATCTCTACATATTGCATTTCCTCTCCAAAGATCTGGTAATCTATTTCGTGTGCTGTCATTTATATTTCGTTTTTGATTTGATTGATATTAATAAGTAGTTGTCACGAAACAAACGTTACATATAAATAAGAATTACTACATTCTAATAAAATAACTGATTGATATTTAGCAATTAGAAATGAGTGAATATTTAACTTTTTATTTTCACCGTCCATTCAAAATCAAAAGTACTCACTACTACTCCATCTTTATTTTTACCTACACTTTTCATCCAGAAGGTCTGACCTGCTCCAGTCTCAACGGTTTTAGCAATCGCCTCTTCTATTTTATGCCCTTCTTCACAGATAAATGTAATTTTCCCAGTTGCCTTTTTACTAAATGAAGCTTTATTATTAGCAACAAGCATTGATATCTTTTTACCACTTTTCTGTATTTGAGCAATTACCATCGTGCCGGTGCTCAGCTCAGCAGCCATACCCTGTACAGCCCAAAACATGGAGTTAAACGGGTTTTGATTGATCCATTTATGGGTTACCGTTGTTGTACAACTGGTATCAGAAATTGCTCGTACACGCACACCACACAACCAGGCTGATGGTAGTTTGAACATTAAAAATTTATTGAATTTACCGGGAGTAACTACCATAATCTGTGTGTTTATACCTCAAAAATAGACTTCTAATCTGATTTCTGTAAGTTTCTTTTTTGTTAATATTTAGTTAAATTAAAGTACTATGTAATACAAAATACCTGCTTTTATATATATATTTGCATAAGAAAATAATAAGCAATGGAAACTAGCATCAAAACCAATCAGAAAAACATAGCAGCATTTATACACTTATCTGTATTTACGCAATTCATCTTTCCGTTAGGGAATTTTATCGCTCCCCTACTTATTTGGTTAGCGCTAAAACGCGATTCTTTATTTATAGATAATCACGGAAGACGCGCCCTTAACTTTCAAATGAGCATGTTTATTTATGCAATCGCACTTATACTTATCGCTATTCCGTTTTTAGTATGGCAAGGTTTAATTGCTTCGGGCGAAATGGGATATATAAGTGAAGAAACTTTTGAAAACCTTGTGTTTCCGGGACAAGCCAGTGGCCTCATCATCACTGTATTTGTATTCGGTATTCTTTTACTAGCACTGTTTATCATCACCTTGTTTTCGGTGATATCTGCAGCAGTAAGTGCCAGTAATGGAGAAGCATACAAGTACCCATTATGTATAAACTTTTTAAAGACGCTTAAAGTTTCTGATAAAGAAACACCTTCAGACTCATCACCTGAGGTTTAAGCAAATGCATTTCAGTATAAATAGATTCTGAAATGAAAACAAGAGGGAAATCCTCAAAAAAATTTCCGCTCAGCGGAATCAAAAAACGAACAGTTATTAATCGCTTAACACACATGATCTATGAAGATTGAAAACACAAAGGCGCAGATGCGTAAAGGTGTTTTGGAGTATTGCATCCTCTCTATTTTAAAAGATGAAGATGCGTATGTTGCAGAAATACTAGAAACGCTTAAAGACGCTAAGCTACTGGTGGTAGAAGGCACTATTTACCCCCTTCTTACCAGACTTAAAAATGCTGGTTTACTCAATTACCGCTGGGAAGAATCAACCAGTGGGCCACCTCGTAAATATTACGGACTTACAGACACCGGTAAGCTCTTCTTAAATGAACTATCATCAACCTGGGATGACCTTCAAAAAGCCGTCTCACTGGTAACCAATCAAAAAGCAAAAAACAATGAATAAGACAGTTAATATTAATCTAGCCGGCCTATTTTTTCATATAGATGAAAGCGCGTATGCCAAATTGCAGCGCTATCTCGACGCGATCAAACGTTCGTTTACAGATGCTCAAGGTCGTGAAGAAATCATACAGGATATAGAAGCACGCATAGCAGAATTATTTTCTGAACGTGTGAAAAATGAGCGCCAAGTAATTGGTATGGCCGAAGTTGAAGAAGTAATCAACATTATGGGACAACCCGAAGATTACCGTCTTGACGAAGAGATTTTTGAAGATGAACCTACAAAAAAGCATAACTATACAGACTCTTCTACCAAAAAGCTTTACAGAGATACAGAGCACTCTTATATAGGAGGTGTGTGTTCTGGTCTGGGACACTATTTACAAATAGACGCAGTATGGCTACGTATCGCACTTATTCTGCTTACCATTTTCTCTTGGGGAGGATTTATTTTAATCTACGCCGCTTTCTGGATCTTTGTTCCAGAAGCGCGTACCACATCAGAAAAACTGGAAATGCGGGGAAAGCCCGTCAACATAGACAATATTCAGCGTAAGGTTAAAGAAGGCTTTGACACGGTTGCAGATTCCGTAAAAAATGTTGACTATGTTAAGTATGGTAACAAAGCTCGTGAAGGAGCCGGATCTTTTGCCAGTACGCTGGGCAAAATCATCATGTTTATTCTAAAGGTTTTTGTGAAATTTATAGGTATCCTACTTATCTTAATAGGTGGTTGTACACTAATAGGTCTTTTTGTAGGTCTATTTACTGCAGGAACTTTAGACTTTTTTGACGGCAGTATCGCAGATTATGTTGAGATGGCAAATACCAGTGGCGCACCACTTTGGTTGATTACACTCTTAACGTTCTTAGCAGTTGGTATACCATTCTTTATGTTGTTTTATCTAGGTCTGCGTATTCTGGTAAACACTTTAAAAAGGTTAAGCCTTACGGCGAAATTAACACTGCTAGGTCTTTGGTTAGTATCGCTTATCGCAATAGCTGTTCTTGGGGTACGTCAAGGTATGGCTACCGCAGTTGATGGTGAAAAGTTGATTACTGAAGTGTTACCGGTACAGTCTACAGATACACTTACAGTTAAGATGAAAACGCAAAACAAGTACAGCGCTGAAAAGTATCACAATCAAAGCTGGAAAATACGTACAGACGATAATGGTAATAAAGTGATTTACAATCGTGATGTAAACCTCAGCGTTCAAAAAAGTGATTCGCCAGAAACAAAACTAATCATTAAAAAGAATGCGCAGGGAAGCTCTTTTAACGAAGCTGAAAATCGCGCTCAGCAAATTGTTTACAATTTTGAAGTTATCGGAAACACCTTATTGCTAGACAACTTCTTTGTAACCGATTATATAAACAAGTTTAGAGACCAAGAAGTAGAATTGATTCTTGCTATCCCAGAAGGAATGGCACTTCTTACAGATAACAATATATCAACTTACCACAGAAGCAGATATTCTGATTTGCTGGATCGTGACTATATAGGGTATTATACAGTGATGCAAGATTCAGAATTGATCTGCACAACCTGTCCTATTGAAGTTATAGAACAAGAAGTGGAAGAAAATAATGAATGGGAATATTCAGAAAGCACATCAGATTCTACTGTAACAAATAACGTATATGAATACCAATCAAAAGTAGAACCTGAGCAAGATGGTGTTGAAGTAGAAACACCTGAGAAAGAATTAGATTCTATAAACTAATATCATTTATCAATCAAAAAACAAAAACTATGACAACACTAATCAAATTACTTATTGGAATAGTAACTGCTCTTATGGTGACCTCATGTAATTTCAGTTTAGATATGGGGCAGGTTAATGGCAACGGAAACGTAGTCAATAAAGACCTTAATCTCACAAAGGATTTTTCTAAAATTCACACCAGTAACGGTTGGGATGTAATTCTTAAAAAAGGTTCCACTCCAGCTGTCACAGCAGAAATGGATGACAACTTGCTAGAATATCTTGATGTTCATTATGAAGGAAACACACTGCGTATTGAAACAACAGACAATTCTAATATAGGTAATGCAACATCCCGTAAAATTCACGTGACCTACACACAGCCTTTAGAATCTGTAAAAGCAAGTAGCGCGTCTAACATCACAGCAGTAGAAACTCTTACCGGAGATCGCATCACTTTTGATGTCTCTAGTGCTGCTACTGTAAAAGTACCTGTTGAAATTCGGGAGATCAATGCAGATGCAAGTAGCGCTGCTACTTTACATTTAGAAGGTGAAGCACAGACGTTACGCTTTGATGCAAGTTCTGCAGCAACCATCAATGCTAAAGATCTTAAAGCAGAATTCTGTGACGCAGAAGCTTCTAGCGCAGCTAATATACGCGTTTATGTTTCTAAAGAAATCGCTACTAAAGCTTCAAGTGCGGGAGATATAGACTACTGGGGAGAACCAAAAAAAGTAGCTGTTATCGAAAATTCGGGAGGTGATGTTGATCAAAAATAATCACATTTGAGTTGATCTTAAACTCATTAAAGCCTCAAGAATTTTTGAGTAAATCACCTTGAGGCAAACCCACGGGGCATAAAAAAGAAACAGCTTTTACTTCAAGGTAAGTCTAAGAGCATTTAAATCTCGATTATCGAGTAAATATTACAAGTTCATCAATTGATCTAAAAGCTACATAATATGTGGCTTTTAGTATATTTGGTCTTTTCAAATTCTAGCGATTGACCTTCTTTAAATTTATTCGATATAAAAATCTGTTACTCATAGTACTCACACAGATTTTAGTGCATTATGGTTTTTTAAAGGCCTTAAACCTACCCACCGCCCTATCGCATTTTAATTTTGCACTTTTGCTCATTGCAACAGTTCTGATCGCTGCAGCCGGGTATGTGATAAATGACATCAATGATGTGGTTAGCGACCGCATCAATAAACCAACAAAAACTTATATTCCATCCTCATTCTCTGAGAGTTTTGCTTTTACTATCTACCTGGCATTAAATATTGCTGGTGTGGGCATTGGTTTCCTGATGTGCTATAGTATGGACTTAACTAACTTCGCAACCCTTTTTGTCTTGATTTCAGCACTACTCTATGTGTATGCCAACTTTTTAAAACAGCTGATCATAATCGGAAATTTGGTCGTTAGTATTGCCGTAGCTTCTTCAATTTTCATTGTGATCATTTTTGATATGCTTCCGCTACTGAATCGGTTTCAGCAAGAATTGATTACGCCTATGTCTATCTTAAGAGACTATGGCATTTTTGCTTTGATGCTCAATTTCCTAAGAGAAATTATTAAAGATATCGAAGATACAAATGGCGATCACGCCGCCGGAATTCAGTCTTTACCAATAGTTTTAGGATTAGAGCGTACCGCTAAACTTTCGGCTTATATCGCTGTGATTTATATTTTTACAATTCTGGGATATATCTATGCCTACTTGCAAGCTAATGTATGGACTTCAATATACCTAGTTGCCGCAGTTGTGGTACCACTGGTATTTTTTTGCATAAAAGCCCGTTATGCTGATAAACAAATTCATTATACGTTTCTATCTAAACTGCTAAAACTTATTATGCTTTTGGGTATCGTATCGTTGGGTGTTTTGACACTAACCTTAAAATTTTAAAACCTTATTTAATGCTCCAAAATCTCCTACAACATAAAAATCTCATTCTCGCTTCACAATCCCCGCGTAGACAAGAACTTCTAAAAGCTCTTGAAGTAGATTTTGAAGTTCGTTTAAAACCAATTGATGAGAGCTATCCAGCCGGAATGCAACCAGCAGAAATCGCAAAGTATATCGCCAAAAAGAAAGCCGCAGCATTTTTAAATGAACTTACAGATGATACAATTTTAATTACCGGAGACACTCTAGTATTTAAAGATGAGCAAGCATTAGGTAAACCCAAAGATGCAGAAGAAGCGACAAGAATGCTTCAATCATTGAGCGGGACCAGTCACGAGGTTATTTCTTCGGTTTGTGTGACTACTTCAAAGCTACAATGGGTTACCCACGACAGCGCAACGGTACATTTCAGAGTATTTTCAGAAGCAGAAATTCAGCATTATATCAATACCTATAAGCCTTTTGACAAAGCCGGGGCTTATGGCATTCAAGAATGGATAGGACATATAGCCTTGCTCAAATTAGAAGGTTCGTACAACACCGTAATGGGCCTGCCTACACAAAAATTATATTCACTTTTAGAAATTGCTGCTACGGCGTGATTTTTGATAAAATTAAATCTAAAAACTGATTAATTTTTACGGGTAAAATTTATGTTTCGTATTTTGCTAAGGAAACTAAAAAACCTCAGACTTAGCTCGTGTTTGAGCTAAGTCTGAGTATTCCCTAACCACAATAATTCTTTTAAAATATGCGCTTTTTTATCGCTCTTCTCTGCTGTGTTACCTTACAGTTGCAAGCCCAAAAACCTAAAAAGCCATCTTCTTCAGAAATATATGAGCAGCTTAAAGGCCTAAATTTTTTAGGCACAGCGCTTTATTTTGCTGCACACCCCGATGATGAGAATACAGCTATGATTTCTTATCTGGCAAATGATGTTCATGCTAGAACTGGTTACCTAGCTCTTACTCGTGGAGATGGAGGTCAAAATTTGATAGGCCCCGAAATCAGAGAGTTACTAGGTGTTATTCGTACTCAAGAATTATTAGCCGCCCGCAGAACCGATGGTGGCGAACAGCGTTTTACACGCGCAAATGATTTTGGCTATTCTAAAAATCCCGAAGAAACACTGGAATTCTGGGAGCAAGATCAGGTACTTAGCGATGTGGTTTGGGCTATTCGCAATTTTAAGCCTGATGTAATTATCAACAGGTTTGATCACCGGTCTCCAGGCACAACACACGGTCACCACACGACCTCTGCTATGCTCAGCGTTGAAGCTTTTGATTTGGTTAATGATCCTTCGGTTTTTCCAAATCAGTTAAAATATACCGAAATTTGGCAACCACAACGCCTGTTTTTTAATACCTCATGGTGGTTTTATGGCAGTCAGGAAAAATTTAAAGAAGCAGATAAAAGCAATCTGGTTTCTGTAGATGTGGGTAGCTACTACCCGGCTTACGGTTTAAGCAATACTGAAATTTCAGCATTAAGCCGCAGTCAGCATAAATCACAAGGTTTTGGTAATACCGGATCTCGTGGTGAGCAAGTAGAATACCTTGAACTTTTAAAAGGAGATTATCCGCAAAGCGGAAACATTTTTGAAGGCATTGATACATCTTGGAATCGTGTTGAAGGCGGTGCGGCTATTGGTAAAATACTTTATGAAGTTGAAGAAAATTACGACTTCAATAATCCTTCGGCTAGTTTACCGGAGTTGCTGAAAGCGTATACGCTCATCAAAAACCTAAAAGATGCACATTGGCGTGATCTAAAAACCAAGCAAATTACTTCAATAATCAAAGCGTGTTCTGGGCTGTATCTAGAAGCTGCTACCGGCCAACAAGCCGCCATTGCGAATGAGACAATCAATCTTACTTTTGAAGCTATTAACCGAAGTCATTTCCCTGTAGAAATAGAAAGTATTGAGTTAGTACCTTCCGGAAAAAAAATTGTTATTTCTCAAGATTTAGCATTCAATTCAGATTATAAAGAACAAGTACAATTTAATACAGGCGGTGCTGATCTTACTACGGCTTATTGGTTAACTGAGCAGGGTTCTGCGGGAATGTATAAAGTAACCGATCAAGAACTAATCGGCCTACCTGAAACTCCTAAGGTTTTCAAAGCCATTTTCAATCTAAAAATAGGTGCCATTAGCATTCCGTTTATAACAAATTTGGTTTACAAATACACTGATCGTGTTGAAGGTGAAGTATACGAACCGTTTGAAATTGTTCCGGAAGCTTCGGTAGCTGTTAAAGACCCTGTTATTATTTTCGCGAATGCGGAACCTAAAACAATCTTGACAGATGTAACAGCATACACCTCTAACCTATCGGGAACAGTTTCCTTAAATGTACCCATCGGCTGGAAGGTTAGCGAGCCACAAAAAGTAAATATCGCTCAAAAAGGCGAAACAAAAAGTATCGCATTTACAGTCACTCCGCCTAAAGATGCAAGTGAAGGTCTATTAGAACCGCAATTCGTTTTAAACGGAAAAACACTTACCGATAAAGTGGTTCGTATAGATTATGACCACATCCCTTTACAAACACTTACCCTACCTTCTACCAATAAACTGGTTCGATTAGATATTGACAAAAAAGGAAATTACATTGGTTATATCGCTGGTGCGGGAGATGTGATTCCTGAAAGTTTAAGACAGATTGGTTATCAAGTTGCAGAAGTTAGCCCGGAAGAAATTACAGCAAAAAACTTAGAGAATTTTGATGCTGTCGTAATGGGAATTCGTGCTTACAATGTGGTTGATGAACTCAAATACAAACAGCCAATTCTTTTAGATTATGTAAAAAATGGCGGCACTATGTTGGTACAGTATAACACCGCGAGAGGTTTTAGTTTTCCAAATTTAGGCCCTTACCCACTCCATTTAAGTAGCGACCGCGTTACCGACGAATTTGCAGAAGTCACTGTTTTAGATCCAACAGCTGAAGTACTCAATTACCCAAATAAAATAACAAATACCGATTTTGAAGGTTGGGTACAAGAGCGTGGCCTTTATTTTCCCGATGAATATGACAGCGCCTATAAACCTATAATTTCTATACATGATAAAGATGAAGCTGCAAGCGATGGCAGTTTATTAATCGCTAAGTATGGCGAAGGTCGTTATATTTATACCGGTTTAAGCTTCTTTAGAGAACTTCCGGCAGGAGTTTCTGGAGCCTATCGTCTTTTTGCAAATATGCTTTCCGTTGGAAAAAATGACCAAAAAATCAAACAATGATGCAGCCAAAAAAAGAAGGATGGTCTAAATATTATACGCTCGTACTCGTTATGAATGCTGTATATATCATTTTGTTCTTTTTATTAATGAAGTATTACACCGCTTAATATGCAACAAATAGACTGGATTGTACTGGTAGCAACTCTCGCTTTTATAGTTTTATATGGAATATATAAAACTCGCGGGCGTACCAATGTACAAGATTATATTCGCGGTGGTAATGAATCAAAATGGTGGACGGTAGGTCTTTCAGTGATGGCTACTCAAGCCAGTGCTATTACCTTTTTATCAACTCCGGGGCAGGCTTATAATGATGGTTTAGGATTTGTACAATTTTACTTTGGACTTCCTATTGCTGTAATTATCATCTGTATCTTCTTTATACCTATCTACTACAAACTCAATGTTTATACAGCTTATGAATACTTAGAGAGTAGATTTGATCAGCGTACGCGTTCATTAGCTTCCGGCTTATTCTTGTTATCAAGAGGTCTTGCTGCAGGGATTACCATTTTTGCACCTTCTATTATCTTATCTGCGGTTTTGGGCTGGGACTTAAATACGTTGAATATCATCATTGGTCTCCTCGTGGTTATTTACACCATTTCTGGTGGTACCAAAGCGGTTACCGTTACCCAAAAGCAACAAATGGGTGTGATTTTCTTAGGGATGTTTGCTGCGTTTTTTCTAATCATCAGCTATTTGCCAGAAAATATCAGTTTTAATAACGCTTTAGAAATTGCCGGCGCAGGTGGTAAACTTGATGTGCTTGATTTTTCTTTCGATTTTGATAACCGCTACACATTTTGGAGTGGAATTTTAGGTGGTACTTTTTTAATGCTCTCCTATTTTGGTACAGACCAAAGTCAAGTACAGCGCTACCTTAGTGGTAAATCTTTACGTGAAATGCAGTTGGGAATGATTTTTAACGGTCTGCTTAAGGTTCCGATGCAATTCTTCATTTTGCTTGTTGGAGTGATGGTTTTTGTGTTTTATCAATTCAACCCCACTCCGCTAAATTTTAATCCTGCAGCAACTGCAGCTATTCACGGTACTCCATTTGAAAAAGAATACAACGGTTTACAGAATAAGTTAGACGAATTGCGTTCAGACAAATCAGAAATAGGATTTCAGGTAGCTTCAGATCCCAACAAAGAGATTACGCAACCCAATGGTACTATTGTAAAAGCATCCCAAGCTTTGGCGGAAATCAATAAAGAAGAAAATAAAATAAGAGATGAAGCCCGCATGATTATCGGGCAGGCAAATGGCAACGTAGAAACAAACGACAAAGATTATGTCTTTATTCATTTTATCTTAAATAATTTGCCGCGTGGACTTATAGGATTACTTCTTGCGGTAATTCTCTCTGCCGCCATGTCATCTACCGCATCTGAGTTAAATGCTCTGGCCGCAACAACAACAGTCGATTTTTACCGCCGTAATCTGGATGAAGAGAAAGAAGAATCTCATTTTGTAGACGCAACAAAATGGTTTACGTTAAGCTGGGGAATTCTAGCAATTCTAATTGCCTGTACAGCCAATCTTTTTGACAACTTGATACAGCTGGTTAACATAATTGGATCTATTTTCTACGGCACCATTCTGGGTATTTTCATGTCAGCTTTCTTTATCAAGAAAATTAAATCTAAAGCTGTTTTTCCAGCTGCTATTCTCACTCAAATTCTAGTAATAGTGCTATTTTGTTTAGATAAGTTTGAATACATAAGATTGCCATATTTATGGCTTAACGTTATAGGCTGTGCACTAGTAATCTTTTTTGGATTACTTTTTCAAATTACAGGAAAACAGATATTAAATACTGAAGCAACAAACTCTTAACGATGAAAACAATACGCTGGGGAATACTAGGCTTGGGTAAAATTGCCAATAGTTTTGCTACAGATCTTCTACAAGTAACAGGGTCTGAACTGTATGCAGTGGCTTCCCGATCACAGGAAAAAGCTGATGAATTTGGCAAAAACTATAACGCAACTAAATGCTATAGCAGCTATGAGGAGTTAGCTGAAGATCCACAAGTTGATGCCGTTTATATCGCAACACCACACGTTCGCCATCATCAGGATACGATACTTTGCTTAACTAACGGAAAAGCTGTTTTATGCGAAAAACCTTTTGCTATGAATTTAGCTCAGGTTGAAGAAATGATAAGCGTAGCAAAAGCAAACAAGGTGTTACTGATGGAAGCTTTATGGACGCGTATGATGCCTCATTTTAAATTTGTAAAAGAAGAATTAGAAAGTGGAAAATACGGTGCTGTTAAAACGCTAACTGCAGATTTTTGTTTTGATGCAGATTTTAATCCAGAAGGTCGCTTGTATAATAAAGATCTTGGCGGTGGCTCGTTACTGGATATAGGCATTTATCCAGTATTTTGTGCATTAGGTTTATTAGGAAACCCTGAGAATATTTCGGCGAAAGCCAAAATAGGAAAAACAGGAGTTGATGAGGAAACTGAAATGACTTTTACTTATTCTTCTGGCACAAAAGTATTTTTAAAATCAAGCATCATTCAAGATACTCCTACAACAGCAACACTAATTTGTGAAAACGGAGTGTTAGTTCTCAATAGCAGATTCCATCAGACAGACAAAGTAACAGCGATTTTAGACGGAGTAAAAGTGGAACACGATTTTACTTATACAGGAAAAGGCTACTATTTTGAGATAGAACATTTTGCCGATCTATTAAGAGAAGGACATAAAGAAAGTCCGTTGATGTCTTATGATTTTAGTAGAACACTCATTAAAACCCTAGATGATATACGCGAACAAATAGGTTTGTTTTATGAATAACCTTGTTATTTATAAAACAAGCCGTCAATCTAAAATAAAAAAGCCATAAATCATTAGATTTACGGCTTTTAAATACGTATCTATTTAAGATTTACTGTGCTCCCCATTCTTTTAGAGAATCTGTATTCATCTTAATATAATCTGCATTACCAGCTTCTTTAGCTCCAGCAAGAGAAGCTTTTGCCGCCTCTACAGCTGCTTTCTTATCACCAGCTTTTGCTAAGATCAAAGACTGCTGACGCAATTGCCAAAAACGCGGAGTTTCAGTCATAGACATTGCTTTATTCATCCACTCTTTAGATTTGCTGATGTCTTTTCCGCTATTTAAATAATATACAGCAGCATTATAGTAATCTCCGGCGCTTGGCCCGCTAAGAGTTGTATCAATACTATTCATCACTTCGGCATCTGTCATAACTTCAAACTTGACAGGTATAACTGTATCTGCCCATAAAAAATTAAGTACCGCGCTATCTGCCATAATCTCATCAATTACAATGGTAAAAGTTTCCATGGTCATTGGCATATTTACAGGCTCAACCATAGTACGCAATGCTACTTTACTGTCATCAAATTCAGTAATTAAAGGATTAGAATGATCTGTGTAAAAAACAACTTCCCACATATCTTCACCCGGAATACTATAAATACTGTAAGTTCCTGCAGCTAATTCTTTGCCCGCAATCTTAATAGTTTTATCTATAGTTAATTTTGTAGTAGCATTAGCTCCTGTTCTCCAAATAGTACCGTATGGAAGTAATTCTCCAAAAATTTCACGACCACGCATGTTAGGTCTTGAATAATCGATGCTAACTTCAGTTAATCCTACAGTCTGCGATAATGTCGCATGTGGACTTGCTGCCGGAGTTTGTATCTGAGATTGAGCAAAACTTCCCAAAGCTAAAAAGCAAATAAATAGTATTTTTTTCATTTCAATAATAAATTTTAATTAGTAGTCTCTTCTTTTTTAATCAATTACAACTCTAAAAATAGCACTTTCAGCTAAAATATATAACGTTATAATAGGAACACCAAATTACTAATAAATAGAGGTTATAAATGTGGAATACCCGCATTTTTTAAAAAATATTTATACTCACTCTTTATAAAAAAAGGAAATAACTTTAATTTTTGTTTAACTTAAATACTTTTTCGTTAAACACTTTAGCCTTTATTTTTACAAAGGATTCACTTTTAAGCGCCTAAAGCCGCACCTATGAAAATTTACACGATGCATACCAAACAAAACCTACCCATCACACTTGAAGAGGCGTGGAATTTTATTTCAGATCCTAAAAATTTACAGATAATAACTCCTGATTATATGGGGTTTGAAATACAATCAGGCTCAGACAGAGCCATGTTTCCGGGACAAATTATACAATATAAAGTGTCTCCGGTTGCAGGTATAAAAATGGACTGGGTTACCGAAATCACGCACGTAAAACATCTCGACTATTTTGTAGATGAGCAGCGTTTTGGTCCATATGCCTTATGGCATCACAAACATTTTATTAAGGAAATTCCAGATGGTGTTGAGATAGAAGATGTTATAGATTATAAAGTGCCGATGGGAATTTTAGGACAACTCATACATCCATTTTTAGTGAAGCCTAAATTGCAAGAAATATTTGAATACAGAGAGCAAAAGCTCAATGAGTTATTCGGAGAATACAAACCAACCACAAAAGAAACGGAAGGCGTTCTTAAAAGTGAAATTTTAAATTAAGTTATGAAAAAAAATATACTACTTATTGGAGGATCACACGGTATTGGTAATGCTTTGGCACAACTAATACACAGTGATCATAATATATATATTGCATCGCGCAACAAGGAAGGTTTAGCTAATATTGAAGCAACCTACATAAATTATGATGTTGAAAATGGCGAATTAGATACCGAAAATCTACCTGAAGTTTTAGATGGATTTGTTTATTGCCCCGGTTCTATAAATCTGAAACCCTTTAAGATGTTGAGCAAAGAAACTTTTGAGCAGGATATGCAGCTCAATTTCTTCGGCTTGATAAAATCTTTGAAAGTGGTAACAGAACGCCTAAAAAGATCTAAACAAGCCAGTTTGGTATTTTTTAGCACAGTAGCAGTTAAAGTCGGTATGCCTTTTCATACTAGTGTCGCAGCATCTAAAGGTGCTATTGAAGGTTTTGCTAAAGCACTTGCGGCAGAATATGCTCCTAAATTCAGAGTTAACGTAATTGCTCCTTCCTTAACGGATACGCCACTGGCCGAAAAGCTACTAGGCAATGAGAAGAAGCGCGAGAAAATGGATGAACGCCATCCGCTGAAACGTGTAGGAGCCCCTGACGATATTGCAAAGATTGCAAGTTTCCTTTTAAGTGAAGATAGCAGCTGGATGACTGGTCAAATTTTAGGAGTAGATGGTGGGATGTCAACCTTAAACGTATCGTAGTCGAGTTCCACTAAACTCGATTTTTCACCTAACCAACCAATTTTTATTATGACTAGGCTTTCTGTTTTTTGGTTCCGAAGAGACTTGAGACTTGATGATAATGTAGGATTTCTTGAAGCCCTTAAAGGGGGTAATCCTGTTCTACCCATTTTTATTTTTGATAAAGAAATTTTAGATAAACTTCCTGAAGATGATGCGCGGGTTACTTTTATTTATGATACGCTTCAGAAAATACGTAAAACAATGCAAAATGAATACCGCAGTTCATTAGCGTTATATTACGGCAAACCAGAGGATATTTGGAAACAACTTACCGAGGACTATAATATTCAGGCTGTTTATACCAACCACGATTATGAACCTTATGCACTGCAGCGAGATAAAAAAATAAAAAAAATTTTAGAAGAAAAAGATGTTCCTTTTAAAACATTTAAAGATCAGGTAATCTTCGAGAAAGACGAAGTCGTAAAAGGCGATGGCAATCCTTATGTTGTATATACTCCGTATAAGAATAAGTGGCGGGAAGTTTTTGATGAAGATCAAGATCTCAAAATACATTATACGAGTCAGTATCTTAAAAATTTAATCGAAAATAGCCGACTGCCCAATCTTGATTTGAGCGATATGGGTTTTAAAAAGTCAAGTATTGAGATTCCCGATTATGAAGTAACTCCTACCTTAATTCAGAATTACGAAGACACCCGAAACTTTCCAGCAAAGGATGGCACCTCCCATTTAGGTCCGCATTTACGTTTTGGAACGGTCAGCATTCGTAAAATGGTCAAAAAAGCGATTGCTGAAAAGAATACTATTTTCTGGAGTGAATTGATTTGGCGTGAATTCTTTATGCAAATCCTTTATCATTACCCTGAAACGATTGATAAATCCTTCAGACCTAAATACGATCGAATTGAATGGCGCAATAATGAAGATGAATTTGAAAAATGGAAAAAGGGTGAGACCGGATTCCTTCTAGTTGATGCCGGAATGCGGCAACTCAACAAAACCGGTTATATGCACAATCGCGTACGCATGCTGGTCGCTAGTTTTTTATGTAAACACTTGCTTATAGATTGGCGTTGGGGAGAAACCTATTTCGCCGAAAAACTCTTAGATTATGAGCTATCAAGTAACGTAGGCAACTGGCAATGGGCTGCCGGGAGCGGTGTAGATGCTGCGCCTTATTTCAGAATTTTTAATCCGATGACTCAGGTTGATAAATTTGATAAAGACAAAAAGTACATTAGAGAGTTTGTACCAGAGTTTGATACTGATGACTACCCTGATAAAATGGTAGATCATAAGGAAGCTCGGGAGCGCTGTCTTAAAACGTATAAAGCAGCAGTATCTTAACAAACTAATAAATAGTCCTAAGCTTAGCTTAAATACCTAGGATCATTTTTTTTCCTGTTTTAACTTTATAAAAAAACTGATTATGAAAAAACTGATTTTAATTTTAAGCCTAGGTAGTTTTTTATTAAGTGCAACTTCATGTTCAAGTACTTATCGAACAACTTCAAGGAACTCTCCTCCTGGTCAAGTTAAAAAGGCTTACGGTGCTAAAAGTGCTAAAGCCTTTGCTCCCGGTCAAGAGAAGAAAAATAAACGGAAAAAAAAGTACTAATATTTATAATTTACCAACACGTAGTAATAACGGAAAATTAAACTCCCGTTTTTCTCTTGCTCCCCAGTGTTTATAAACATCATCTTGGATTAAGCGTAACGGATTCTTACCGTTAGCTTTTTCATAATGCTTTACTGCTGACCAAGTATTTAAATAATTAAGCAATTCTTCGACTGTCCAGTAAATTGGCATTGTAAGTTTTGGAGGTTCAATTTCCTTAAACGGAAAGGGGATGCTTTTGTAATTTTCATCCAGATACTTCCGTTCAGGATCCCAATATGGATCGGTAATCACTTTATAAAAATGTTGAATAACAGTATTCAATTCTCCTAAAGTCTCTAAAACGGAATACCCAATAACTGCAAAAATTCCGTCAGGTTTTAAATGATGTTTTACTTGTTTATAAAACGCATCAAAATCAAACCAGTGTATAGCTTGAGCCACGGTTATTAAATCAAACTGCTCATTGTCGTCAAAACGTTCTTCTGCCGTCTGAACCCGGTAAATGATATTTTTGAGTTGAGGCGCTTCAGCAAGTTGCTTTGCGCTGAGATCTGTTGCTAACACTTCATCAAAAACTTTAGATAATTCAAATGCTACCTGCCCATTACCCGTTGCTACATCCCAAGCTTTAGACTTCTGCTGAACAATATCAAATAAATAAACATACAATTCCTGAGGATAGGTCGGTCTGAATTTAGCGTAATCTGCTGCGTGATTGGAGAAATTGTCTTTCATAGTTTTATATACTTCGCAAGTAGCCCCCTGCTACAAGCTCTTGCAGTTCTTTAACCTGTTCTAATTTACCATTCTTTAAAACTAGTTTTCGGTCGGCCAGCTTCCAGACATCATCATAATAGTGATCTGTGAGCAAAATACCTTTTGTAACTTTTAAGGAAATTAAAAAATCGTGTATCAATTCTTTAAACAAGGGTTCTACCATAGAAAAAGGTTCGTCGAGCAGAAGGAATGGATGGTTAAGATTACCAATAATCAATACCTCTAAATACCGGCGTTGTCCCATAGACAACTCACTTACTCTTTGTTTGGCAATTTCAGTCATTCGCGGAGCTCTAAAAACCAAATCTTGTTGTTCTCCTTCAAAATATCTGGGAATAATATCCCAAACTTTTGATGACTGTGGTAAAAAACTAAATTGTGGTAAATATCCAATTAAGCCGCTCGCTACTATTTGATTTTTATGCCAAAATTTCCTACGGACATCAAATTGAGATTCATTAACCTTTATACTTCCGCTTTGCGCGGTTAAGGTTCCGAAGAGGATTTTTAACAATGTACTTTTTCCTGTTCCATTTCTTCCAAAAACCCCTAAAATTTCTCCGGTTTGCAGCTCAAAACCCGTTTGATTAAGCACGTGTCTTTCGCCAAAATGCTTGCTTATGTTATGAGTTTGTAAGAGTGCCAAGCGTTATGAGTTTTGAAATTATTAAAGTGATTAAAAACAAAACCGGTGTCACACAGAGGTTTATCAACCAAGTCTTGGCAACCAATTTATAACGGGTATATCCTAAATTGTAATATCCGTAAAATTCTGCTTTTTGAAAATAATTAAAAGAGAGTAATCCTACTGGAGTACCAAGAACACCAAAGACAATGGATGCTGTTTCCAAACTTCCAAACGGTATGGTTACCGCTGAAAATAACAACGCAAATAAAGTAACATCTCTATAAAACTTCCACATAAATTAGAGCTCTCTATAAAAATACTTAATTATAACCTTTGCGCTAATTCAAAACCTATAATTTAAGGTGAATTTAAAAATGATTTGACTCTAATACCGTATTTTGGCACCTTACCGGCTGGTTAAGTATTGAATCAGCTAGTTTTAAACTAAAATCTTGCAGGATTTTCCTGCTTCTATTATTTAAATAAAACTACTATGACCCTATTTGTAGACATGGACGAAGTGATTGCAGATACGTATCAAGCACACATTGACTTGTATAACACGAAATACAACGCAAACCTAAAAAAAGAAGATTGTCTAGGCTCTGAGGTCTGGCAAATGGTTCCTACAGAACATCAGGATTATATTAGAAATCACGCCAATGAACGTGGATTCTTTATAGATCTTGCTGTAATGAAAGACAGTCAAGAAGTAATGCGCGAACTTAACGACAAATATGAATTGTACATCGCTTCTGCAGCAATGCAATTTAAGACTAGTCTTGAAGAAAAAGCAGATTGGTTAGACAAACATTTTCCTTTTATACCATGGGAAAACCGCATTCTTTGTGGGCACAAGCATATTTTAAAAGGAGACATTTTAATTGATGATCGCTCGTATAACTTAGAAGCTTTTGATGGTAGAGGCATTCAGTTTACATCGCCTCATAATATCAAAACTAATGGTTTTGAGCGTGCTGATACTTGGCAAGATATAGCGAAATTGCTTTTGTAATCAGCTATATCCAAAAAAAAACCTCAGAATTCACATTTTGAGGTTTTTTGTTTCAATTATAAACGAATCAGTCTTAAGTTGTTCTTATAATTTTAGCTCCTATAGCACGTAGACGTTCATCGATATTTTCATATCCACGATCTATCTGCTCAATATTATGAATGGTTGAAGTTCCTTTAGCACTCAATGCAGCAATAAGCAATGAAATTCCAGCTCTGATATCTGGCGAAGTCATTGTAGTAGCTTTTAAAGTAGATTTAAAGTTATGACCTATAACCGTTGCACGATGCGGATCGCAAAGAATGATCTTCGCTCCCATATCAATCAATTTATCTACGAAAAACAAACGACTCTCAAACATTTTCTGGTGTATCAAAACTTCACCCTTTGCCTGAGTTGCCACAACTAAAATGATACTCAACAAATCTGGAGTAAAACCAGGCCACGGTGCATCACTAATCGTCATAAAAGAACCGTCTATAAAAGTCTCTATCTCATAACCATCTTTGTGTGCAGGGATAAAAATATCATCCCCTTTCTTTTCTACAGAAATACCCAATTTTCTAAACGTCGCCGGGATCAATCCAAGATCATTCCAACTTACATTCTTTATAGTAATCTCACTCTTGGTCATTGCAGCAAGGCCAATCCAAGATCCTATTTCAATCATATCTGGTAAAACAGTATGCTCACAACCTTTAAGCGCTTTTACACCTTCAATTTTCAGCATGTTAGAACCAATACCGTTTATCTTAGCGCCCATTTTATTGAGCATCTTACAAAGCTGTTGTAAATACGGTTCGCAAGCAGCATTGTATATAGTAGTTTCTCCTTCAGCCATCACTGCAGCCATCACGATGTTTGCAGTACCGGTAACAGAAGCTTCATCAAGTAACATAAAGGTTCCTTTTAAACCTTCTGGAGCTTCCACACCATAAAAACGCTCTTCTTTATTATAACGGAATTTAGCACCTAGCTTAATCATTCCTTCAAAATGCGTATCAAGACGTCTTCTGCCTATTTTATCACCTCCCGGACGTGGAATGTATCCTTTACCAAAACGTGCCAATAAAGGTCCCACAATCATTATAGAACCGCGCAGACCACCTCCTTCTTTCTTAAACTGCTCGCTCTCTAAATAATCCAAGTGCAATGCATCACTGATAAAAGAATACTTCCCTTTACCCAGTTTTTGAATTTTCACACCCAGATTACTCAATATATTGATGAGCTTATTGACGTCAACAATATCAGGTATGTTGTTTATAATGACTTCTTCAGGTGTTAATAAAACGGCGCAAAGTATCTGTAACGCTTCATTTTTTGCACCCTGCGGCTGGATGGATCCTTTAAGCTGATGCCCTCCTTCTATCTGAAATGTTCCCATTAAAATGTATTGCTAAAAAGTTAGTAGCGCTTTTTTCCGCGACTAGGTTTTTTACGGTAATTAGATTTACCAGACTTCTTATTGCGCATCAATTTTTGCGCTTCTTTTAAGTCTTCCTCTTTCTTTGCAAGATTAATCTGACCGTCACTCAATTCAAAAAGATGCTTAAATATCACCTCATCATCTACCGTGTCTTTGTTCCAGTTTAGGAAACACTTTTTCATGTGATTAGCTATAGAAAATTCTAAAGCTTCCCTTTTCTGCCCTTTTTCCCACTTCACGGCAACATCAATCATACGCTTGATGTTATTACCATAAAAACGATATTTTGGGTGATTTTGAGGATATTCTAAAGGCTCAGGATGTTCTTCTAATTTTTCACGAGATGGCTTCTCATAAGGAGAAATCGCATCCAATTTAAAATCGCTCATTATAAAAAGCTGATCCCAAAGTTTGTGTTGAAAATCTGGAACATCGCGCAAATGAGGCTGAATGTTACCCATCACAGCGATAATGCTGCGTGCGATAATGTTACGCTTTTTATCGTCTTCTTCTGCTATCGCCTGGTTGACCATTTTTTGAAGATGGCGGCCATACTCAGGTATGATGAGCTTTTCGCGCTCAGTATTGTATTCTAATTGATCTATCAATTGTAAAAATTTAAGTGAAGTAAGTTTCTCTTAAGAAACGTTTGGGCAAAGTACTAAAAATTGTACAAAAGCCCACAGTTCAAATTCAAATTAACCGAATTTTAATGCTGTTT
Organism: Leeuwenhoekiella marinoflava DSM 3653; assembly: GCF_900129005.1. Taxonomy (GTDB): domain Bacteria; phylum Bacteroidota; class Bacteroidia; order Flavobacteriales; family Flavobacteriaceae; genus Leeuwenhoekiella; species Leeuwenhoekiella marinoflava. Next base: position 119,677 of record NZ_FQUN01000014.1, on the reverse strand, counting down.
TGTTGTATTTATAATGAAATAACCCCTTCTACAGCAGCAACTTCTTGATATTTCGCAATAACCGCATCAGGATTTTGCATACTCACATTTATAGAAACACTGGTATAAGTCCCTTTACTCGACTCTTTTGTAGAAATTACCGCGCCCATATTATCAAAGATTGTTTCAATCTGCTCAATCTTTTGTTTTTCAGAAGGAACGATAAATTTATATAGGTATTCTGAGGGCCAGCTAGTAGTTTCCTCTAGTCTCCCCTTTAGTTTTTTATAAAACTCTTCTGATTTATTATCTGTGCTCATAGCCTTATTTTAAGCTGCAAAGATACCATTCTTAAGCTAATTTTTGAATCGCTGCCTATTTGAGTATTTTTACGTTCTGAGAACGGTATTAATTCTAATAATTCCGTCGCTTAACTGACAAAAAATACCAGATTTAACCCGAAACAAAACAACAGAATTGACAGCAAAACGTATTGTTTTAATAGGAGGTCCCAGTACCGGAAAAACCACGCTTTTAAATGCGCTTAAAGCGGAAGGATTTCCGTGCTTGGATGAAGTTTCCCGCGAGGTGATAAAAGCAGCACAACAAGAAGGTGTTGAGCAGCTTTTTCTTACAGAACCGCTCTTATTTAGCGATAAACTTCTGGAGCGTCGCATACAACAATATCTGGATGCCGGTGCTTTAGAAGCAGAGCACGTTTTTATAGACCGTGGCATTCCTGACGTCACAGCTTACATGGACTTTATAGGCCAGCAATATCCGGAACGTTTTAGCAAAGCCTGTGAAACCTATCAATACGATCGTATTTTTTTGCTTCCGCTCTGGAAAGATATTCATACCACAGACAAAGAGCGTTATGAAAGTTTTGAAGAAGCGTATCAAATTCAAAACGAACTCATAAAAACCTATGAGTCGTATGGATATAATCCTATTGAGGTTCCTAAGACTTCCGTAGCAGGACGGGTATCTTTTATTCTGAAAAATCTCAAAAAATGAACATAACGCCACTTGAAGCTTTACAAAAGTTCTGGGGTTATGGCGCTTTTAGACCAAAACAGCTCGAGATCATCGAAGCTGTACAAAACAAACAAGACACCTTTGCCCTGCTGCCCACCGGTGGCGGAAAATCTATTTGTTATCAAATTCCGGCATTAATTTCTGAAGGTATTACGTTGGTGATTTCACCATTACTTTCTTTAATGCGCGATCAAGTGATGCAGTTAGAGAATCGCAACATCAAAGCATTATACATACCGGGTGGAATAAAATATAACGATCTAGACACCCTACTCGATAACTGCATCTACGGTAACTACAAACTGCTTTACCTCTCGCCAGAGCGCCTGCAGAATGAATTGGTTTTAACTCGTTTGAAGCAAATGAATCTTTCGCTCATTGCAGTAGATGAAGCACATTGTATTTCTCAATGGGGGCACGACTTTAGACCGGCTTATCGTAACATATCAAGCTTTAGAGAAAATTTTCCGGAGGTGACTTGTATTGCTTTGACCGCTACGGCCACTAAAAAAGTTCAGGAGGATATTGTAGAACAACTTGCTTTAGACCAACCTAAAATCGTTCAGCAATCTTTTGAAAGAAAGAATCTGGCTTATATCATCTTAAAAGAAGAAGACAAATATTACCGACTCATTTACCTTTTTAAAAAATACACAGGCAGCGGTATTGTGTATGTTCGCAGCAGAAAAACGGCACAAAACTATGCCGCTTATCTTAATAATAATGGCATTAAGGCCCATTATTACCACGGCGGCTTAGGAAACGGGGAACGGCAACAGCGGTTTAGTGACTGGTCGGCAAATAAAACCCAGATTATGGTTGCCACCAGTGCTTTTGGTATGGGTATCGATAAGGCAGATGTTGAGACAGTTGTTCACGTAGAATTACCAGAAAGTTTAGAAAGCTATTTTCAGGAAGCCGGGCGAGCCGGAAGAAATGGCAAGCGTGCTAACAGCATTATCCTCTATAATGAATCAGACAAAGACCGCTTGACTAATCAGTTTTTGAGGGTTTTACCGGCAGTAAGTTTTGTTAAGAAAGTTTACAAAAAACTGAATAGCTTTTTTCAAGTCTCTTATGGAGAGGGTGAACAAGAAACGTTTAGATTTGATTTTATGAATTTCTGCAAAACTTATAATTTCAATACGCTTCTTACCTATAACGCGCTTCAGCTACTCGACCGAAACAGTGTTATAATTCTTTCTCAAGAATTTTACCGTAAAGCAACTCTTCAGATAACAGTGACTCCGGTTAATCTTACGTTTTATCTCATCAAAAATCCGGGAATAGATGATATTGTAAAGAGTATACTCAGAACTTACGGCGGTATTTATGACCAACCTCTTGTTATAGATCACACTTTGATTGCTAAAAAATCTAAAGCTCCGCTTGCACAAATACATCAAGTACTTTTGCAATTGCATCAAGACGATGTTGCTGTTTACGATCATACAAATTTTGATACAGCTGTTACTTTTCTAGTTCAACGCGAAGATGAGTTGACCATCAATCGTATTGCAAAACCTATTAATACGCAGAACACGCGTAAGGTTAATCAGGTTAAAAGTATTTTGGGATATCTTGAAAATGACAAGGTTTGCAGAAGCATTCAGCTATTGGCTTATTTTGAAGAAAAACAACTATCCAAGTGTGGCATGTGTGATGTTTGTCTAACCGAAAATCGCAAGAAAAGAAAACCCAATGGTCTAGCAGTGCAAAACAAAATCTTAGCTTTGCTCGCATCCAAACCGTATTCTTCAAAATCTTTAAACCAACTATTAAGCTCTGTTGAAGAACAAGAACTTCTAACAGCTTTAAAAGCGCTTTTAGAAATGAATAAAATAACACTAACACCTTCTAATCTATATAAACTTTTATGAGAGATTTACGCATCGTTTTTATGGGGACACCAGATTTTGCTGTTGCCGGATTGCAAAAACTTGTAGAAAATAAGTATACGGTTGTGGGAGTAATCACCGCTCCAGACAGACCTGCCGGAAGAGGTCAAAAAATTCAACAAAGTGCCGTCAAGCAATACGCTGTAAAAGCAAACTTAAAGGTACTACAACCTACTAATCTTAAAGACCCGGAGTTTATTGACGAATTGAAAACGCTTAATGCAAACCTTCAGATTGTTGTAGCTTTTAGAATGCTACCCGAAGTAGTCTGGAAAATGCCAGAATACGGGACCTTTAACTTACATGCGTCTCTCCTGCCCGACTATCGCGGTGCTGCTCCTATAAACTGGGCTATTATTACGGGCGAAAAAGAAACTGGAGTGACTACTTTCTTTATAGATGAAAAGATTGATACCGGCGCTATAATCCTTCAGGAAAAAATAAAGATTGAAACAGAAGAAAATGCAGGAAGCTTGCACGACAGACTTATGAATCTGGGCAGTGAATTGATACTTAAAACCGTTCAGTTGATTGAAAAAGGTACAGTTGAAACTACAATTCAACCAAAGCAAGAGCAACTACATACCGCTTATAAACTCAATAGAGACAACACACGCATAGACTGGTCTCAACCTGTAGAAAGCATTTACAATCACATACGCGGTTTGAGTCCGTATCCTGTAGCATGGACCTTATTTACTAATGGAGATGAAAAAGAGCTTCAGTTGAAGGTTTATAAAGCTTCTATTACATCTGCTGATGAATCTTCAGAATTAGGCGAAGCAAGCGTCGGTGAAATTTCAATAAAAAACGATGAACTGTTTGTTGCTACATCATCAAACTGGTTAAAACTCGAAGAAGTTCAACTTTCAGGAAAAAAGAGAATGCCGGTAAAAGATCTGCTAAATGGATTTAGCTTCCAAGAGTCAGCTAAAACGTTGTAATCCTAAGGAAATGTTGATATTCCTTATATTTTGTTAAAAGCCCCTTTCGTTATCAACAAAACGTTAAAGTTATCAACATAAACCGTGATTTCCTGCGCTATTGCTTGCATGAACAAAATATCCGTCTAAATTTGTTAGAACAATAAACAAAAGTTTAACCGACATTTAATTTTTTTAAAAATTTAGAATTATGAACAAATCAGATTTAATTGATGCAATGGCAGAAGATGCTGGTATTACTAAAGCAGCAGCTAAAAAAGCATTAGAATCATTTTTAGGAAATATCGAAAAATCATTGAAAGGTGGAGATCGCGTTTCTTTAGTAGGTTTCGGTTCTTGGTCTGTATCAAAACGTGCAGCTCGTGAAGGAAGAAACCCACAAACTGGAAAAACTATTCAGATTGCTGCTAAAAATGTAGTGAAGTTTAAAGCTGGTTCTGATTTATCAGACGCTGTAAACTAAGCATCTTTAGCTTATAAAATTCAAAAAGCTCCCAAAAATGGGAGCTTTTTTTATATTTGTTATTTTTTTGTTAATTATAAAAAATTAGAGTAGCTTAGAACAAACACTACTTTATGACAGCAAACAAACCCCAAAAAGGCAATTTACTTATAGCTGAACCAACTATAATTGGCGATGTCTCCTTTAATCGGTCTGTTGTCTTACTGGCAAATCATTCTGATGAAGGCTCTGTTGGCTTTATCCTCAATAAACCACTCACATTTACGCTCAATGAATTGATTCCTGAGATAAATTGTGACGAAATGCAAATCTATAATGGAGGCCCTGTAGAGCAAGACAACTTATACTTTCTACATAAAGTACCAGACTTGATTCCTGACAGTATTGAGATTTCTAATGGTATTTACTGGGGAGGAGATTTTGATACGGTTATAGAACGTATTACCGCAAATGAAATTTCTCCTGATGAGATTCGTTTTTTTCTAGGGTATTCCGGTTGGGACAGTACTCAACTAGATGGTGAACTTGGAGCTAATGCCTGGATTGTAACAGAAAACACTTATAAAAAAGACATCATCAACAAATGCTTTCCTGACTTTTGGAAAGAAAAGATGATTGAATTAGGTGGTGAATATCTCCTCTGGTCAAATGCTCCGGAAAATCCTAGCAATAATTAAAACCTAATTTAATTATTTTGCCAGTCTAGCCTGTGCATTCAATTTACCTAATAGATCTTTAGCTACTTTATTAGTATAGGTTTTCTTGCGATATTTTGTTATCGGCTGAATTCCCACAATTGCATTAGTAATAAATAACTCATCGGCCTTTTGTAGCTCAAAAGGAGAAATACTGGCTTCTTCAACAGTATAGTCTTCAAGCTTTTTAAGCATTTCTATAAGTTGCTTTCTAATAATCCCCCTTAAACAACCGTCTTCTAATGATGGTGTTTTGATCACATTGCCTTTTACCAAGAATAAATTACCATTTAAAGCTTCTACAACAGCTTTATTGTTATTCAATAATAAGCAGTTTGCATAATCATTTTCTTCAGCATAGATACTTCCGGTCACGTGAATGATCTTATTAGCGGTCTTTAGAGTAGATATTAAATCTGCATTTACATAATGATCTTTATATAACTCCACTTCGTAGCTTTCTTCATTCAGAATAAAAAAAGGATTTTTAAGCTCTTTAGCAAACGCATAAAAGCCTACACCATTATCTTCTGGTAAATATTTTCCTCCTTCATTACGTGTAACGGTAAGACGAATACTAGCTGCTTTATTCTGAAACGTTTCTGCTTCAATCACTTTAAGCAGTTCCTCTTCTAGATTTTCTAAGGTAAAGTGCATAGGGATTTCCATACGAAGGATTCGCATAGACGCCATAAGTCTAAAATAATGATCTTCCCAAAAAGTTAATTTACCGCCTGTATAACGTATGGTTTCAAATACAGCATCTCCATAAAGCATACCGCGATTATAGGCCGTAAATTGCGGGTTTTCGGTAAGTGTTCCATTAAAATTGATCATAAAAAAAGTCCCTTTTTTCAAAGGGACAAATATAAGATTTAAGTACAGGTTTCTAGTTAGAACCTATAATATGTTTTAATTCTGAAATTTGATTTTCCCAAAACATCTTTCCTTCATCTACTTCATCTTTCTCTGCAAAATCAGTAACAATAAGAGAAACATCTTTTGTAATCTCATCTACAACAATACGTAATTCAAAATAATATAGATTTTCGTCTTCTACATCATCCATCCATCTAAACTTTATACGCTCATCACTCTTCTTACCCAGAAGTTTTGCTTTCTCTTCACTCCCATTCCAAATAAACGTATAATACTCTCCGCGAGAGTTTACATTATCTGCAAACCACTCAGACATACCTGAAGGTGAAGACATATATTGATACAAAAGTGACGGGGAGGCCTGTATAGGGAACTCGATTTCAAATTTTATTTTTTCTTCCATGGAATCTTTATTCGGTTGGGTCGCCAATATAAATATTAATTACAGAGTAAAAAAGATTAGTAGTATTTTTTTATTTTATATTTAAGATGCTTGCCAGCTTAATAAATGTTATTATATTTGCACCCGCTTAGGGAAATCCCTCAGCATAGTCTTTAAAGAGATTTATAGAATTACTAAAACGGCGAGGTAGCTCAGTTGGTTAGAGCGTCGGATTCATAACCCGGAGGTCGGGGGATCGTGCCCCCCTCTCGCTACTTGATTTTCAGGCAGTTACATTAATTTGTAGCTGCCTGACTCACTAAAGGTACAACATAGGTAAAACTTTAACATTTTTAACACTTGAAAATGACCGTGTTCTACCAATCTCAATCAATTGAAATCAAATTTAATTACCTACCACTTTTCTCCTGAAATAATTCAATTTCCTTTTTATACAAGCTAAAAAATCTTGTATTCTATTTACAATACTTATATTTTTTTACTTTACTTCTTCAATTAAAAGACGTTTTATAGCTCTTTGATGGGGTCTGAATTAAAACTTTCTTAGACATTAATTGTTGATAAGTCCAATAAACCTTTAAAAGATTCATTTAATTTAAAGTCTTTTGTGAGTGAAGAATTTCAATTGATGTCAAAATATATGGTTTGCTTTTATTCCATTTTGTGTATAAAAACACGCTTAGTATAAGCTTTTAAACGTACCTCCTACTTACTTTTATCAAAGGAATTCTATAAAAAATAAACAAAGCGCTTTGTTCATTATTCAATTTAAAAACGAATATCATGAACACGATTAAATTAGACGAAAGGCTTGCGCGAATTGAATCGCTTCTGCTCGCCCAGAAAAAAGTACTTACTACTGAAGAAGCTTGTGATTATACAGGTATGTCTCGCAGCTACCTTTACAAATTAACTTCTACCGGAGCAATACCACACTGCAAACCCACTGGCAAACTCATCTATTTCGATATTGATTTGCTAAATGAATGGCTTTTAAACAATCAACAAGATTCTCATTTTCAAGTTGAAGATAAGAATCGTATAACAACTTCAAATAAACGTTGATTAATTCAGTAAACACCCCATTTCCTTATGGGGTGTTCCTTTTTCATTTAAACATATCTTATTATGAAAGCCATACCATATATACGTGTAGGAACCTCTTATTACAAATCAGTTAAAGCACCTACTATTGCAGGTCACTTTAATGAATTCTTAATTCCCTGGAGTATTGAAACTATAAGACAGGATCATGGCAAAACCTATTTAAGTAAAATACTAAAGTATGATGGGTTTACCTGTATTCCAAGTCATACTGATTTTAAACCAGCATACTACCATTTTTATAATACCTACTCTCCGCTTAGCAAAAAACCAAAGGAGGGAACCATAAGTTACACTCAAAAATTTATCAAGCATATTTTTGGAGAGCACTATGAGTTAGGACTGGATTACCTGCAACTACTTTACTTGCGGCCAGTTCAGATACTGCCGATTTTATGTTTGGTATCCCGAGAACGTTCCACCGGTAAAAGCACCTTCTTAAAATGGTTGAAAATCATTTTTGAAAACAATCTCACCTATCTGACTAATGACAGTTTTACCAGTCAGTTTAATGCAGATTGGGCAAATAAACTGCTAATCTGTATTGATGAGGTGCTCTTTAATAAAGAAGAACTCACAGAACGAATCAAATACCTGAGCACAACCAATATCAATATGCTTGAAGCGAAAGGTAAAGATAAACGAGAGGTTGAGTTTTTTGGAAAGTTTATACTCTGCAGTAATAATGAGGATAATTTTATAAAGATAGATGGAAACGAGACCCGATTTTGGATTCGAAAAATTCCCAGGGTTGATCAGGAAGTAACCAATTACTTAGAACATCTAGAAGCTGAAGTCCCAGCCTTTCTTTACTTTTTGAAGCATCGTAAAATCCATTCGAAGCATGCTACCAGAATGTGGTTTCATTCGAGTCAAATTAGAACAAAAGCATTAACCCGATTAGTGCTCCATAATCGAAACCGGGTAGAAAAAGAACTTGCTGAGATTCTCCTTCTGGCATTGGATCATTTCAATCTTACTGAAATTGATCTCTGTCCCATTGATGCTTTGAATCTCTTGAGTAAAACCAGAATCAAAACAGATCTTACTCAATTGAGAAAGCTGCTTAAAAAAGATTGGAGGATCACTAACAAATCTAATACGCTTTGCTACCAAAAGCTGCTGATGTGGCAAGACGGATCGCTTCAGTTTACCGAAGCTAAAGGAAGGTATTTTACCATCACTAAGGATTTTCTAATTGAAAATTTTGATGCACTGATGAATGATGAAGCTGAAGACTAGTATTTGTAGCTATTAAAGTACTCATCATTTATTCATCTTTAAATCATCAAAATAAAAAGTGATGCAGATGAAAAAAAAAGAATGATGAGCTGATGCCCTTTTGATGATTTAAAAAAACTAGAACCCATAAGGGATAGCAGCCTAAAACATCACTTCATCAAAAAATAACTCCAAAGTAAAGGCTGATGAAAAAAGAAAAACTATCGTGTGAAAATGCCCGAAAAATTTCCATCGTGAAGGCGCTGGAATTTTTAGGACACTATCCCACTCGCAATTCGGAAAAGGAAGCTTGGTTTCTGAGTCCCCTTCGGTCAGAAACCCAAGCATCCTTTAAAGTTTCTAAAACATTAAACTGCTGGTACGATCACGGATTAGGTAAAGGCGGCAACTGTATCGATCTGGTTTGTGCCCTTTCAAAAGTATCTGTAAGCCATGCATTAGCGATTTTAGCTCAGCTTAAAACGGTTGATTATGATCTACCCAAACAGCAGGAAACCAATTTTAAGGAATCTAGAATTGAAATCAAGCATGTAAAAATGATTCAACATCCAGCACTACTAGAATATATACACGAGCGAAAAATTAGTCTGATTGCTGCAAAGCGATTCTGTAGGGAAGTCCATTATACTATTGGAAGTAAATACTATTTCTCAATTGCACTGAAGAACAATTCCGGAGGATGGGAATTTAGAAATCGCCACTGTAAATCGTCCAGTTCTCCAAAAGATCTGACTTTGGTTAAAAATGGATTTTCATATTTAATTATTCTAGAAGGAATGTTTGACCTGTTATCGCTTATTACAGTATATCCAAATTTAAAAAGAGAAGCTGATTTTCTGGTTTTAAACTCCGTTGCTTTTGCGGATAGGGCACTCCCCTATTTTGATCATTATAAACTTGTTGAACTCTACTTAGATCAGGATGAAGCCGGAAGAAAAGCCACAGCAAACTTCTTGAATTCAACTTCTAAATGTATCGATAAATCGGAATTCTATACTGCTGAAAAGGACTTGAATGCCTGGCTGATGAAAACGAATTAAAACTGATTTCTGGAAAGCAGGGCAAGATGTGTGGCTGTGGCCACAATCTTGCTTTGCTCCCGGTGGTTGCAAAGAAAAAAAACAAACGATGAAACGAGCACTTATCAAATTCAGATGCAGCGTGTATGAGAAAAAATTGCTGCAGGTAAAAGCTAAAGCTGCAGGTTCTTCTTTAAGTGCCTTTTGTAGAAATAGCCTAATGGAACAACAAATCACTCAGCGTATGAGTGAGGAGCATATGGACACCTATAAAATGCTGGTCAAGTATCACAACAACTTTAAACGCATTGGAAATATGTATAAAAAAGGAAATCCAAAGCTCAGTGAAGAAGTGATTTTAGTGGCTGAAGAAATCAAGAAACACTTAAAAACCATACTCAAATGATTGGCAAAGGAAGTTCCATATCTAGTACTCTTGGAGCTTTGCGATATGGCAATAATCAAGAGAAAGAAGCTGAACAGGTTTATAGTGACCTAATCACCGGAGAAACTGCTGAAGAGATCACTCAGGAATTTAAAGCCGTGCAAGCGCTCAATCAAAATTGTGAGCGCAATACTTTGAGTTTTATTCTAAGCCCAACGGTGACCGATGGAACTCAAATGAATACTGAGGATTTAGGCAAACTCACTAAAACCTTTATTCAAAACATGAAATTGCAAGACCGACAGGCAGTGGCTTATGTACATCGAGATAAAGCGCATACACACGTGCATCTTTATGTCAATCGTATCGATCTAAAGGGCAAGGCATATAACGACAGTTTTATAGGCAAGCAAAGTCAATTGGCTGCTGAGCGAACTGCAAAGCAAATGGGTATTCAAACCGTGCAGGACGTACAATTTGAAAAAAATAAAGAGCTCGCACATACGCGAGGTGAAATCCATAAGGCGCATCAGCAAGCCATGCAAGGCCCCTCTAAAGATCTTCAGACCTATATCAACCGAATGAGAGATCAGCAGATTGATGTTATACCGGTAATCAATAAATCCAAACAGCTGCAGGGTTTTCGTTTTGAGTACCAAGGGCAAAGTATAAAAGGTAGTGCCGTTCACCGGTCGATGTCTGCCAGTAATTTGCTCAAATCCATCAACCGTACAAAAAGTGTTGTTTTACTAGGAACAAGCGTGCCCATTGCACCAAGCCTGGCTAAAGCTGTTGCCAAAAAGGTCCTAAAAATTGTAATCGATAAAGGAATTGGAATATGACAAAGCTCGAACTAATCTCAGAACTTCTCGTTGAAGAATTACATTCCTTTAAGGAGGAAGTCAATCGCTTAGAGCAAATTGAAAAAAATCTAAAGAGTACGTCTATCAAAGCAGACAGCACACAAATTGAAAAGTTAATTGAGGAACATCTTAAAAAACTACATATAGATCTAACAACTCAACAGAAATATCGTAAAGAAATACTAAAGCGTATTAAACATTCCCGGACGATTCCGAATTGGTTGTTAGTGCTAGCTTTATTTCTTTTTCTTTCACAAGCATTTAGTATTGTTTACCTGTTGCTACGCTAATAGGTAAAACAGAAATAATTTTTTCTTTCAAAAAAAACCTAGCCGTTGTGAAGGCCTTTTCGAAAGAAAAAATAATGGGAAGGGATTTGAGTGAGATGATACTTTGTATTAAAAAGTAATTTTACGTCTTAACATCACCTTATTCTATAGTCTTTGTTTTCTTCTAATTTCAGGCTCATTTCGTAAAAGCCTATATTTATAAGGTCTCAGTGCACTAATTAATTTAAAGGCACACCTATATAATTATTAGCAATATCAAATAACGTGGAAATAAAAGAATGAAAAAAATTGTCGACAATCAAGAGCTTGAATTAATTTATAAAAGTGGAAATGGAGCTTGGACATACCATCTTGTCATACCTAATACAGCCGACATAGATGGAACTTGGGGTTCGCTAAAAGTATCTGGTTTAATAGATGATTACGAGTTAAAAGAAATGAATTTAGCACCAAGAAAAGAAGAGGACAAAATAATTTCAATAAACCAAGAAATCAGAAATGCAATAGGTAAGACCGGTGGGGATAAGGTGACTGTTACTTTATATCTGCATACCCATGACAGAATTCATAAAAATTCAGAAATTTTCCAATGTTTTGAAGATGCAAGTGTACTAGACTCGTTTAAATCATTACATAAAGATCAACAAAATGAAATTTTAAATGATATTACTTCAAAAAAAACAGAGGCCAAACAAATTGAACAAGTAAACCACCATATTAACCAATTGCTTAAACAGAATAGCTAAGCGGTTAATGGTAAGAAAGAATCTGAAAAAATTATAAAAATCAAGAATCTAATGTATTGGCTGAATCTGACAAGAAACGGATAACAAGGGGTTGAACAGATAGGATAATCTGCTTCGTTCTGTGAATCCGCTAAAAATCTATCTGAAAAAAACGGTTTCTTTCTATTCTATAATTTGAATAAAAAGTAATGCCTTATTTAAAAATTATATGTAATTACAACGATTTAAGGTTTCATTTCTTATTTATATGCTTTTAAATATAAATGACTATATTTAAATGTCTTTATATTTAAAAACATACAATGGAGAAATTATCAACGTTCTTGAAAACACGAAGAAAGGAGGTTAATCTCACGCAACAGGAATTTGCTGATCGCGTAGGAGTTGCATTAACAGTTATTAGAAAAATTGAGCAAGGAAAGACCAATCTTAATATGACTAAAGTTAACTTGGTGCTAGGTATGTTTGGTCACGAACTGGCAGTTGTGAAAACCGCAGATTTTGAAAAATCAACTAAGAAATGAGAAAAGCCCTAATCTATTATAAAGATATATTAGCCGGTCATCTTACCGAAAAAGATGATGGAGATTATATATTTCAATATACTCCTGAATATGTTTCAGCTTACAAAGATCAGTTTCTCACGTTCACCATGCCTGTAACTGAAAAGCCCTATATCAATAATCACCTTTTTGCTTTTTTTGAAGGTTTGATCCCTGAAGGATGGTTATTAGATATCGCAAGTAAAAACTGGAAATTACAACCGAACGACCGTATGGGACTATTGCTGGCTTGCTGTCAAAATTGTATCGGAGCTGTTAGTGTTCAACCAATACCAGATCCTGATGAAAAATAAATGTTTATACTGTTATGAACCCATTGAAAACGAAAAGGATTTTCATACAAAATGTAGTCAAGAATTCTTTGATACAGATCAACCTCCTATTTTAGCGTATTCTTTAGATCAAATGAATGAGTTAGCTAAGGAAGTTGTTGAGCGTAGTATTGCAGTACCTGGGGTCCAGCCAAAACTATCCCTTTCGCTATTAGATGATGTTGAAGATAAAGAGGCAGGAAGATTAACGGTTGTGGGTGCATTGGGAGGTAATTATATTTTTAAGCCGCCATCAACACTCTATCCTGAAATGCCCCAAAATGAGCATGTCACGATGCGTATTGCAGAGTCTTTTGGGATAAATGTTGTTCCGTCAAGCTTAATAAGATTAGCATCAGGTGAGCTGGCTTATATCACCAAGCGCATCGATCGAACTTCCGAGGGAGAAAAAATACATATGCTCGATATGTTCCAAATAACAGAAGCCTATGATAAGTATAAAAGCTCGATGGAGAAGATTGGGAAAGCATTGGAAGCGTACTCAACAAATACGGGGCTTGATAAAATATTCTTTTTTGAATTGGTTGTGTTTAGCTTTTTGACGGGGAATAATGATATGCATCTTAAAAATTTCTCAATGATTCTTAATGATGGGAAATGGCTTTTGGCTCCTGCCTATGATTTGCTAAATGTTTCTCTGGTTAATCCAGAAGACAAAGAAGAAATGGCCCTTACCATTAATGGAAAGAAAAATAAACTTACACAAATGGATTTTGAGTATTTAGGTGAAAATATGGGATTGACAAATAAGCAGATTTCTGGAGTTTTCAAAAGAATGATTGACAAACGTAAACTTTTTAAAAGTTGGCTTAATAAGTCCAATTTATCTAACGATATGTGCAAAGAATACGAGCGCATTTTTCTATTGAGATGTGCCCTACTCGCTTCTAAGAAAATAGCCTGATAGTATAAGCGCTTAAAGTTTACCCGCGTATTTATTGCAGTTTTTAAGATCTTCATTTTTAACGTAAAAATGGGCTCAGCCCAATAAAATCATTGATTTTTTAGCGTGAAATTAGTGCATTAAAGTATAAGTGAACTCACGCCGTTGTGCTTGCCCCGTGGCATTTAGTGCGTATCTTAAATCTCACTTTACGGGCGTACAAGCCCCCTCCACCCATTTGGGTTATTCTATAGATTGTAGGATTCTATTTTTTTTAATCAGCATTATTAAATTTGCGACACTTTAAAATTTCAATTTGAAAAAGCACGCTCACGCCCGTTGTATATGCCCTTTGACATTTAGTGAGTATCTGAGACCTCACCTTACGGGTATACAAACACCCTCCAAAATTCATAATCATCTAAAAAACCTGAAATAGAGGAAAGATTCTATCCTCTTTGTTAGCATAGAGCAAGTACCCTGAGCTATCCATTCTGTTCTATAAAAAAACCTAAAAAAACATTAACTCAACTTTTTCAAATCTTGTGATTTGTAAATCTTAGGTTAAATTTCTTACTAAAAGCATTTACTTATTAAATTTTAGATAAAATTAAGTTAATCCAATTGGATGATATAAGCCTTTCTTTTGTCTTCAAATAGATATCTAACTCCTTAAAGACAATTTTATAAGACACACCTTTTGAATTAGCCCAAAATTTAAAGCCCGTTTCTGTTGCAGCAGAAACGGGTGATTAAAAATAAAAACTACAGTACAAATCCATAGTTCTATTCTGATGAAAAACAAAATACTCCAATTTTTTAAATTGCATGCCTTTGTGCCCAAATTTTTGGTCGCATTCACCTTATTACTCTGCTCCTCCAGCTTCTTATACGCTGCTAATATTCCACCAATCTCAAACTCTGAACAACAAAAACTAACAGGAACTGTTCTTGATAATACTGGGATGCCCTTGCCGGGTGCTTCCATTATGGAAGTAAACACAACCAACGGTGCCTCTTCTGATTTTGACGGTAACTTTGAACTTAATGTATCTCAATTACCTGCCGTTATTAAAATATCCTATGTAGGCTTCACAACTCAGGAAATCACTATTGAATCCTTAGCGCCAATCCAAGTCCAATTGCAGGCCGATAATAATGCCCTGGATGAAGTGGTGGTTGTAGGTTACGGGGAAACCAGTCGAGAAAAACTTTCTACCGCCGTGAGTACCGTAAATACCGAAAACCTGGAGCAACGACCAGTAGCTGATGTCACCTCAAGCCTTCAAGGTCTAAGCCCTGGACTTAATGTTACTCAAAGTACCGGTAAAATAGGCGCAGAACCTCGTATCAATATTAGAGGTTTCACCTCTATTAATGGAGGAACACCGCTTATTCTTATCGATGGTATTGAAGGAAGCTTAAGCAACCTCAACCCAAATGATGTAGAATCAATAAGTGTCTTAAAAGATGCCGGAGCGGCAGCAATTTACGGAGCACGAGGTTCATTTGGGGTGGTCTTAGTTACCACTAAAAATGCTGATAAAGGTAATGTTCAAGTGAACCTGGGAGTGACCACTGCAATCAACTCCCCCACAATGAACACCGATTTCCTTACAGATCCTTTTAAAGCTGTATCTATCGTGGATGAGGCCTTTAGAAACAATAGTGGCGCTTCCTATACCGGTTATACCGAAGAAGATATGCAGGCTCTTTTTGAAGTTTCTCAAGATCCTTCCTTGGCACGCGTTATTATCGATCAACGTAACGGCCGAGATCAATATGTTCACTATGGATATACAGACTGGTGGAATACCTTTTTTAGAAAGACCTATCCTACACAAATCTACAATGCTTCCGTTTCCGGAGGGTCAGAAAAAATAAAAGCCTACTTCTCGTATCGTAATTTCCAATCGAAAGGAATTCTCAAAGTTCAAGATGATAGTTACGAAAAATATAATTTACGAGGTAAAGTAGACATTGAAGTCACAGATTGGTTATCATTCTCAAACAATATGCAGTACAACAGCTCAGAAGATTTGGAGCATAGCGGGAGTCAATATGGTAACTACAGTAATCTTTGGGGAAGTTTAATATGGGTACACGCACTCCCTTCGTATGTTCCTGTTAATCCTGATGGCGGGGCCTTATGGCGTACCGAACTGAATAACTATACCATTGGTGATGGTGTTTATGCCGGATTATTACAAGGCACTACAAAACAACAAACCAATAATAATGAGTTTAGTAATATAGCTTCGGTTGAACTGAAGCCTGTAAAGGGTGTGACCCTTAATGCTAACTACGCAATAAGACGTAATGAGTATAGTAGATTTCAACGTTCCACCCGTATCCCCTACTCCATTTATCCCGAGCAATTGGATCTCATGGGTAATGATTACCTCAATGAGTATCGCACAGAAAGCAAGTATGATGCACTGAATATCTATGGAGAATATAAGGGCTATTTCGGAGATCATACACTTAAAGCTACTATTGGTTTCAACCAAGAAACTTTTATTACTAAAAGTATCAACGCCAGTAAACAAAACTTGATTTCTAACGACCTGAATTCCTTAGGCCTGGCAACTTCAAATCCTACTACCTCCGGTAGTGCTTCGGAGTGGGCCCTGCAAGGTTTGTTTTACAGATTATCGTATGACTATAAAGATAAATACGTAGCTGAGTTCAATGGCAGGTATGATGCAACTTCACGCTTTCCATCTGCATACCGTTGGGGCTTTTTCCCATCTTTTTCCGGTGCATGGCTAGTGAATAAAGAGCAATTCTTTGAAAATGCTACAGGCGAAACTTTTGACCTCTTAAAATTCCGCGCCTCATATGGGTCTTTAGGAAATCAAAATATTAATAATTATGCTTATTTCCCGACCTTACCTAATGGACTGTATAACTATGTACTCAATGGTAGTCGTTTAAATTATATCGAATCTCCAGCTTTAAATCCAAGTGAAATTACTTGGGAAAAAGTAAGCACACTTGATTTTGGAGTTGATGTAGGTTTATTAAACAATCACTTATCTGCTTCTTTCGACTGGTTTCAAAGAGATACCGAAGGCATGCTTTCTCCAGGAGCAACACTTCCCAGTGTTTTAGGAACAGGATCTCCTCTAGAGAATGCAGCCGACTTAAGAACAAAAGGTTTTGAATTGTCTGTGAGTTATAACGACTATTTTGAACTTGCTGAAGATACATTCAATTGGACTGTTACTGCGAATCTATCGAACTCCAAAACAAAAATAACTGACTTCGATAATCCCAACCGCAGCCTTGTAGATTTTTACGAAGGCATGACCATTGGTGAACTTTGGGGATATCGTATCGATGGTCTTTTTCAAACCGAAGAAGAGATTGCCAATCACGCAGATCAAAGTTTTGTTTCAAATAGAATTACTTCTGGAGGTGGATTGCAACCGGGCGATGTAAAATATTTAGACCTGGATGGTGATGGATATATTGGAGAAGGTGAAAACACGGTTGACAACCCCGGGGATCGCGAAATAATCGGAAATTCTGCACCACAGTATTTATATAGTTTATTAGCTAATGCGAATTGGAAGGGCTTTGATTTTTCTGTGTTCTTTCAAGGTGTAGGTAAACAAGACTGGTATCCCAATTCTGACTCTCGTATGTTTTGGGGTCCTTACAACAGACCCTACAATTCTTTTATTAGAAAAGATATGGTAGCTGATATGTGGAGCCCGGAAAATACCGATGCCTATTATCCTCGAAATTACGGTTATATAGCCCTGGGTGGTTCTTTAGAAAAAGTAAATGATCGCTATCTGCAAAGCGTAGCCTACTTGAGACTGAAAAACTTGACTGTAGGGTATACCCTTCCTGATGGAATCATATCCAAAACCTCAGCCACCAAACTGCGTATTTACTTCAGTGGAGAGAACCTTTTGACTTTCTCTAAGTTAACCGATTATATCGATCCGGAAGCAGCAAGTGCTTCTGTTAATTTAAACAGTCCATCAACCTCTGCAAATCGCGGAACCGCACAAACCAACCCATTTTCAGAAACCTATTCCTTAGGATTATCTCTTAAATTTTAAAAAACGTCATTATGAAATTAAAACATATACTTGCCGGTTTGCTTGTTGCAACCAGCTTCAGTTCGTGCAGTGATGATTTTTTAGACAAGCAACCGCTATCTGAAATTACTGCAGAAACCTTTTTCAATACCGCTAGTGATCTTCAACTCTATACGAATGGCTTTTACCGAATGTGGCCAAGCACTTCGATTTATAACGGAGAATCTAGTACCGATAATATTATACAAACGGAACTGAGTGAAGAAATGCGAGGGGCTAGACTGGTACCTACTACAGGAGGTGGTTGGAACTGGGGATACCTGCGTGATATTAATTTTTTCCTTCAAGAATATGAAAAGTCTGATGATGAAGCGGCAAAATCCCATTATGGAGGTGTGGCTCGCTTTTTTAGAGCGCGCTTTTATTTTGATAAGTTTCAGCGTTTTGGTGCCTTACCTTGGTATGATGCCCCTATTGCTCCAGACGATACTGAAGCCCTTACAAAACCTAGAGATTCAAGACAATATGTCGTAGATAAAATGCTTGAAGATTTAGACTGGGCAATCGAAAACCTCAACGAAGAGCAAAATACGTATGAGGTGACCAAGTACACTGCTTTGGCCTTAAAATCAAGGATTGGACTTTATGAGGGTACTTATGAAAAATACCGAGGTATTGATGGTTTTGAAAAATACCTCGAAGCTTCTGTAGCTGCATCAGCAGCATTGATTGAAGATTCTCCCTATCAGATCTACAGTACCGGAAGTCCCGAACAGGATTATCTGGAGCTTTTTAATTCACACGATGCTAATGAAACCGAAGTGATATTAGCACGCGCCTATTCTGAAGATCTTAACATAGGCCATAACGTGAACTATTACACTACAACAAGTTCGTATGGTCGTCCAGGTATGCCAAAAGATCTTGTTAATAGTTATCTGAATGCCGACGGTACACGTTTTACCGATGCAGCTGGATATAATCAAATATCATTTACTGAAGAAATACAAAATCGAGATCCTCGTTTAGCACAGACGATTCGTACCCCGGGATATACGCGTAAAGGGCAAAGTATTGAACTAGCTCCTAATCTTGGCGCTACCGTAACCGGGTATCAAATTATAAAGTATGTGACCGAGCCGGTTTATGATACCAATGGGCAGTCTATTACTGACCTCCCGATATATCGTTTTGCAGAAGTACTTTTAAATTATGCAGAAGCAAAAGCTGAACTAGGCACACTATCCCAAGAAGATTTAGATAATTCCATCAATTCCTTAAGACAACGTGTAGGGATGCCTGATTTAATTATGGATGCTGCGAACGCAACACCCGATCCATTTATGGCTGCTCAATATCCTGATGTGACCGGTGTAAACGCTGGTGTTATTTTAGAAATAAGACGGGAACGTCGTATTGAATTGTATATGGAAAACTTTAGATGGGATGATGTGGTACGCTGGAAAGCCGGTCAAACACTTACCCAGCCTATTCGAGGTTTGTATTTTTCCGGACCTGGTGAATATGACCTTACCGGAGACGGTAGTATCAATGTTGTGCTTTACGAAGGAGACCGTCCCGCAAATCCTATTAGCGGAATTCAGTATTATAAATTGGGTTCAGATTTTACCTTAGATGAAAATGGGTTGATTGACCCACATCCTGATTTCAATGGAAGAAGCTTCGATGAAAATAAGGATTACTTATACCCTATACCCCGTATAGAATTACAACTCAACCCTAATCTTGAACAAAATCCAGGCTGGAAGTAATGAAAAAAATAATTTTTATGGTACTTGCACTGCTGCTGATCAGCAGTGCAAATTCTCAGGAAAACAAAAAGGAACTGAATATATGCTCCTTTAATGTGAGGTATAATAGTCCTGACGATGGGATTAATATTTGGGAAAATCGTAAGGATTGGCTTACCCACAGCATGCGATTCTATCAGGCAGATCTTATGGGTACTCAAGAAGTCACGCATACCCAACTCGTGGATATGCAAGCGCTGCTTCCTAATTATGCCTATATAGGTATAGGTCGTGAAGGTGATACCCAAGGAGAGTACTCAGCGATTTTCTATAAAAAAGATCGTTTTGAAGTGGTGGATAGTAATACTTTTTGGCTTTCTGAAACTCCGAATGTTATCGCTTCCAAAGGTTGGGATGCAGCCTTACCCCGGATTGTAACCTGGGCCTTATTTAAGGATAAACACTCTGGAGTTAGCTTCTATCATTTCAATACCCATTTTGACCACCGGGGTAAACAAGCACGAATTGAAAGTGCCGCATTACTTACTCAAAAAATAAATGAAATTGCCGGTGGATCCCCAGTTTTACTTACGGGTGATTTTAATAGTTCGCCAGATAGTGAAGCTATTGATACCTTATTGAAAAATGGATTGAAGGATCCATATCTCAATCTTGATTCGGATCAGGTATATGGTCCTGAATATAGCGCAAATGGATGGGATGCAGCAGGTAGAACCTCAGATAGTAGAATAGATTACGTATTTTACAAAGGAGCGGTGCAACCTTTAACTTTACAAATTTTAGATGGTCAACGCGGACAACGTTATATATCAGATCATTTTCCCGTAATTGCTAAAGTTGAACTTTCAAATAATTAGTAGCTTATTATTATGAACGAATACAAAGCAGTGAATCAAAAATTGACAAAAGGGATTATCTTGATGATAATCCTTTTTTTATCAAATTATCTAATGTTTTCACAAGAACGCTTACCCGCAACTTTTGAGAATCCTTCCAGTGAACTGAAGGTTTTAAGCTATAATATTCATCACGCGAATCCGCCCAAGCACAAGGATCGTATAGATGTGTCAGCTATCATTCAAGTAATTAAAGATAGTGATGCAGATCTGGTTGCCTTACAAGAAATAGATTCCAATACAGATCGTTCTGGATTAGGAAATCAGGCACAGCAGATTGGTGATGCCCTAGGAATGCAGGTATTCTTTGCGAAAGCCATAGATTTTCAAAATGGAGCATATGGAGTTGCAATTCTTTCCCGATTCCCTATTTTAGAATCTAAAGTCTATAAGCTCCCTTCAAAGCCTGAAACACAAGGAGAGCCTCGAGTTTTAGCGATGTCATTAATACAGTTACCTGATGCTCATTCCATCTGGTTTGCAAGTACACATTTAGATTCTCAAAAGGAGGATACCAACCGTATCTTACAAATAGAAGAACTCTTAAATATTACGAACCATATAAACCTACCTGTATTGGTGGCAGGAGATTTTAATGCTGTTGCAAACAGCCCGGTAATTGATTCATTAGATAGCCTATTTACAAGAACCTGTACTTCTTGTCCGCCTACAATACCGGTACAAAACCCCACTAAGGCTATTGACTTTATAGCTTTTAAACCCAAGACTTTTTTCAAGATCAAAAACCATGTCGTCATCGATGAAAAATATGCTTCAGATCATCTACCTGTATTAGCCACTTTTCAATGGTAACTTGTAATAACATAAGCTTTAAAGTTCACTCACGCCCGTTGTATATGCCCTTTGACATTTAGTGAGCGCAAACCTCACCCTACGGGTATACAAGTACCCTCGACCCTAAGGGTCAATTATATAGTTCATTCAGAGTATCTTTTACTTTTCTTTCATCAGCTTAAATTCGTTTCTTAATTTAATTAATAAGCAAGCTCACGCGTTGTATGTGCTCCGTCACACTTAGTGAGTATCTGGAATCTCACTTTACGGGTGTACAAGCACCCTCTTTTTAGTTTAGACTTTTGAGTTAGGAGTTCAGCGTTATTTATTTCTTAGATCGCCATTTGTCTTAAAAGTCAGATGTCACGCGTTGTATGTGCCCTAGAGCACTTAGTGAGTATCGATGATCTCACTTTATGGGTGTACAAGCCCCCCTTAATTAGTTTAAAATTCCAAATTATTAAATTCAAAGTCCGTTTTTACCGTCGAGTATTAATATACGATGAGCTCGCGCGTTGTATGTGCCCGTTGCACTTAGTGAGTAGCAATGATCTCACCTTATGGGTGTACAAGCACCCGCTTATTCAATTCAAATTTATCCTACGACCAATTCAATCCCAGCCTTTTCTGCTTTGTATTTGATTTTAGTCATGAGTTCGTAATAATTCCAGTTTCTAAGTACAAAATCGTTTTCCTGTGCGGCTTCTATTTTGGCTTCCTGATTCAGCAGTATCAAGGTACCGGCTTGATGCTTGACGCAAAAATCAATGAGTTTACGACTATACACGTGCAGGCGCTGATTCACATAATTAGTTTCTTTTTTCTTAAACTTTTCAACGGCTTTAAGCTTACGCTTGCGTCCGTGACCACCGCGGGAATGTACCGATCCGACCATCGCCCGTTTACGGGCGGCCTGTATCGCCAGCCTACGGTATAAAAACTCTTCTTTCGTTCCAATAGTCATTCGATTACTACCAATCTTGACGGTAATGGGATATTCTAATGATAAAGTAGCCTCGGCAACCACATTGGGCTTTAAGGCGTGTTGTTCCTGCTCGATATCAAAGACCGCCAGCCAGAAGATCTTGCCGTCTTTTAATTTGATCTGGGAGGTGCGTAAGCGCGTTTCCCCTTTGAGTACCCGGTGTAACAAAACCCGCTTATCGGAGAAGTCCCGGCCCAAATAGGTACAAAAGGGAATTTTAAACAACCGGAAACAAAAACACTTACGCTCTTCGTCATATTTAAAGCAATACATACTGTAGGGTCCAAACGGAAAGCCATTATCTCTTTTAAAATTTTGAAGGGAGCGCTCCCCACTCCAGTACTCCGGTGCATTCTTTTTAAATGCACTTTCTAAGTTCCGGTTTAAACTTGATAAGATTTCGGTAGGGATTTTACCCTTAAACCGGTCTGAGATCACGCGGTAGGTGGTGTTGATACGCGAACGGTTTAAAATGCCGTTTTCGTCTTTCTTTTGATCTGCCAGTTTATACTGAATGTCCTCGGTCAGGTAAAAGAATTCTTTGATCATTTCCTGCACATAGAGGTGCGAGACGATGATATTGGAAGCCTTAAAACAGCAGTATTGCCAGTCGTAAAGTTTGGCCATAGCCGCTTTACGCTCCTCATAATCGGACAGGTCTATGTTGAGTTGGATCTTTCGAGTAAGACTGAGCATTTTGGTTTTCATCATCAGGCGGATTGTAATTGATTGTCGTGTTGCTGTTGTAAAAACTGGAAGGCCGTGGTAAAAGCACGATGGACTTCCTTTTGAGAGAGGTTGAGTTCGTTTGCGATCTGCGCAAAAGAATAGTGTTGTTGGCAGCGGAGTTCTAATACGTGAGCTTCCTGCTTGGTTATTTCTACTGGAGGTTTGTATTGCTCTTCCCTTGTTTGATCTGTTTTCAGGATATAGCCCTGGTTGAGGATGGTTTTAATCTCCGTAATAGTTTTTTGCATCGTTATACGCGTCTCCGTGATGCTGATACCTAGCTGCTCTGAAAGGGTTTTGTACTTAAAGCCGTGTTGAAAGCAGAGTTCAATCAGACGTTTACGCTGCGTTCCCAACAGCGGTAATATATTGACCACCTGTTCATATTCCTTTTGCTTTTTTTGTTGATCATTTAAATGATCATCTACTGTAGCCGGATCATAACCCAACATATAATCCTGATAGTTTGGAAAGTTATCCAAAGCATAAAAATCCCTATCAAACTGATTTTTAGGACGTGCATAATACCACTTACATTCGCTACTAATCACCGTATATAAGAAATTAACCAAGTGCTTAGGCGATTCAATTAGTTCCCGTTTGTCCCAAAGGATTAAAAAGGTATCCTGTACCAAGGTTTCTACCACAAATACATCTTTGATCAAACTCCGTCCCATCCAGTAGATACGCCTGTGATACTGCTCATAAATCGCATTAAATGCCTGTGAACAGCCATTTTTAAATGCCTTATAATGTATATCCATTTGAAATCGCTTCATAACATTACCCGCTTTTGTTATTCTACATAGTTTTAAATTAGAAATATGATTATAGTTTGCAAAACCTTAATTGTGAAGTAAATATAATTAAATAAATTAAAGTGCGGTCTGCAAACCGCATTAAATTGTATTTCATCTACTTCCTTTGTTAGAGATGGAATATAACGAAGCTATTTACTCTTTTATCAAAAAGCTTTTTTTAGAGTCAGGCCTTTCTAAAAGAAAGTTTGCTAAGAATCACTTTATTGAGGATAGTACATTACGCGATATCCTAAGCAAAGAAGATTATCAAATATCACTAGTTACGATATACAGGATTTGTGAGGGTGAAAATTTAAATCCTGCTGACTTTTTCAAAAAAGTTGAAGAAATGTTCCCTTATGCTAAGCCTTTCAAATAATTTAGTTTAGTTCATACACTCTTCATACGCTATCATGGACTTTGCCTAGGCTTTGAGTGGGGGTTCCTATACTGCTGTCTCACCTA
The DNA here is from genome assembly GCF_900129005.1 of Leeuwenhoekiella marinoflava DSM 3653. Lineage (GTDB taxonomy): Bacteria > Bacteroidota > Bacteroidia > Flavobacteriales > Flavobacteriaceae > Leeuwenhoekiella > Leeuwenhoekiella marinoflava. The sequence continues at coordinate 95,454 of NZ_FQUN01000014.1, read as the reverse complement.
CTTATTTTATAAGAATTAATCTAGCCTAATCCTTAAATGGCTATACAATTTAATGGGATTAAGGTATTCCGTAAGCTAGTTTATTTAGGAAGGGGTAATTTGGTTCTGTCAATCGATAAACAGGAATTATAGTTCCTGTTATCCCGGAAAAAATTAAGGGATAATGGGTATATTTATCGAGATATAACTAATTGTGCGTAAGCTGAAAAAAAAATAAAAAAGTGAATGCGAACCCAAATGTGCAATTTTAATAACAACCATACTAGTTATAAAACAAAAACTATAATTCTATGAATACTGAAAAATTAAAATTAGATACTACTATCACGGCAGTCAAAGACTCTTTAAAACAAGGTATATTCAAATGGAAAGATACAGGAAAGAACATTTCATATTATGAGTTATTAAACATATTTGAAATGAATGAGCCTCTCACCAACGAACAAGCACACAAATTATATTCTTCATTATCAAATGACTCTCGAATTGTAAATTCCTTACATCTAAAAAAGAGTGGAAATAATAATTTTATAAAATAAATAATTGTAATTCAATAAGCCAATAAGTTTCTAACTCAAAAAGACCTATCCTCCAAAATTTTAATCTTTTTTCATAAAATTACTATTGCATTACCTTTGAAGAAAAGAAATAAATACAAAGTATAGGTCACCATAAATGATGATAGCGGAAAAAGATTTGAGTTGTGAAAACAACAAACAATAGAATTCTATGATATTCCCAAGTGAATAAATTGCAAATTTAGCAATTCATAAAACAAAAGAATTCGCCGGGATCAATTAATGCAGTAATATAGTAGTATAAAAGATAGATAGCAGAAATTTGAAAACGTTTTAAAATAGCGTATAAAAATAGATGCTTGAGTCTATAAATTGATTAACAGATACGAAAGTATTAGTTAATCCGAAAAAAATAGGGTGATTGGTATATTTATCCAGATACATTTAGTTGTGCGTCATTATTAAAAGGATTTCATGAAATATTATTACGAAGAAAAAATAAAAGATTTGTTGCCTCAATGCCCTCCACCTCATTACAACAAAAAGGATAGAATCTGTTATCGATGGGTTTTTGAAAGTATAGAAAATGATGATAATTTTAAAGCACAAGCAGATAAGAATCCAAGTATTATTAATAGTAAGGATGATAAGTTAAAATGCGATTATTACGCATTATCATTTCACGACACATTAGAAAATAGTAAAAATGCTTTCGAATTTCTACAAAATACAGTTAAGAATGCAAAAAAAAGGTTAGGTAATCATATAGCTAAAGGAAAAATAGATAATTCCGATGGTGTCGCAGAAGAACCTAATAATAGAGGTCATTTTAATCTTCATCCTAGTCAAGAAAGTAACTTTGGCGAGAAATTTGTAATATTAGAAGAATTATGAGAAAGATAGAAAATACTATAAGTCTTAGCAGGTTTGATTTTGATCTAAGAAAGAAAGGAGATCTTATTTTCTTTGATGGACCATTTCTTTCTCATTTTTATGATGATAATGGAAAAGAATATTTATTACTATGGGTTGATAAGGATGATGCATACAATAGATGGATTTTATTTGAAATAGATGCCTATCTTCTCTATCAGTATTTTATACAAAAATATTCTCTAAGAGATTTAGTTTTTAAAAATAAAACTCAAATTGTCTATATAATAGATTATGACTCCGAATTGAATAGTAAAAAGATTTATTTAATAAATCAAAAAGAAATTCCTGAAGAGTACTTACCAAGTAAATCAACAAATTTCCAGTCTGATTTCTCAACGCATTATGCAAATGACCTTTCCAAGGAAATTATTCGAAGTTTTAAAAGACATCGTAGCAGGGTTAAAAGTCATAAAAGTTTCCGAAGTTTTCCCATAAAATACATAAATACTTCAACAATTGGTGGGATCCAAAAATTGAGAAATACCATAAATGTTATTGAAGCTTCTCGATTTCCATTAGAGGTTCTAAATGATAAATATAGAGGTAACAATATATACCATTATTTAATGCATAAATCGGGAATAGCAATTCACAATCCAGTTGTTAATGATATGTATTTTTATGAATTAAACAGAGAAATTGAAAATTTTACATCTTTCAATTTCCCCCTTACAATTACTATTGATAAGCAAGAAATATTTAAAAACCTAGTAATTATTACCGTACAAATAGTACAAAACAATCCATCATATAAAGCATCATTCAAAGTTTGGAAATCTGAAATCTTATCAGATGAAAAAATTTCAAAAGAGATTCAAGAAATATTAGATACTGCAAAATAACAACGCACATTCTAACAGACGAGTTCCTCCATTAGCGCAGTTATGGACTGTGCCTCTCAATTCAACTTAGCTCAGGATAAACCAAGCAGATCTTCCCCAGAAATTATCAAAACAGTCTGTATCGGCAGTCCTATAAAAGTGAAAACTTTATCCTTAGGTAGTAATTTCTTTATTTGATTATACAAAACTTGAAAGCCATACCTATCCATAAATAAGCGCTATTCAGATTTATCAATATAATATTTATTCTATTTTCAGGGATTACGATCCCCAATTATGGCAATATTTGGGGAATAGCAATATTCTAAAATTAATTAACAATAGGGATGACCACAGATCTGACACCCAATAAAACTCATCTTGCTCAACTCAAAATCTGGTTGCAACAAGCATATACAGACGGTTTCAGCAGGTTTATACAACATTGGCACCTAATAGAAGAAGCATTTGAAGAACAAAAACTGATTGTACTTAAACAGAGCAATGCAGCGATAGGCTTTGTAGTTTTTGATATTGATCATGAAATCGCTACGATTGATCTTGCCGAACTAACACCCGGTAAGCGTGGTCAAGGACTGGGAAAGCCATTTATTCTTGATACGCTAGATTACCTAAAAACTCAAGGAGCCCTTGCAGTTAAATTATATTGCGCTCCGGCGGAATCTGAAGGCTTTTGGAGAAAATGCGGGTTTGAAAGATTTGAAGCCCCTGATGATGATCACATTCATATGTTTAAGCTGTTAACCGTAACTTTAGAAACTATACTTCACTCCGGTAATACTAAAAAAGATCTTCTTAAGCTATGGGATTGCGAACCTAACGAGGCCAGACAAAAAGAACCCAAATGGATTTGGGAGTTGGATTATATAGAGAATTCTAAAACACTCATAAAACCTATAGTGATCCCGGTTTTTACTAAAAACCAAATATATCCGAAAAAAGTATAACAATATCAGCGAGAGGGGCTATAATTGGATACACCGTTTTACGAGAAGATCCTTTTTTTCCAATCGTAAGGCTAATTGTAGTGACCCCACAAAATTCCTTTGAGTTGTACTACATATATGAATGTATTAAAGATTTCAAATTTGATAACAGTAGTTCTGCACAAGGTCAACTTACTGTTCCTGATATTTCCTCTTATGAAACATTGATACCTTCTGAATATTTGCTAAAAAATTATTCTGTCATGACTTCAAAAATTTACAGCCAAATCAAAACTAATAAAATTCAATCAAAAGCTCTAGTAACACTTCAATCGGTGTTGTTAAGTAAAATGAGTAAGGTGGAAAAAGCGACTTCAAATAAAAAAGTATTATGCAATTAAATTATTTCCCAATACAGTTTGATTTTAGTTCTTATCACATAATAACAAAGGTGTATTCTGATGAACGTTTGCAGGAATTAAGGAAAACGCATAATGCTTCGTATTCGTTTTTTAGGGACGGTAATTTAATTGTAATGTCCAATAAGGAAGATGAAGAAAACCAACTGACCGGAAAAATTGAAAGACGTTCAGTATATGGTGATGGTAAGGTTACTGCATCATTGGTAAAACACCTGTTTTTTAGAACTTTTAAAGACCGCTTTCAAGGATTCATTCCGGTAGATTTTTATCCTTTTCGATTTTACTCTAGTCAGGAAAAAGATGATTTGATTTTAATGTATCTGCCTGAAAAGCTTAAACATAAAATAGCCTTCAAAAAACTTATCGAAGTTCAGCTTCGAGAAACGAATATTAATAATACCAAAGGGCTTGCCTTTGTGGTTAATATCCGAAGAAACTGGGTATTTAGTATCTCGTGCCTTGAATTACATCAAGAGGGATTTAATTTAACAGATTTTGAGGTGTTACATACCGAAACACTTCCGGGATTAGACAATGTACTTGCTCCGAACGAAGACTTTGTGGGTTCTTTGCAATCCATCAATGGAAATACCGCCATTGTATCTACAAGTGAGGGTGAAAAGAGCTATCCGTTACAAGAGCTTTTTATTCGCAAAACCAAACGTAACATTCAGGCTTATTTGAATTTCACTATTGGTGAGCCAAAGTGCAATCAAATTTTAAGAGCTGTTAGTCAGGAGCGTATCAAAAAACAAAATCCCGTACATCAGTTCAGTGAAATAAGCAATATTGCCAAGCATCTATTTTCTGATAATGGCAATCCCGTTCTGTTTCAAAATAAGGATGGATTTTGCTACAAGGTTGATACTACTCCGGTGCAGGTTCAAAACAGTATGAACTTGCAAACGCCTACGTTTATTTACGATCATGCAAGAACAAAAACAAATACGAAAAATGCCGATCAAGGCTTATCATATTATGGGCCTTACGATAGTTTAACTTTTGATATCAAAAAACCACGTATTTTATCTATTTGCCATAAAGCAAATAGAGGATCATTCACAAACTTTCTTCATAACTTAAAGGATGGTTTACCTAATTCAAGCTGGTTTAAAAAAGGGCTACTAAAAAAATACGAGCTACAGGAGGTAAATTACCATATTCGAGAAATTTCAGATTATCGACTGGAAGATTACTTAGGGATAATTAGAAACTATGATGATCAAAAACCTCATTTGGCAATCATTGAAATTCCAGATAGGTTCAAAAGTTTACCCGACCGTGAGAATCCATATTTTAAATTAAAGGCAAAATTACTCTCACTTGAAATACCGGTACAGTTTGTACGCTCAACAACAATATCAAAATATAACGAATACATACTTAACCCCTTGGCACTTCAGATCTATGCTAAGCTCGGGGGTACGCCATGGGTATTGCCTGCTCAACGCTCGGTTGATAGGGAAATTGTAATTGGAATAGGGCACAGCTGGTTGAGAAACGGAATATATAAAGGAGCTGAAAGTAGTCGTGTTGTAGGTATTACAACCTTCATGTCTAGCGACGGTCAATACCTTTTAGGTGATAAGGTAAAAGATGTGGACTACGAAAGCTATTTTGAAGAATTACTTAAAAGTTTAAAAACCTCAATTGAACGTCTTTCAGACGAATATGCATGGCAAAATGGTGATACCGTGCGTTTGATTTTTCACATTTTTAAACCCATAAAGAATGTTGAGTTTGATGTTATCAGTCAATTGGTAAAAGACATTAGTCAGTTCCACATAAAGTTTGCGTTTGTAACGATTAGCAAAAGCCATCCGAGCGTATTGTTTGATGCAAGTCAACAGGGTGAAAAAAAATATGGTTCCAATCAACTAATTGGACAGTTTATCCCTCAAAGGGGAAGCAACATTTTTATTGATGATGAAACGAGTTTGGTTCAGATGTTCGGTGCTAGAGAATTGAAGACAGCAAAACACGGTATGAGTGCTCCAATCCAAATAAAACTTAGAACACCGCAAGGAAATCATAACGATCCAGAATTGAGAGACTTAATGTTCTATGATTTAAACTATATCACACAGCAGATATATTCATTTACTTATTTATCGTGGAGAAGCTTTTTGCCAAGAGAAGAACCGGCTACCATGTTGTATTCTAATCTAATTTCAAGATTGCTTGGAAAAATGAGAAGCATACCAGAATGGGACGCTGATAAACTGAACTACACCTTAAAGAGGAAAAAATGGTTTTTATAGAAGAGAAGCATAGTTATTTAAGTAGCTTCACAGACCAGCCTAAACAAAAGGCTCTTTTTGCTTTGGTGTCTGATGAAGACTTGGCAGCTCAGCCAAATGAGATTTCTGAAACAGATGCTATCTACTACTCTTCTATACAAGGAATAAAAAAGAATGCCAAGGCAGATTTTAATAAACAGTATATAAAAATATCAAAGCGGAAAGTATCCGAGAACTCTGCTGCACCATTTGTGCATGATGACTTCCTGATCTTTACTTTGGTAATTGGAGTGCTAAAGTTTGATTGTAATAAAGACTGGCTTTTTGGTGTTATTCGAAACAGAGCAAAAAGTAAAACTACAACCACTTTTGAAAATTTAATGACCGGTAACTATCAAAGTAAAGCCAATAACCAGTCTATGATTTTGGTATTCCTGTTTTTGCTGGATAAATCTAAAATAACGAATGACCAGTTGAATGAAGCATATAGTGCAATGAGCGATACAAAAGAATCATTTAATAACGATTTTATACGTATTCTGTATTATCGAGCATTTGATATTATAATCAAATTTAAGCTACCTAGGGATACAGATGAAGTATCTCGTTTAATAGAATTTGAAACTCGCTTTAAAAGGCGAATTAATATTTTTACATATTTAGTTTACAATACTTTGTTGCTAATCCTTTTAATTGGAGCATTTAAATTATTACACTCTTTGCCAGAAAATATTAAATCGAAAATTAATGAAGTTGGACTAATTATAGGAATAGGAGGCGTTGGCCTATTAGGAAATATTATCCCGAAGTTGAAAGCAATGTTCCAAAAATTTATATTTAGAGCCTTTGGGTACAAAAAAGAATATTAGTCATCTACTTAGAATAAAAAGATAATATGACAGAAACCAGCCGTATAGCATATAAAGCTTTAAGTTATGGATAAAACTAATTTTTTACCATACACTACACCTTCTGGCGACGTCCGTTTGGATGTGGTATTAATGGAAGAAAGCATTTGGCTAACCCAAAAAGCAATGGCTGAATTGTTTTCGGTTGGGGATGCCCGCCATCAGTAAGCATTTAAGTAATATTTTTGAAAGCGGTGAGCTGCAAAAGGAACTGGTTATTTCCAAATTGGAAACAACCAAGCGCCACGGTGCTATAGCGGGGAAAACGCAAAAAATTGAATCCGATTTCGAAGGAAAAGAATAAAGAAATATGACAGAGACCAACCGCATAGAATACAAAGCTCAACTCACCAAAGAGGTAGATTTGGAAAAAGAAGTGGTAGCCTTTTTAAACTACCATGAGGGCGGTTTGGTTTATATTGGTATTGATAAACACGCCAACACCCTAGGTGTAGCAGACCCGGATGCCGATATGCTTAAAATAAAAGACCGTATTAAAAACAACATCTCCCCTTCGGCTATGGGCTTATTTGACGTGGTGGCAGAAGAAAAAGACAGTAAAACAATCATTAAAATCATAGTGGCCAGTGGTAGCGAAAAACCCTATTTCAAGAAAAAGTATGGGTTGACTGAGAAAGGCAGTTACCTACGTATTGGGACAGCTGCAGAGCCTATGCCCCAACGCATGATTGAGGAACTGTTTGCTTCCCGTACCCGTGATTCTATAGGCAAGATCAAAGCAAACCGTCAGGATCTGAACTTTGAACAATTGCGCATTTACTATCAGGAGAAAAACAAACCCCTCAATAAGCAGTATTTAAAAAACCTAGAACTCCTCACTCCACAAGGCGATCTCAACTATGCTGCTTACCTCCTGGCCGATCAAAATAACATTTCAGTTAAAGTTGCTAAGTACAACAAGGATTCCCGTGTAGATTTAGCAGAAAGCAATGAGTATGGGTATGTATCGATTATCAAGGCTACTAAAAATGTATTGGATAAAATAGCTCTTGAAAACCGTACATTAACGCAGATTACTTCAAAAGAACGTATAGAAAAACGGCTTTGGAATCCTATTGCCCTACGCGAAGCAATAATTAACGCCTTTGTCCACAACGATTATACCCGTGAGATTGCACCTAAGTTTGAATTCTTTACGGATCGTATAGAGATTACTTCGGCTGGCGCTTTACCCGAAGGTTTGAGTGAACGTGAATTTTTTGAAGGTTTTTCAGTCCCGCGTAACAAGGAATTGATGCGTGTTTTTAAAGATCTTGATTTGGTAGAACAGTTAGGTTCCGGGATTCCAAGAATACTTTCGGCCTATAGCAAAGACTGTTTTCACTTTTCTGATAATTTTCTACGCATGACATTTCCTGCTGCAGAACAAGTTACCCCGCATGTCACCCCGCAAGTCACCCCGCAAGTCACCCCGCAAGTTCAAGAGCTACTAAACCTGTTTGACGGTGAACATAAAAGACAGGATTTACAGGATAAACTAGGACTTTCAGATCGAGAACACTTTCGTAAAGTGTATATTCAACCGGCTCTTGACTTAAATTTAATTGAACTTACAATCCCTGATAAACCCAAAAGCAGCAACCAAAAATATAGACTTACAGAAAAAGGAAGAACGTTTATAAGCTTATGAAATTTACAGAAGCAAAGTTAGAGGAAGCATTTACAGCATTATTGGGAGATGAAGGTTACCCTCATTTTTTGGGCAACACGTTAAAACGTTTACCCGAAGAAGTACTTCTGGAAGATGATTTACTGGAGTATTTGCTTAATCGATATCAAAGTGATGGGCTGACCCTTACAGAAGCCCAGTCTATCGTGCTTCAGTTAAAAACCTTACCTGCATCTGATTTATACGAATCAAACAAAAAAGCCATGCTCTGGCTTTCAGACGGCTTTAGCTTTAAACGCGAAGACCGGAGCCAAAAAGATATTTGGATCTATCTTATTGATTATTCTGATGAGAATGTAAACACCTATCGGTTTGTAAATCAATTAGAAATCTTGGGCTCTCAAAAAAGAATACCCGATGGCATTATTTATGTCAATGGTATTCCAGTTGTGGTATTTGAATTTAAAACAGCTATACAAGAAAATTGCACAATCCATGATGCCTATGTGCAACTTACCACAAGATATAAACGGGATATCCCTGAGCTCTTTAAATACAATGCTTTTTGTGTCATCAGCGATGGCGTTAATACGAAAGCGGGATCTTTTTTTGCACCTTATGAATTTTTATATGCCTGGCGACGTATTTCAGGATTGGCTAAAGATGTTGACGGCATTGACAGTATGTTTACCTTAATTCAAGGAATGCTACATCAAAATCGTTTAAGGGATGTTATTCAGAACTTTATTTATATCCCTGATACTTCAAAAAAAGATGAAAAGATCGTCTGTAGATATCCGCAATATTATGCAGCCAGAGCCTTATACGAAACCATTAAAATAGCCCAAAAACCAGAAGGTGATGGTAAAGGAGGTACCTATTTTGGCGCTACAGGTAGCGGTAAAAGCTACACGATGCTCTACCTCACCAGGCTTTTGATGAAAAGTGCCTATTTTGAAAACCCCACCATTGTTCTCATCACAGACCGAACGGATTTAGACGACCAACTTTCTGGACAATTTACCAATGCAAAAACGTTTATTGGGGACAATACCATCCAAAGTGTGGAAAGCCGCGCAGACCTCAGGGATTTATTGCAAGGCAGAGCGAGTGGCGGTGTTTTTTTGACTACCATTCATAAGTTCACAGAAGATATCGAATTACTCACTGATCGCACAAATATTGTCTGCATTTCAGACGAAGCCCACCGGAGTCAAACCAATCTGGACCAAAAGGTACGCGTTACTGAACAGGGTGTAAAAAAGACCTACGGATTTGCTAAATACTTACACGATTCGTTACCTAATGCCACCTATGTAGGTTTTACGGGTACTCCTATTGATGCTACTCTTGATGTTTTTGGGAAAGTAGTGGATGCCTACACTATGACAGAGTCGGTAAAAGATGAGATTACCGTACGAATCGTTTATGAAGGTAGAGCTGCAAAAATCGCTTTACACAACAGTGAGCTTCAAAAAATTGAGGAGTATTATCAAGTTGCCGAAGAAGAAGGTGCTAACGAATATCAGGTAGAACAAAGTAAAAAAGAATCGGCTAATATGAATGCCATATTAGGAGATCCTGATCGCCTTCAAGAATTGGCTGCTGACTTTGTAAAACACTATGAGAGTCGATTAAACGAAGGAGCTACTGTCAAAGGGAAAGCCATGTTTGTTTGCAGTAGCAGAGAAATCGCCTATGCCTTTTACAAGAATGTCATAGCCTTACGCCCAGAATGGAATGAAAAACGAGTCGCTGAAGAAGGAGCTGTTTTAACTGATAAAGATAAGCGGGAAATCAAACCTATGGAGCGTATCAAAATGATTATGACACGCGGGAAAGATGACCCAAAAGAAATGTATGAGTTATTAGGCACAAAAGATTATCGAAAGGAACTGGATCGGCAATTTAAAAATGAAAAGTCCAATTTTAAAATAGCCATCGTTGTGGATATGTGGCTAACAGGTTTTGATGTGCCCTTTTTAGATAGCATTTATATTGACAAACCTATACAACAGCATAATCTAATCCAAACAATCTCAAGGGTTAATCGAAAATTCAGTGGTAAGAATAAGGGGCTTGTAGTAGATTATATAGGTATCAAAAAGCAGATGAACTTAGCCCTCAAGAAATATTCAGAAGGTGATAAGGACAATTTTGAGGACATAAAACAATCATTGATTATCGTCCGGAATCATTTAGATTTAATTGCAAAAATCCTTCACAAATTTGACGGCTCAGCCTATTTTAATGGAACACCTCTTCAGCAATTGAACACACTCAATATGGCTGCTGAATTTGTACAGCGTACTAAAGAGCTGGAGACACGATTTATGGGTTTAGTGAAAAGACTTAAAGCTGCCTATGATATTTGTGCAGGTAGTGAGGAACTTACACAGCTAGAAAGAGACTACACCCATTTTTATCTCGCAATACGCTCTATTGTTTTTAAACTGACTAAAGGTGATGCCCCAGACACCGCTCAAATGAACGCAAGAGTAAGGGATATGATTAAAGATGCCCTACAAAGTGATGGCGTTGATGAAATATTTAAACTCGGGGAAGATGTAGAAAAGGAGCAAGACTTATTTGATGAAGATTATCTTGCCAAAATTGACAAAATCAAATTGCCCAATACTAAAATTAAATTGCTTCAGCAGCTCTTAGCCCGTGCTATTGGAGAAATGAAAAAAGTGAATAAGGTAAAAGGAACCGACTTCTCTAAAAAAATGGAAGCCTTAGTTCATAAATACAATCAAAGAGATGAAAACAATGTGCTTCGTAGCGAGGTGTATGAAGAGATGGCCGATCAGCTTACTGATTTGATTTGGGATGTTTACAAAGAATTTAAATCTGGTGATGATCTAGGAATTGATTTTGAGGTCAAAGCATTTTACGATATTTTAAAGGAATTATGTGCCAAGTATGATTTTTCCTACCCTAAAGAGAAAATGATCGACCTGGCAAAAAAAGTAAAGGAGCTCGTAGATAGTCAAGCTAAATTTCCAGATTGGAATAAGCGTGAGGATATCAAGTCGGCTTTGAAGGTTGGTCTTATTCTTTTATTGGATGAATTTGGATATCCTCCAGTTGAACGCGATGAAGTCTATTCTGAAATATTCGAGCAAGCTGAAAACTATAAGAAGAATAGGGTCTAAAGAATATGAAGTTTTTGAATACTCTTTATCAAGACGATCAATATCTGAACTTATACTAACCCTCATATCAAAGCTAGTGTAGGTGTAAGCTTTATATATAGCTGTGAGCCCCCATAGATGCCCGCAAATTTCTAACTTTTCAATTATTAGATGTCCAGTTTTTTCTATAAAAAACTGGACATCTAAATTACTTTAAAACCTCCTCAAGATCCATCGTCTCTACTCTATTTCTCAATTTATAGATCAATTGAAAGGTTGTTTTGCACTGGTATCGTTTACGAAGCTCAGAGAGTTTTTTATCGATGCTACTTTCAGAATAAGGTCTTAACTTATAATGACGTAATACTTTTCTCGTCTGGATGATGGTAGCTCCGTGCGCTAGTGCGCTGATGATGTATACTTCGTATTTTGAAAGTTTATCCATATGCATATATTTAATTTCAAATTCTAAAAAATAGCTTGCTAAGAACTCTAAATTACTTTTATTTTCCGAACTAGAATTTGCTCTGCTTTAGAAAAGATTAGAAATTCACCACACTATCTAATGCATCATCTACATCATCCTGCATGAAATTGGATTGATACATAATCGTAGTAGTCACTGATGAATGCCGGTATAATTTCTGTAACATTTGAATGGGAATTTTACTCCCGGAAATGTTACCAAAGCTATGACGAGCGATATGCATACTCAGGCTTTTAGAAATTCCTAGATGCTCAGCAATCTTTTTTAAATGACGATTGCAGGTGCGGGTAACCGTTTTAATTCGTGTACGGAGTGTTTTAGCATCTTTAGGATCTACAAAACGTAACTCCTGAAATACAAAATCGTCCTCAGCCAAACTCTTATAATATTCTAGTATAGGTTTTGCCTTTTCAGGAATTTTTAAAGAAACTAACTTTTGGTTTTTTCCCATTCTATAACGTAATCTATTGTCAATAAAATCAGACCATTTCAATTGCAATACATCCCCTACTCGTATTCCTGCGAAGTAAAAACTGATTAACCATATATTCAATGCATGCTGTTGGGATGGAGTTAAGCCTTGAGCATTTTCTAAAAGTTTCACTTCTTCGACATTAAGCCCTACTTTATCTGATTCTAGAAATTTAATAGTATAACCCCCTCTACCAAAGGGATAATGATTACGTTCTGCCCACTTCTCTCCTATTGCTATATTATAAATAGTTCTTATTGCAATCATATAGTTTACTGTAGTGCGATGCGCTAAACCAATCTCATTTTTAAGATAGGCTTCAAAACGTTTTAAAAGGTCAACAGTTATTTCATTGAAGTGTAATTTATCGGATTTGGCAAAAGCCTTGAACTTATTCATTCTGCTTTTTACAACATCCCGTTGATGAAACTGACCACGCTCTTCAAGCCGTCGCAATTGAATCTTTACTGCACTAAAAAAATCAAATCGATCTTTTTTTACGATATTAGTTTTAATAGCTGAAACAGATTGATATTCTTTCTCGGACTCTGCAAGAAGCAGTCGCTTATTTGCTTCACTCAACTTTGACAGAATAAGCTGGTTAATGGAAATCGCGTCAGGATGTGACTTCCTAACCAAACCTTTTTGCTGGTTCCATTGCATTTTATCAATATACTGGCCTGTAAAAATGTAGGAAGTTTTTCTGTCTTTTGTAATTCTGATGGCGATTGGGTACAACAATCTAGCATTTGGTTTGTTTCTAAGTACTGTTTGAATAGAGGCCATAATCTGAAAATTAGACCATTAAATTACTAAATTTTAGGTACAACATAGGTACAACAAATTGCCATTTTCCTTGATATCAATTGATATTATGTAAAATAGAATTTTATCTAACTAATTGATTTTGAGTACTTTTTATGTAATTTGGAGTGCGATTTTGAATTTTCATAACCCGGAGGTCGGGGGATCGTGCCCCCCTCTCGCTACTTGATAAAAGGCTTCACAACAATGTGAAGCCTTTTTCAATTGGCTTATTTTAATTAGCAATTCTTAAGTTTCCTTGGATCAACACTAAGAAATTCTACATTTTTCACTCCTCTAAACTGAGCCCTAAAGGCTTTTATTTTTGCATTAAAAGATTTTCCAGGTCTAAAGCTTCCCATCGATACTTGATTCTTAGCCCCTGTAGGGCTTCAATGGCTAATTGCAGCTTATCCTAAGCTATTCGCATAATCCCAATAACTATACATATACTATTGATAAGATAGGAATGCTTATAGGTAAGCCCAAAGTCAGTCCGTGCTCAAACCACATTCACCCACAGATTTTGTGGTAAAGTGTGGTAGGAGTGTGGGTTCACTGTGGTTTCAGTGTGGTATCATTATGCTTTTACTTGGAAAGAGCTAGTTCGCAAAGGGGTGATAAAAAAGCGACATCAATTAAGGATGCCGCTTTTTATTATTGAGATATTTAGATTCTTTTTACATTGATTTAATAGTTTCTAAACACTTATTAATCGTAATATTGCAATAAACAAATAATAATGCGATTAACTAAGTCTGAAATATGGATCAAGCCTAATTTACACCTCAACAAAATACGATAGCAACATTTGCTAAAGTATTTTGGTCATCAAGTACGGGTTGTCATTTTAGAACACCTGTTTAAAATCAACTGTTGTGTTTTTGGAGATCTTGTGAACGAAATAGGTCTTGTACAACCTAGCATTTCTCAACATTTGAAAGAATTGAAACAAGTAGGTCTGATAAAGGGAAATATAGATACCAATGAAAGCAGTTATAAATCAATTTCTCGTTTAAGACTTAACTAAAAATCAAGATTGATGCTAAAAATTTTGCAGTGATTAATCGGAATATAACAATAAAATCTAGTGACTATGAAACTTGCAGAAGTAAAAAATCATCTCAAAAATTTAAAAACAATTTCCTTTCAGTTACCTGATGGCGAACTCGTACCGGGTCATTTTCACGTTACGGAAGTGGGTAACGTATCCAAACACTTTATAGATTGTGGTGGTGTTATTCGGAAAGAAGAAGTGGTTAACTTTCAATTATGGAATGCTAATGACTACGATCACAGATTGCATCCTGAGAAGCTGGTTCAAATTATTGAGCTTTCAGAAGAGAAACTAAATATTGATGAAAACCTAGCTGTTGAAGTTGAATATCAGGGACGCAGTATTGAAACGTTTACCTTAGAATTTGATGGGTCAAAATTCCTTTTAGTTAACAAACAAACGGATTGTTTGGCAAAAGATCAATGTGGCATTCCTGCTGAAAAGCCTAAATTAAAAATGGCTAATTTAAATTCTACTAATACTTGTACTCCGGGTGGAGGCTGTTGTTAATCCTTAAATTTTAAAATGAATACTTCAACAAAACTTTTCTCAGAACTGGTAAAAACCATTAATCAGTTAGATCTAAAAACAGTCTCTGATGAACGCAAAGCAGTTCTACAACCTTTAGCTGATTTTATTCAAGCTAAAGTGAATGCTAAGGAGGAAATTCGCATCAATTTTATTTGCACGCATAACTCCAGACGTAGTCATCTGTCTCAAGTTTGGGCGCAGACTATCGCAACTTATTTAACTTTTAAAAATGTGACGTGCTACTCTGGAGGAACTGAAGCCACTGCCCTATTCCCTATGATTGTACAGACACTTAAAAAAGCTGGTTTTCAGATCAACCAACTTTCTACAAACGAGAACCCCGTGTACAGTATAAAGTATGCTGAAAACGAGCACCCTATAATTGGATTTTCAAAAAAGCTAGATGATGCTTTCAATCCTGCATCAGACTTTGCTGCTGTGTTGACGTGTGACTCGGCTAATGAAGCGTGCCCATTTGTTCCCGGCGCCGCAAAACGTATTCCTATTACTTTTGAAGACCCAAAAGTATTTGACAACACGCCACAACAAACTGAAAAATATCAAGAACGCAGTCTTCAAATCGCAACCGAAATGCTATTTGTATTTTCTCAGATCACTAGTTAAAAAAAATCTCATTCTCAGAATAGTTCAAGCCGCCTTAGTGCGGTTTTTTTGTTTCAAAAATTACATCTAAAACTATTCAAAATGTGTCATAACCCAGCAACGACAACGTTTTCGAGATGTTGTGTGATTTTTAAATCACTTTATTTTCCGCAGAATTTCTCCACAAAAGTGTGGAGAAATTCTACACTTTTTTGTGGCATTACATAAACTCATTTTACAAAAACAACGCTAATCCCTTGTAAAGCAAGCATCACACGATGAGTATCCTATTTAGGTTTAGTTATTGGTTAATTATAAATGGAAACCTAAATAAAAAATGAAATGAAAAATATGTATACTACTCCGCGTAGCTTTAGTTTTTTTGCTCTATTACTCGGTCTTATAGTTTTAAATTCGTGTAGAGAAGAAGAAGTAGAAAATGAAGGATTACCTTTACCAGTTATTTCTTTAAAAGAAACCAGTGCTGCTAAGAATTTTGAATATGTTGGTTCTATAGAAGGCGTTGAATCTGTTGAGATTCGTCCTCAGGTTGATGGTATTTTAGAAGAAATATATGTTGATGAAGGTGAGTTTGTAACAAAAGGACAGCCATTATTTAAAGTGAATAGTCAACCGTATATGGAAGATTATAAAAATGCTGTGGCTAATGTAAATCTTGAAAAAGCAAAATTAGAAAAGGCTCAAAGTGATGTGGAGCGCTTACAACCGCTTATAGACAATGAGGTTATTTCTGAAGTGCGTATGAAATCTGTAAAAGCAGATTATCAGGTCGCATTATCTTCATTACAACAAGCGCAATCACAAGCAGCAAACATGCGTATCAATCTTGACTTTACAACCATTAAAGCACCTGTAAATGGCTTTATGGGACGTATTCCTAAGTCTATAGGTAACGTGGTGAAACAAACAGATTCTGAACCGCTTACTAATTTATCTAATGTAAATGATATTTATGTTTACTTTTCTATGAGTGAATCAGACTATTTATACTTTGAACGCGCTAAAAATGATACCTTATCAAACCGAGTTAACGATGAAGTGAAATTGGTTTTGGCTGATGGTTCTATCTACGAGAACAGCGGTCAGATCGATGCCAATTCTGGTCAGATAGACCGTACCACAGGTTCTATTATGCTTCGTGCAAAATTCAATAATCCTGATACCTTATTACGTTCTGGTAATACCGGTAAAATCTTAATGGAAGAAATTTATCCTAGTGCGATTTTGGTTCCTCAAAGCGCAACAACTTTTATTCAGGATAAGAAGTTCGTTTTTATTTTAGATGAAAACAACCTCGCTCAACGTCGTGAGATTATTACTAAAGGACGTTCAGGAGATAACTACATTGTAGATTCTAAAAGCTTATCTCCAGACGATCGCATAGTGCTTTCCGGAATTGATAAGTTGGCAAGCGGAATCAAGGTAAAACCCATACAACGGGGTCAGTTAACCAGTAGTCTGTAAGCTATCCTCAACATTTCTCAATTAGAATATTTCGTATTTAATCAATACCGAAACAACTAACCTATGTTCAAAAAAATCATAAAGAAACCAGTTTTTACGCTGGTTATCACAATAGTTTTGGTGCTTGCAGGTGCTGCCAGTATCACTTCGTTACCCGTAGAGCGTTTCCCTGAGATTGCGCCTCCAAGTGTGAGTGTTGCTGTTTATTATCCCGGTGGTAACGCAGAAACCGTTGCAAAATCGGTTTTACTGCCTATTGAAGAAGCCCTTAACGGTACCGAGAATATGACCTACGCAAACTCTACTGCAACTAACTCCGGTAGAGGGCGTGTTACCATCTACTTTAAGCCAGGAACCAATCCTGATCAGGCAGCGGTAGATATTCAAAATAGAATCTCTGTCATTACTGAAAAAATTCCTCCGGAAGTTACAGAAGCCGGTATTTCGGTAACCAAACGTATGAAAGGTAGTATCATGACGATCAATATCTTCAGTAAAGATTCTACCTACGACGAGACCTTCTTGAATGCTTATACACGTATCAATATACGTCGGGAACTGAAACGGGTTGAAGGTTTAGCCGAAGCTTCAATTCTACGTCAGCGAGATTACGCGATGCGTATCTGGTTGAATCCACAAAAAATGGCTTCGTACAACCTCACTCCGCGTGAAGTTTTTAATCAGATAAAAGATCAAAACTTTGAGGCCGCACCAGGTAAATTTGGTGAAAACTCAGACGAGCTTTTTGAGATCGTGATGAAATACGACGGGCGTTTTAATGAAATTGAAGAATATGAAAATCTTGTTATTAAAACTAACGACGACGGTGCGCAACTGCATTTAAAAGATATTGCTCGCATAGAATTTGGAGCTTCTAACTATACCAGTGAAAATCGCCTCGACGGAAAAGCTTCGGTTACCATAGATATTGTGCAAATGAATGGTGCTAACGCAAAAACCATTGATGAGCGCATTCGTGAAATACTCGAAGAACAGAAAAAATTATTCCCTGAAGGTATAGATTATGAGATAACATACAGTGTTCGTGACCAGATTGATGAGTCGATGAGTCAGGTAATGCACACCTTAGTAGAAGCATTTATTTTGGTGTTCATCGTGGTTTTTATTTTCCTTCAGGATTTTAGAGCAACCATTATTACTGCGATTTCGATTCCGGTTTCACTATTAGGTACATTCTTTTTCCTCAATATTATTGGCGCTTCAATGAACGTGTTGAGTATGCTATCGCTTGTTCTGGCGATAGGTATTGTAGTGGATGATGCCATTGTCGTAATGGAAGCCATACATGAGAAAATGACCCATCATGGTCTTTCGGCCAAACGAGCGGTTTCTGCTGCGATGGATGAAATCACGGGTGCAATTATATCAATTACGGTTGTGATTGCAGCGGTATTCCTTCCTGTGGCATTTTTAAGTGGACCTGTAGGTGTATTCTATCAAGAGTTTGCTTATACAATTATTTTTGCCGTTTTAATTTCAGCAATAAACGCATTAACCCTTACTCCTGTTCTTACTAAAATTTTCTTCGGAAAGAAAAAACGTGACAACAAAAAACGCGGAATGGCGAAGACAGTTTCTGAAATAAGACAAGTACGTAAAGCCAAAATTATGCGCCGTAAGGGTCTTCGTAAGTTCGACTCTGGTTTTGACAAATTCACCGGAAAATACCTAAAAATCGTACGTTGGTTCTTATTGCATAAATGGGTTGGTGTAGGTGCACTTGCTGCGATAATTGCTGCGACAGTGTTTCTTTCTAAAATCACTCCGAGTGCTTTTATTCCTACAGAAGATGATAACTTTTTGATTTTCTCCATGAAAATGCCAGAAGGTTCTTCATTACATCGTACCAATGCTGCATTGCGTAAAGCAGATTCTATTCTACAACTGGATGAGGCTGTAAAAGGAGTTAACACCGTTTCTGGTTTTAATGTGGTTGATAATGCTAACAGTCCATCTTCTGGATTGGGGTATGTTCAATTAAAGCCAGCTGCAGAGCGTGGTGACATCGAAGAAATTTCAGAAGTTATAGACAATCTTTTAGGCAAACTAGATCAGATAGATGAAACCGATTTTAATATGTACCCACGACCAACAATACAAGGTTTTGGTAATTTTGATGGGGTTCAGTTTATGCTTCAAGACCGTTCTGACGGTGACTTGGGAGAATTTGGTCAGATTGTAAATGAGTTTATCAATACACTGAACAATGAAAAAGAGGTGGGTAATGCGTTTACCGCCTTTAACCCTAATTTCCCTCAGTATCGTTTAGATATTGACTACGAAAAAGCAAAAGCTTTAGGGGTTAGCGTAAAAGATATGATGTTTACGATTCAGTCATATTTTGGTCGTGTACAACCGGGAGATTTCAACAGGTTTAGCAGACAGTATGGTGTGTATATGCAATCTGATATTCAGTTTAGAGAATCTCCGGAATCGTTCAATAGCATTTTTGTAAAAAATGATCGCGACGAGATGGTACCCGTAAATACGCTTGTAAAATTAGAGCAAGCATATGGACCAGAGGTTGTAAACAGATACAACTTATACAACGCTGCAAAAATTAACGTTACACCGGCAAAAGGGTATAGTACCGGTGATGTTATGAAAAAGATTGAAGAACTAACCAGTGAGAAGCTTCCTGCAACATTGAGCTATGAGTGGACAAGTATGAGTCTTGAAGAGAAGAATTCCGGGGGAGACACAGCGATTGTTTTTATCATCATTATTCTACTGGTTTACTTCATCCTTGCTTCACAATATGAGAGTTTCTTACTTCCGCTTGCGGTAATGTTTTCACTACCTGTGGGAATATTTGGTGTATTTGCTGCGATTAATTTAGCCGGGCTAGATAATAATATTTATGTACAAATAGGTATCATAATGTTGATAGGTCTGCTCGCAAAAAATGCAATTCTTATTGTGGAGTTCGTCGCACAAAAACGACGCTCCGGATTATCAGCTTTTGATGCTGTACTTAAAGCAAGTGAGTTACGTATCAGACCTATTATAATGACTTCTCTTGCATTTACCGTGGGTCTTGTGCCGCTAATGTTTGCTGAAGGTTCATCTGCACAAGGTAATCACTCTGTAAGTATAGGTACTGCCGGAGGAATGGTGGGTGGTATTGTACTTGGAATCTTTGTGATTCCGGTGATGGCTTATATCTTTCAGATGCTTCACGATAAATACAACCTAGAGCGCTTTGGCGATAAAGAAATTGAAGAAGAAAACTAACCTACCTACTATGAAATCTAATATTAATATATATACAAAAAAGAGAAAACCGAACATTAAAAACCTGATGAGTAAAGCTGCCTTCATTTTATTAAGCATACTGGTTTTAGCGAGCTGTAAAGTCGGTGAAAAATATGAGCGTCCTAATTTTGAAGAAGTTTCCGAAGAGTTTTATGTAAAAGATTCTATTTTAAATGATTCACTAGCTGAAGCTTCAGTGACTCGAGATAGTTTATTAATGTCTAGCATTCCGTGGAGAGATTTTATTGAAGACACCACGCTTGTAGCACTCGTTGACACGGCTTTAGTAAACAATATAGATTTACAAAAAGCGATGCGTAATATGGATATAGGTCTGGAATATTTAGCGCAATCTAAAGCTAACTTTCTACCTTCTGTAAATGCTACTCCGGCAGGCTTTGGAAGAGAATATTATTCTGAAAATTATAATAACTACGGTTCTAACCGCTCTAGAAGAAATCACGGAGAGAATGCACCAACAAGTTTATATACAGAACGTTTAGAATATACTTCTGCCCTTCAGGCGAATTGGGAAGTAGATATTTGGGGAAAATTAAGATGGCAAAAAGAAGCTGCACGAGCTGATTTTATGAAAAGTCAGGAGTTTAAAAAATTGATTCAAACTGAGCTTATTGCTGAAGTAGCTTCAACGTATTACAATCTGATAATGTTGAAGTCTCAAGTTGAAGTTGCTCAGAAAAACTATGCGTTGAACGACAGTACATTTAATATTGTAAAACTACAGTATGATGCAGGTGAAACGACATCTTTGGCGCTTCAGCAGACCAAATCGCAACAGCTAAAAGCAAAATCTTTGATTCCTCAATTAGAACGTCAATACACCGTTCAGGAAAATAAACTCAATCGCTTGTTAGGCAGATCACCCAGACCTATTGAATTGAATGTAGATTTTGATGAAATTGAATTTCAGAAAAGATATAAAACGGGTATCCCGTTAGAACTTATAAAAAACAGACCTGATGTTGCGATGGCCGAATATGAGCTTATCGCAAGAAATGCCAAAACCGGAGTTGCCGAAGCATTAAAATATCCGTCTCTGTCTATTGGTGCCGGCTTGGGTTTAAATTCAATGGAATTGAGCAATTTTCTAGATCCTGTGAGTTCTGCATTTGCATTACTTAATGGTTCTATTTTTCAGCCTATTTTCAATAACAGAAAGCTCAAAACCAATTATCGCGTTGCTTTGACTGAGCGTGAAATTGCACAACTGGAGTTTAAAGATAATTTGATAGCTGCGGTTGAAGATGTTTCTAATTCATTAACCCGAATTAATAAATTAAAGGAAGAATATAAGATCGCTCAAGAGCGCATCGACGTTACTCAAAAAGGACTAAAAGATGCAGCGTTACTGTTTAGAGGTGGTTTTGCAAATTACCTTGAAGTTATTACTGCACAGAGTGATGCTTTAGAAAGTGAACTCAATGAGATTAATACTAAAAAGCAAATTCTCATTGCTAACATAGAATTGTACCGAAGTCTTGGTGGCGGTTGGGAATAACAAATTTTTAAAATAAAAAAGCCCTTACAGCGCTATTCTGTAAAGGCTTTTTTTTATGCTTAGGTTTGAATTTTAAAATTCAAAATTAAATCCTTTCTCTTGAAGTTGTTGATAGGTTTCCGGATTGAATTGATACAGTTTTGCAGCTCTGTGTGAAACATCTTTTTGCTTTTCGTTCAACGGAGTTAATAAATTCATTTTTAAAATCTTTCGTCGAAAGTTGGGTTTATCCATCTCTTTACCCAGAATTTCTTCATAGAGATGCATCAGTTGCAACAAGGTAAATTTTTGTGGGAGTAAGTTAAAACCTATGGGTTCTTGTTTGATTCTTCTTCGCAAGCGTCTAAGACCAATTTCTAGAATCTGAGCATGATCATAGATTAAATCTTTTACCTCTGAAACTTTAAACCAAGCCACTTCAGATGCGGTAGCTCCTGCTTTAAGGTCATAATCTTCTTCTTTAATGAGCGCATAATAACCCACTGTTATTACCCGCGACAGCGGAAAACGATCTGGATCACTAAAGGCGCGCAATTGCTCTAAGTAAATATCTTTGATTCCGGTTAATTCTAGCAAAAGCCTGTTTGCAGCATCATCTGTACTCTCAGTATTATAAATCCATCCGCCGGGAAGTCCCCATTTATCTTTACTTATACCCTCACCGTGTCGCACCAGCAAGACTTCAAGATTACCTGCTCTAAAACCAAAAATTACACAATCTATGGTAATGCTCTCTAAAATAGCAGCCTTTTCGGCTGGTGAAGGAATATTCATGAATCTATAATTAAATCTAGGGTTGGATTTTTTGAATGCTCTAAATTATAAAAATTATACGGAATAGATTTTTATACGTATACTTGTAGTCAAATAAACTATAAGAAAATTATTTAACGTAATTAATTCAGAAACACCTATGTATTTTTTAGGAATCGATCTAGGAAGCTCTTCTATTAAGTTGGCCGTTCTTGATGGTAACAGTGGTAAAGCAATTGCAAATACAACGGTACCTGATCATGAAATGCAAATGCACGCCCCAAAATCCGGCTGGGCAGAGCAAGACCCCCAACTCTGGTGGGAATACATCTGCGATGGAATAAAGAAATTAAAAGCAGGAGGTGTTGCTGTAGATCGTATTCAGGCGTTAGGGATTTCTTATCAAATGCACGGTTTGGTTCTAACCGATGAAAATTTAAACGTTTTACGACCTTCTATAATTTGGTGTGACAGCCGGGCTGCGCCTATAGGCTCAGAAATATATACTGAAAAAGGAACCGCATTTTTTCAGGACAGGGTATTGCAAAGTCCGGGAAATTTTACAGCTTCAAAACTAAAATGGGTTCAGAACAACGAGCCTGAGTTATTTAAGAGTGTAGCTTATATGATGCTTCCGGGAGATTATATAGCGGCTAAATTTTCGGGCGTAGCCCAGATTAGTAAATCGGGTTTATCTGAAGCTGCTCTGTGGAATTTCAAAAAGCAAAGTCTCGCTACAGAAGTCTTAGAAGCGATGGAATTACCTAAAGATGTGATTCCCGAGATCGTTGATAATTTTGGGATTCAGGCTCAAATAGATTCAACACTAGCTGAAGAACTTGGCTTGTCTAAAGATGTTAAAATAACCTATCGTGCTGGAGATCAGCCTAACAATGCGCTATCGCTTAACGTCACACAACCTGGAGAAATCGCTACTACAGCAGGAACTTCTGCAGTAATTTATTCGGTAACAGATCAAGATGCATTTGATGCTGAAAATCGTGTGAACACCTTTTTACACGTGAATAATAAAGTAATGCAAAAGCGCAATGGAGTTTTGCTTTGTATCAATGGTTCTGGTATTTTGTACCAATGGCTGCGCAAAATTCTTTCAACAGAACAAGAGCAGTTGATTTCTTATGAGTACCTCAATAAATTGGCTTCACAGGTTGATGCCGGTAGCGACGGATTGCTTTTTTACCCATTTGGTAACGGAGTAGAGCGTATTTTCAATAATAAAAAATCGAGCAGCGGCATTGATAATCTCAATTTTAACCGCCACGAGACTGCTCACCTTGTCAGAGCAGCTTGTGAGGGAATTGTGTTTGCAATGAATTATGGTTTTGAAGTAATGCAAACCATTGGAGCCGGTGGTTCATTGGTAAAAGCTACACATGCCAACTTATTCTTGAGTCCGGTGTTTAGAGACATTTTTGTCAACACCACACAAACTTCATTAGAACTTTATAACACGAATGGTGCAGAAGGTGCAGCGCGCGGTGCAGCATTTGGGTTTGGTTATTATTCAAGTTTAAATGAAGCCAATCAATCTCTGCAGTTGATCAGCACTCAAGAACCTAATGCACAACTTACAGAATCGTATAAAGCCTATTATCAAAACTGGAAAAACAATATTCAAATACTAGAATAATTATGAGTACTTATTTTAAAAACATCGGTAAAATTCCTTTTGAAGGAAAAGGCAGTGATAACCCTCTTGCTTTTAAATATTATGATGAAAACAAGGTAGTTGCCGGCAAAACTTTGAAAGAACATATGCGTTTTGCCATGGCGTACTGGCATACCTTAAACAATAAAGGTGGAGATCCCTTTGGCGCACCTACAGAAACTTTTGAGTGGGATAAAAATCCTGATCCGGTAGCCCGGGCAAAAGATAAAATGGACGCCGCTTTTGAGTTTATGACCAAAATGGGTTTGCCATATTACTGTTTTCACGATGTTGATGTGGTTGACGAAGCTCCTAGTTTGGCTGAGTTTGAAAAAAGAATTCATCAGCTGGTAGATTATGCAAAAGTGAAGCAAGAAGAAAGCGGTATAAAATTACTTTGGGGTACCGCAAATCTTTTTAGCAATCCACGGTATATGAATGGTGCAGCGACTAATCCTAATTTTGATGTTTTAGCTTATGCCGGTTCTCAAATAAAAATTGCAATAGACGCTACATTAGAATTAGGCGGTGAGAATTATGTGTTTTGGGGTGGCCGCGAAGGCTATATGAGTTTGTTAAACACCGATATGAAACGCGAGCAAGATCATTTGGCTCGTTTTCTAACAATGTGTAAAGATTATGCGCGTAAAAATGGTTTTAAAGGAACTTTTTTAATTGAACCTAAACCGATGGAACCTACTAAACATCAATATGATTTTGATGCAGCAACCAGCTTAGGCTTCATCAATAAGTACGGTTTACAAGATGATTTTAAACTAAATATTGAAGTGAATCACGCAACACTTGCCAGTCATACATTTGAGCATGAATTGCAAGTTGCTGCAGATTCAGGGATGCTGGGAAGTATAGATGCAAACCGAGGTGATTACCAAAATGGCTGGGATACAGACCAGTTTCCTATAGATGTTTTTGAAGTTACACAAGCGATGCTTGTTATTTTAGAAAGTGGTGGTATTCAAGGTGGTGGTATTAACTTTGATGCCAAAGTACGCAGAAACTCTATTGACCTTGAAGATAAATTTATTGCTCATATTGCAGGTATGGATACGTTTGCAAGAGGACTAATCGCTGCAGACCATATTCTTACTAAGACAAAGTATAAAGCACTTCGTAAAAATAGATATGCATCATTTGATTCTGGTGCCGGCTCTCAATTTGAAAAGGGGGAATTAAGCTTAGAACAACTCAGCGATTTGGGGAGAAAAACTGGTGAACCTACGCCTAAAAGCGGTCAACAAGAATTGTACGAGCAAATAGTAGCAAATGCATTTTAATGTAAAATAAATTGAACAGAAAAGGCATCCCGAGTGGATGCTTTTTTTATGACCTAAACTTTTAAGACAAAAACAAAACGCAAGCTAAAATACTGTTAAACACTAAATAAGACGTAACTCTTTCTGGTTTTCTTTCGTAACTCTTAGGTATAACTAACAAATTAAAAATAAGAAAATGAGCATATTAAATAAAATATTAGGAAACGCAAGCGAAGTATCTATTGAAGATTTAACTGCTAAATATAAACGCCTTTTAACTGAAAGCGAACATATAGAATTGGGGTTCAAACTTTTTAGAGATGTTTTCATTTTTACTTCAAAACGATTAATTCTTATAGATAAACAAGGAGTCACCGGAAGCAAAACAGAATATAAATCACTTCCTTATAAAAGTATCTCCAGATTCTCTTTAGAAAGTGCAGGTACGTTTGACCTAGATTCTGAGCTTAAAATCTGGATTTCTAGTGAAAATACACCTAGCGTTAGTAAAAAATTTACAAAGGAAATTGACATATATGCTGTACAACGTTATTTAGCAGATAAAGTTCTTCAATAAAGCACTTGTATTTATACAATACTTAAACGGTTTAGTCCAAAAATTAACACTAAAACCTTGTAAATCAACTTATTTAAAACATTTCTTTAACATTATATCTGAATTCTAATTGTACTTTTAATATTCTCAAGTGTTTAATTCGCCAAAACAAAGAATATGAAAGCCGCTCTAAAAATCTCAGATCACAATTTTAAAGGTACTCAAGAAGTTGTTTTAATGTGCCTCAATAGGATTATGGAAGTGCGCGTCCTTGAAATCAATCTTAAAAAAAATATTATCGCTGTAGATTATACGAAGCCTAGTGTTTATGAGCGAATTAAAAATGAATTGAAATGCTTAGGATTATTAGTTGGTGAATATATTCCCTTAAAATAAGAATTTTTTGAAAAAGCTTAAAAACCTGCTCTCGCAGGTTTTTTTATGTTCAATATTAATCTCAATTGAGCTATCGGATGTTTATATACCATCAACTATTGATAATATATTACATATATCTAAAATTATACTGCTTCAATTTATATATACAACAGTTTTATAAGCATATATTGATAACTCTTAAAAAAATACTTTATGTAAATCTTTTAAAAAGTGTTCTAGAAATGTATCTTTCGAGTTCAACTAATCAAACATCATTTTAGACATGCTTAATCTTGTACGTACCGATTCTAAGAATGCCGATTTCTTAAAAATGATAAAAGAATTAGATCAAACCCTTAAAGTAACTGATGGTGAAGATCATGCATTCTATAATCAATTCAATTCACTAGATCGAATTAAAAATGTAGTCGTTGCTTACGATAGCGGAATACCTGTGGGTTGTGGCTCTTTTAGAGAATACGGTCCTAAGAGCGTAGAAATAAAGAGAATGTACACTAAACCTTTATATAGAAAACGCGGTTACGCAAGTGCTATTCTTGAAGCTTTAGAAAACTGGGCTAGTGAAATAGGCTATAATAAATGTATTCTTGAAACGGGAATATTTCAGCCTCCGGCTATCGCATTATATAAGAAACGTGATTATGATATCATTCCTAATTATGGGCAATACAGCGGTATAGGTGGTAGTATGTGCTTCTTAAAATATTTAGGAGCTGTCTAATTTTTAAATCACTCGTGAGATATCAACCTCAACCGCGAGTTTACTTTTTCCGCTACCGTAAACCACACCTTTTAAAGGTGGAACATCGTAATAATCTCTTCCCCAACCTACAACCAAATGTTGATCTCCGGGGATTTGATTATTTGTTGGATCAAAATCAACCCAGCCAAAACCCGGTATAAAAATAGAAAACCAAGCGTGAGAGGCATCTGCTCCCACAAGTTTTTCTTGTCCCGGAGGTGGTAAGGTTTCTATGTAACCACTTATATATCGTGCAGGCAAACTTATAGATCTTATGCAAGCAATAGCGATCTGAGCAAAATCCTGACAAACGCCTTTTCGCTCTTCCATCACCTCATCTATGGGGGTTGAAACACTTGTAAATCCTGAAACAAAATCAAAATCGGTATAAATACGTTGCATCAACTCTTCTGCTGCTTCAAAGACAGAGCGATTGGGTTTAAAACTTTGTCGGGCATAAGTTTCGACAGCTGCACTAGTCTTTTTAATGAAAATAGATTCGAGAACAAATTGTTTAGCCTCAAGAATTTCTGCTTCAGTTTTTAAAAGAGAATTTTTTGCTTGCTCCAGCGTAATCTTCACACATTTATCAGATCTGAAATCCGTTTTATATTGTTCATATTCGCGGCGTAGCTTACTCTTTGTAGTAACCTTCAATTGGCGGTGTTCCTTTTGAATAGAAAAACGAGTAATATAATTTCCGAAGAAATCTACACGCTCTGAAATTTCATCAGCTTCTGGTGAGACGACCATTTTATACTCAAGCAACTCCTGCCCTAGTGATCTTCTGGGTTTAAGTACAGCGATATTATGGCAGTAACTTACCGGCGCATCGTAATCGTATTTAGTAGTGTGCGTTACAGAATAGAGCATTATAAGGGAAAGTTTTGATCTACTAACTGACTTTGCTTGTAGGTATGATTGAAATACGTATTAGATATTGATTGTGAGGTTTCAAAAAGTAAATCACTTAATTGCTCTAGTAATATATCTAGATCTTCCCGAATGAGACTGTTCTCTCCTGCTACTGCAGCCAACTTATCTGAATTTGCCAGCCTTAAACTTGAAAATGCTTCAAATACGTTTTTCTCGTATTGCATCAGCGTATCTGATTTTTTAGAATGTGGTAATCTGGCGATATCTTTTTGCAAACGCCCCAATAAAAAGGTTAGCGATCTTGGGTATTTCAAGTCCATTAAGAGTAGACTGATAACCGGTTCAACGCGTATGAATGAACGGTAACTGTATCTGTAAATATTGAGACTTTCGTGACTACTCAACAAAGATTCTAGAATCTCATACTCGGTTTGACCAGATTGTTTTACAACCAGTAACGAACGACATTTTGTAATAGTGAGCATACTTTGCTCCAACTGAAGACCAATAAAGTAGAGTAATAACCCCTGATCTACCATAATGCTTTCTTCAATAAGCCCCATAAACGCAATCAATCTCGTAATCAATTGATTGAGGGTTTTGATCATCTTATTTACCGTAACATCTTTTTCGTTCTCCAGGCTGCGCCATAATTTTTGAATATTTTCAAAAACACGCCACATATCACTACTCCATAAATTTCTAATGGAATAATATGAATTGCTAAACATCATCATCGTATTAGCAAGACTTCCTTGTTTATTTTTATCCAGAACAACTGCGATAATTTCTTTTAATGGATTATCTATCGCAAAATTACCGGCTTTATCCTTTTCCATAAAACCGGGATAAGTACCGGTCATTTGGGTTACCGCCTTATACAGGATATTCATTTTTACAGAACATGCCTGCTGATTGGCTGCTGTATCTGGGGCATTCATTTGCTTGAGTACCATTCTTAAAAACCGTGCATTCACCAATGTACGCCCCACGTACCTTCCGGCCCAATACAAATTCTCTGCAGTTAAACTCGGAAGGTCGTCAAGACCACTCACCGAAACTGCAGACCTTCGGTTCCAGCTATAATTTTGCCGCTCTTCATTTTTAGAATCGCCGATGATCCAAAAGTCTTTACTCGTACCTCCACGCTGATTAGAAACTCTTAGTTTTCCACGCTCTGGTGCTACTCGAACCAAGCCACCCGGCATTACATTATAACCGTTCTTACCAGCCATTGTAAATGTTCGGGCAACCATATTGCGTGGTTCAAAAGTGCCTTTGCTGTAGTTAGGAGTTGTAGAAAAACTAATGCGCTCCTGAGCCACAAAATGATATGGCTTTTTTATTATTTCTTTTTTAAGGTCTTCCCTTTGTTTCTCAGACATCAGAGTCCCAAAATGAATATGTTCTCTATTCGTACGATCTATTGGTTTTATTACCAGATTAGAAAGATTCTCGAGTACATATTTCTTTTCTTTTTCTTGACCACACCACCAAGATGCTATCTGCGGAAGCTGTAATTCTTCATTTAAAAAGAATTTACAAATAGCTGGCATAAAAGGAATCAACCCGGGGTTTTCTAAAACTCCGCTTCCAATGGGGTTTACCACTGCTACGTTTTGTCTTCTTACTACATCGAGTAAACCCGCAACACCCAAATGCGAATCTTCACGTAATTCTAAGGGATCAGTAAATATATCATCTACCCTGCGCAATACTACGTGCACGCGCTTTAGCCCTTTAAGCGATTTCATAAATAAGAAACCATCTCTCACCACAAGATCATTACCTTGTACTAAAGGATATCCTAAAAACGAAGCTAAATAGGCATGTTCAAAATAGGTCTCGTTATGAGAACCCGGTGTAAGTATTACAATATTGGGATTTTCTATTTTTTCTGGTGATACTTCTAAAAGCAACTCATTGAATTCTTTAAAAAATTCTGAAAGTCGCTTGATATTCATATCTGCAAAAACATCTGAAAGAACACGATTTGCAGTAGCTCTGTTTTCTAAGGCGTAACCCATTCCCGAGGGTGCCTGAGAGCGGTCATTTACCACCCACATTCTACCATCACTACCGCGAGCAAGATCTGCTGCATAAAGCAGTAAATGCTTATCTATTTTATAGTTGATTTTATCACATTGTCTCAAGAAACCTCTATGACCATAAATAACCTCGTGCGGCACAATACCTTCTTTTATAAGTTTTCGCTCCCCATAAATATCTTTAAGAACAAGATCTAAAAGATGTGCACGTTGTTTCAGCCCTTTTTCTATCTGGCTCCATTCATCAGACTGCAAAATAAAAGGCACGACATTGAGGTTCCAAGGTCTGTTAAGACCGTTGGGATCGTTATAAACATTATACGTTACCCCGTTTTCCTCCAGCAGCCAGTTGATGTCATTTTGCCGCTGCGTTAAACCATCAATACCTATACGCTTAAAGTTCTCTAAAAGTTCCTGCCAATCTTCTTTAACGCTGAGATTGGGGGTAAACATCTCATCGTAGGTATAGTCTGTAAAATACTTGGTAAACCAAGCATTAGTAGCCACCGTCATATTCAGGGTTGTAAGTAATTATTTCTTCCGCAAATCTAGTAAATGTGGAAATTCTGGATTTACTGGAATCTCTTTAAAATTAAATGTTTTTTCTGAAGTGGTAGATTTTAATGTGCGCCCTACCAATTTACTATCTGGCTCTTTTTCAGCATAAACCAAATTGCCTTGGGTATGCCCCATATCCCAGAATCGATTAATTCTTCTAGATTCTGCTTCAAGACTATTAATAGGATGTGTCTCGTAAGAGCGTCCTCCCGGATGCGAAACAAAATAGGTACAACCTCCTATAGAGCGTTGATTCCATAGATCTACAATGTCAAAAACCAAGGGTGTATCTACCGGAATCGTTGGATGCAATGCAGACCAAGGCTGCCAGGCTTTATAACGGACCCCTGCAACATATTCTCCTTTTACTCCTGTATTACTCAATTGTACTTTAACACCGTTACATGTAAGTACATAACGTGCGTCATTAAAGTTTGAAACTTTAATTTGCACACGCTCTAACGAAGAATCTACGTAGCGGGAAGTTCCGCCGCCGGTCATCTCTTCACCCAGAACATTCCAAGGTTCAATTGCCGCACGCAATTCAACATTCATATCTTTAATATCAACCATTCCATAAAGTGGAAAACGGAACTCAAAGAACGGATCAAACCAATCAACTTTAAACGGATATCCTGCAGCGTTGAGTTGCTCTACGATGTCTTGAATATCTTCTCGAACATAATGTTCCATCAGGAATTTATCGTGTAATTGCGTTCCCCAGCGGGTTAACTTGTGCTTATACGGCTCTTTCCAAAACCAAGAAACCAGCGTACGCACGAGTAACATTTGCATCAGACTCATTTGAGCATGTGGTGGCATATCAAAAGCTCTTAGCTCTAAAATACCCAATCTTCCTGAAGAAGAATCCGGACTGTATAATTTATCGATACAGAATTCTGCACGGTGTGTGTTACCGGTTATATCGGTCAATAAATGTCTAAACAAACGATCGGTTAACCAAAACGGTACATCTTCATCTTCGGGTATTTGATTAAAGGCAATCTCCAACTCGTATAAATTTTCTTGTCGTCCTTCGTCTATACGCGGCGCCTGACTGGTAGAGCCTATAAATCCACCAGAAAACAAATACGAAAGTCCCGGGTGATGTTGCCAGAACGTCAATAAACTGCGCAATAAATCTGGTCTGCGCAATAACGGACTATCAGCCGGACTAACCCCTCCTAAAGTCACATGGTTTCCTCCACCGGTACCGGTATGTTTGCCATCAAGCATAAACTTTTCAGTACCCAGACGACTCTTTTTTGCTTCTTCATAAAGGGTTAGCGTATTTTTAGTAAGTTCATCCCAGTTCTTCGCAGGATGCACATTTACCTCAATAACTCCAGGATCTGGCGTTACTTTCAACACTTCAAGACGGTTATCTCTTGGTGGCTCGTAGCCCTCTATAAGCACCGGAATATTCAGTTGTTTTGCAGTAGTTTCAATAGATGCTATTAAATCTATAAACGTTTCTGCATCATCTAAAGGCGGTAGAAAGAGGTAGAGTTTTTTATCGCGTACCTCAGCACATATTGCCGTACGCGCAAACGGATTTTTCTCCTTTTTATCTGCGTTATAATCAACCCTTCCATCTTTAGTTTTCGCTTTCGCGGAAGCTTTACGATTTTCCAAAGCTTCCCCATAGGGACCAAAAGGCTTGCGTTTGTCAAACAAATCGGGATCTGCTATAGGTTGAGTTTCAACCTCAGGATCTTCAATTAAAGAATTGAGCGGTAACCGAAGCCCCACAGGTGAATTCCCCGGAATCAAGAATAAATGGTTTTGTCTAAATTTCCACGGGTTTGTAACCCATTTTCCTTGAATATTAGCCAAAGGCAAAACATGCCCTATCTTTTTATCCAGACCTTGTTCTAATATTTTATTTAAACGGTTACGCACTGAAGTAACGGTATCGTCCCCTTTCATAGGATCAACATCTACTGGTAGCCTGCTCTCTTCCCACATAAAATAGAAAACATCTTCGTAAGCAGGAATAATATACTCCAGACGAATACCGAGATTGATTGCTAATTCTTGTAAAAATTGCTTAGAAATACCTTCAGGTAAGTTATATTCTTTATTGAAAGAAGCCATAAGGCTTTCATCTTTCCAAAGCGGTAAACCGTCTTTACGCCAATGAATACCTATAGACCAGCGCGGTATAGGCTCGCCGGGATACCATTTTCCCTGAGCGTGATGAAACATCCCACCACTAGCAAATTTATGTAACAATCTGGTTGATAAATCTTCAGAGAGTTTTCGCTTTTCTGGTCCGTCTGCAGCGGTATTCCACTGTTCAGATTCCATATCATCAACAGATACAAAAGTGGGTTCCCCACCCATTGTGAGACGCACATCACCGGCTTGTAATTCTTTTTCTACTTCAAAACCCAAATCATAAATCTCTTTCCACTGGTTTTCAGTATAGGGTTTTGTTACTCGCGGAGATTCAAAAATACGCGTCACCGAATTGTCAAATTCAAACTCCGTTTCGGCAGGATCAGAAAAACCGGTTACCGGTGCTGCACTTTCAAACGAAG
This sequence comes from Leeuwenhoekiella marinoflava DSM 3653, assembly GCF_900129005.1. Taxonomy (GTDB): domain Bacteria; phylum Bacteroidota; class Bacteroidia; order Flavobacteriales; family Flavobacteriaceae; genus Leeuwenhoekiella; species Leeuwenhoekiella marinoflava. The sequence continues at coordinate 62,243 of NZ_FQUN01000014.1, read as the reverse complement.
GCGTACACGCCAATGGTATGTGACCTTCTCCTGCTAAAAGCCCGGAAGTAGAATCTAAACCAATCCATCCAGCTCCGGGAATATATACTTCTGCCCAAGCATGTAAATCTGTAAAATCTTCTTCAGGACCAGATGGACCATCCAGAGATTTTTCATCAGATTTCAACTGCACTAAATAACCCGAAACAAAACGCGCAGCCAAACCTAAATGTCGTAAAGATTGAACCAGTAACCAGGCAAAATCACGACAAGAACCTAATTTCTTCTCTAACGTTTCTTCACAAGTTTGTACACCGGGCTCCATACGAACGGTATAATTTAAGTACTCGTTAATGTGACGATTAATGCCTATTAAAAAGTAAATAGTAAGCTGCTCTGAAACGTCTATGGTTTTTAAAAACTCTTTAAGTAAGGGACCGTCATCTGTAATTTCCAGATAAGGCAATAATTCCTTTTTTAAGGATTCTTTGTATTTAAAAGGAAAATCTTCAACTGCTTCCTCAACAAAAAAATCAAACGGATTTATTGTTTTTAGATCAGCTAAAATTTCAACATCTATAGAAAGTTCGTCTGTCTTTTCAGGAAAAACCACACGAGCCAGATAGTTACCAAAAGGATCCTGCTGCCAGTTAAAAAAATGATTTTCAGGTGTTATCTTTAAGGAATACGCTTCAATAGGAGTTCTACTGTGTGGTGCCGGACGCAATCTAAAAATATGTGGAGAAAGCGAAATACGTTTGTCATATTTATATTTCGTTTTATGGGAGATTGCAACTTTTAAAGCCATAAAGAACTGGTTTTGAATATTTTTAGCACAAAAGCACTAATGGGTTAACTATATACTAAGATAGTATACCGCAAAGAAAATCAAGCACTAAGCTTTAAAAACTCCTATTTAATCATAAACTTTTAGAAAATCGATAATTTATAGGAGTTTGAGCCTTATTTCATTAATCAAAACACCATATTTATCCTAAAAGATAGCATATTGGCTTTTATTAAAGGCAGTTTAAAATTATAACTTACCTAAAAACTCTAAGAAACGAGTATGCATTTCTGCGGTATAATCATAATGTGTTACGATACGTAATTTTCCTTTTCCTAAAGCACTTATGTGAATATCTGCATCTTTCAGTTTGGCTATAAATTGAGATTCATCAACGTCTGCACGTAGTTTAAAAATCAAGATATTGGTCTCAACCGGTTCTACGTGTGCGACATCATTTATTTGGTTTAAAGCGACTGAAAGTTCCTGAGCGCGTTTGTGATCTTCTTCCATATGCTGCCAGTGATGCTCTATAGCATAAAGCCCTGAAGCTGCTGCAAAACCTACCTGTCGCATACCACCGCCCAACACTTTACGCACACGTATTGCTTTATCCATAAACTCTTTTTTACCCACAAGCACAGAGCCCATAGGTGCACCTAAGCCTTTTGATAAACACACCGAAATGGTATCAAAAGCAGCCCCGTAATCTTTAGGAGATTCATCAGTAACAACCAATGCATTCCATAAACGAGCGCCGTCTAAGTGAAGGCCTAACCCGTGGTCATCACATACTTTTCTAATTTTAAGTATTTCTCGAAAATCATAACAGGCTCCACCACCTTTATTGGTTGTGTTCTCCAAGCAAACTAAAGAAGTCAACGGACTGTGATAAAAATCAGGCGGATTGATGTTTTCTTCAACTTGATCTGCAGTGATCATACCGCGATGCCCGTCTATCAATTTACAGGAAACGCCGCTGTTAAACGAAACACCACCACCTTCATAGTTGTAAACGTGTGCATATTTATCAGCGATTAATTGTTCGCCGGGTTGCGTATGAATTTTAATCGCAGCCTGGTTGGTCATACTTCCGGTAGGAAAATACAAAGCTGAATCCATCCCAAAAAGTTCTGCTATATGTTGTTCCAGCTTGTTTACACTAGGATCTTCTTTATATACATCGTCACCCACTTCTGCAGTCATCATCGCGTCTAACATTGCGGGTGTTGGTTTTGTAACGGTATCGCTACGTAAATCAATCTTCATTATAGTATTCTATTAATTGGTTGTCAATTATCTTAAATGTTCTCCACCATCTACGGGAATTACAGCCCCGTTAATCCAGCTAGCTTCAGGCTTGCTCAATAAATACACAGCGTTAGCCACATCTTGCGGAGTTGTGAGTCGTTTTTGTGGATTGCGGACTAAGGCTTGTTCTATTAAAACGTCACTACCCGGTATGAGCTGCAAACTCTCAGTATTCGTTACTCCTGCTTGTATACAATTTGCCGTTATTTTTAAAGGAGCAAGTTCAAAAGCCAGACTTCTTACAATCGCTTCAAGAGCTGCTTTTGCTGCCGAAACGGCTGCGTAATTGGGCAAAGGTTTTGTACTTCCTTCACTGGTAAATGTGAGGATTCTTCCGTTTTCTTTAAATAGTTTTGCTTTCGCGAAAGCGCTTGCCCAATCATATAAACTTACTGCCATAGCCTCGGCTGTTAATAAAAAGTCTTTACCAGTCAAGGTTACTTCCTCTGTATTTTCTGAATAAATAGGCTTTAGATTTCCCTTTGCAATGCTGTGTAAAAGCACCAAAATTTCAGCATTCTTATCTTTAAAAAACTGAATCATCTCTGCAATAGTATCAGCATTCATTGCATCTTTATTAAAAGCCACTACCTCAACACCATCCCCTCTTAGCGATTCACAAATTGATTCAAATTCTTTGAGTTTACTTCTGCGTGTGCGGTGAATGATGCAAACATTCAAACCTTTATTTGCTAATTTTTGAGCTGATGCAAAGCCTAAACCGCTACTTCCTCCCAGAATAAGTGCCCAAGAATAAGAACCGGGTTTTGTATTGAATTCAAAGTTATTTACCATTTTAATAAAATACGTTGTGCTGAAAAACCTGGACCAAAACTAAGCATCAATCCATAATCTTCTGCAGGAATTTTTCGATTTAAAAACCGCTCCAAAACATACAACACCGTTACGCTGCTCATATTGCCATAAAGCCTCAAAACTTCTTTAGTGTCGTCTATGTTTTTTCCACGTTTTCCAAAAAGCTCTTCAACAGTCTGAACAATTTTTTTTCCACCGGGATGAAAAACAAGATTATTCACATCTGCTATCGTAATCCCATTTCGTTCTAAAAACGGATCGATAATATCAGGAAAATTAGAAGCAATCGTTTCCGGCACACTCGGATCTAAAATCATTTTTAGTCCGGTATTGGTCAACTTAAAGCCCATCATTTCTTCAGCATCAAAAAAATGATACATTCCTGTATCAACTATTTGCGGACCTTGATCTTCTTCTTTTGAAGAAAGCAAAACACAAGCACCACCATCGCCAAAAATCGCCGCGCTCACCACATTTGCCATCGAATAATCATTAAGCTGAAAAGTCGCCGTGGGACTTTCAACCGCAATAACAGCTGCTCGTTTGCCGGGATTAGCTTTTAAGAAATCATTAGCATATAAAATGCCACTAATGCCTGCCGCGCAACCCATTTCGGTAACCGGAAGCCGCGTAATATCTTGCCTTAAATTTAATTTATTAATAAGATATGCGTCCAAAGAAGGGATCATAATCCCGGTACAACTCACCGTAATTATATAATCTAAACTCTGCGCGTCCCAACCGGTTTTATCTAAAGCATCCGTAAGAGCTTGCTCCCCAAGTTTGATGACTTCGCGACTGTAAATGTCATTTTTACCCTCAAAAGAAGTCGCGGTAAAAACCTCTTCAGGAGCCATAATACTGTAGCGTTTATCAACGGCTGCATTGCTAAAAATCTTTTTAACCTTACGCACAAATCGTTCTTCCTGGCCTGCTAACCAACTATCTAAAAGAGGTAGAATATCAGGGGTTTCCCGGTGATATTTCGGTATTGCTTTAGCTACTCCTGCTATCTTTACTGCTGTTTTTCTAGAATCCATAAATATCGGAAAGCCCAGCGCCATTTTAATTTATAAGACTCTAGCGGAAGCTTTTGGGTAAAAGTTAATAATTCGTTTTTTGTAAATGCTCTTTTGATAGAAATTAAACCATCATGTCGCGCAATATGCGTCTTCATAAACACAGTGCTGAAGACTTTAAATAAGACGTAAGCAATGCGGCTTCGTTGCAAATCGTTGATGACGACACCTAATTTTGAAATGGAAAGAAACTGTTTTAAAAAAGCTTCAATCTCCACGTCTGTAAAATGATGCATCGTAAGTGTCGAAGTAAAAACATCACAACCGAAGCCGTCTTGATTCAATTCTAAAATGTCTTTTTGCAGGTATTCTATTTCGGGGTAATCTACAGATTTAGATTTTGCTAATGCAATACTTATTTCGTTTAGATCTAATCCTAAAAGTTGAAAATCAAGCTTCATTTTTCTGGCATAGTCTGCTATTTTTCGAAGCATTGCGCCATCTCCACAACCCAAATCCACTATACTGTATGTTTTCTGCGGAAACTTCCCTGTAAAATGTTTGATACCATCTATGGTGACCTGTTGACCACCCAGATAACGATTTACCAGAGTCACGTCTTTTAATGCTGCTTGCAAGCGATCTTCATCCAACTTGGGATCGTCCATCAACTCAGGGATAAGGCTTCTCGTTTTCAAAGGCTAACCGGTTTTCCGTGAGTAGATTCTATTAACTTATCCATCATAAACGGGAAACTTTGCAAAGCTTTTAAAGAATAGTTTGTTATTGTTTTATTTTGTAGAATACCTTGCAAGACCCTGCCAGTTCTAAGTCTGGAGGTAAATTCTGCATTCCATTTTTTAGAATAATTATTTTCGAGTTGATTTCTGTTTTGCTTAGCCTGCTCATATTCTATAATGCATTCTGAAAGAATCTTGGCGCCTACAACCGCCATTGCCATCCCGTTACCACAAAGTGGATGTATAAGTCCGGCACTGTCACCGCACATTAAAACGTGATTTTCTATGAGCTGTTTTTGCTGAAAAGAAACCTGACTGATGCTTAGCGGCTTTTCAAAAAGTGGGTTTGCGTCTGAAAAAAAAGCTTCTAAATATGGATTTTTTCTTAAAACTTGATATTGAAAATTCTCAAGGTTTCCCCATTTTTTAAAGGCATCCAAATGTGTGAGGTAACAAGCATTCACCCGGTTATCTTCAACCTGAGAAATGCCACAATAACCTCCTTCAAAATTATGAAGTTGTACAGTTCGCTTATCAATTTCAGCATTATAATGCATCTTAACGCCTAACCACGGACTTTTCTTTTGTATAAATTTCCGCGAAAGCGAAATATCAAGATTAGACCGTTTGCCATAAGTGCCTATAACCAGATCAGCTTTATACAGCGTATTATCCTGTGTTTTTATTGTGAAATATTCATCAAAATCAACAGACTCTACTGTTTTAAAAATGAATTGACAACCGACTTCCTTTGCAACTTCTGTCATTTTTGAATCTAACGTATATCTACTGATTCCAAAACCTCCAAGTGGCAATGCAGCTTTTATGTTTTTTCCTTCAGAAGTTGTAAAGTGAAGATCTGATATTGATACAGCTCCCCAATCACAAGGATTAACCTCCAGTTTTTGCCAATACGGGAGAATTTCATTAGATAGGTATTCCCCGCAAACCTTGTGTTTAGGACACCTTTCTTTCTCAAAAACCTGAATAGCATATCCGGCTTTTTTGAGATGTATGGCTGCGGTGAGTCCGGCGAGACCACCACCCAGTATTGCAATATTTAGGTTCTTTTTCAAAGCTGTTTGAAGATACTAAATAAAGCCCATAAAAAAACTCCTTACAATTGATATAGCAAGGAGTTTTCATCTCAATTAATCTTCCTAAAAAGAAAATTAAATTTATTGACCTTCACCAGCCTCTTGTTTAGCTTCGTTTACCATCTCTTGGTTAGGCACAATTGCTAAAGTTACACGACGGTTTTTAGAACGTCCTTCTGCTGTTTCGTTAGTATATTTTGGTTGTTCTTCACCATACCATTGTGTGGTAAATCTACCAGCCGAAATACCATGACTAGATAAATAATTTGTTACAGCCTGAGCTCTATTCTTAGAAAGCGTCATATTATATTCTGCAGAGCCAGTACTGTCTGTATGACCTACAACCAATACATTCGTCTGAGGATATTCAGCCATTACTTTTGCAAGACCATTCAACGTTTGTTGAGAGGCTGAATTCACATCATATTTATTAGTAGCAAAGTAAACACCACTATTCTCATCAAAATTCACGATAATTCCATCATCAACACGCTCAACTTCTGCACCTGGAATTTCTTCCTCGATACGTTGTGCCTGCTTATCCATTTTTTTACCGATAACATTACCGGCAACACCACCTACAACACCACCTATAACCGCACCTAGTTCACCACCATCGCCTTTTTTGCCAACGTTATTACCAATTACAGCTCCTAAAATCGCACCACCTGCAGCTCCTATTACAGAACCTTTTTGCTGATTGTTTGCATTTTTGGTCGCTTCACAACTGGTAAGTAATGTAATGGCTACAGCCAAAACAGAAACATTTTTAAGTATAGTTTTCATAATTGTCTTTTATTTAAATTTTAAAATTAAAATATGCTATCAAAATAAGCTCATAGACTTAAAACGAAAGCATATTTTAGTTTAAATTATTCTGAAATTTTAGAGAAATTCATTACGATTGTAAATGGTTTTCCATCAACCTGAACAGTTTGAGTAAACGTCAATTCATTGTCTGACAAATAATTGATATTTAGACGAAAGCCTGCATTATTCATTGTAGATTTCATCTTCTCGTTTGTTGGCTTTAAAAGAATATCGTAAGAAGTTGCATTCTCTTGATCAGGAATACTCCACACAAAATAACGCTTTCCTAAAGTACAACTACCGTCGGTGATCTCATAATTACCAAAATTATTATTTGGTATAAACCTCCAAGTACTACCTACAAGGCATTCTGAAGATGCATCTCCAAAAAGAGTAACATCATAAACACCGGGAGCATTATTATAATTGATATTATCTAAATTCCAATATCCTTTAAGAGTCTTTCTAGATTCTTTTACCACTTTACTGGTACCACAAGAAACTAAAAACACGCTTAATAAAAGTACGCTTAATATACGCTTCATAATTGATTTTAATTAAGTTATTATCTAAATAATCTTGAAAGAAGGCTGATCAAAAATAATACTATAAAGATGAAAAAAAGAATTTTTGCAATACTCTCTGCACCAGATGCAATTCCACCAAATCCGAAAATTGCTGCTATTATTGCAATAACGATAAATATAACAGTCCACTTTAACATAATTCTAAATTTTATTGGTTAGTAATGATTCAAAACTACTCAGAACCTACACTTGATTTTTTAGAATTAATAGTGTTTAACTCACCGCTGTTAAATACAGTTAACGAAAAACCTTGCCAAACCCTTTTTCAATAAAATTTTAACATTAATAAGCTAATAGATTTTTGAGTGCCTCTGCTAATTCGCCTTTAGCTAAGTACTGTTTCTCAAGGATTTGAGCAAAGGGAATAGGCGTATCTAAACTAGAAAGTCTTTTTACTGGTGCATCTAAATATTCAAAGTATTCCTCTGCGATATAAGCCGAAATATCAGCCATCACATTACCAAAACTAGAATCTTCAGTAAGCAATAAAACCTTTCCTGTTTTTATTACCGAAGCTCTTATAGCTTCATAATCTAAAGGACACAAAGTGCGTAAATCAATTAAGTCTACCTCCCATTCCGGATGTGATTTTAAAAGTTCCAAACACCAATGCACAGGTGCGCCGTAGGTAATAATTGAAGCTTTACTTCCACTCTTTAATAAAGCTGCTTTACCTAATGGAATCGTATAATAGAAATCTGGTACTTCTTCATAGATGGTTCTGTACAATGCTTTATGTTCAAAAAATAAAACAGGATTAGGATCTTCAATTGATGCAGCCAATAATCCTTTTGCATCTGAAGGAAAAGCAGGATAAACCACTTTTAATCCCGGAGTGTGCGTAAACCAGGCCTCGTTTGTCTGACTGTGAAAAGGACCTGCTCCTACTCCCGCACCACAAGGCATTCTGATTACAACATCGGCGTGCTGCCCCCAACGGTAATATGACTTTGCGAGATAGTTTACTATAGGATTAAAACCGCTACTTACAAAATCTGCAAACTGCATTTCTACAATAGCTTTAAACCCGTTTATTGAAAGTCCCATCGCCGTTTCAATAATTGCCGACTCACAAATAGGTGTATTACGTATACGCTCTTTACCGTATTTCTCTACAAAACCCTGAGTGATTTTAAAGACTCCGCCGTATTCAGCAACATCCTGTCCCATCAAAACCAGATTTTGGTGACGCTCAAAACTCAAATCCAACGCACTTGAGATCGCATCAATAAATCGAATATTTGTCTGTCGAGTATTTTCAGGATTTGCCAGCTTTAAATCAAAAGGAGCAAAAACATCTTTAAGTTCGCTTTCTAAGTTTGCTGCTATTTCAGGCTCTTCAGAGGTGGTTTTGTAAGCTAAATCAATTTCATCGTTTATACGTTGAATAATTGAATCGTGAGCATTTTCAGTTAAAATTCCTTGCTCTAATAAATAAGTTTTATAATTCTCAATAGGGTCTAATGCAGCCCAGTAGTTCATTAAATCTTCAGGCACATATTTAGTTCCGCTGGCTTCTTCATGACCCCGCATTCTAAACGTTTTTAATTCCACCAAAACCGGGCGGGGATTTTCACGCATAGAAGTTGCTAATCGTTTTATTTCTGAAAAAACCTCCAAAATATTGTTACCATCTATACTATGACTTTCTATTCCATAGGCCAGTCCACGGTCTGCTAGATTCTTACAGCGATACTGTTCTGAAGTAGGCGTCGAAAGTCCATAACCATTATTCTCAATACAAAAAAATACCGGTAAATCCCAAACCGAAGCTACATTTAATGCCTCATGAAAATCACCTTCACTCGTACCTCCTTCACCCGTAAAAACAGCTGTAATCTTCTTTTCTGAACGTAATTTATGAGCCAATGCTATTCCATCTGCAACACCTAGTTGAGGCCCCAAATGCGAAATCATACCAATAATTTTATACTGCTGCGTTCCGAAATGAAAACTGCGATCCCTACCTTTCGTAAAACCATTGGCTTTACCCTGCCACTGACTAAACAATCGAGCTAGCGGAACTCCCCTCGAAGTAAAAACCCCAAGATTGCGATGCATTGGCAGAATATATTCGTCTTCCTCTAAAGCTTGAGTTACTCCAACGGCAATAGCTTCTTGGCCTATACCGCTAAACCACTTTGATATTTTTCCTTGACGCAGCAAAATGAGCATTTTCTCTTCTATCAATCTAGGTTTCAATAAAGCTTCATATAAATTTAAAAGCTGCTTATCCTCTAAATCTCTTCGATTAAAATTGAGTTGCGAAATTCTAAAAGAATGGTTTGACATAATTTAAATTAGATAGATTAAATTTAGTTAAATTGATCTACCTGTTTATGAAGTATTCAATTTTCCGCATTATTTTTAGTACTCTTTAAAATAAGAAGCGGGTTAAATTTGATATATTTGATTACTTGAATAAAATTGAACCCTTAATTGTTATGAATACGATTCCCAGTGTAGATCTTTCAGATTTTTTAAGCGAAGACCCCGCACAAAAACAAAAATTTGTTGATGAAATAGGTAAAGCCTACGAAGAGATAGGTTTTGTTTCGCTAAAAAATCATTTTCTGAATGATGCTCTAGTTGACAATTTGTATACAGAAGTAAAAGCGTTTTTTGACCTTCCTGAAGACACTAAGCAAGCTTATGAGATAGAAGGCCTTGGCGGTCAGCGTGGTTATATTTCTTTTGGAAAAGAACATGCAAAAGGAAAAAAAGAAGGTGACTTAAAAGAGTTTTGGCATTTTGGTCAAGAGCCTGATGCAGACGCAAATCTAATTGAAGAATACCCTGAAAATGTTCAGATAAAAGAATTGAAGGATTTCAACTCAACGGGGATGGAAGCTTATAGAATGCTCGAAAAAACAGGTATTTATGTTTTAAGGGCCTTGTCTTTATATTTAGGTCTTGACGAATTTTACTTTGACAAATGGGCCAGAAATGGAAACAGTATTTTACGTCCCATTCATTACCCGCCAATTACTGAGGAGCCAAAAGGCGCTGTACGTGCCGGAGCTCATGGCGATATCAACCTGATTACGCTTCTTATGGGAGCATCTTCAGGAGGCTTGCAAGTTTTGCGTAATGATGGCGAGTGGATTGATGCTATTCCTAATGAAGACGAACTCGTAATAAACGTTGGCGATATGTTAGAGCGCCACACCAATAATAAACTAAGATCAACCATTCATCGGGTTGTAAATCCTCCTAAAGAAGAGTGGGACACACCGCGATACTCTATCCCATTCTTTATGCATCCGCGCAGCGAAATGCCGCTTAATTGCTTAGAAGAATGCATTGACGCCGATCATCCAAAAGCATATCCTGATATTACTGCAGGAGAATTTTTACACCAACGACTTGTTGAAATAGGCTTGATCAAAAAATAATTTAATGGACTTACAAGACCAGTTAAAAAACCTTTTTCCAGACCATGAACCTGAACCTTCTGAAAACACAGAAGATGCTAACGACCTTGGTATTTGGATGCAAGAAGATCCGCTTATCTGTAAGTATGAAAAACGCAAAGGAAAACCCATCACAATAATTGAAGGATATACCGGCGCAGATTCAGATTTTAAAATTCTGTCTAAAGAGCTTAAGAAAATGTTGGGTGTAGGGGGAAGTTTTAAAAAAGAAAAAATAATCATTCAAGGAGATTACCGCGATAAAATCATGTCTTTTCTAAAAGACAAAGGGTTTAAGGTAAAACGTGTAGGAGGATAATTTAAGCTCAAAATCATGGGGGATAATACGTTGCACATTACAAATGGTGATAGTCTTACCGAACGATTAGATTCTTTAGAACTAGATGGTGATCTCGTCATTTGGCGCGAAATGCTTTGTGAAGGCCCCACTCTAAAAGAAGTCGGTTCGCAAGCATTTATAGATGCTCGTAAAACGTTTTTTAAAGACACATATAATATCCCTGCAGACGATTATGAGAACAAGTTTGTTTCTGAGCTCAAAAAACTTTCAGAGCTAAATACTTATGATGAAGTTATACTTTGGTTTGAGTTTGATCTGTTTTGCCACATTAACATGCTTGCTGCGATAAGCTATCTTATACAGCAAAAAAACACAATGCCTATTTATATTGTTTGCAGCGGTTGGGTAAAAGGTGAAGCGCAGTTAAAAGCTTTATCAGAACTTACAGATGAGCAACTTGTAACACATTACGAGAAGAAAATTCAACTTGCTCCAGAAGATTTAAAAGTTGCATATCATATTTGGCAATTGTATTGTGATGAAAAACCTATTGAGCTTAAAGCTGAAATCAAAAAAAGCTCAAACTTTAAATATCTTTCGAGCTGTATCCGTGCTCATATTGAGCGATTCCCTAATAAAGACACAGGCTTAAACAGTTTGGAGACTAATATTTTAAAACTGATTGATTTATACGATATAAGCTCAGTTAAACAACTGTGTGGCTATGCGTTAAATCATCAAGGTTATTATGGATATGGCGATTTACAAGTCAACCGAATGATCAAAGCACTTAAACCGTTTTTTAGAATGAAAGGGGGCCAATTAGTACTCAATACAAAAGGTAAGAATGTGCTTGACGGTTCTGAAAATTACTACGATACTTTAAAAGATGATTCTTCGTACGGTGGCACACATAAATATTCCTTTTTATACAACCCTGCGAGTCACGAACTTATTAAACACAGCTAAATGACGCTGGCACCTTCTGAACTTATTCTCAATAAAGATAGAAGCATTTACCACCTTCATCTATTACCGGAACAAATTGCTGACACAATTATCACTGTAGGTGATCCTGATCGGGTTGAATCAGTAACAAAGCATTTTGATACCATTGAATTTTCAACTCAAAAAAGAGAGTTTAAAACGCAAACCGGATCATTTAAAGGAAAGCGGCTAACCGTAATTTCTACAGGAATTGGTACCGATAACATTGATATCGTTCTTAACGAATTAGATGCTTTAGCAAATATTGATTTTGAAACCCGAAGCATTAAAAAAGAATTGATATCTCTTAATATCATTAGACTAGGTACGAGCGGTTCTATTCAGCAGCAAATTCCTGTTGATTCTATTTTAATCAGTAAAAAAGCTTTGGGTTTTGATGCGCTTTTACACTTTTATAAGAATGAATCCCTAAGAGATCTTGCTTTTGAAAATGCATTTGTAGAGCATACAAATTGGAGTCCAGAAAAAAGCAAACCCTACTGTATTTCAGCTAATCAAGAGTTATTCAAACACTTTAAGGAAGAAAATATTTTCTCTGGAATAACTGCTACTAACATAGGATTTTACGGTCCACAAGGCAGAAAACTGCGTCTCAAAACACAAGACACTCAAATGAATAAAAAGCTGGAAAGCTTTTCTTATTCAGGCGAATCTATAACGAATCTCGAAATGGAAACTTCAGGGATTTATGGCTTAAGTCTTTTACTAGGCCATAAAGCAATCTCTATAAATGCAATTTTGGCAAACCGCACAAAAGAAACCTTCAGTAAAAACCCTTCAAAAATTGTTGAAGATATGATTGTGTGGGCACTAGATCGCATTGCTATTCTCTAATCTTCTTTTAACAAAAGCTTAATTCAGGCCGTTAAAGCCTTTCGTATTTTTGGGAAAAACCTAGACTACTTATGGAAATAGACTTGGCTGATAATTTAAAACACAGGGATTTAAACTGGCTTAGTTTTAATGCCCGTGTTTTACAAGAAGCGCAAGATAAAGAGCACAACCCGCTTTATGAGCGTATAAAATTTTTAGCCATTTATTCTTCTAATTTAGATGAATATTTTCGTGTTCGCGTAAGTCAGCTCAGACAGATGAAACGGGTAGAAAAAAGCATCCGTAAAAAATTAGCCCTTAGGCCTAATAAGACTGTCAAAGAAATTCTTGCCATAGTAAAAGAACAACAAGAAGAATTTGGCAGAATTTATAATGAAGAGATCATCCCTGAACTTGCTGAAAATAATATCGTGCTGGTTCCTTCAGAAAAGTATACTAATATTCAGGCGCAATTGGCTAACATTTGGTTTATTGCTCATATTAAAAATAATCTTGAAACAATAGTTGTTGATCTTTCTAAAGACAAAGAGATTTTCCTTGAAAATCAGGTACTGTATTTCTGTGTAACTTTCACAGATGCTAAGAAACTAGGTTTTGTAAAAATACCAACAGATACTAATGAACGCTTTGTAGATCTTGGCAAAGTTAAGGAGACTTATAACATCACTTTTTTAGATGATATTATTCGGTATGAAATCGATAATATTTTCAATTCTGAAACTATTGAAGGTGTTTACGAGATCAAACTATCTCGTGATGCAGAGCTTTATATTGATGATGAGCTAGACGGAATTCTTGCAGAACGTATTTACAAATCATTAGAGCAAAGACTAGAGGGCCAACCTACTCGCTTACTTTACGATGCATCTATGCCTAAACCGGCAGCGAAACGCTTGCGGAAATTATTGAATCTAGGAAAAATAGATATGATGCCCGGTGGAAGGTATCATAATTTTAATGACTTTTTTAAATTCCCTGATCCTACTAAAAATGAAGCTTTGCATTATGACAAAAAACCGTTTATCAAACATCGTGAGCTCGAAAAATCAACAAACTTTTTTGAAACTATTCAGCAGAAAGATCAGTTGGTGCACTTTCCATTCATGTCTTTCAACTATGTAGAACAATTGGTTGAGCAAGCTGCCAATGATGCCGCAGTAACGCAGATAAAAATCTCTTTATATCGCGTCGCAGATGAATCTATCTTAACCACATCTCTTTTAAAAGCAATAGAAAACGGAAAGCAAGTCACCATTTTTATTGAAGCTAAAGCTCGTTTTGACGAAGAAAATAATATTACCTGGGGTCGAAAATTTGAAGAAAAGGGTGCGCGTGTAATTTACAGTTATCCACGTATAAAAGTTCATTCAAAAATACTGATGATTGTACGTGAAGAAGGAAAATCAAGACGTTATGCTTATATAGGCACAGGAAACTTTAATGGAGAAACCTCTAAAATATATTGCGATCACGGATTATTTACGGCACATAAAAAAATTACTAAAGAACTTGAACGCGTTTTTAGAGTTTTGGAAGGCGAACTGATAATACCAAGAAATAAACATTTACTGATTTCACCATTTACTACCAGAAGATCATTTGAGAATCTCATTCATAATGAGATAGAAGCAGCACAGGCTGGTAAAAAAGCGCAAATCATTGCAAAGATGAACAGCCTGGAAGATCCAGACATGATTCAGTTGCTATACAAAGCCAGTCAGACCGGTGTAAAAATTCGTATGATTGTACGCGGTTTCACAAGCTTAATTCCCGGCGTTAAAGGCCTCAGTGACAACATTTATATGACTTCTATAATAGATAGGTATTTGGAGCACGGTCGTATTTATTTATTTCATAACAGTGGCGATGAGCAAATGTATATAGGCTCAGCAGACTGGATGACCCGTAATTTAGACCGTCGTATTGAGGTGCTTACTCCCATTTATGATCAAGATTTATTTTCAGAATTAAAAGAAATTTTAGAACTACAACTAGCAGATAATACTAAAGCTCGCATACAAGATGAGGCTGAATCAAACAATTATATAGAAAAAGAGCCTGGAGAAAAAGCTATTCGTTCACAATATGCTATTTATGAGTATTTAAAATCTAAAAATTAAAGTATGACCACATTAAGAATAGGCGGTGTGCCAGAGCATTTTAACCTACCTATCCATTTATGTATAGAAGAAGGGCTTTTTGCTGAAAAAGGCATTCACGTAGAATGGGTAGAATTTCCCGGGGGAACCGGAGCTATGAATGCTGCTTTGCGTAGCGATGAAATTGACCTTGCGGTCATCTTAACAGAAGGAATCATCAAAGATATCGACAACGGTAATCCATCTAGCATAGTGCAAAACTATGTATCCAGTTCTTTAATTTGGGGAGTTCATGTAGCTCAAAATAGTAGTTTTCAAACCATTGAAGACCTAAAAAACAGTAGACCTGCAATTAGCAGGTATGGTTCAGGAAGTCATACTATGGCTTACATTCAAGCCGAACAACTAGGATGGAACACTTCAGAAATTGAATGCGTAGTTGTAAATAATATAGATACTGCTGTTGAAGCACTTACTGCCGGAGAAGCAGAGTATTTTATGTGGGAACATTTCACAACCAAACCATTAGTCGATAAAAAAATCTTTAGACGTGTAAGTGATTTTCCTACACCTTGGTCAAGTTTTGTAATTGCAGCAACCGACAAATACAAAGCGAATCACTCCACAACTATCAATAAATTTCTCGAAGTATTGAATGAAAAAACAAAGAACTTTAAGCTTCTTAACCGCATTGAACACTTACTTTCTGAGCGGTATGAACAAAAGCTAGAAGACATAAAAAAATGGTTGTTATTAACTACTTGGTCACAAGAACAATTACCTCAAGAAGAAATTAATTTGGTAAAAAAACACCTGTCTAAACTCAAATCTATCGATAAAAAGTAGTTTTATTTTATTTATTTAACTCACAATTAATGAAAGATTTACAAATATTTTGGCATTTACATCAAAAAAAATGTTCAATTTTACCCCAAATTAATCAAACAATCAAAATTATTGAACAATGGTTACATTTTTTAGTATTTTGGGCGTCTTGTTAATCATTAATTTTTTGTTATTTAAATTTAGTGTTGCAGGTGGACCCGTGACTGAAAAGTCACAAAAGCATGTAACCCCTAAACAATCAACCTTGACTCGGCAAATAGCTTTTAACAAAGCTTCTTAAGTCGACCTCAAATCAAACCTAACAAAAGCGACTCTACCCTTAAATAGAGTCGCTTTTTTATTGTTACCAGTCGATGGTTTTCTCCCCTAAATCTTCCAGATATTTATTTGCCTCACTAAAATGCTTATTACCGAACCAATAACCTCTATTAGCACTTAAGGGCGAAGGGTGACCGCTAGTCAAAATAAGGTGCTTAGCAGTGTCTATCTTTTTAATTTTCTTTTTAGCATAACCGCCCCAGAGCATAAACACCACACCCTCTCGTTTTTCAGAAACCAGCTCTATAACCCGGTCTGTAAAAATTTCCCACCCCTTATGCTGATGAGAACCGGCCTCGTGAGCTCTAACTGTAAGCGTCGCGTTCAGTAATAAAACGCCTTGCTTTGCCCAACGTTCTAAATTACCAGAATCTGGATTAGGCTTCTCTAAATCAGCTTCTATTTCTTTAAAAATGTTCACTAAAGAAGGCGGCGTTTTAATTCCTTCAGGTACCGAAAAACACAAACCGTGAGCTTGACCGGGACCATGGTAGGGGTCTTGTCCTAAAATCACCACTTTTACAGCTTCAAAAGTGCAAAGATCAAAGGCTTTAAAAATGTCTTTCCCTTTAGGATAACACCTAAAAGATGTGTACTCTTCTTTAACAAATTGTATTAGTGATTTAAAATACGGTTTATCAAATTCTTCGGTTAATACAGCTTTCCAGCTGGGATCTATGTCAACGTTCATGAATGTCTTAAATTTGCTTTTCTTTAAAAATATGGAGAACTATTATAAAGATCAAAATAGCATTTTGTAAACTGTTATTTTAATTTCTTTATCTAAAATTTCACAAATCAATTTAAAACTAAAGAACCTTAGTTTTCGCCTTAAAACAGGCAACCCACTATGATAAAAATTCACCCTAAAACATTATCTGATCTAGAATTTCATACCGTTTGCGCACAGCTTAGTGAATTGTGCATAACAGATATGGGAAAGGTAAAAGCTTTAAAACTGGCTCCTAAAAGCAGCTACAAGAAAACGCTTTTTGCTCTTGACCAAACTCAGGAATATATCAACTCTGATACGCACGAAACACCTATTCCCAATCACGGGTTTGACGCACTTGATCACGAACTAAAAATGCTAGGGATTGAAGACACGATTCTTGAAGTGGGAAGTTTTAGAAAAATAGGAAGTCTTTCTGAAACTGTTAATAGTCATTTGCGCTATTTTAGAAAATTTCAGGAAGTGTACCCGGTGCTTTATCAAACAGTAAGAGAAACTGAATACACCACTATTCTTACCGATGAGATAAATACCATTGTAGATAAATACGGTGAGATTAAAGATGATGCTTCTCCCCTTTTACAGCAAACACGCCGTGCAATCAATCAAGTGAAAGGAAAGATAAACAGTAGTTTTGCATCTGCCTTATCAAGCTATTCATCTTATGGGTATTTAGATGAAATAAGAGAATCTATTGTAGACAATGTGCGCGTTCTTGCTGTTTCAGCGATGCATCGTCGCAAGGTAAAAGGTTTAATTTTAGGGAATTCTAAGACCGGAAGTATTGTTTATATTCAGCCGGAAGCCACACAGTCGCATCAGCGCGAACTCAATAATCTTCAATACGATGAACAGGAAGAAGTTAAGCGTATTTTAAAAGCTTTGACTGATTTTGTACGCCCTTTTATACCGCTGCTTAAAGATTATCAAAAGCTCTTGAGCACTATAGATGTTATTTCAGCGAAAGCCAAATATGCAAAAAAATTAGATGCTGTCTTACCAAAAATAACACAGGATCGGGAGTTAGAAATCAAAGAAGCCTACCATCCATTGCTACTGCTTAACAACAGAAAACGCGGTGAAAAAACCTTTCCACAAGACATTACTTTAGATGAGCAAAATCGCATTATTGTGATTAGCGGTCCTAACGCAGGTGGAAAAAGTATTACTCTAAAAACAGTAGGCCTCTTACAGGTAATGCTACAAAGTGGTTTACTTATTCCTGTTCACGAATATTCAAGATTTTGTTTTTTTGAAAAAATTCTCACTGATATTGGTGACAATCAAAGTATAGAAAATCATCTGAGTACATATAGTTACCGCCTGAAGAACATGAACTATTTTCTTCGGAAATGTGACGATAAAACGTTGTTTTTAATTGATGAATTTGGTACAGGTAGTGATCCTGAATTGGGTGGAGCTCTTGCCGAAACCTTTCTCGAAGTATTCTACGAGCGTAACAGCTATGGCATAATTACTACCCATTACGCCAATCTAAAAATGATGGCAAATGAGACGGAAGCCATTACCAATGCTAATATGCTTTTTGATTCCAGAACCTTAGAACCGATTTATAAACTCTTTGTTGGTGAAGCCGGAAGCTCTTTTACTTTTGAGGTTGCACAAAAAAATGGTATTCCGTACTCACTAATAAATCGTTCTAAAAAGAAAGTAGAACGTGGTAAAATACGTTTTGACAAGAGTATTGCAGATCTTCAAAAAGAGCGTAGTAAACTAGCAAAAACTACAACCTCACTAAAAACCAAAGAACAAGAAGCGCTTAAGCAAAAGCAAGAACTCAATAAGACCAATGCGCGTATTCAGGAAAAGTTAGAAAGCTATCAGGAATTATACGACAGTAACCAACGCCTGATTTATTTAGGTCAAAAGCTAGATGATATAAGTGATAAGTTTTTTACCAATAAGAATAAAAAACTACTACTTGACGAATTGTATAAAGTGGTACAGATTGAAAATTCTAAGCGGGAAAAACTCAATGCCAAGCAAAAACGTGCTCAAAAAGCTAAAGAAAGAAAGGTAAAGCAAGAGGCTGAAAAAAAAGTTGAAGTCATTAGAGAGAAGAAAAAAGTAGAGAAGCAGAAAGAAATTCAAATTGAAAAAGAGAAGCTAAAAGTAACACTCAAAATTGGTGATCGCGTGCGCTTACCAGATGGTAGAGCTGTGGGAACCATAGATAAAATTGAAAAAGGAAAAGCTACTGTTGATTATGGCATGTTCACAACTAATGTGGATGTAGATACTTTAGAACTGGTACAACGCAAAAAATAATGGAAACCAAAATCATTCTTTTTGACGGAGTTTGTAATCTGTGTAATGGTGCGATTAATTTCATTATCAAACACGATCCTAAATCGATCTTTAGCTTTGCTTCTTTACAGGGAGAAACTGGTCAGCATTTACTTAAAAAACATCAAATCAATCCCGCAGAAACAGACTCTATAGTTCTTATTGACGGTGATAAGGTGTCGGTTAAATCTTCTGCTGCTTTGCATATTGCGAAGTATTTAGACAAGGGCTACCCATTGCTTTTTGGATTTATGATTGTTCCTAAATTCATTAGAAATACAGTTTATGACTATATAGCCAAAAACCGTTACAAATGGTTTGGCAAAAAAGAAAGCTGTATGATTCCCACTCCAGAACTTAAGTCCAGATTTTTAGATTAATAAATCACTATCATTCGCGTAAAAGTATTCTAAAACTAAACTTTTCGTTTATTTTTAAGGAAAATATATTTTCCATGCGAATGCTATCACTTCTCTTATTTTACCTTTTTTTTAGCAACCCAAAATCGATTGCTTCGGAAAAACCTCTTGCTCAAAATTCAAAAATTGAAAAAGTCACGGTCTTTTTACAAGGGGCTACTGTAGAACGTTCTTCATCTGTAAGTATACAATCAGGAGTTAACGAATTGGTTTTTGACAATCTTTCTCCAGATATTTTAGAAAACAGTATTCAGTTGCGAGGGCTTGATGACGCAAGTATTCTTTCAATTACATTCAACTTAGATTATCTAGATAAAAAAACTGTTTCCGCCGAATATGAGAGTCTAAAAACAGATTTAGACCAACTTCTTTACGAAAAGAATTCTATTCAAAACACCATTGAAGGTTATGAACGTGAACTTAAATTACTCAGTGAAAACCAACGCATAAATAGTGACAATACCGATCTTTCTTTGGAAAAAGTAAAACAAATAAGTGCGTATTACCGCCAGCGCAGCACCGAAATTCAAAACATCATCTACAAGCAAAAACGTGAAGTGCAAGACTTAGATCGAAAGATCAATGATTACCGTCAGCAAATGAATAATCTTGATGATTCTCGAAAAGAAACACGCGGTGAAATTACTGTAAAACTACAAAGTGAACGTGCTACCAACCTCAACTTAGAACTGTCGTATATCATTCAGAATGCAGGGTGGTTTCCGCTATACGATATTCGCGCAGAAAGTACCGCAAGCCCTATCTAACTAAACTATAAAGCCAATGTGTATCAACAAAGCGGCATAGATTGGGACAATGTGAAGTTGGTTCTCTCAACCGGAGATCCCAACACCAATAATTTTAAACCTGACTTGCAACCTAAATATCTCAATTTTGTAAACACTTATTATAGAAAAACCAGTGCCGTAAACCGAACGAATTATAAATACAACCCAACTATACGAAGTGTTTCTGGTATTGTTACTGACGACTCTGGCGCACCATTACCGGGAACTAATGTCGCTCAAACAGGAACCACAAATGGTACTACAACAGATTTTGATGGGAAATACCGTATTTCGGTAAGCAATAATGGCGGTAGCGAGCTACAATATTCTTATGTGGGTTTTAATACAGAATCTATACCCATTCACGGCTCTATGATGAATGTTCAAATGGAATCTAACAACGAGTCGCTGGATGAAGTTGTACTTGTAGGTTATGGTACACAAGAAAAAGAATCAGTAGTAGGTGCTTTAGCAGGAAGAGCTGCAGGAGTTACTATTAATTCAGAATCCTACAACGAGAATGTTGAAGCCAAACAGGAAAGCCTGACAAATACCCGTTTTGAGATTAAAAAACGCTATACGATTGTTTCAAATGCAGACATCACCACTATAGAAATTGACAAATTTAATTTGCCTGCAAGCTACCAGCATTATGCAGCTCCAGAGCTTAATGAAAATGTATTTCTCACCGCAACAGTTACAGACTGGGAACGCTATGATTTACTGCAAGGCGAAGCCAATATTTATTTTGAAGGAAGCTACGCAGGCAAGACAGCTATAAATCCGCTTGCGACTACAGACAGTTTAGAAATCTCTTTAGGAATTGATCCTAACATCATTGTAAAACGTGAGAAGAAAGATAACTTTAAAAGCAAATCATTCTTAGGCGGAACTCGTGTAGTGGCAAAGGCTTATGAAATTTCAGTTAGGAATAATAAAAGTTCTGTGATTAATATGGTTTTAGAAGATCGTATTCCGGTTTCTCAAAACAAAGATATCAAAGTTTCTGATCAGGAAACCGCAGATGCTGCGTATGACGAGAAAACCGGTATCTTAAAATGGAAACTAGAACTCACTCCAAAAGCTTCGGTTACTAAAAACTTCTCGTATGAAGTGCGTTATCCTAAAAGTCAAAACATCAATCTTTAATTCAAGTTTTTGAAACCAAAACTCATCCTATTTGACGTAAACGAGACCTTACTCGATTTAAAACCTCTGGCACGACGTATAAATGTTTTGTTAAGCAATGAGCAAGCCTTTGACATTTGGTTCAGCAGTTTACTCCATTACTCTTTGGTTGAAACGGTAACTGGAAACCACAAAGACTTTAGCAAGATTGCTCAGGCTACTTTTGAAATGACTGCTGCTAAATTCAAAAAAATAATACCTGAAGACGAAATTATCAATGTTTTGCATCTTATCAGAAAACTACCTGCACATACAGATAGTGCACAAGCGTTAAAAGCATTAAAAAGTCAGGGGTTTCAATTAGTCGCTTTGACAAACGGAAATCTTGGCGTAGCTATGGAGCAATTAGCCTTTGCTGAATTAGATATTTATTTTGAGAGGGTTTTTAGTGTGGATGAAGCAGGTGCTTTTAAACCAAGCCCGAAACCTTATGATTTTGTTTTAAACGAAATGAATACTCACGCTTCTGAAAGTTTACTAGTGGCCGCTCACGGCTGGGACATTACCGGCGCTCAACGAGCCGGATTCCAAACAGCATTCATCTCACGAGACGGAAAGTACAAATATCCGCTTGCTGCAAAACCTACTTACGACTGTAAAAATTTAATTGAGTTAGTTGAACGTTTGACCTGAATTGATTTCATCAATGGTATCTGGTAATATATCCCAGATAAAATCTTCATATGAATTTCCGGCCCCTGTAAGTTGCATAGAGAAACCTATAGATGGCTCTGGGTCTTGATCAATGGGTAATAGTGTAGCAGTCATTCCAGATGCCGGGCCCTCGGTAGCTGTTACTTCACCTTCATAACTTAAAAATTGAATAACATTTCCTGATGGATCAACCAAGGCAATTGCGTCAGGTCCGTTTTGTAAACTACTAAAATTAATATTTTTTACTCCAAGGCCATTACTGATTTCTACAATAATTCCAGAGATAAATTTTGTTGAAATTATCGTCCCTCCAGAACCGTTATAATGAACCAACCTATAACCCGTTAAATCAATACCTGCAGAGCCTCCGATTTCAATTCGTTCATTAACATCACCACCTACATTATCGTAATGAATTTCATTAATCCAAACGCTTACATCATTATCCACCACTGTTAAATCAAACACAGAATCCACACCAATAGTCGGTGCTCCTGAGCCACCGCTAGCGTTAGTGATTGAAAAAACAATATGCTCGTTCCCTTCAACTTCTGTGTCATCAATTAAAGAAAAAATACTAATAGCTTTAAAAACCTGCCTGTCTGGTGGTATTGTTATGACTTGGGCAACACTTTCAACCAGATCATTATACGATGAAGCAGCGACTGTAATGGTCAATCCATTACTTGCAGATGGATTAGTAATATTAAATTCTAAGTCAATCCCAGCGTCACTTTCGCTTTGGGAAGTTTCAGTTAGTGTAAAGGAAACTTCTGTGGGTTGTAATGAACTTTGAAGTAAATAGATATTTTCCCAAAAAGTACCATTCCAGACTTGAAGCCCAAAGATTGTAGCATCAAGATCGTTTACAAAAACCATCAAACCCGTATCATCTTCTGTAGCATCAATCAAATCACGCTGAGCCACTGTAACACGGGGAGGCATCAAACCTTTAAAGTTTCCGTCTGATGACTTGCTGCTAATCTCTAGCATAGAAGCAGCACTAGGGTTTGTCGTACCAATACCAACCTGAGCTGATACTTGTAAAATTCCGATAAAAAAGAAAAGTAAAAAATGCTTCATACTTACGCATTTAAGTTTATAAATGGTAAGTCAAGTAGTCGTGTAGGGCCAACTATAATAGATTGGGTCTTTCGAAATTAATAATTATTTCGAAAAAACAAAACATTAATCACTAATAATCAGATTTTTTAATTATTTCTCATCGATATCAAAGGCTGCCTCGGGTTCTTTATTAGGATTATAATTGAATAATCCTTCCCCTTTTGCTATCACTGAAGACACCGTTGCATCTCCGGTAACATTCACTACTGTTCGGCACATATCTAAAATACGATCTACCGGAAAAATAATACCAATCCATGCGGGATTTAAGCCTACAGATTCTAATACAATAATGAGCATTACAAGACCGGCACTAGGTACTGCAGCAGAACCTATAGACGCTAAAGTCGCTGTTAGCACAATAGTAAGCTGCTGACCGATAGTTAGGTCTATCATATGTAATTGAGCCAAGAAAACAACCGCTACAGCTTGATACAGACATGTACCATCCATATTTACAGTAGCTCCTATAGGCAGTACAAAACTGGTTACTTTTTTATCTACGCCCAGATTATCTTCTACACATTCCATCGTAACCGGAAGCGTCGCTGCACTACTTGATGTTGAAAAGGCTAAAGTTTGAGCAGGTCCCATTGCTTTAAAGAAACCAAAATAAGATACTTTGCGCACAAAAAATTTAAAAATAAGTGGATAAATACCGAATACCATCAGAGCCAGACCACCTACTACCGTAAGAGAATACCAACTCAAGCCTTTAAATATTTCAACCACTTTACCGATGTCATTACCGGCCATTTGACTAACAACACCGGCTAATAATGCAAAAACAAAAAACGGAGCAGCCTGCATTGTGAGGTCTACCATTTTTAGAAAGATCTCCATTATTCCATCTACTGCACGGGTTACAGGAGCTGATTTTTTAGGGTCTATAAACAACATGCTTATTCCAAAAAACAAACCGAAGAATATCACTTGTAGCATTAAACCATTATCTGCTAGAGATCTAAAAAAGTTATCCGGCACTATATCTACTAAAGGCTGTAGCGGACCCGCTTTTTTCGCAGCATCAGCAGTTTTCATCTTGTCGTTTACCGAAGCATCTTTGAGTTCGCTTCTGGATAAATCTGAAATTTCACGAGCACGATCCATAAACTTAGGATCCTGAAGGTAGTTTACCCCATCTTTGATCTCATAGCCTTCATCTGCAGCCCAAATCTCATAACTGATACGGTTATCTATTCGGCTTTGCTCATCTACAAGCTTACCCGGACCTATTAAGTTCACAAGCAACAAACCTACTCCCACGGCTAAAACGGTAGTAACCAGATAAGCCAAAAGCGTCTTACCTCCCATTCTCCCTAAACTTGCAGGGTCTCCTAAGTTTGCCACACCACTTATTATAGAAAACAACACCAGCGGAACCGCAATAAGTTTTAAAAGATTGATAAATATTTTACCGAATGGAGCAATCCAATCTATCGTAAACTGACTCCATCCTAACTGACTGGAAATTAAAGCCCAAATTATACCTAAAACCAGACCTATAATTATTTTCCAGTGCAATGCTATTTTCTTCATAAAAGGTGTTTTCTTTTCGATTATCGAGATTTAGCTGTTCAATTATTGCTAGGAAAGCAAAAATGTACATTTTAATACCCTTACGGTTTACTCGAAGATTTTTCTATGACGTGAAAGATAAACAAATTCCTTATTTAGATTAAGCCTAAGACTTCTTTTGATACATAATTGTTAGTAAAACGTAGATTTTGTAGAAAAATAAATAAGTCGTAAAACAAAAAAGCTTCCGGAAAAATCCGGAAGCTTTTTTGTTTTACTAAAGATTCAATTAAATCTTAGAACCTTTGTTTATCAAAAGGAAATCTGCAAGAACTAAAGCAGCCATTGCTTCAACAATAGGTACCGCTCTGGGAACCACACAAGGATCGTGACGGCCTTTACCTTGCATTTCGGTTTCATTACCTTCTTTATCAATTGTGGGTTGGTTTTGCATTATGGTAGCAACCGGCTTAAAGGCTACACGGAAATAAATATCCATTCCATTACTTATTCCACCTTGAATACCGCCGCTTAAATTGGTTTGGGTGCTTCCATCTTTGTTGAAAAGATCATTGTGTTCACTTCCTAGCATTGAAGCTCCATGGAAACCGCTTCCGTATTCAAAACCTTTTACAGCGTTGATAGAAAGCATCGCTTTTCCTAATTCAGCGTGCAATTTATCAAAAACGGGTTCTCCTAGACCTACCGGCACATTCTGAATCACACACATCACCGTACCGCCAATAGTATCTCCAGCTTTTCGAATCTCTTTAATCCTATCAATCATTTTTTCGGCGAAAGCCTCATCTGGGCAACGCACGATATTTGTTTCAGTTTTATCAAAATCAAGTTCCTGATACGGCGTTGTCATACGTATCTCTCCAACTTGATCTACAAACGCATTTATTTTCACATCCTTTAAAACCTGCTTTGCTATGGCTCCTGCAGCAACACGGCTAGCAGTTTCTCTAGCTGACGAGCGACCACCTCCACGGTAATCACGTATACCATATTTCTGATCATAAGTATAATCTGCGTGTGAAGGACGATAGGTATCTTTGATATGACTGTAATCATGAGACTTCTGATTGGTATTCACGATATTGAAACCAATAGGAGTTCCTGTGGTTTTTCCTTCAAAAATCCCGGAAAAGAAATTTACAGAATCTGGCTCTTTACGCTGGGTAACAATCTTAGACTGACCCGGTTTGCGACGTTCCATATCGCGGTAAACCAAATCCAAATCAATAGCAACCCCCGCAGGGCATCCATCTATAATTCCACCTATAGCTTCACCGTGAGATTCACCAAAAGTGGTTAGCGTAAATAATTTTCCAAATGTATTACCTGCCATAACAAAAGTTTGAGCGGCGAAATTAAAATGTTTTATGCTAAAAGCCTTGTCATTACGCAGCTAATTCATTGCAAAAAAGTGGAAAGACTTAAATAATTTAATAATGAGTTAAAACTAGGATAACAGACATGGTTGTAATTTGTTAAAAATCATTTTCTTTGAAACGAAAAGTAGAACTTGTTATCCTTTCTGATGTTCATCTAGGTACATACGGAGCTCACGCAAAAGAACTGGTTAATTACCTACAAAGCATCAAGCCTAAAACTCTGGTGCTCAACGGAGATATTATAGATATCTGGCAGTTTAGAAAACGGTATTTCCCAAAATCACATCTTCAGGTTATTAAAAAAATCATTTCGCTCGCCGCGAAAGGGACTAAGGTGTATTACATCACCGGTAATCATGACGAAAAGCTGCGTAAGTTCAGTCCGGTGGAATTGGGTAATATTTCTGTGATTGATAAACTGGTATTGAATCTAGACGGAAAAAAAGCGTGGATTTTTCACGGGGATGTTTTTGATGCTTCTATACAACATACCAAATGGATTGCCAAGCTAGGCGGTTGGGGTTACGATTTTCTTATTGTACTCAACAGTTTTATCAATTGGTGTCTGGTAAGCTTAGGAAGACCGAAATATTCACTTTCTAAAAAGATCAAAAACAGTGTAAAAAAAGCGATAAGTTTTATTACTGATTTTGAAGAAACTGCTGCCGAACTCGCTATTGAAAATAAGTTTGATTACGTGATTTGTGGGCACATACATCAACCGCAAATGCGAAAGGTAGAAAATGCAAACGGGAGTTGCTTATATCTCAACAGCGGGGACTGGATTGAAAACTTAACCGCTCTCGAATACCATAAAAAAACTTGGTCTCTAATGGAATACGAAAAGCAAAATCTTCCTATTTCAAAGGATGACGAATCTGTTAACACTGAAATTGATCCTATTGCCTTAATGGCTTCGATTAAGATGTTTAGTTGATAAATCAACAATAAAATACAATCTTCCATCTAGACGATTAGAAACTATTTTAATCCAATATCTTCAGCTTCGCAAAGCGCAACAACAGCTTTTTAATACCTCCGGTTTGAAAGTTTATTTCTGCTTTTTGATCCTGCCCTATTCCTTCTATACCCAATACTTCACCGTGACCAAAACGACTGTGCTCTACATGCATTCCTTTAGAAAGATTTCCGTTGAGATCATCGGTTGGAATTTCTGAAGCGGTTTGTGGTCTCAACTTGCGTAATTTTCGAAGTTGATCTTCAGTAGGCTTACCCACTGTAGGAGCGCTTCCGCTTACGGGCTTTTTCAATCGCAGTTTACTCTTATCCGGTTCACCAAAAATATCGGTATCAATCATCGGCTTGTAGCGATAATTATCCATTGGCGTCTGGATGTCTAAGTATTGCTGATCTATTTCTTCAATAAAACGACTCGGTTCTGCATCTATTAATTTCCCCCAGCGATAGCGAGACTCGGTATAAGTAAGATAGGCTTGCTTTTCTGCACGGGTAAGTGCCACGTAAAACAAGCGCCGCTCTTCTTCCAGTTCGCTACGGGTGTTCATACTCATTCCACTCGGGAACAAATCTTCTTCAAGCCCCACGATATACACATACGGGAACTCCAGACCTTTTGCCAGGTGAATGGTCATCAACGACACGCGGTCCACATCATCAATGTCTTTATCCATATCGGTAGCGAGGGCTACATCTTCCAGAAACTCAGAAAGGCTTCCGGTAGCATCTGCAATTTCTTTTTGACCTTCAACAAAGTCACGCATCCCGTTAAGCAATTCCTCGATGTTTTCAATACGCGCAATACCTTCAGGTGTTCCGTCTTTTTTCAATTCTTGTAACAAGCCAGTTTTACGAGCAACAGTTTCAGCAACGGTAAAAGCATCTGCATTTTCGCTCAAAATCTTAAAACTGTGAATCATATTCACAAAATTATAGAGCTTATTTTTTGTGCTCGAATTGATCTTAATATCCAGATGCTCAATATTTTCCATCACTTCAAATATAGAGCGATCGTACTGCTTCGCAGCGATAACGAGACGATCTAAGGTCGTAGCACCAATACCTCTTGCCGGATAATTGATCACTCGTTTTAAGGCCTCCTCGTCATTAGGATTTGTCAAAATGCGCAGGTAAGCTAACACGTCTTTAATCTCTTTCCGCTGATAGAATGAAAGTCCTCCATAGATTCTATACGGAATCTCCCGTTTTCTAAGCGCATCTTCCATCGCCCGTGACTGGGCGTTTGTTCGGTATAAAATAGCAAAATCACTGTGCTGCAACTGGTTGTTCATCTTTGTTTCAAAGATGTTGCTGGCAACGTAGCGGCCTTCCTCACCATCGGTAAGTGAGCGATGTACGATAATTTTAGGTCCGTCATCATTAGCGGTCCACACCACTTTATCCAATTTGGTTTTATTATGCTCTATAACTGAGTTTGCGGCTTCAACAATATTTTTTGAGGAACGGTAATTTTGTTCCAAACGATAGACTTTTACATCATCATAATCACGCTGATAGTTCAAAATATTATTAATATTTGCCCCACGGAACGCGTAAATACTCTGGGAGTCATCACCCACCACACAAATATTCTGATAGCGGTCTGCAAGTGCTTTCACTATAAGGTATTGTGAGTGATTCGTATCCTGGTACTCATCAACCAAAATGTATTGAAAACGCTTCTGATATTTGGCGAGTACTTCAGGAAAACGCGCTAATAATTCGTTTGTACGCAACAATAAATCATCAAAATCCATTGCTCCCGCTTTAAAACAACGGTCTACGTATTCCTTATAAATATTACCTATACGTGGCTTTTTGGCCATCGCATCAGCTTCCATCAACTCAGGATTCTGAAAATAAGCTTTAACCGTAATCAAACTGTTTTTAAAAGAAGAGATACGGCTATGAACCTGCTTGTACTTGTAAATATCTTTATCAAGCCCCATCTCTTTGATAATCGCAGAAATAAGTCTTTGAGAATCCTGCGAATCATAAATCGTAAAATTGGGAGGAAATCCCAAGTGATGTCCTTCAATCCGTAAGATCTTTGCAAAAACCGAGTGAAAGGTTCCCATCCACAGGTTTTTTGCCTCGCTATTACCCACAATGGTACCGATACGCGTTTTCATCTCCCGTGCCGCTTTATTGGTAAATGTGAGTGATAATATATTAAACGCATCAACTCCCTGTTGCATCAGGTAAGCAATACGCATGGTAAGTACTCTGGTTTTCCCAGAGCCTGCACCGGCAATCACCATCATTGCACCGTCTTTTTGCAAAACCGGCGCACGTTGTGCTTCATTCAATCCTTCTAAAAGTGCCTCCAAAACAATCTGATTTTTTACTGAAACTAAACTTCCTGAGCTAAATAATACCGCTATTTAGTAAGAGGGCGAAAATTAAGGAAACTTATTTTTTTATCAGAACACTATGGTATTTAGTTATCAAGAAAATTACGCCTACTCAAGATTTTAAAACGTTCAGGTTTGAACACGAAATTCTTTAGTCAAAAAGTAACTAAAAAATTTAACATGCTCACAAGCAACCTTTTAATCAAATAACATCTACTTTATAAATCAATCAAAAAAATCAACAACCTTATGAAAAAATCTTACGCTTTTCTCATTCTCCTATTTTTTGCTCTTTTTTTATCGTGTACTGAAGACGCTGCGCTACCGGAAGAAGACGAGTTATCAAACGGTGCTTTTTCTTCTGAATCGGGTGGTTCTGCTGGTGCAGGAGGATCAGGTAATGGGGATTCTGACAATGCCGGAATCATCACCGCAGGAGAATGGAATGATTTGCAAAACTGGAGTTTCTGGCAAAACTTACTCAATCAGGAAGTGGCAGATCAACTTACCACAAACTGGGAATTCAACACAGCAAACCGCTTTTCATTTGAATTGAAAGATGAAAATAATTTACCGGTGGTAGATGCTGTTTTAACTATTAAAAAAGGTACAGATGTAGTCTGGGCAGCAAAAACAGACAATCTAGGTACTGCAGAATTGTGGATCGATCTCAAAAGCGACAAGCAGAAAACCACCGAAATTACAAATTATAGTTTTTATCTGGGTGATCAAAAATTAAGCAACGTAAAATCTTATTCTGAAGAAATCAACACCATAAAAATAAACAATTCTGCACCGGTGTACAGCAATGTTGACCTCTGTTTTATTGTAGATGCCACAGGTTCTATGAGTGATGAAATGGATTTTCTAAAAGATGATCTCAAACAAGTTATTCAGAAAGTAAAAGCCGCAAATTCTAATCTTCAGATTTCTACAGGAACTGTTTTCTATAGAGATGTTGACGATGAATATTTAGTTAAAAAATCAGATTTCACCTTAAATCTAGAGAACACGCTAACTTATATTAATGCACAGACCGCTGATGGTGGCGGAGATTTCCCCGAAGCTGTACATACTGCTCTTAAGACCAGTATAGATGATTTGCAATGGGCTACAACTGCAAAAACCCGCATTGCATTCTTGTTATTAGATGCACCGCCACACGATGAAGCACAAGTAATGGATGACCTGCATGAATCAATTAAAAAAGCTGCTCAAAAAGGAATTAAGATCATTCCTATAGTCGCAAGTGGCATCAACAAAAAGACTGAATTTTTGATGCGAAATTTCAGCATAACAACAAACGGAACCTATGTATTTATCACAAATGATAGCGGCGTGGGCGACGACCATCTTGAGCCTACAATAGGAGATTATGAAGTAGAAATTCTTCAGGAATTATTAATACGACTCATTAAAAAGTACACTAGCTAGAATCGCTAGGACTCATTTATTAAAAAAGTAAAAATGAAAAAGCATGTCTCAAATTCGATTGAAGGCATGCTTTTATTTTGCTTATAATTCATTAAAATCGCTTCTCAATATCAATTTTGCATCATTATAAATCAAAATCTAGATACTAATAAATCACAAACTTCCAGTTTTAGCTTCTCTAGCTTTTCTATATCTTTAGTTTTCTGAATTTCATTTTATGAACTTAAAACGTTTGGGCATTAGCTTATTTATTTTTTTCGCATTCGCGAAAATAAGTATTGCACAAGAAGAACTAACAGGACCGCTGATTGAAGATTTTGGCAATACCATTTCTGTGCCCAATCCTGATCTTGCAATAAATCTAGATGAAGATTATCAAGTGGTTTTTGACATCGCTAAAGCTCCAGACGATCCTACTTCTCTAAATTCGCATTTTAATACTGCAGCGCGCTTTCTAAATATGCACGTCGCCGCAGGAGTTGATAAAAATCGATTAAAACCTATACTTATTGTGCACGGCAGTGCTGCTTTTGGATTGCTTAAAAATGAGTATTACAAGGAGAAATTTGGTATTGATAATCCCAATTTAGCCTTACTCAACAAACTTCACTCCTTAGATATACCTGTGATTTTATGTGGGCAAACTGCCGGCACACGTGGTATTTCAGCAAAAAAACGCTGGGAGCATACAATCCTTGCTTTATCTGCAATGACTGCATTAATACACTATCAGAATTTAGACTACGCATTAATTTCCTTTTAAATAACATACATGAAAAAACTAAACACATTAGCATTCTTAACACTTGGAGCTGCTGCTTTTGCACAAACTCCAGATCCTGAAATCACAGCTGCTGCGGAAGCTATAGAAGATCAGGTCATTGAATGGCGTCATGATATTCATGAGCATCCGGAATTGAGTAATCGTGAATTTGAAACGGCTGCTAAAATTGCCGAGCACCTCAAATCATTAGGAATAGAAGTAGAAACCAAAGTTGCAAAAACCGGCGTTGTAGGGATCCTTAAAGGAGATTATCCCGGTAAAGTTGTAGCGCTACGTGCAGATATAGATGCGCTACCTGTGACTGAGCGTAATGATTTACCTTTTAAAAGTGAAGTTGTTTCGACTTTTATGGGCGAAGAGACCGGCGTAATGCACGCATGTGGTCACGATACACACATTGCGATTCTTATGGGTACAGCTCAGATACTAGCAGAAAATACAGATAAAATACACGGTACGGTAAAATTTATATTTCAGCCTGCTGAAGAAGGTGCGCCTCCGGGAGAAGAAGGTGGCGCGGCTTTAATGATTAAAGAAGGAGTTTTAAAAAGTCCGGATGTAGATGCTATTTTTGGACTACATATTAACAGTGCTACTCCGGTAGGAACCATCGCCTATAAACCGGGTGGAACAATGGCTGCCGTAGAGCGTTTTGTTGTTAAGATACAAGGAAAACAAACCCACGGTTCTCAACCTTGGGGCGGTGTTGATCCCATATACATCGCTGCTAAGATTATTGACGGATTTCAATCGATTATCAGTAGAGAATCTAACCTATTAGTAGAACCTGCAGTTATAACAGTAGGTAAAATTTCTGGTGGCGTTCGCTTTAATATTATTCCTGAAACTGCAGAATTAGTAGGTACTGTACGTACGTTAGATCCTGATATGCGGGAATTAATTATACGTCGTATGACTGAAATGAGTGAAGGTCTGGCTAAAGCTTACGGCGGAAGCGCAACGATAGAATTTCAGAGCAATACTGCTATTACGTATAACGACCTCGCACTTACTGAACAAATGCTTCCTACTCTCAAAAATGTTGCAGGCGAAGATCACGTAAAACTGGTTAAAGCAACTACCGGAGGTGAAGATTTCAGTTATTATCAAGAGGAGGTTCCCGGGTTATTCTTCTTTTTAGGAGGAATGGCTCCGGGAAATACCGAAGCTTACCCACATCACACTCCTGATTTTCAGATTGATGATGACGGACTTTTACTGGGCGTAAAAACAATGAGCCAATTAACGCTTGATTACTTAAACGCAAAGTAAATCACCTTGAGATAACCCCACAAGGCATTCAAAGAAAACAGCTTTTGACTTCGAGGCAAGCCTAGGAGCATTTAAATCTCGATTATCGAGTAAATCTACTCTTTTCTAAAAAAAGCGAACGTACGATTACGTTTGCTTTTTTATGTCTCAATTTATTACTCTTAAGGATCTATTAAAGGGTTAATAATTCTTAAATTCTCAATTTAGAGCCTTTCAAAAACATAGTGAAACACTAAGTTTGAAGATTGAATTTTTTAAACCCGGTTATGAACGAATTTCTAACATTTTTAGGCAATATTCCATGGTGGTTCTGGCTTTTAGTTGTGCTTGTAATCATTGGTATTCGCGATGTATTTTTCAATAAAAAACACATCATCACACACAACTTTCCGGTGGTGGGACATATTCGGTATATGTTAGAAAGTATTGGTCCGGAATTACGCCAATATATCGTTGCAAATAACCGCGAAGAACTTCCGTTTAATCGAATCGAGCGTGGCTGGATTTATGCTTCCGCTAAAAACCAGAACAACTATGAAGGTTTTGGTACAGATCAAAATATCTATGAGGCTAATTACATTTTTATAAATAATGCGATGATGGGATTCAAAGTTCCATCAGAACATCCCAATGCCAAAAACCCCTATTTTTTACCATGTGCCAAGGTAATGGGTTCTTATAATAATCGCCGTAAACCTTACAGACCAGCTTCTGCGATAAATGTATCAGCTATGAGTTTTGGTTCGCTTTCTGCACGAGCTATTGAATCGCTAAATAAAGGTTGTAAACTGGCGCATGCATACCACAACTGTGGTGAGGGTGGCCTTTCTTCTTATCATAAAAAAGGAGCTGACGTGATTTACCAGATCGGTACCGGTTATTTTGGAGTAAGAGATGAGCACGGAAATTTTTCGATGGAAAAAATGATTGCTTTAGTCAAAGCTAATCCAGAAATCAAAGCGATTGAAGTTAAGTTGTCACAAGGTGCAAAACCGGGTAAAGGGGGAGTGCTTCCGGCTTCAAAAATAACACAGGAAATTTCTGAAATACGTCACGTACCTATGGGTAAAGATGTGATTTCACCTGCAACCCACTCGGCTTTTGAAGGCGTAGATGGACTTCTAGAATTTGTAGAACAGATTGCTGAAGCCACCGGACTTCCGGTTGGGATTAAAGCTGCAATAGGTAAGTTGCAGGATTGGGAAAAACTAGCCCAACTGATGGTTAAAACCAATAAAGGACCCGATTTTATTCAGGTTGACGGTGGTGAAGGTGGTACAGGAGCGGCACCGCCCAGCTTTGCTGATCACGTCTCTTTGCCTTGGGTTTATGCCTTTAGTGATTTATATAAAATCTTTAAAAAACATCATCTCACAGAACGTATTGTTTTTATTGGTAGTGGTAAATTAGGTTTACCGGCAAAAGGTGCGATGGCTTTCGCAATGGGTGCAGATGTGATCAATGTTGCCAGAGAAGCGATGCTTTCTATTGGCTGTATACAGGCAAAAGCTTGTCACAATAATACCTGCCCTAGTGGCGTTGCTACTCAAAACAAGTGGTTGCAAGCCGGTATTGATATTGAAGATAAAGCAGTACGAACCAATTTTTACTTTAAAAATTTCAGAAAAGAGTTACTTGAAATCACACACGCCTGTGGTTATGAGCATCCTTGTCAGCTAACTACTGAAGATGTTGATCTAACTCTAGGAGATAAAAATCTAAGTCAAACTTTAGCCGCTTGCTTCAGTTATCACAAAGTGGATGTGCCTTTTGAGGGAATGTCTTCTTTATTGAATTGTGAACATCTAGGCGGAGAATACGATAAAGAAACCGTTAAGCGTGAAAACAGTAAAATAAAGCAATTTGAAGACGCTGTAAGATACTAATTAGGATTATGGACGATATATTAGATATTTTAATTTCAGTAGGACCCGCAATTGTTGTGGCTCTACTCGCCTATTATTTCTTTGATTCTTTTATGAAAAACGAAGAAAAAAGAAGACGTTTTCTGCTTCATAAACAAAGTCAAAAAGACACGTTACCATTACGTTTGCAGGCTTTTGAACGTCTTACACTTTTTCTGGAAAGAATAAGCCCAAACCAACTTCTAATTCGAATAAAGCCTGCATCTGATGATAAAAAATCTTATGTAGACTTATTAATCGCAACCATAGAGCAAGAATTTGAACACAATCTCACGCAACAGATTTATATTTCTGATGAATGCTGGCGCGTAATCAAATCATCAAAAAATGCCTTGATTCAGCAACTTCGAAAAGGAGTTGCAAATACAGAGTTGAATACAGCTCATGACATCAGAACATATATTTTAACAAATTTTGATGAGTCACCAAACCCTACTTTACTTGGTTTAGATTATCTTAAGACTGAGGTTCAGGAATTATTTGATTAAAAACTAAGCGTATGCGTAACTTTTTACTTTTTGTAGCCGGTATTTTTCTACTTATCTCTTGTGACGAAAAAAAGCCTATGAGCTCTATAAACCCTATAAACTGGGAAAAGAGACGTGCAGAAATACCCAAAAATGATTCGTTGCAAGTAGCCAAAACGTATTTGGGTATTTATTCAGAAATTTACAGTACTTCTGAGCATCTCACCCACGATCTAACGGTTACCGTAAGCCTTAGAAATACCAGCGAGACAGACCCTATTCTACTCACTAAAGGAGCGTATTATGATACCAGCGGAAAACCCATACGTACCTATTTTGATTTCCCAATAATGCTTAGACCTCTAGAAACTGTTGAAATCATTATCGAAGAAGGCGATAAAACCGGTGGTACAGGGGGTAATTTTATTTTTGACTGGCTTGACGATTCGGCAGTTACAGATCCTATTTTTGAAGGCATCATGATTTCTACCCGTGGCACACAAGGCTTATCTTTTACTTCTATAGGAAAACGTATAAAATAAGCTAATACAAATCACAACTAACAGTAAAAGGGTATGAACCTTACTATTGAAAACATCGTCCTTGTTGGCTCTGTTTTACTTCTCATAAGTATTGTGGTAGGTAAAACCTCTTACAAATTTGGTGTTCCTACCTTATTGTTATTCTTAGGAATTGGGATGCTTGCCGGTTCTGATGGAATTGGCGGTATTAAGTTTGACGATCCACAAATCGCTCAATTCATTGGGATTGTATCGCTTAATTTCATTCTATTTTCCGGAGGTTTAGACACCAACTGGTCTTCAGTTAAACCTATTCTCAGAGAAGGGCTCGCACTTTCTACTTTAGGCGTTTTACTCACTGCTGTCACTTTAGGAGGCTTTATTTTTTATGTAACCGATTTTACAATTTACGAAAGCCTTCTACTAGGCTCTATTGTTTCTTCAACAGATGCGGCGGCGGTTTTTTCGATTCTTCGTTCTAAAAGTTTAGCACTAAAAACCAATCTGCGCCCGACACTGGAGCTAGAAAGCGGAAGTAACGACCCAATGGCTTATGTACTTACTATTGCTTTTTTAACGCTGGTAATTAATCAAGACAAAGGTTTGGCATCTGTAATACCGATGCTGTTGACGCAAATGATTGTAGGTGGTGTTGCCGGTTTCATTTTTGGAAGACTGAGTAAACTCACTATAAATAAAATTCAATTAGGTTTTGAAGGCCTCTACCCGGTTCTTGTAATTGCATTGATGTTTATCACCTTTTCAGCCACAGAGTTTATAGGAGGTAATGGCTTCTTGGCTATTTATATTTGTGCGGTTTATCTGGGTAATCAAGACTTGATACACAAGCAGACCATTCTCAAAATGTTTGACGGTCTTGCCTGGTTGATGCAGATTGTTTTGTTCTTAACTCTTGGCTTATTGGTTTTCCCTACACAGGTTATTCCGTTTATAGGCATTGGTCTTTTGATTTCTTTATTCTTGATATTTATTGCAAGACCTGTTGGCGTGTTTATCAGTCTTGCTTTTTTTAAAATGAAAATGCGGCGACGCTTTTACATCTCGTGGGTGGGTTTACGAGGCGCTGTGCCCATCGTGTTTGCTACTTATCCGTTGCTGGCTGGTATTGAAAAAGCTCATATGATTTTTAATATTGTTTTCTTTATCTCGCTTACTTCAGTATTGATTCAAGGAACAACACTTTCTGTTGTTGCAAAATGGCTTAACGTAGGTTTGCCGGAAGAAGCTAAACCTAAAAATATGGCCGGTATGATTTCAGAAATACCCAAAACGGCTATGAAAGAAATTGTAATTACCCCACATTGCAACGCTATAAATAAGAAAATCGTAGAACTTGGCTTTCCTAAAAATGCCATAATCGCAATGATTAAGCGAAATGATAAATTTCTCACACCAAAGGGCTCTACTATAATTAATGATGGCGATACGCTGGTTGTACTTTCTGAGGATGAAGAAGGTCTTGATGATGTTGTACGATGTCTTAACAGCTAAAATGAGGTTCTGAATATTCCCTTATTTCTGAATAAAAATTTGGATAGTATTTAAGGCTGAAATCACGCAACCAAATGAAACAATAAACATCTCATTAAAAAACATATTATGAAGATTAAAAATCTGCTTTTTATACTTTCGGCTTTTGTTGTATTTAGCTGTGATTCTGTTTCAAAAACTACTGATCATACAGATTCTGAAGAGTGTACTAAAATTCAATCAGCTTATGTTTCTGAAGTTACAGGGGAACAACAAGTTGAAGCTGGGAGCACTCTTGACTTAACAGTTTCCTTTCCGGTAATGAGTGGTTGTGGACAATTCAACGAATTTAAAGAGACTGCTACAGGCAAAACCATTACTGTAGAAGTTGAAGCTATTTACAAAGGTTGTATATGTACGATGGATATCCCAACCCGTACTGCAACCTACACTTTTAATCCTTCAAAAAGAGGAAGCTACACATTGAAGTTTAAAAGCTCTGACACCGATTATATCGAAAAAACAATCAGAGTCAACTAAACCTGAATCATTCAGTCTCAGAAATTTCACGGAGTTTATTATCTTGTGCGTGTTTTGCTTTCGCAGCAGCGTAATCCCATCCTTGCTGCCACCATTCTGACATTAATCTTTTATTGAATATCAGACTGTTTTCTGTGAGCTTTGAAGGTGTATAATATAGATTCAACGGCACATCTTTATTAATAGCTGCAAGCTTGCCCACAATCACATCATGGTACTCTACCTGATCCATCAGAAAGCCAAAAAGGTTTACCATCAAAGAGAACGGGTTTTTACCCAGCACTTTGTTGTACTCCATATTTTCTGACTCCAGAATGATGGCGTCGACTTCTGTCGCTCCGCGGCGTATCGCTTCCCGAATAGGAACGATACAGCCAAAACCACCGTCTGCGTATTCAAACCCGTTTTTATTCACAAGACTCATAAACGGCACATAGTTACAGCTAATCCACACCCACTCACAAAAATCATCATAGTCCCAATTCTTGATCGATTTGTATTCTACTGTGTTTTTAGTAAGGTTCGAGACTGTCACAACCACATCTGCAGTCTGATGTTTTATAGTTTCAAACTCTGCTTTAGGAAGGTTTTTCTTGATATTCTTGAGCAGGTTTTTGCTTTCACCAAATGTCCGTTTGCGTCTTATAAATTGCCAAACCGTGTTCCAGTAATTAATAGATACATATTCCCGGTTTCCTTTCTTTTTAATATTGAAAGGATTTACGTCAAAAATGGTATTCTGGTTTACTTGCGTATAAACTTCGTACGCCCGTTGTATATTGTTATTCGCCAATTGAGATATTAAAAGACTTCCGGTAGAAGTTCCTAAAAACAAATCATACTTATGACCTTGTTCTTGCATAAGATGTTGTGCTACGCCGCCGGCATAAGCTCCTTTACTTCCTCCTCCCGAAATTACTAATGCCCGCATCAGCTCAATTTTTCTGCTAAAAAGTTTTTTTGCCTTTCGTCTTTTATATTGAGCTTTTTGAGCTCCTTGCGATAATCCCCATTCTTAAGAACCTCATCTAAAATCTGCTTACAGGTTTGTGAAAATCGCCAGTTATGATGAAAACAGGCTTCTACTAAATTTTCTAAACTCTTAGGTTCAAAAAGCTGAAGTTGGTACAATTTGGTAAACGCCTGCTCTCGAGTTTCAAAAGAATATCTATCACCTGTAAAACGCGTCAAACGGAAGAAATGATCGCGTATATAAGCTTCTTCATAATCAAGAGTAGAAATGGCAAGAGCCAGCCATACGATCTCTACATTATGATTAGCAAACCCTTGAAGGCCTTTCATCTTATCTAAATATTTATGACGATCTCCCGGAAAAGAAGACCATAAATTCATAAAAGCCAGTTCGCGCGTGATATACGAATCATCATTAAGCAAACGCTCATAATTGGTCTTCATTGAAGCCGGAACTTTACTCACCGTTTGTGCTATAGCCTGACGCACCCAAGGATTATTGGTATAAAACGCGCGCTCGTAAATACGAGCTGCTGCTCCCGGAGAAACGTCTGCCAACTGATAAATAGCCTCAGGACCAGAATATTTGTCCGGCAAGGCTAAAAGGTCAAATAATTTTTGAGATTTCTGGCTAAAAGACAACTTACGCAAACCAACCGTTCTTTTATAACGCTGAATCACCGGGTAATCTTCAAGCGTGGCAATAGCTTCCTCATATCTAAAATCCGGACTCTTCAACCAGTTTTCTTCAAATTCTAATAAATCCTGACCGCTGGCTGCACGAGCTTCAATTAAGAAATCTTCAGTCTCTACATTGCTGAATTTATGTTTTTCTAAATAGTTTTTAACTGCTGTTCTAAACGCCTCATCATCTATTTGTAATCGCAACATATGCAAAGCCCAAGCTCCTTTTTGGTAAAACG
This sequence comes from Leeuwenhoekiella marinoflava DSM 3653, assembly GCF_900129005.1. Taxonomy (GTDB): domain Bacteria; phylum Bacteroidota; class Bacteroidia; order Flavobacteriales; family Flavobacteriaceae; genus Leeuwenhoekiella; species Leeuwenhoekiella marinoflava. The sequence goes on along the minus strand of NZ_FQUN01000014.1, from coordinate 22,485 downwards.
TAAGTGAGCTCGCTTTAGGATTGAGCAATGCCTCACCGTTACCTTTATCTGTAAGTTCTTTAAGCTGCATCGCAGACTGAAAAAGCTTCCACGCATAGATTTCTTTACCCATTGCATCAGCTTCTGCTAATAGCGCATAATACGTAGCAAAACCTTCCTGCAGCCAGTGATGCGTTCCTGAAGTTTCGGTCACATAATCACCAAACCACTGATGCGCGAGTTCGTGAGCATTTACATTCACATAATTACGATCTGTAAAACCACTCCGGTCAACCATATACTGATCGCTAAAAACAGTCGCCGTTGTATTTTCCATACCGGCATATAAAAAGTCTTTTACAGGAACCTGCTTGTAATCTGGCCAAGGATACGGCACGCCAATTTCTTCCTCTAAAAAATCAAACATATCATCACTATAGCGATATGTTGTCATTACTTTAAGTGAATCTTCAGGATAATAATATAGGTAAATAGGCACACCAGAATCTGATCTGCGTTTTTGTTTGCGATAATCTCCTAAAACAACCGCTACCAGATAACTAGACATAGGTTCTGACATCTCATAATGCCAAATGAATTTATCGTCACTTTCTTCTTTTTCTTTTAAAACTCCGTTTGCAATAACTTCCTGACCAGGATAAGCAATAACTGAAAGATCAAACTCGATTTTATCATTCATATCATCAATACTAGGCAACCAGTTTGAAGTATATTTCCCCTGGCCTTGCGTCCAGATTTGTTGAAAACCGCCATTGTTTACAAAGTAAAGCGCTTTGTTAGGCTTTGCAGTATATTTGAGGTTGAGGTTGTAAGTTTCCCCTGCTGCAAAACTTTGGGTAAAAATAATTCGACCTTCATCGGTATGGGTGCTAATCAACTTACCGTTGAGAAGCGACTCGTATTTGGTGATATTTTTAGCATCGAGATACACAAAATCGGCATCACTTTTCATAGTAAATTTAACCTCCATATCACCGGTTACGGTGCCTTCTGCAAAGTTAAAATCGAGTAATGCATATATGCGTTCAAAATCTACCGTTTCGGTCTGTTGGGCGTATGTCGTGCTTATCAAAAATGCAACGATAAGCGAAAAAATCAATCTCATAAAATCAAACTAATGAATAGGCTGCCAAATTAAGGATTTGATTTTAAAACCGCTTGTTTTAAATGCAGAGAAAACAAGAATAAAATAACAGGGTTTTATATCTTCGTTTTTTGATGAGCAGCAGTAAACTTCAGACTCCTATAGATTACCTAAAAGGCGTGGGACCTAATCGGGCAAATCTGCTGCGTTCTGAACTGAGCATTCATACCTATCAAGATCTGCTCAATTTATTTCCTAACCGATATATTGATAAAACGCAATATTATACGGTAAATCAATTACAGCCTACCAGTGCAGATGTGCAGATCATTGGTAAAGTAACGCATTTAAAAACGGTAGGTGAAGGCCGATCAAAAAGGCTCGTTGCCAGTTTTATAGATCAAACCGGTGCTATGGAACTGGTTTGGTTTAGGGGCTTGAAATGGATTCGCGAAGGATTGAAAATCAATGTTCCCTATGTGGTTTTTGGAAAAGTGCAACGCTTTGGCAGCACCTACTCCATCGCGCATCCTGATATGGAATTGCTTGAGGAACACGAGAAAAGTATACGCGTCGCCATGCAACCGGTTTACCCTTCTACGGAAAAACTGAGCAACAAAGGCATCACAAATCGAGTGATGAACGGGCTGATGCAAACGCTATTTCAAGAGGTTCATAAGAATATTGAAGAGTCGCTTTCCCAAGACATACTAACCGCTTTAAAATTAATCCCGAAACGAGAAGCCTATCTCAATATTCATTTTCCGCAGAAACAGGAAAAGTTGGCGCTGGCGCAGTTTCGATTGAAATTTGAAGAACTTTTTTACATTCAGTTGCAGTTACTGGTTAAAAACAAACTGCATAAGCAAAAAATAAAAGGCTATCCGTTTGAAAATATAGGCGAAAAATTCACCACTTTTTACAGCAAACACCTTCCCTTTGAATTAACCGGAGCTCAAAAACGCGTACTTAAAGAAATACGTAACGATCTGGGGAAACCGGCTCAAATGAACCGACTACTACAAGGTGATGTAGGTAGCGGTAAAACAATTGTCGCGCTCATGACGATGCTCATCGCGCTGGATAATGGCTTTCAGGCTTGTTTGATGGCTCCTACAGAAATTCTTGCAATACAGCATTTTCAAGGAATTAGCGAGTTATGCGAACACTTGGATATCAAGATCGCTTTGCTTACCGGATCTTCTAAAGCCAAAGAACGCCGCACCATTCACGAAAGTCTCGAAGACGATTCGCTACACATTTTAATAGGTACACATGCGCTGCTTGAAGATAAGGTGAAATTTAAAAACCTGGGCTTAGCGGTGATTGACGAGCAACACCGTTTTGGGGTCGCGCAACGCAGCAAACTCTGGCATAAAAATGAGCTACCTCCTCATGTCTTGATTATGACGGCAACACCTATTCCGCGTACTTTGGCAATGAGTGTTTATGGAGATCTAGATGTTTCGGTGATAGACGAGTTACCACCGGGTAGAAAAGCGATCAAGACGGTGCATCGTTTTGATAATAACAGACTGAAAGTTTTTGGTTTTATCAGAGATGAAATCAAAAAAGGCAGACAGATTTATGTGGTTTATCCATTAATTCAGGAAAGTGAAGCATTAGATTATAAAGATCTAATGGATGGTTATGAAAGTATCGCCAGAGAATTCCCAATGCCAGACTATCAAATCTCTATCGTTCACGGACAGATGAAACCCGCCGATAAAGATTTTGAGATGAATCGTTTTGTGAACGGCGAAACCCAGATTATGGTGGCGACTACGGTAATTGAAGTTGGTGTTAATGTGCCGAATGCTTCGGTGATGATTATTGAAAGTGCAGAACGTTTTGGGCTATCGCAATTACACCAGTTACGCGGTCGTGTAGGTCGCGGTGCAGATCAGAGTTATTGTATTTTAATGACCGGACACAAATTATCTGAAGATTCAAAAACACGTTTGCAAACAATGACCAGCACAAACGATGGTTTTGAGATTGCTGAAGTAGATCTCAAACTTCGTGGTCCCGGTGATCTGATGGGCACTCAGCAAAGTGGTGTACTCAATCTTAAAATTGCTGATATCGTTAAGGATAATGAGATTATGAAAATCTCCAGAAATTATGCTTCCGCTTTGCTGAAAAATGACCCCCAACTTGCAAAACCTGACAATCTTCCTATTAGAAAAACCTATGCAGAGGTTATGAAGTTTAAAAATATCTGGAACTATATCAGTTAAATAAACCTTCTATTTTCAAGATTACTACTTCAATAATTAAGCTTCCTTTTTTCTTCTAAAAAAGTATTATTTCCGTAATTGATTAAACCCGACTTATTGAGTAAAAAAGCACGGTAAATGTTATATTTGCCCTTTCAAAAATAAAGGAATGCAAATAAGCTACAACTGGTTAAAACAGTTTATTAATATTGATTGGGATGCCGAAAAAACCGGCAATTTATTGACAGACCTGGGTCTTGAAGTTGAAGGTATTGAGAGCTTTCAAAGTGTAAAAGGTGGTCTTAAAGGTATTGTAGTAGGTCATGTACTTACTTGCATAAAGCACCCTAACGCAGATCGTCTTAAGATAACTACAGTTGATCTTGGTGATGGTGATCCGGTACAAATTGTTTGTGGCGCACCTAACGTAGATGCGGGTCAAAAAGTCCCTGTAGCTACCGTAGGCACGACACTTTATGATGATAAAGGAGATGCCTGGAAGATTAAAAAAGGGAAGATCCGCGGTGAGGTAAGTAACGGTATGATTTGCGCTGAAGACGAATTGGGCCTTGGCGAAAGTCACGACGGAATTATGATTCTGGAAGATGATCTAAAGCCCGGAACTCCGCTAGCTGAAGTTTTTGAAATTGAAGACGACATTGTTTTTGAAATAGGCTTAACACCTAATCGCGCTGACGCGATGAGCCACATGGGCACAGCTCGTGATTTACGCGCCGGTCTTATACAATCTGGTGTTACTCCAGAATTTATAACACCTTCTACAAGTTCATTTAGAATAGATAACCGCACTCAAAAAATCAGTGTAGAAGTGCTCAACAATGAGCGTGCTCCAAGATATTGTGGTATTACACTTGGTGGTCTTACTATCAAAGAATCTCCAGTGTGGATTCAAAATAGATTAAAGGCTATTGGACTTACGCCAAAAAACAATGTGGTCGATATTACCAATTATGTCCTTCATGAATTGGGACAGCCTTTACACGCTTTTGATTTGGCTAAAATTGCCGGAAAACAAGTGAATGTAAAGACCGTTGCTGCAGGTACCAAGTTCACCACTCTAGATGGTATTGAACGTGAATTGCACCAAGAGGATCTAATGATTTGTGATGCTGAAAAACCGATGTGTATCGCAGGAGTTTTTGGTGGAGAAAACAGCGGTGTGACTGAAGGTACAACCTCTATATTTTTAGAGAGTGCGTTCTTCGACCCTGTTAGTGTTAGAAAAACCGCTAAAAGACACGGTTTGAATACAGATGCTTCTTTTAGATTTGAGCGTGGTATAGATCCTAATTTAACCGAATACGCACTCATTAGAGCTGTTCTGCTTATACAAGAATGTGCAGGTGGTGAAGTAACCAGCGATGTGGTTGATATTTACCCTAAAAAGATTGAAGATCACCAAGTATTTTTAAGCTTTGATCGCGCCGAAAAATTGATTGGTGAAGCTATTCCTAAAGAAACAATCAAGTCTATACTTTCATCTTTAGATATTAAAATAAATAACATCACTGAGTCTGGAATTGGGATGACCATACCGGCTTACCGTAACGATGTTACCCGCGAAGTAGATGTTGTCGAAGAAATTTTACGTGTTTACGGGTACAATAAAATTCAGTTTAAATCAAAACTGAATGCTTCAGTATCAAAAAGTAGCCGCTTTGCAGATCATAAAATTCAGCAAATTACCGGAAGCCTTTTAGCTTCTTTAGGCTTTAATGAGATCTTAAATAATTCATTGACAAGTCCAATGTATGCTTCCTTGAACGATGCGTTCAAAGAAGATTATAACGTAAAAATGCTCAATCCATTGAGTACAGATCTTTCGGTAATGCGACAGTCTTTACTTTTTTCAGGGTTAGAAGTAGTCGCTTTTAACAGCAACCGCCGTCAGCCTGATCTCAAACTTTTTGAATTCGGAAAAAGCTATCATAACTTCCCCGGAGGTCGTGAAGAACACAAGCATTTAACGCTTTTAATGAGTGGGAAGCAAAATTCAGAAAACTGGTTTCAAGCACAACAAAGCAGCAGTTTTTTCAATTTAAAAGGAAGCGTTGAAGCTATTTTAAACCGTTTAGGCATTAGTAATTGGACTGTAAAACCAGTAAAAGATGCTCAATTTTCTGAAGGATTAACCTATACCACTCAGAAAAAATCATTAGTAAGTTTAGGACTGGTTCCTAAGATAATTCGCAATCATTTTGATCTTGATCAAGAAGTCTTATTTGCTGATTTTAATTGGGACACCATTTTAGATCTCGTAAAACAAACTAGAATAAGTTTTACGTCTATCCCTAAGAATCCTGCGGTTCGCCGTGATTTTGCTTTACTTCTAGATAAAGAAGTGAGTTTTGACCAAATCTATCAGGAAGCTTATAATGTAGAGAAAAAAATGCTTAAAAATGTTGCGCTTTTTGATGTTTACGAGGGTAAAAACCTACCGGAAGACAAAAAGAGTTATGCAGTAAGTTTTACGCTTCAAGATGAAAACAAAACACTTACAGACAAAGAAATAGACAAAATCATGAATAAGTTGCAAAATCATTTTGAACAGCAACTTAACGCGGTATTGCGTTAATACTTTAGCATTTAGAGTATTGTGCGTTCGTGATCAATTGGTTAACTTTAAGATTCTAAAAAAAGAAAAATGCTTTTAAAAAGAACCAATATTCACGATAAATTGCTTCGTGAGCAACATCGCGCAACTAGTGAGGCCGCTGTTTTAAAATGGGTAACTAATTTTATTAGAAAAACACCGTCGAGTAATCAACGAATATTAGACAACCTCTCTAAAAATGCTGAAGCAGATATTACAGATTTTGATTTTAACCTGTTAGATACTAAACGTATTTTTAACGAAAACAGTATTAAAAAAATCTGCGTGAATTACCGGTTACGTTTTTTAGATACCTGCTTCTTTAAAGGAACATTTCCACAAGAAGCTCTAAATGAAATTAAAGATCTCGAGGAAGAGCATCAAACTATTTTAAAAGGATTTAAAATAATGGCGCCATCTAAGATGTTTGTTTTAAACAAAACAGATGATCCGCTATTATTTGCTCCTATGGGTAATGGTCATTATTATTTAATTCACAAATGGGGGGATGATTTGCATCCACTACGTAAATTAACGATGTGGCCGTTTAAAAGGCTTGAAAACATCATTGTAGCTATATTACTCTCTAGCCTTATCGCTACAGCATTGATTCCAGATGGTTTGTTTGCCCCAGAGCAATCATTCAGTCAGGATGTGATGGTTTTCTTTTTTATGTTTAAATCTATCGCTGCAATTGTACTATTTTACGGTTTTGCACTAGGTAAAAATTTTAATACCGCTATCTGGAAGTGTCAATACGATAAAGCACAATGATCAAAGATTCTAGTTATGAGCGCGTTTATACAGGCTCTGAAATAAATGTGAATTTCTTAAAAAATAAATTAGATGAAGCTGGTATTAGCAGCGTCATCCGCAATGATCAAGACAGTGCGTTAAGAGCTGGCTTTGGCCCTCTGAGTGATTACGGAAGTCAGGCTTTACTTTCCGTTAAAAAAGAAGATTTAGTACGCGCTAAATACATTACAGAAAAAACATTCTCAGAATCCAATCTTACTGATACAGAATTAGAACAACAAGCTAAAGACAGTCGTTTAGAAGATCATACTACAGAATTAAAAGCTGCACGACCACTTATCTCAAAAGAAGAAAAGCCGAAGCGTTCCTTTTTTAATATAGCTTTAAATGTAGGTTTGTTGATGTATTCTTTATGGAGACTCTACCCATTACTTGAAGGGCAACAACTTCCCACCTATCGAATTCTCTTGAGTAGTTTTATCGCATTGTTCTGTACCGTAACGCTGGTAAGACATTTTACAAAAACTAGATAGCCAGACGCAACTAATTACAAAAACCTTCATCTACGTTGTAGTTATAAACCAATATAAATTACAACTAATGAAATTTTCGAACTTTTTACTTTTAAGCTTAACCGGATTAATCATCTCTTGTTCAGACACTGATGATTATATAGAACCTATTTACAATCCTTTTGATGTTTCTGATTTGATAACTATCCCTGAAGCTCAAGAGACGTATTCACTCAATGACACACTGTATATTGACTTAACAGTACCCACAACTCTAGTAAGTGATCAAGATGAAGATATTAGTCTAGCAGAATTAGTGCCTAATGCTCAATTTGCAGAAACTTATTTTTTCAGATATGAGACAGAAGATACTGAGCAAGATACCCCTATCGCATTTAATACAGATGATGTATTTATTGTTGAACAGAATGGTACTGGTGAAATCATACCTGAGCTTAAAGGCTTAGCTATTGCAGGGCTCAAAAATGGAAATGCCTATACTGCTCGTTTAGGTATTAAATTGACCGAAGCTGGAAGTTTTTACCTATCACCTTATAGCGAAGCTGTTGATGATGCATTTTACGTTATACTACGAGATAGACAAACAACAGATATCGTAGAATTAAAAACGACTATTGAAGGGCAAGATCCTGCAAACCGTTTTTCCTATACTGTTGCAGCTGAATAAGTAAATTACATACATAAAAAAAGTCCGCGATTAAAAAATTGCGGACTTTTTTTATATAAGATATTAAAGTCGTATACTATTATGCTTCTACAGCATACATCTGCTCGCGTTGCTCTTTTATTTTAGGATCATTCATATAATCATCAAAAGTAAGATAACGATCAATTGATCCACCCGGAGTTAACTCTACAATACGATTACCTACGGTTTGTGCAAACTCGTGATCGCTTGTTGTAAGAAGAATGGTTCCTTTAAAGTTCTTCAAACTGTTGTTTATCGCAGTAATAGACTCCAAATCTAAGTGGTTTGTAGGCTCATCAAACATCAACACATTAGCGCGCTGCATCATCATTCTACTCAACATACAACGCACTTTCTCTCCCCCAGATAATACATTAGAAGTTTTTAAAGCTTCCTCTCCTGAAAAGATCATCTTCCCTAAGAAACCACGTAAATACACTTCTTCACGTTCCTGTTCAGTTTTAGCATATTGACGTAACCAATCAACCAAAGTCAAATCGTTTTCAAAGTATTCTTGATTATCAACGGGTAAATAAGATTGATTCGTAGTTACACCCCACTCATACTTTCCTTCTAATGCTTTTTGCTTTCCATTTATAATTTCATAAAAAGCACTGGTAGCTCTACTATCTTTAGAATAAATAACAACCTTATCTCCTTTAGCCAGATTAAGATTCACATTTTTAAACAGAATCTCCCCATCTATTGAAGATGATAATTTTTCAACATTTAAGATCTGATCTCCTGCTTCACGCTCACGCTCAAAAATGATTGCCGGATATCTTCTGCTTGAAGGCTTAATATCGTTTACATTAAGCTTTTCAATCATCTTTTTACGCGAAGTAGCTTGTTTACTCTTAGCTACGTTTGCACTAAAACGACGAATGAATTCTTCTAGTTCTTTCTTCTTTTCTTCAGCTTTCTTATTCTGTTGAGCTCGTTGACGCGCTGCTAATTGAGAAGACTCATACCAGAACATATAGTTACCGCTGAAGTGTGAAATTTTACCAAAATCTATATCTGAAATATGGGTACAAACTGCATCTAAAAAGTGACGGTCGTGAGATACAACAATTACACAGTTATCATAATTTGCTAAAAAGTTTTCTAACCAACTTATAGTCTCGTAATCCAAGTCGTTAGTTGGCTCATCCATAATCAAAACATCCGGATTTCCAAAAAGTGCCTGAGCTAATAAAACCCGCACCTTTTGCTTACTGTCAAGATCTTTTACCAGACTGTAGTGTAAATCTTCGGGTATACCCAAACTAGACAATAATGCAGCGGCATCACTATCTGCGTTCCAACCGTTCATCTCCTCAAATTCTACTTGTAATTCACCTATACGATCTGCATTTTCATCAGAATAATCTGCATATAAAGCATCTATTTCAGTTTTTATTTTAAATAATGGTTTATTACCTATTAAAACCGTTTCTAGAACCGTATGCTCATCATAAGCATAATGATCCTGCTCTAAAACAGACATACGCTTACCGGGTTCAAGATGTACATGACCACTTGTAGCGTCTTCTTTTCCTGAAATTATTTTTAAAAAAGTAGATTTTCCTGCACCATTTGCGCCAATAATCCCGTAGCAGTTCCCTTGAGTAAAAGAAACATTTACTTCGTCAAATAAGACGCGTTTTCCAAACTGTACAGATAAATTTGATACTGATAACATAAGCTTAAGCCCTGATTTTATAATGATTTGCAAAAATACAGCTAATAAGCTAAAAGAAGAAATATTAACTTTTATATTCTATGTTTTAACGCACAATTAACAGCAGAGTTAACGTGTCACAATTACATTTGATGCATTTAACCAATATTCATTTTTATTGCAATATTTCTATCTCAATATTTTATGAGCGCTAAGCTACTTGTAGCCATCTGTATATCCCTGATACTTTTAATAGGTTGCTCAAAAGAAACGCAAAAAACAGAATCCGGCACATATATAGGTGGTCAAATAATCAATCCTACTTCTAACTTTTTACTTCTTAAAAAGGATGATAAACTTATAGATAGTATTAAGCTGGATCAAAACAACCGTTTCCTCTATAAATTTTCAGATTTTAAACAGGGACTTTATCAGGTTTTTCATAATGAAGGACAAGTCATTTATGTTGAACCTAATGACAGCTTACTTCTTAGGGTAAATACTTTTGAATTTGACGAAACTCTCACTTTTACAGGCTATGGTGCTGTAAAAAACAACCTGATGATAGAACTCTATCTTCAAAATGAGCAGGAAAATGACTTGATGCTTCAGCAAGAAGTTTATCAACAAGATCCTGAAACTTTTACAAGAAGTATTATTAAAATGAAAGAAAACCGGGAAGCTATTGTTTCTCGCTTTTTTCAAAAATACGATGCTAGTGTTTCCTTTCAAAAAATAATTCACGCTATTGTTGACTACGATTTTTATGCGCGTCAAGAGGTATATCCTATGTCACACTTTGGTGTAGATCGAATAAAGTTCTTAGAAAGCTTTCCGAAATCTTTTTACAACTATAGAGAGCAAGCAGACTTTAATGACTCTGGATTATTAGATCTCTACAGCTATCAACGCTTCTTAATCAACTATTTTAACCAGGCAGCTTTTAAAGATTATTACAAAGAAGAACCTTACAACCCACTATCATTCACACACAACCTACATAAACTAAGAATTATCAACTCTAAAATATCTAATGATTCTGTAGAAAGTTTTTTACTCACTCGAACTATTAAAGATTACTTAGCAAACAGCAATGATAAAAAAGGAGGCCAAACGCTCTACGATATGTATATGGAACGTATTACCTCTGAACAAGACAGAATTCTTATTCAAGAATTATATGAGGCTAATAAGAAGATTGAAACCGGAAAACACATTCCTAACGAGAAGCTTATAAACTCTGATAGTGATACACTCACTCTTGATCAAATTATAAAAAGACCAACTTTTGTATTCTTCTGGTCTTCTGCACGAAAATCTCACGCGCTTCGTGCTCAAAAATTAGCTAAAACGCTAATCCAAAAATATCCTGAGTATACCTATATCGCTATTAATGTGAATGATGATTTCGATAAATGGCAAAGAACAATCAACCGCTACCAATTTGATATAGCGAAGCAATATTTCATTAAAGACAGCTTTGACGAACTTTCGCAAGACCTAGCCTTAAACTCGCTTCTTAAAACATTTATTTTAGATCGTAACGGCATCATTATTAATGCACACGCAAATATATTCAGTAGCAATTTTGAGAATGAATTGCTTCAGGGATTGAATAAGTAATTCTGAAACCTGCTTAATTAGAAAGTGTATACTATAAAAGCTTACAAGTTAGCTAATGATTGAAACCACAAGTATTCCTGATACTGAATTAATTAAGGCCTCAACCCAAATTATCACACATAAAAAAAACCCGCTAAAAGCGAGTTTTAATTTATATATCAAAGAGAGCTATTAGCTATTTCCCTTATTGTAATCTGCTAAGAATTTCTCTAAACCGATATCAGTTAATGGGTGTTTTAACAAACCTTCAATAGAGCTTAATGGTCCGGTCATAACGTCTGAACCTAATTTAGCACAGTCAATAACATGCATTGTGTGACGTATAGAAGCTGCTAAGATTTCAGTTTCAAAAGCATAGTTATCATATACTAAACGAATATCAGCTATAAGTTGTAAACCATCTGTAGAGATGTCATCAAGACGACCTAAGAATGGAGAAACATAACTAGCACCTGCTTTTGCAGCTAATAATGCCTGACCTACAGAAAATACTAAAGTACAATTTGTACGGATACCTTTATCGCTAAAATATTTTAACGCTTTGATACCGTCTTTAATCATAGGTATTTTTACAACGATTTGTTCGTGAAGTGCAGCAAGCTCCTCACCTTCTTTAACCATTCCGTCAAAATCTGTAGCGATTACCTCAGCACTTACATCACCATCAACAAGATTGCAAATAGCTACGTAATGTTTTAATATATTTTCTCTCCCACTGATGCCCTCTTTAGCCATCAAAGATGGATTTGTAGTTACACCATCAAGAACACCTAGTTCTTGAGCTTCTTTAATTTGGTCTAGATTTGCTGTATCAATAAAAAATTTCATATGAAGAATTTAGATTATCAAAAATATTGAGTTTCAAAATTACGCAATATAATCGTTAATTTTTAAGAAGATAGCATTTAAAAAAAATATAAGTGTTTAACTTACACTAAACTAACTTGTAGACTATAATTTATAATGTTTAAGCAGCAAACGCTCATACATTTTGCCAGGAAGAACTCCTTTTAAAAACACAGAAATTTTCTGCATAAATGCCCCTACTTTATAATGTACTTTAGGTTCTTTAGTACTAATAATAGCATAAACTGCTTCACCCATTTTTTGAGGATCTTCACCATGATCTACATGCTCATCCATCAAAGAGAGTGATTTACCATAATTCTCAGCGTAAGGAGAACCTTCTAATAAAGGTGCGTGATAACGACCAGAAGCTATATTAGTAGCAAAATCACCTGGAGCTACATTAGTGAGTTTTATGTTAAACTCCTTCAACTCCATACGCAAAGCTTCGGTGGTTAAACCTAAAGCTCCTTTTGTAGCAGAATAAGCACTACGATACGGTAAGCCCATATACCCGGCTATTGAAGTCACATTAATAATAAGTCCACTTGCTTGCTTGCGCATGGTTGGTAAAACAGCTTTTATCACCCGTAGCGGTCCAAAATAATTGGTTTCAAAAATAGATTTGAGTTCGTCTTCCGGGATTTCTTCTAGCGGGCCGGTAATTCCCTTTCCGGCATTATTAATAAGAATATCCAATCGACCTTCAACTTTTAGAATTTGATCAACCGCAGTAGAAACTGTTTTTTCTTGGGTTACATCAAGTGCTAAAAATTGAACCCCATTTTCTGAATGCTGCTTAGGCTTTCGGCTGGTGCCATAAACCTTAAATCCTTTAGTAACTAAAAATTCTGCTATTGATTTTCCTATTCCGGAAGAGGCTCCTGTGATCAAAACTACTTGAGACGACATACTGTAAATTTAGAGCGGGGAAATTACGTAAATTACCTCAAGTCGAAGTAACAAGTCTGCAAAATGAGAACAAATAGATTGACTTTGAAAAAAATCCTGATCCCAAAAAGGACACCTTTAAATATACCTACAATCAGATAAAAAAAATCAGTAAAAATTTAATTTTACTAGTTTTCATAGAATTAGATATAAAACAATATATGTTAAATACTTATTTCATCGGGGTGCAGGTAATTTGGAAACCACCTCTCCCCCTATATTTCCTGTATCTTACAGCTGAATTACTCGATCTATTCACCGAATAATTCACTTCATTTAAAAGAACATTAAGACTGATGGTATTTGATACTATAAAGGTATAAAAAATAATCTAAGTCTTTAACGAGAAAAGGGTTACAATCAAATACACTCAAAAAGCTTTAGTCCTCAAAGTTGATTTCATAGCGTGTACTACGTCCCTCCCCACTAGGTATAAATAGCTTTTTAGCTGCCAAATCCTGAAGGTCACGCGTTGCTGTTGCTTTTGATGTTTTGGTAAGGGCAATGTACTTTTTTGCCGTCATCCCCCCTTTAAACCCTTCCGGTTCTTCATCAAGCATTCGATTGACGACCTTTAATTGGCGGTCATTCAGGGAATTTCTATGGCGATCAAAAAAACGGGCTTTTCTCAAAGTAAAAGAAACAAGCTCTTCCGCCTGAGATTGAGCTTCTAACACAGTATTGACGAAGTAGATAATCCAATCGGTTATTTCATTGGACTGCTGCGTGTTTTTTAGAGCCTTATAATAGGCTTGTTTATCGTGCTCTATTGCTTTTGAAAGACTGAGCAGAATAGGGCGGTTTAAGTCTTGAGATAGCGCCTTTTCAGATAGTGCCCTTCCTATTCTTCCATTTCCATCTTCAAAAGGGTGAATGCTCTCAAAATACAGATGTGCAATCGCTGAACGGATAAGTGGTTTTTTAATAGGGTTGGCTCCTTCTGGATGAGATTCATTAAACCACTTTATAAAAGCTTGCATTTCATTCGGAAGCAAATGGGAAGGCGGAGCTTCAAAATGGATCTTCTCCTTGGCCCAGGTACCGGACACGATCTGCATAGGTTCACTGTGCTTACGCCATTGCCCGGTGTTAATGCGTCTAGCACTCGCTAATAGCGTTCTGTGCCATTCAAATAATACCAGGTCTGTCAAAGGTTCTGCAAAATTTTGCCTAACCCGCACCATTAAATCTCCCACACCCCGCGCCATTGGGTCTTTGACCGCTTTAGGTGTACAATAACCCATATGGTTTCGTATAGAAGACATCACATCTTCCCGACTCAGGTATTCTCCCTCTATTTCTGAAGTTTTCACAGCCTCAGCAACCATTAGCGATAAGATAGCTTCCATTTGCATCGTTTCTGAAAGCCCTTCTAATATACCATTAACGCGACCGGCTCTTTGGCTGAATTCAAAGAGCTTCTCTTCGATTGCAGTTGTAGTATACTTAAAATTAGGCCAGTCTTCGTGTTGCCAATTATACATGATGAGCCGATTAACTATTTAATTGGCTCAAATATAATCAAAAAATGAGCCGATTAGCACCTCTAATCGGCTCAAAGATACATTATGGATTGTCTATTTATAAGAACCCGCTTATAATTTTATCTATTTCAGTATCAGAATAAAATTTTATAAAGTTATTTCAGAACGATCAAAAACACACCTTCGACGGGGCAACTCCCAGGCAAAGCCTAGGCATCCCCTAGGATAGTGTATGAAGAGTGTATGAAAACGGGTTTTGAAAAGTCGAAATTTAAGAGTTTGTTAACAATGCGGGTGGTCAATTGCCTAATCGGCTAATTGAAGCGTACTTCAAGGGCAGGAACCCAATAAATCCGTACCGTATATTTCCTGAATCTTAGAGATGATATACTCCGACCTATTGCTAAACTAAAAAGAGCATTTAGATTAATGGTATTTGACCGTCTTTGATAGTATGGAAAATATTAATTAAGTAAACTGCTCACCTTTAAACTGTTTAAAATAATACTATAGTAACTATTTTAAACAGAACTTTCTAACTCTTTTTCGAAAGAAAACGAAGTTAAAGAAACAGACTTTCATCTTACTAAAAATCAGTTATTTAATTATATTTTATTTGCAGCAATAGCTTTCAGTCGTTCGCTTTTAAAGCTTCTTTTAGTTAAACGATTGTCTGAACTCCAAGGGCGAAATTTTTGCTTTTGTTTTAAAGAGCTTGCTGAATGATTGTGGATGTTCAAAACCTAATTCATAAGCAATTTCTGAAACGGAAAGATTGGTGGTTGATAATTTTTCTTTGGCTCTTTCTATGATTGCGTTCTGAATATATTGTTGTGTGTTCAGTCCTGTAAGTGAACGCAGCATATCGCTTAAATAGCGTTGCGATAATTTTAATTCGGTGCAGATATATTTCACGGACGGTAAGCCATCTTTCAAACTATTTTCTTCTTCAAAATAGTTGTTTAAAAGTTTGTCCAAAGAAGTTATGATGTCGTGATTGATTGCCTTCCTGGTAATAAATTGCCTATTGTAAAAACGATTGCTGTAATTCAGCAGTAATTCTATTTGAGACACCAATACATCTTGGCTAAAATTGTCAATATTGTTATCTAATTCGTTGGCTATTGTAGTAAATAAATTAGCTATAATTTCTTTTTCTTTTGCCGATAAAAACAAGGCTTCGGTAACATCATAAGAGAAAAAACCATATTGATTTATTGTTTTCCCTAAGGGATAATTTCGTATAAAGTCGGGATGGAAATACAAAGCAATCCCTTCATAGCTTTCTGTTTCTTCAGGTGAAAAAACAATCTGTTTAGGCTTCAAAAATGCCAATCCGCCTTCTTCAAAATCGTAATATTCTTGTCCGTATTTTATGTGTCCTGTGAAGCTAGGCTTAAAGGAAATTTTGTAAAAATCAAGACTTACTTTCTGTCCTCTTGGAAACATTTCAATCGGAACATTGCGGTAATCAACCAAAGAAACCAGTGGGTGCAATGGCGCAGGAAGTCCTAATATCCGCGAAAGTTGCGATATACTTTTAATAGGATTGATATTCGATTGTTGTTGCATAAGCGTTTATGAATTTAATCAATTTTGTTTTGACGGACGAATCACAATATAACCAATTTCAACGTCATCAGGTTGACTTACTGCATAAATTACAGCATTGGCAATTGCTATGGGGTCTATGGCCATTTGTTCCATTCCTTTTTGAATAGCTGTTTTTACTTCTTCATTTTTTATGTTGTTCGCAAAATCTGTTTTCACAAATCCGGGCGAAATGCCTGTTATGCGTATGTTTCCGTTGGACTCTTGCCGAAACGCTTCTGCAATAGTGCGGATGGCGTTTTTAGTTCCTGCATAAACGCCTTGCATTGGGACAATCTTTATTCCTGAAGTTGAAATGATATTGACGATATGTCCCGATTCTTGATTTTTGAAAACAGGAATTGCAGCCGCCATTCCATACAAAACGCCTTTGAGGTTAATGTCAATCATTTCTTCCCAACCGTCAATATCCAATTCGTCAATGCGGCTTAACTGACTGACACCTGCATTGTTTACAATGACATCTAATTTTCCGTATTGCGCAACTGCGGTATTGGCCAGCCGAACTAGATCGGATTTATGCTTCACATCAGTTTGAACAAAGGTGGCTACACCACCTTTGTTTTTTATTTCTTCCACAACTTGTTGCAATTGTTCTGTTCGTCTTGCACCTAAAACAACCTTTGCACAATTTTTTGCTAATTCTATGGCGATGGCTTTACCCATTCCACTGCTTGCTCCTGTAATAGCAACTACTTTTCCTTTTATATTTTGCATTGCTATGAGTTTTATTTATCTATTTGTTTTTCTAAAAATTCAGGATAGCGGTTACCCACAAGTGTAATTCCATTGACTGTTGTGTTAATTCTTTCAAGTTCATCATTGGTCAATACAATAGTTGTACTTGCAATGTTTTCCTCTAAACGGTGCAATTTTGTGGTCGCTGGTATTGGTGCTATCCAAGGCTTTTGAGCTAATAGCCAAGACAATGCTAATTGTGCAGTCGTAATATTTTTCTGTTGCGCAATTTCAGAAAGTGCATCTACTAAAACCATATTGGCCTTTATATTTTCTTCGCTGAAACGAGGAATAATATTTCTGCGGTCAACATCTTCTAATTTCTTATTTATTCTACCTGTAAGAAATCCTTTCCCTAAAGGACTGAACGGAACGAAACCAATTCCTAATTCTTCTAAAGTTGGTATGATTTCATTTTCAGGTTCACGCCAAAACAAAGAGTATTCACTTTGTAATGCGGATACAGGTTGAATTGAATGTGCTTTTCTGATAGTGCTGGTACTTGCTTCCGATAAACCGAAATATTTTACTTTGCCCTCTTGTATCAGATCTTTTACTGTTCCTGCAACATCTTCTATGGGAACATTAGGGTCTACTCTGTGTTGATAAAGCAAATCAATATAATCTGTTTGTAATCTTTTTAAAGATGCTTCGGTTACCGCTCTGATCGTTTCGGGTCTACTGTCTAAACCTACTGCTGGGCTAGCATCTTTGCATCCAAATTTTGTGGAAATCACGACATCGTTTCTGTAAGGCTCTAAGGCCTCGCCAACAATTTCTTCATTGGTGTAAGGTCCGTAGGCTTCTGCGGTATCAAAAAACGTAACACCTCGTTCAACTGCGTTGCGCACTAGACTTACAGCATCTTTTTTATCTAGACCTTTACCGTCTAAAAAGTTTAAACTCATACAGCCAAAGCCTAATGCGGAAACTTCTAATCCACTGTTTCCTAATTTTCTCTTTTGCATAATTCTTTTTTTAATTGTTTATAATACTGAATAAATTTCAGGTGTAAAATTCCTGATTGTTGTTGTATAAAAAGTAGTCGGATTGGTAATTGTTGTAGTCAGGTTTTCAAACGCTTTTTAAACACTATAAATCAGTGCACTACCTTGATCTAATGATGTAATGGTTACCATATCATCTGCTGACAACTCAAAGTCAAATACATTGAAATTTTCGTTTATCCTTTCCATATTTGCTGATTTAGGAATAACTACAACTTCCCTTTGAATTAACCATCGTAGCACCACTTGGGCAATGCTCTTATTATATTTGCTTGAAAGCGCTTTTAACAGTTCATTGCTAAAAAGATTGTTTTTACCCTGAGCAAAGGGTGCCCAAGACTCCAACTGTATGCTTTGAGATTTCAAAGTTTTCTGCATCTGTGTTCTTTGAGAAAATGGATGGGTCTCCACCTGATTGACTGCCGGTACTACAGTATGCTTCTTAAGTAAATTCTGAATCTGATCCTTATTGAAATTACTTACACCGATCGCCCTTATTTTACCTTCTTTGTATAATTCTTCCATTGATTTCCAAGAAGAATTCACGTCTCCCTGCGGAAGATGAATTAAGTAGAGATCGATATAATCAAGCTGCATTTTTTTTAACGATGCTTCAAAAGCGCGCTTTGTATTTTCATAGCCGGGAGCCTCTGGCAAAAACTTTGTGGTAACAAAAATTTCTTCCCGCTTGACATTACTTTTTTTAATTGCTTTGCCTACTGATTCCTCATTATGATATGCAGCAGCTGTGTCTATCAGTCTATAACCAATATTTAAAGCATTAAGCACAGACTTCTCGCACTCTGAACCGTTTCGAAGCAAGTAGGTGCCAAAACCAAGCAGTGGCATCTTTACGCCATTATTTAATGTTACATTTTTCATTTTTGAATTGACTTAAATTTCAAGTACAAAATTCTTAAAAGTCATTCTATGAAATGTATCCGAGTTGGTAGTTGTTGTAGTGAAATTGTAAGGGCGTAAGACGGGTCATCCCCAACTCAAAGCCTACCCAAAGCCCAGGATAATGTATGAAATACATATTTTATAAATATAAATTTCACCCATAAAATAACCTCAAACTATTAAGCTTGAGGTTCAATCTAATTATTATGAAACGTAGTTTATTTCTTCTTAAGCAACGCTTCCAAATAGTTCACCTTATCTTGCTCTGCCTGAACCAAACGTTCATAAAGTTTCTTGTTTTCCTCGTAGGCTTCTACTAATTTATCAAGAGGATTAAAAGTTGGCTGGTATGCAAAAAGAGAAGAATTATCGTGGTTAGTGACTGTGTTACCTATAATATTAAAAACAGCCTCTTCTGAAAAATTCTCAATTCCCTCTTTAGTCACTCCTAAAACCTGCGCTACCCGTTCCAGTTTTTTAGCATCCACCGTTTCACTTTTTTCAAGGGTTGACACACTTTGCTGGCTAATTCCTAATTCTTCGGCAAGGGTTTCCTGTTTCATCCCACGCAGTTCTCGGATGCGGGCAATTTTACGGCCTATATGATTGGGTTTGGTGGTAGTCATCTGCATTATTTTTAGTTAGTAAAACTTAAGTTCTGCCTTTTGGTGCTAGTAAAATACAAGTTCATACAGGTATTTCACAAGCCGAGTTGGTAGGGTACGCGTCATGTCCGCTATACTTTTAAAGGACAACAAAGACCTGAAACGCTCACAGCTAATCAAAAGTAAGGCTTTTCTTTTAAAAGTTTTAGCAAACGTGATTCAGCTTGAGTTATGATCATCTAATAGCTATCCTATGAGAACGCCGCCAAGCATCAGTCCAGAAATCCATAAAGTACTACCTATCATCCGTAGCTTAATCGGCATTCATACTGTTTATTTGATCGGGCAGCAGAAAATAACGAGGGATTGCTTGTATTCCTCTTCTTTAAACAGAACCAGAAAACCGCATTCCAGCTACGTAGCCACTATGCTTATCATAAGTCATGATCAGGTAGCTGACCCCAAAATTTTTATGAATGAGGTCTTCAACAAGACTCAGGAACAGGTTACCCTCTACTCTGTTCACTTTACCCTTAATGAAGCCAATAATAGGATTAACTACGGCTCCAATTTCTTAAACCGCGTTTTAGAAGTTGGCACCTTGCTTTACAGCGAAGACAACCGGCTTAAACAACTTGGTTCCTACCTCTATCACCCTGAGGTATTTCTCAGAATCCAAAAGCATTGGAATAAACGGTTGAGACACGCGTGCTACTTTGAAGAAAAATCTACAATCTGCGAGGATAACCCGAGTAATCAGGGCAGATACCTACTCTTACAACAATCCATTCAACAAGCCTGCCTGGGGTTGATCTATGTTTTCTGGGAATATCAGCCCTCCTATTACTCCCTACCCTATCTCTTGCACCTCTGTGAGCAGTTCTCCGAAGTCCCAAAGATTATCTACCCAAAAAGATCCTTTCGATCTCAACTGATGTATTCCCGTCTTTGCCACGCGCAGTATAACCTAAACGAAAAGATTCACGAAGATCTTACAGAGTCAGACTCCCTAAAAGCGGAACACCTTGCCTATAAATTTATTCAGGCCGCTCGCAAAGAGGCCAATAAAAAACTTGAAGAGCTGAAAGAACTCCATAATCTAAAAGAAGAACAGTATGAAAAGTAGAAAGATCAATACTCAAAAATTTAGAAGTATACGTAAGATAGCTAATTACCCTTACGGCTTACAAAAGAAACAAGTTGGCCGGCATACGTTCAGGACTGCGAATCTTCTTTTTGACGATCATACCGCTTACCTTTCAATGGCAACTGCTTTACTTGAAGTATGCGTTCTTGCATTAGACGGTCAGGGAAGTTTCCACGCTAAAACACTCAGTAATCAAAGCCTCGATACCAGTGTCAAACTGGTATTAGAATTGGCTATCGAAATGATGCCTCACGATGATATGTTTAAATACCAGCAAATCATGGCTATTCTGGAAGAAGATGTGGAAGGTCACTGCTTTCCAAAAAAATTAAAAAACCTACTAAAAGCGAATGCTTATGAAAAAGAAAAAAATGCTTAAACGTTTAAACCAGATTGGAGAAGAACACCTGAGAAAGCTGGTACCTCATCCCCACATTAAGAATAATTATCAAATAAGCTTCCCGGTTCAAAACCATCTACATCTTATGTTTTTGATTGAAGATATCATTAAAGTGAGTGTCATGGCACTCAATGGCATTGAACGTGGAGGTGATCGACCTATAAAAGAACCCGAACGCAGTATTTCAGAAGTTCTAAAACACGCGCTCGACCTTCTTCCCCTCGAAGAAGCAGAATTTATTGATAAAATCACCGAAATACTAAATCAGCAAGAAACCAAGGATTAGTTCCGGACATGTTACTACTTAAATCACGAACCATGAAAACCAAGAAACTTTTAAATCAGCTAATGGAGCTTAAAGAAACACATATTGAATTGATCAATGACTCCCGAAACAGAAACCAAACCTGTGGTCTGGCTTCCAATTACTCGGAACTAATACATAGGATTGCAGATCTACTTAAAACTTCAAAAAAAGCTTTGGAAGGTATGCATTGCCTGCCGGAAACCAACCCTACGAAAATCGAATACAATGTAGCCGATGTTATTGGGATAGCTATTAAACTGCTTCCGTTCTCCGAAATGCAGTTTATAGATAAAACAATGGAGTTGTTAAGTGAAGAATCATCAATGAATACAGAACACTAAACCATTTACTTATTTCATCTTGAGCAAATCCTTTTTTGCTCAACTGAAATAGTATTGTAGATCAAAACGCATACGGGGTTTTGGTGTTTCACTTACTTCCTCCAGAGCCGTCGCAATACCTTTTTTGATAGTTTTTACCTTCGGGATTTTAAATTAGATGAGGGCTATAAATAGGAAAGCATAGCCGACCGGTTTATGCGCCCGACTAATTTAGAATCCTGTATTTTTTCTATCAAAAAAGGTTTGCTGTTGGGAGTGTCTTAAAAATAATTAAATCACGAAAGTAAAAGATTGCCCATTTCAAGTTAGAATGCCCAGCGAACTCAGGTCAAAAATGGCTAACAAGATTTTAATACTATCAAATTGACATTTTTGGCCTGTGTTCAAGACCTTTTGGACGAACCTCTTTCCCCGAAGCCCAGTGGAGGGGAATGTGGTGAGGACTACCTGAATTACCCTTCTTTACTTCTATTTAAATAGAATTTGTCGCAAAAATCTGCCTGTTTACAGGGCTTAAAAGCACATTTGTCGCAAAATACTCAAAATCAAGCTGAAAAATAAACTATAAATTCCTGAAATAAAATGAGTTACACACCTGTAACATCGCGCAGCGTGTTACCCTCTTGCTATCCCCCTTAGTTTTGCGAACGCACTTTATTTAGGGATTATTTATATGTTAGTGAGTTTCCGTAATTGTTAACTTTCTATCGGGGAATAGCCCCAATAATAATAAACTGTGACCAAACTGATGGGGGCGAATTATACGCTACTCAAAGCTGTGGGCTTATACTTTATTTGATAAAAGCCCCCGTCAGTTATCTCCAGAACGGCATCAGATGGAAATTCAGGTTTTTAGACCTATTATCAGGGGTTCGATGGTTATCTGGATACTGGTTAGTTATCTAAAATCCTATCTATTATGAACAGACAGAACTTCTGCTACTTTATCGGTATCGACATATCGA
>NZ_FQUN01000023.1:24096-80678 GCF_900129005.1 Leeuwenhoekiella marinoflava DSM 3653 | reverse complement strand
TTTTGGTACGATAAGCACCAAAAGGTATACGAGTTCATTACCAACAGCTACGACCTTGATGCAGACAAGATTGCCGATATTTACAAGAACAGATGGCAGATAGAGACCATGTTCAAGCGCCTCAAGCAGAACTTCCCGCTAAAGTATTTTCTCGGGGACAACCAAAATGCCATTGAGATCCAGATATGGGTAAGTTTGATCGTTCAACTTTTGATGCTGGTGGTGCAACGTAAGGCAAAAAGAAACTGGGCTTATTCCAATATGATGTCCGTAATACGGTATCATTTGATGACCTATATTGACCTATTCAAATTCTTGAAGAACCCAGGGGGCCAAATGGGAGGAAGTCACCACAAAGGACATTGGACAACTAAGCTTGTTTGCCTCTCCATAGGGAGGTTCTATTTTGAAATGACCAAGGTAACTCAACAAAAAAGGGCAGTCACAAAGGATTATTCCTTATTTTAGATTTTTACCGGACAACAATGATAATTTATAAACTTCTTCAAATAAAAAAGCCACCTACTGAAATCACATAGGTGGCTTTGGCTAAATAAAGACCTTCAAATAAATATAAAGTCCTTTTCTAATTATATCCCGGGTTTTGATCCAAATTAGGATTTGCCTGTAACTGGTTAAATGGAATAGGATAAAGTGTCAGGTGATCGTCACCGCTAGGCTCATGATCCCACCAGCTTCCTGTTGTGAATTCGCCAAAACGAATTAGATCTGTACGGCGCATTCCTTCAAAAATGAATTCACGACCACGTTCTGCTAATAACTCATCCATTGATAATGTAGCTGTAGTGTACATCTCATCTGCCCAGTCTTCTGAAGAAAAATAACGCTCTCTACTCGCATTGATTAAATCAACTGCATCCTGAGTCGCATTCCCTCCATTCTGACGCATTAAGGCTTCTGCTTTGTTGAAATAGATTTCAGTTAAACGGTAGATCACATAATCTCCTTCTAAATAGTTAGGATCATCTTGTGTTCCTGAACGGTATTTATGAAAACGTGCTCCACTATTTTCTTCTCCGTCTGTCATAGAGCCCACTCCTGTTTGGCCTTCACTGTTACGACGAATGTTATTGACATAAACAAACGGCTGACCATTATACTCTTCTGAACCTAAAATAGGCTCATCAGTACCCAGCTTATACTGTGGACCAAACAAAAACCACTCCTGCTTACGAATATCATTTTCCTGATAGGCATCAAAAGCACTTGGTACCACAACAAAAGCATTGTTGCCGGAAAAATTAACATCTAATGCAGCAGTCATGTTAGAGAAGCCCATATAAAACGACCCCCAGCTGTAACCAAACCCATTTTTTCTACTAAATGGAAACTGAAAGATGTTTTCTGGTGAATCTTCATTCGTATTATTAAACGGCCCTAACGGATCTTGATCTAAAGCCATATTTCCGGTTAAGGAACCGCCTTCACCATTAATTACTTTATCACTGTATGTAATACAGTCTTCCCAGCGCGAAGTACCTGACCAAACCTCTGCATTTAGGTATAATTCAGAAAGAATTGAATATCCTACTGCTTTACTCATTCTACCTATCAATTTAGGAGATAAGGGCTGTAATTTTTCTACATTTTCAAGTAGTTCTTGTTCAATAAAAGCAAAAACCTCTTTACGTGAAACAGTCTCTGGGTTTTGAGGTATACCTACCTGAGTTACGATAGGTACATTACCCCACATATCCATAATTTTCATATAGTGATACGCACGTAAAACTTTAGATTCTGCAATAATAGATTCTAAACGTTCTGGAGTTACATTTGCTGCCGCAGCATCAACATTCTCTATACTTTCTATTGCATTGTTAACAAAACCAAGACCCGTCCACATCAAGCTCCAAGCATTATTAAGACGTCCTTCGCGCTCTGTCCACGTATGATAATGCTGCCTAATGTGATCTGCATTGTCATAACCATGTCTTCCTTTTTGTGGCCAAGCCGTCTGATCTGCTGATAGTTCGTTATGGTAGTAATAACCACTTTGACCAGACCATGCCAACCAGGCCTGCATATGGGTAAAGGGCCTTAATGTAGCCTGAATCAGTTCTAATTCGTTATTGTAAAAATTAGATTCTGAAAGTTCTGAATAGGTGGTCTCGTCAAGATCGGTGCACCCAAATGTGAGTAATAGCACCATACCACAGGTAACTTTCTGAAGTATATTTATATTTTTCATCTTTTTAATATTAAAAATTAACATTGATACCTGCCGTTACCGTAATCGTTCTGGGGTAGAAATTTCTGTCATCTACACCAGGATACAAACCGGTATCCTGCACCTCAGGATCTCTTCCGCTATATCTCGTAAATGTTGCAAGGTTTCTGGCGCTACCATAAATACGTAATCCGGTAAAAGCACTCTTCTCTGGTAAATTGAACGTATAACCCAGAGTTAGGTTGTCCAATTTTACAAAATCTCCTTTCTCTAGATAATAGTCTGAATATTGCGGAGCTTCAGAAATTTGACTGTATTTACCCAATGCTGATGTTAGTAGGTTACCTCCACTGTTTGGGTTACCATAAAACAAGTTTACGGTATTTAAAATATCATACTTAAATTTCCCTCTAAAAAAAACAGTTAGATCAAAACTCTTATACCGAAACGTATTACTTAAAGAAGCAAAGTATTTAGGTAAACCGTTACCTATGTAAGCAAAGTCTTCATTGGTCATCTCATCCGAAAGAGCAATACTTCCATCTGCCTTATAAAATTGCCATTCACCATCATCCGTGAAACCCGCAAAACGCTTTCCATAAAAATTACCTATGGGACCACCTTCCTCATTTCTAATAGCGTCTCCCAAGTCTCCAGGATTACCTATATCCCCTCCATACAAATCACTAATAGAGAAAATTTGGTTCGAAAGACTGGTCAATTCATTTTTCTGATAACTTCCTGTAAAATCAACATTCCATTGAAAAGCTCCTTGATCAAGCACCCGATAACTTAAAGCCAACTCAATACCCGAATTTGTTATTGTACCAACGTTTGTATAAATACTACTCTGTACATAGGGGGGTTGTGGCACACCATAATTTAATAATAAATCTTCCGTTTTACGGCTGTAAACGTCAATAGCACCTGATAATTTATTACTCCAAAAACCGAAATCAAGACCAATGTTCAATTCTTTTTTAGTTTCCCATTTTAAATCAGGATTAGGATTTTTTACCGGACCGTACGTCTGATAATAGGTCGCCCCGCTTGCATCTTCTAAAAACACCGGATATTTTCCTCCTGTTCCTAAGGTTACTATAGATTGATAGTTTGGAATTCCCTGATTACCGGTAACCCCAAAACCTGCACGCAATTTTAAGTTGGTTACAAAACCTGCATTTTCCATAAAAGATTCATCAGAAATTAACCAACCTCCTGAAATTGCCGGAAACGTGGCCCATTTATTATTAGCTCCAAACCGCGAAGAACCTTCATGACGCACAGATGCTTGTAAAAAATAACGCTCTTTAAAATTATAAGAAACACGTGAAAAATAAGCAATAAGTGTATTATCTTCTTTAAAACTTGAAAGATTTGGCCTTGGTAAATTAGTATCGGTAATTGCATTACCAGAACCAAAATTCCAATCTTCAAAACCGTCTGTGGTGAAGCCACTATTATCCATAGAATATTCTTCTGTAGTAGAGTATTGGTAACTATATCCACCTAACACTTCAAGTGTACTTTCTTCAAAATTCTTCACATAATTTACTGTTGGTTCTATAGTCTGGGTAAAATCTAAGTGATTTCCTTTATAACCATATCCTGTACCTCGGTAGGAACTCCCAGGTCCGTATTGGGCATAATCCATAGTACTTCTGTAAAAGCGATCATCCCAAGA
Source organism: Leeuwenhoekiella marinoflava DSM 3653 (assembly GCF_900129005.1). Classification (GTDB taxonomy): domain Bacteria; phylum Bacteroidota; class Bacteroidia; order Flavobacteriales; family Flavobacteriaceae; genus Leeuwenhoekiella; species Leeuwenhoekiella marinoflava. The sequence continues at coordinate 76,806 of NZ_FQUN01000023.1, read as the reverse complement.
GTTTCTTTGATAAGACCCAAAAATAGAAGCTGTAAAACCCGGAGTTATCTCATAACTCAACTTCATATCGCCTGAAAACGTAATCTGTTTACGCTGGTTAAAACGGTTTTCATATTCTGAAAACGGATTATACCCGTTAGCTGGCTGATAAAATCCATAACGCCCTTGATTAAACAATTCATTCTCTGTATCATCATTAAAAGGGGCATATATTGGCGCTGTTGGATTCCAATCTGCAACAATACCAAACTGACCACCTCCCAATAAATTAGCATCATTGATATTTACCGCTACGCTGGATGCAAAATTTAATTTATCATCAAAACCTGATTGGTTAAAATTAGCACGAACACCAAACTCTTCTCTACCATTTTCTAAAGCGATACCTTCTAAATCTCTATAAAAAATTGAAGCTCTGTATGTACTATTTTCTCCACCTCCGGAAGCTACAAAGTTGTGATATTGGCTAATATTTGTATCATTAACTAATGCATCAAAAATATCTGTAGAAGCCCCTAAATCAGTTATCTGATCTATAACACCATCTGCACTAGCTTGTCTTAATTGAGATGCATTTAAAAAACTAGGCTTACTGTTTACATATTCTCTAGATAAAAATGTTGAATAATTAAAGGCTGTAGTTCCTTTTTTACCTTTCTTAGTAGTTATTAAAATCACCCCATTAGTCCCACGCGTACCATAAATTGCCGCTGCAGCACCGTCTTTCAACACATCAAAAGATGCTATATCATTTTGTTGAAGCAAATCAAGGTTTCCACCCGGGATACCATCAATGACAATCAATGGTTCTCCAGACCCAGTAATAGAAGTAACCCCTCTCAATTGAATAGAAGCGCTTGAGTTTGGATTGTTACCACCTGGACGTGTGATTTGCAAACCAGCTACTTTACCGTTAATCAATTCTAATGGTGAAGTGACTACCCCTTGATTAAAATCTTCAGTCTCTACTTTAGAAACCGCAGTTGTAACGGCTTTACGTTGTTGACTACCATAACCTATCAAAACGACTTCATCTAATGATTGGGCATCAGACTCCATTGTTACTGTAATCGTATTTTGAGAACCTACCGTCTTCTCAATTATATTCATACCTACATATGAAAAGACCAGTACAGCTGTATTTGAAGTAATTTCAATGCTATAATTACCGTCAAAATCTGTCGCAGCTCCATTAGATGTACCTTTTTCCTGAACCGTAACTCCAGGAAGAGGTAAACCGGTATCATCTTTAACAGTACCCGTCACGGTCTTACTCCCTTGTGCAAATACAGTATGACTGGTAGTCATACCTAGCGCAAAGAAGAAAATCATAATAAACTTTCTTAATTGTTTGTTCATAATTGCTTTTTGGTTTTTAAAAAATTGTTTCGACAACGTTAAAGTAAAACGTTTTAGCAATTTTAATAAAACGTTTTACTATAATTGCTATCGAAATGGTTAAATTTAGATAATTTAACATAATTCATATTTCTTACAAGTTATTAGCAGTATCTCATAACTATTATGAATTTAAACGCCAAATAGTTGAACATAATTTAAACTTTTAGTATTCTTACTCTATGCAAATAAAAGAATCATCAAAATTTTATGACATAATCATTGTTGGCTCTGGTGCCGGTGGTGGTATGGCTACAAAAGTTCTGGCAGATGCCGGACTCAAGGTTGCAGTGGTAGAAGCAGGTCCGTATTTTGACCCTGCCGCTCCAGAACAGCGCACTCAATTAAAATGGCCTTATGAATCTCCCAGACGTGGTGCTTCTAACCGAAGACCTTTTGGTGACTTTGACAGTGCTTACGGGGGTTGGGATATAGAAGGTGAACCCTATACTCAAAAAGATGACACGCAGTTTGACTGGTTTAGATCTAGAATGCTGGGTGGGCGTACCAATCACTGGGGCCGCATCTCTTTACGTTTTGGTGAGCGAGATTTTAAACATTACAGTTACGATGGTCACGGCGATGACTGGCCAATAGGCTATGAAGATGTAAAACCTTATTATGACAAAGTTGATAAACTTATAGGTGTTTTTGGCACTAAAGAAAATATAGAAAATGAACCTGATGGCTTTTTCTTACCTCCACCTAAGCCCAGATTACACGAACTCTTTTACATCAAAGGAGCACATAAATCTAACATACCGGTGATCCCGTCACGGATGTCTATGCTTACTAAAAAGATAAATGAAGATCGTGGTATTTGCTTTTATTGCGGGCAATGCTCTCGTGCCTGTGCGGTTTATGCTGATTTTTCTGCCGGAACCTGTTTGATCTTTCCTGCTCAAAAAAGCGGCGGTCAGATTGATCTCTTCGTGAATTCGATGGTGCGCGAAGTGACCACTAATGATGAAGGAAAAGCTACTGGGGTTTCTTACATTAGTAAGGATGATCGTAAAGAATATAAACTCAAAGGCCGTGTTGTTGTACTGGCAGCTTCGGCTTGTAGTTCGGCTCGTATTTTATTGAATTCTAAAAGCGAGCAACATCCTAACGGACTAGGAAATAGCAGTGATATGGTGGGGCGTTATTTACACGATTCTACCGGTGCCAGCCGTTCGGCTTTTATACCAGATTTAATGAATCGCGATACTTATAACGAAGATGGTGTGGGCGGAATGCACGTGTATACGCCCTGGTGGGGAGATAATAAAAAACTGAATTTCCCGCGTGGATATCATATTGAAGTTTGGGGAGGATTGAGTATGCCGAGTTATGGTTTTGGATTTAACCCAAATGACCTGAACCGCTTTTTTAATCAAAAAGTAGGTGGCTACGGTAACAGCCTGCGTTCTGATATTAAAAAATATTATGGCTCTACGATAGGTATGGCAGGTCGTGGTGAGTCTATAGCTATGAAAGATAATTATTGTGAAATAGACCCCACAACTGTTGATGAATTTGGTATTCCGGTGCTTCGTTTCAATTACAAATGGTCTGAACACGAGGTCAATCAAGCGAAGCATATGAATGATTCTTTTGAAGAAATCGTACACAATATGGGAGGTACCATGCTTCAGGATGCGCCTTCAAAAGCGTCTAATTACGGTCTTGAAAACCCCGGGCGTATCATTCACGAAGTAGGAACCACGCGTATGGGAAGTGATCCTAAAACTTCTGTGGTAAATGAATTTCAGCAACTGCACGATGTAGACAATGTGTTTATAGTAGACGCCGGTCCTTTTGTATCTCAAGCTGATAAGAATCCAACCTGGACTATTTTAGCGCTTTCGTGGAGAGCTTCAGACTACATCATAGAACAACTTAAACAGCAAAACATTTAGATTATGGATAGAAGAGACAGTTTAAAATCTATATTTTTAGGTTCTCTAGGAACCGGTCTTTTACTTACTGGATGCAATACGGATGTGTCTGCTCCAACTCCGGAAATTGCAAAAGCAGCTGAAGATTATTTTGGCCGCACTCCTAAAGAAGCTGCATTAATAGAGGAACTAAATTCTGAACAGTTTTTTAATGAGCACGAGATGGAAACCTTAAATATTTTGTGTGCGCTCATTTTACCGGCAAACGATGAGTACGGGAGTGCTACGGATGCAGGTGTTCCTGATTTTTTAGAATTTATTGTTAAGGATATGCCTCATTTACAAACTCCAATACGCGGGGGTTTGATGTGGCTGGATCACGCTTCTAATTCCAAATTTAATACTGAATTTAAAGAGGCTTCTGAAGAAAATCAAAAAGCTATTCTTGATACAGTAGCTTTTCCTGATCCTGATAAGCCCGGTTGGGAACAACCCGTACAAGTTCAGTTTTTCTCTTTGATGCGGAATCTTACTATGACGGGTTATTATACTTCAGAAATGGGTATAAAAGATTTGGATTATAAAGGAAATCAGCCAAACATTTGGGATGGTGTTCCCGAAGAAGTTTTACAAAAGCACGGCGTAAGCTACGATCCCGAGTGGATTGCAAAATGTGTAGATCAAAGTCAGCGTGGTGTTGCTGCAGCATGGGATGATGAAGGTAATTTGATTACCTGATAATTTTTAAGCATTGCATACAAAAAGCCTCCTGTATCAGGAGACTTTTTGTATTTAGATAAGAATTTAAAAATTCCAGTAAGAATCTAAAATAAATTAAGGTTGAGCAATTAAATAGTATGCTTAGGATTCCATTTTACAATTTCATTATTTAGCATAGAATCTATAGCCATCTGCACACATATAGCCGTATTTGCCCCGGTCTTTAAATCAGATAAAGGTTTAGTATCATTCTTAATCGCATCTCTAAAATCCATTAAAGCTTGTTTGCTGGGATCTGCGTGACTAAACTCAAACGGGATACCTTTACCAGCATCCCAAGGTATCGTTGCTCCTGCAACACCATCTACATCTGCACGCTTCTTCGTATAGTTTCCTTCAGGATAAAACCAGCCGTTTACATAATCTAAAATAATGGTGCCTTTATCACCCATAACTTTAATCTGATAATCATCTTTTGCATTGGTTGTTAAGCAAGTAAACGTTGCCTCTACTCCGCTAGGATACGAAAACAAGTGATGGACATTGTCAAAGGTCTCGCGTCCATCTTTCCAATAATCAATTCCGCCGGTTCCAAAAACTTGCGAGGGTGTTTCTCCCAAAACCCAGTTTACAAAATCAATCTGATGCGAACACAGTTCTGCTGTTAATCCACCTGAATATTCCCGATACATACGCCAGTTTATCATACGCTCCAGTTCAGGTTTAGGCACATTACGACGCCAATTTCCGCTACGATTCCATTGACATTCAAAAGCGGTTATTTTTCCTATTTTACCATCCTTGATAAGATCAACAACGTGCGTGTAAAGCCTGGAACTGTGATACTGATGACCGGTTTGAAAAACCAAATTTTCTTTTTGAGCATCAACTACATTTAAAATATCTTTATAGCCCTTAGCCATGGTTTTCTCACCATACACGTGTTTCCCGGCTGCCAAAGCATCTAATTCTATCTGGCCATGGGTGCTGAATGGAGTGGAAACCAAAATCGCATCAATACGTTTGTCTTCTAATAATTTTCGATAATCTGTAAATGCCTTTGCAGAATCACCCGCTCTTTTCATCCCATTTTCTAACCGAAACGGAATGATATCACAGCAACCGGCAACTTCTATTCCTTCAATACCATTCATTACTGAAATCAATCCGCCACCACGATCTCCGGTCCCAATAACGCCTATGCGTATGGGTGCGTTAGTTCCTATATGCTTATTGATATATGCAAACCCCGGACTAACAGATGAAACTGCCGCCGCCGCAAGACTGCCTTTAATTACAAAATCTCTACGCTTCATTGCTCACTAAATTTTCGGTTCCCAATTAGGTTCATAATCCCGGCTCCAAAGTTGCATAGCGTCCCGATCGTAAATCCGGCCTGTTTTATCATCTATATCAAAACCGTGACCTACCCGATACGCCATATTTGCATAATGTACCATAGCCATACTTACCGAAGCATCTTCGATAGGTGCTTTCAACGTTTCTTTTCCGCGAATACTTTCAAAGAAGTTAACCATATGTGCAGTTGAAGAATCGCCTCCACCACCCAGTGCGAGTCCACTTTCATCGGTCTCATCACTCTGCTTGATTACTTTTCCACCTCGATCCATCAACAGATAATTAGAACGATCTACAAGTACTGAACCTTCAGTTCCAAAAATTAACGTACCGCGACCACGACCATAAGTATTATACCCATTGCGACTTTTGCCATCCCAATTGATGACTTTATCATCTTCAAAATTGAACGTTGCATACATCGTATCATACATCTCCCAGCCGTCGTTTTTAAAATGTCTTTTTTCGGCTTGAACCTCAGCATATTTTGGAAAATTTACACCCAATGCCCAGCGGGCAATATCCAATTCGTGGGTTGCATTATTCCCGGTTTCTGCAGTACCATATGCCCAACCATACCAGTGCCAATTGTAATCCCAGGTTTCACTGGTATACGCTCTTCTTGGTGCAGGCCCTTGCCATAAATCCCAATCGAGTCCGGCCGGTACAGCCGCCTTTTGTTGTATTGGCGTTTCTCCCCGTGCATTAGAATAAAAAGCCACCGCTTTATATACGTCGCCAATTACACCTTTATGAATCTGATTGATGATATCTATCGTGTGTAAAGAAGAGCGCTGCTGATTGCCCATTTGCACTTTTTTATCAAACTTTTTTGCAGCTGCTACCAGCAATTCATTTTCATCCATATTGTGACTACACGGCTTTTCTACATAAACGTGTTTACCAGTCTTCAGGGCCAGTATAGAACCCGGAGTGTGCCAGTGATCTGGCGTTGCATTTATCAGAATATCTACATCTTTATCGTCAATCACTTTACGAATGTCATTCTCGAGTTTAGGGTTGTAATCTATATGTTCTTTAAATTTCTTAAGTGCGTTGAGTCGGCTTTTCTCCATCACGTCACATAGATATACTAAACGTACATTAGATTCTTTACGAGCTATGGGTGCATAATAAGCCCCAAGGCGACGACCAAGACCTGCTACGGCGACATTAAGTCTATCATTTGCTCCTATAATATTGCGATAACTACTGGCAGCCATACCCATTGTGGTGTTACTCAAAGCCAAAGCCGTACCGCCTAAAAGTGATTTATTTAAAAAAGATCTCCGTGTTGTCATAATTAAAGTTCTTTGATTTTGATATTTTTAAAAGCTACACGATCCCCGTGATCCTGAAGCAATATGTTTCCCTTTTCAAATGTTCCGAATCCGGGCCAGTCTTTGTATTTACTTTCTTGAACCAGTTGTAAAAAAGCATCGGTATTTCTATCATAATCAAGAACTTTCACATCGTTAAGCCAGTGCTCTACATGATTATCTTTACTCACTATTCTTGCGGTGTTCCACTCCCCAATAGGATTGACCGGTTTAGCAGGATCTGCCTGAATTAAGTCGTACAGAGAAGCCAATGTGCGACTACCTTCGTGATTACCCAATTTCGCATCAGGGTGACGCATATCATCTAAAATCTGATATTCTAAACCTATAGAAGAACCTTCGCCCTTATTCAAATCTGTATCTACATAATATTTTATACCGCTATTTGCACCTTCTGTTATTTTAAAATCTACTTTAAGTTCAAAATCCTGATACTGTTTTGTTGTCACGATATCACCTCCGGCAGTAGATTCTTCTCCTCCGGTGGAAAGCACAATGAGTTCGCCATCTTCTATTACCCACCCTTTTTCAGGAAAATGATCTAGTTTTCCACCACGCCAACCATCAGTGGTTTTACCATCCCACAATAATTCCCAGCCGCTTTCTTTTTCGGCTTGTGTTAAATTGTTTTTAGTATTTAAAGCTGGTAAGCTCATCGGCTTGGCGTATTGCTGTGCATTTTCTGAAATAATATTGATATTCTTCCAACGAATTTCTTTACCCGGCTTTTCGTCTTTTCCAATTGCGTGAACCTGCAATGCAATAAATCCTTTTGCTGTTTGATCATCTACTAAGTGCGCGGCTTCTACCCCATTAATCCAGGTTTTTAGTGTATCACCCAAAGCTTCTACACGATAGTGGTTCCATTCTCCTTGCTTAAAAGCTTGTTGCGCTTTTGTGTTACCCGTAAGTGGATACAGCCACCCTTTGCGCGCCTCATCATAAATACCGGCACTCCACGCCCGATCTGAAGGATCAATCTCAATCTGATAGCCATGCACTCTTCCATCTTTAAAATCGGGTTTGCTTAAACTGCGGATTTGTATTCCGGAATTCATCGTAGCATCTACTTTATAATCCAGGTCTAAAATAAAATCACTGAAATCCTGAGTTGTTGCCAAAAAAGAGTTTGGAGTGTTTGATACGGTAGTTCCCACAATCTCATCTCCCTCTATACGATAATCTGCCTTACCATTCAATTGCTCCCAGCCGGTTAGTGATTCTCCATCGAATAAAGGTTCCCAAGGTTCATCGCTGTCTTGATTTGATTCTTTACAGGAATTTAGTGAGAGAACTCCTGCTAAAACTAGCGGCAAGAGCTTCAAATTCTTTGTAATCATAAGTTTGTTATTTAGTTGTTTAATAGTCTCTTTAAATATACGAAATCGATATTGTGTTACTTATAAAAAATAGCGGAAGCATTTTTAAATCCTTCCGCTATTTAACTCAGTTTAATTCAACTTTTGTTATAAACTGATTGGTCGTTCCCCAACTTGTATTCGGTAATTTACTGGTTTCAATAATCAGATTTCCACCAGATGTTATTTCTTGATGTGTTAACCAGTTTCGGTTTATAGGCTTACCGTTTAACCTAGCTGATTTAACATAAAAATGATCTTTATTATAATTCTTTACTGAAATTTTAAAAGTTTTTCCCGGAGCTGTATTCAGTTTTACTTCCTTAAAAATAGGCGCAGTCAAATAGTAAACCGGACTCCCTACATTTGCTGCCGAAAGTCCGATGCTGTGTAACACAAACCAAGAAGACATGGTACCGGCGTCGTCATCCATTGTACGTATATAAGCCTTCGGTTTATTTTGATAGATACGCCCTACATACGGATCAATCCCTTTACTATTATCATTAAAATAGGTTTGAACCACCGTATCTAAAAGAATCTCCCGGAATAACTTTTGAGATTTATAAGGCTGCTTGGTCGCATTATACAATCCGGGTACTTGCAGATCTGGTTGATTGGCATGGTTATAATTGAATTCTTCAAAAAATTGATCCAACTGATTTGTAAATGCTGTTGAACCACCTGCCAAACTTTGCAATCCATTTATATCCCAAGGTACAAACCAGCGATATTGCCAGATAGTCCCTTGATATAAACCACGCGCCTGCATTCGGTCTACATCACTTCTAGTCAAATCTTTAAAATCTTTATCCCAGTAGGCTTTGTAATCTAAAGCTTTATTCAGGTAATCCTTACCCGTATTTGTATCGCCCATCTCATTAAGAATCTCACTCATCGCCCACAAATCGTAAGAAGATTCTAATGCTTTGTCGGGTGCACCAAAATCAAGGGTTTTAGCTTCTCCTAGTAAAGAATCTTTTATGGCTCTAAAATCTACTTGGTAACCTTTTTTATAGGCATCGAGCAAAACAACCATTGCATGTTCGGTGCGAACCGTAGGCGAAGTCTCGTGCTCTGTTGCCCAGTTCTTTTTACCAAAACGATACAGGTTTGCTATACTCGTAGTGATGTCTTTATATACTTCAGGATATGCAAGAGAAAGTAAAGGCAACTGCTCTCTGTAATTATCCCAAATTGCCCAGCCATTATACACTTTATAATCTTCATTTTGAACAGATCCATCTGTTGCTCTAAACGTACCATCTTCTTCGGAAACTAAAAAAGGAGATTGCGCACTTCGATATAATAGTGAATAAAATAAATCTACCCGATCTTGCTCTCCTTTAACATCAATGTGACTCAATTGTTTGTCCCAACTAGCTGAAGCTTCTTTCTTAAGTTGGTTGAAGGTTTTAGAAGCAATTCGCTTTTTAGCATACCCCGCATTCACCGAAGAAAAACCAACCTGAACTACTGCATTCGCTCCTACAGATTTAACGAGCAATTTATGCGCATCAAGCTGTTGAATTTCTGCAGTCTCTGGCAACTTAATCGAATAATAAATTCTGTACGTTCCCGCGTGACAAGTAGTTTTGGTATCCACATAACCTGAAATTAAATTTCTTCTAACCTCGTGATTTTCTGAAACAAAACGATTGCTCAATGCAAAAGACAAATCAATATACAAGCCGCCGTTTGAATTAGGGAAACTGTAATTATGCATTCCTAAATTTTGAGCAACCGTCATTTGTGCGTCAATTCCGTTTTTAAAATTCACGTGATAATATCCCGGTGTAGCTTGCTGGGTGGTTCGTATTAACTCGGTCTCGACATCTGCATAAAGTATAGGCTTAATCAAAATATTACCACCACTTCCCGTACAACCTACACCTTCCATTCTGGTGTGTGTAAAGCCATCAAATTCTTTAGCGTAATACTCATAACCCGTATGCTGGTGTGGATTAGTCTGCGGTCCCAGATTCATCATATTAAAAGGCGTAGTAGCTGAGGGGGACATCTGCCCGTGATCGCCACTCGTACCTAAAAAGACATTTACAAATCTATTTTTTTGTTGCTGTGTATAACCGGATAGTGCAAGAAAACAAAGGAGAACCGGGATAATTTTACTCATTAAAGATTTTTTTGATTTTGAACTTTAAAAATAAAGCTTTACTACACTTAGGCTATTTCGGCAATGTTATGTTTTTTATGAATCCACATCCCATAAATCGCGACACTAACAAAACAAATCACGGGTAGTAAAAAAGACAAGTTCATTTCTGATAGCCCCATTACGGTAATGTCATTTACTTCCACTCCTCCTAAATCTATAATCATTCCTTGTAGTTTAGGTAATAATGCTCCACCTACAATTGCCATAACCAGACCTGCAGCTCCTATTTTAGACTGGTCTTCTTTTAAACCTTCTAAAGCGATACCGTAGATAGTAGGGAACATAATAGAAAGAAAAAGCGAAACCATCACCAAACTGTATAAACCGGCATCCCCTTCTAAAACAACTGTTCCTAAAGCAAATAGACCTCCTAATGAGGAAAAATAAAATAACAATTTGCCCGAACTTATGAACTTCAGTAAATAAGTACCTATCGCACGCCCTACCGTAAACAGGATGAATGCAACCAACTGATAGTTTGCAGCCGTAGAACTGGAGATTCCTTTAGATTCGGCATATTGGTAAATGTAGGTCCAGCATCCTATTTGCGCACCCATATACAATACTAGTGATATCACGCCCAAGGTGTACTTCTTATTTTTAAACAACTCTGCAAACGTATCTTTAATGCTAGGCATAGCCCCATCTCCCTTAGCTTGCGGCATTTTGTTCACTGCAATTAGGATTAAAATGGCTAAAACAACCAGACCTAAAATCACATACGGATTGCGAATTACCATCAAATCAGCAGATTTTATGAGGAGTTTTTGAGTTTCCGGCAGCACCGAAAAATTCTCCACATCGTCGGATTGTAACAAATCAAGAACAAAGAATTTTGCTACCATCAAGCCCACAATCAACCCAACCGGATTGAAGGCCTGCGCCAGATTTAAACGCTGTGTAGCTGTTTTTTGATCTCCCATCGCAAGAATATATGGGTTTGCGGTAGTCTCTAAAAATGCCAGACCAAAGGTAAGAATGTACAATCCTAAACAGAAAAACCAGAATTGCCCGGTTGTTGCTGCAGGGTAAAATAATAAGGCGCCACCGGCGTAGAGCGTGAGACCAACCAAAACTCCTGACTTGTACGAGAACTTACGTACGAAAAGTGCCGCCGGAAGCGCCATGCAAAAATATCCTCCATAAAAAGCCATCTGTACCCATGCGGCTTGTGAATTGGATAATTCTAATACTTTTTTAAAAGCCTGAACCATTGGATCTGTTACCGCATTTGCAAACCCCCATAGTGCAAATAAAGATGTAACCAGAATAAAAGGGAGTAGTAATTTTTTAGGGACAACCGGAGTTGCTTGAGATGTATTCATTTATTTAATATTAAAACCATTGCATTTCTGAAATCGAACCCACACAATCGTTGTAGTTGAGTACTTTCAGAAATTTTAAAACGATGTTTGTGTAAAACCTGAATTAGCGAAAACGATATCTGAAAATATCACTAAAACGTTTTACTTTTGTAAATCTATATTTTAAAAGTCAAAAATAAAAGTGCAATTATTTATTTCTCAAAATAGGAGTTAAAAAATACCAATTGGTATTTGATAGCATTACGCCAAAAATCCCAGGTATGCCCTCCTGGACTTGAGATAAACGTATGCGGTATATTAGTGTATTCAAGCTTCTCGTGCAGGTTTACATTAACCTTGTAAAAGAAATCAGATGTACCACATTCTATAATTAGTTTTAATGAATCAGGTGTTAACAGGTTTGTAAGGTTGATCACCGTATTGGCCTCCCATCGCTCTTTATGTTCTGCATACGACCCTAGATATGAAGCCAGTTCCCAATTGTTAGGAAATGGAGTTATATCTACGCCGCCGCTCATACTACCGGCAAGTGCATATATATCCTGATGCTTAAAAGCCAGATACAATGCACCATGGCCTCCCATACTCAAACCGGTGATTGCTCTTCCACTCTTATCATTAATAGTACTGAAATGCTGATCTACCCAATGCACCAATTCTTTTGCAACATAAGTGTCATATTTACTTTCAGGCTTAACTTCACTGTCAAAATACCAGCTACCATAGTTTCCATCAGGACATACGATAATCAGCTGGTATAGATCTGCATAATCATCCAAATCAGGTACTTGTTTTGACCACTCTGTGTAATTTCCGGAATAGCCATGTAGCAAATAAACTACCGGATATTCTTTGGATGTCGAATACCCTTCAGGAGTAATTACAATAGCATGGATATCTTTCTGCATCGCGTCACTGTGTGTCGTAACCGTTTGTATTTTTCCGGCATAAGCCGAAATAGAAAAAGAAAGAGCCAGAAAATAAATACCTAACAAACGCATAGCTGATTTTTTAGATTGAAAAGTTAGCTATTAATTTGGGAAAACATCGGTTTCCTGTGCCATTGTATTCCATTCTTCTTGCATCGCAGATACCCGGTCTGGAAATTGAGTTGCAAGATTATGCATCTCGGTACGATCTTCTTTAAGATTATACAATTCCCAAGGTGCATTAGCGTCTAACTTAACCAGTTTCCAATCACCCTTACGCAAAGCAGCAGCTCCAAAATGTTCCCAAAACAAGGTTTCATTTATCGTGGTTTCTTCAGCATTTTTAATTGCAGAAACCATACTGTTACCCATATATGGGTCTATCTGCTTCCCATTAAATTCCTCGGGATATTCTGCACCAGAAAGCTCTAGAACGGTAGGCATAATATCTATAATATGCGCTGCAGATGATTTTACACCTCCACGTTCTTTTATTCCGTTAGGCCAGTGAATGATAAATGGAGAGGTGATTCCTCCCTCATAAACACGTGCTTTCCAATATCTAAATGGTGTATTGGCCACATTAGCCCATACCGGACCGATACCAGACATTACCGTTTCGGGTCCGGGAAGGTGCTTCTCACTTTTCTTTACAGGATAGTGTATCTCCTCCCCTTCTCGGGTTTCTGAAGGTCTGTCAAAACCAATTCCGTATTGTGACGGGCGCTCAGAACTTGCTCCGTTATCAGACATAAACAGAATTACTGTATTGTCTAACTGACCGGTCGCTTCTAGCTTGTCTATAAGTTTACCTATATTTTGATCCATACGATCTATCATCGCTGCGTGAACCGCCATTGCCCGGGAATCCCACTTCTCATCTTTGTTTTTTGCCCAGTCTAAATCAGGAAACATAAATTCTGAAAGCTTTGTGGTATCTCCTTTAAAAATTCCTTTTTCGATCAGTTTTTTATAACGTTCTTCTCTGATTTTTTGCCATCCAGCATCGTAAACCTGCTCGTACTTTTTGATCTCTTCTTCCGGAGCCATTAGTGGCCAATGCGGAGCACAATGCGCTACATATAGAAAGAAAGGTTTTTCTTCTTTTACAAAATGATCCACATAAGCTACTGCAGAATCCCCTATGGCATCTGTATAATAAAAATCATCTGGCACTTCTTTTACCGGCTCGGTACCATTAACCAAAGCAAACGGATCAAAATAGTCTACCACACCCCAAATGTTTCCATAATATTTATCAAAACCCCGTGCTGTTGGATAGGTGTCTAAATCTGAAAAAGTTTCCTTTTCGGTTTGATGATTCAACCATTCTAATTGCTCATTGCCTCCCAAATCTTCAGTGGGTGAAACGTGCCATTTTCCTACCATTCCGGTCTGATATCCCGCAGTTTTTAGAACTTCGGCTAAAGTCACCGTCTCATCATCTAAGCGACCTCGATAACCCGGAAGGTTACGATCCATCGTCATCTGCCCTATCCCTGCCTGATGTGGATATTGTCCGGTGAGTAAAGCTGCCCGAGAAGGGCAACACCGGGAAGTATTATAAAAAGAATTGAAACGCAAACCACCCGCCGCAAGACTATTGAGGTTAGGGGTATCAACTTCACCGCCGTAACATCCCAGATCTGAAAAACCCAAATCATCTGCCATGATCAACACGATATTAGGCTGATTTACCGCTGTTCCTTCTGCCTTTGCGGTATCTGTATTAGCATTTCTACAGTTAATAAACAACAAAGAAGCTGTTGATAATAGCGCAATTTTTTTAAAAAAGTTGTGAGACTTATAATTCATACTAAAAATGGTAAAACGTTTTACTTCGTGTTAAAATTAGATTTAAAAAAAGCAAAATCATAGTTCTCTATAAAAAATTGAGAACTATGATTTTAAAATACTTCCTAAGATCTATTAGTTATGGAGTTCATGGATAACTTCGGTATTGATTTTATTCACACGCTTGATATCAAGTTTATCAATATCACGGTCATAGGTCATCAAACCGTTTACCTCCCCTTCTACATCTGTCGTTTGTGTATATATCGCTCCAGAAAACCCAGCACTTACGAGCTCTTTTAGCTTTTCGGCATAAGCAACATACTCGTCTGTAACTTCTTTAGAATTGTTGAATTTCACATAACCCCAGTTGTTACCTGTTTTCCATAAATGCCCTTCTAATGGCAAACCTATGCCGCCATACTCACCAATCACATTAACGCGGTTTGCATCGTACAAATACATTTTAGGAGCCGGATAATGGTGCAGATCTAAGATGTCTCCGGTCTGGAAAAAGTTACCGCCACTTGCCGAATTCACTAAACGTGAGGGGTCGTATTCATTAGTCCAATCTGTGATCTCTACAGTTTTAAACTGCCCCCAGGATTCATTAAACGGCACCCAGATCACGATACTTGGGTATGAGTATAAATAATCCATGATTTCTTTCCACTCTTTGCGGTAGATCGCTTCAGACTCGGCGCTGCGTTCAAACTCATTACCTTTATGATAATTTTGATTTTGCCAATCACGAGAATCATCCCCATTAGGCATGTCTTGCCAAACCAAAATCCCCAGGCGATCGCAATGCGTATACCAGCGTGCCGGCTCAACTTTAACATGCTTACGTATCATATTATACCCATAATCTTTGGTCTTGATGATATCGTATTTTAAAGCTTCATCAGTAGGCGCTGTATATAAACCATCAGGCCACCAGCCTTGATCTAACGGACCAAATTGAAAATAATCTTTGTTATTCAATTGCATACGCACAATGCCTTTATCATCACGCTTTTTTGAAATTTTTCGCATAGCGAAATATCCATTTATTGCATCATGAGTTTTTCCGTTAGCGGTAAGTTTAATTTTGGTGTCGTATAAAAATGGAGATTCTGGAGACCATAATTTTGCATCTGGGATCGTAATCACCAGTTGCTCACCGGCAGCTGCTTTTGCTGTTGCGATCGTTTTGTTTCCATCTAAAATCGAGACCTCAACAATATCACCATAGCTAAAATCTGCTGAAGCAACATCAAAAGTAACCGTGCTCTTATCAATATCAGCAGTGGTACGCACCTCTTCGATATGTTTTGGCTGCACAGGTTCTAACCAGACGGTCTGCCAAATCCCGGTTACCGGCGTATACCAGATCCCATCAGGTTTTTTAACTTGTTTTCCTCGAGGCTGTGGCCCATCGTTTGTTGGATCCCACACTTTTACCGTCAATTCTTGTTTGCCACTTTTTAAAAACGGACTGATATCAAATGAAAAGGGTGTAAATCCGCCGGTATGCGAACCTATTTTAACTCCATTGATCCATACTTCAGTTTCCCAATCTACCGCACCAAAATGCAATAAAATCTCTTTATTCTTCCAACTTGAAGGAACCGTAAACTCCCGATTATACCATACTTCTTTAGCAGCACCTACTTCTTTCATCACGCCAGACAAACTTGACTCTACCGGAAAGGGCACTAAGATCTCCCCCTCGTATGAGGTAGGTACTGCAGCTCCTTTATTTTGAATACTGTACTCCCAAAGACCGTTTAAATTCTGCCACGTATCGCGTTGCATTATAGGACGCGGATATTCTGGTAAGACATTATTTACATCTATTTGAGAAGCCCACTTAGTCTTAATCTTGTCACCCGCAGGTTTCCATTGTGCAGATACTGATGCGGCAACAAACATCAACATAGCTAAAAGCTTAGTTTTTTTCATACTTAGATTTTGATTTAATTTCGGTCTTAAAAAATTACAACGTTGTAAATCTTTGAGAGTACTATTTTTCTGAAATTCAAAGTAAGATATACAATCTCCTATTTTAAGCGGTTTTTTGTATCAATTTGGCATTAAATCAATTCAAAGATGCCTTATTTCTAAAAACTTGCAGCTATGTGAGACGATATGTTGAAAGGCTGAACTGTTTTATTGATTCGATATCTGTATCTTTTGACTCCTAATAAATTAGACTTTGAAATATTTTATTTACACCTTTTTTCTCTCACTATTATTAACTCAAAACCTGACTGCTCAGGATTATTATTTTGAGCATTATACTGTAGAAGATGGTTTATCGCATAACACAGTTTTATCTTCTCTTCAAGATTCTAAAGGCTTTTTATGGTTTGGAACCAAAGATGGTTTGAATCGCTTTGACGGATATGCGTTCAAGAGATTTCAATATAAAATCAATGACAAAAAACAACTTTTAGGGAATTATGTAGAGTCTCTATTAGAGTTAGACGGTCATATCTATGCCGGTACAGATAATGGCTTGTTTCAATATGATTATAAACGAGAGAATTTCACTTTAATTGATGGTACAGAAGATATCACAATTCACGATATAGAGTCTGATGCTTCCGGAAATCTATGGTATATAGGCAACGGAACGATTTACAAATACAATCCTGCTACAGCAAAAACGGTTAATTTCCCTCCTAGTAATCACTTTACCTGTACACAATTGCTACAATCTCCTGATGGAAAAATCATCGCTTCTGGTCTGGATGAGCTTTATTTATATGAAGAAAGCAGTGATTCTTTTAAAAGCTTAGGTTTTAAAATGCCTAATGTTCTCATGTCTGCTTTTAGTATAAATGCACTTCTGATGCTTAATAGCGATGTGGTGCTAATGGGTACATATAACTTTGGAGTGCTTTCTTTTAATCTAAAAACCAAAGAAACAGCACAATTCTTACCGGTTGAAAATCCATTTTACATCCACGATCTCGCATTAAAAGATGAGAAAGAACTATGGGTTGCTTCAGAATCTGGTATTCATATTTATGATATGGAAACCAAAGACTACACAAACCTTAATAAAAATAACAACGACCCCTATGCGCTTTCTGATAATGCAGTTTATTCTTTAACAGTAGATAACAATGGTGGGATTTGGGCAGGTACCTATTTTGGTGGAATAAACCACTATAATACTTCTTATCGTTTTTTTAAAAAATTCTTTCCTAAACCTGCCGAAAACTCAATTGTAGGTAATGCGGTGAGAGAAATTAAAGCAGACTCTAACGGAAACATTTGGGTAGGAACCGAAGATAACGGACTGAGTAAATACAATCCCAAAACAGATACGTTCACCAATTTTAAATCTGTAGAATCTGGCGGAACTCTGGCTCATCACAATATTCACGCACTAATGCCTGAAGGCGATCGTATTTGGGTTAGCTATTTTGATAATGGTATTGATCTAATAGATATCAATACCCATCGGGTTTTAAAACATTATCAGGTGGGAACCTTAGGTAAAGAGCGTAATAATTTTGTTTTTAGTCTTGTAAAAACAAAATCCGGTAAAATATACGCAGCAACAGTAAGTGGCGTAAAAGTACTAGACCCCAAAAAAGACCAATTTGTAATAACAGATTATTTCCCCGAAAACTATCATTATACTGCTTTTATAGAAGATGCAAAAGGTGTTCTCTGGGCTGGCACTTACTGGGACGGTATTTACTACTACAACCCAAAAACTCAAGAAAAAGGCTATTATCAAGAGGAAAATTCTCAGAACAAAACCATAAGTCATAATCACATAAACGGTATCTACGAAGATGCATCCCAACGTCTTTGGGTCACTACAGAAAACGGGCTAAATCTTTACAACTCAAATACTCAAGAATTTAAAACCTATACAACTCAGGATGGTTTCGGTAGCAATGTATTCTATACCGTTACAGAAGATGATTCTGGTAAATTATGGGCGACAACTTCTAATGGACTAACCTCTTTTGATGCCGATTTTAAAAACCTGAATACTTATACTAAAGCACAAGGACTCTTGGGCAATCAGTTTAATTACAACAGTGCTTATAAAGATCCTAAGGGGCGTATTTACTTGGGAAGCGTTAATGGAATGGTCAGCTTCAATCCGGCTGAGTTTATTCAAGACAATCTAGAATCTCCATTATATTTAACCGGTTTACAAATCAATAACAAAGAGATTTCGGTTAACGAAAATGATGAAAATCCTATTTTGCCGGAGTCTATCACGACATTAGATAAACTAGAACTTGAGCCAGAAGATTCCTCCTTCAGTATCAATTTTGCGGCATTAGGTTACAATGCTCCGCAAATGACACAATACTGGTATAAGCTAGATGGTCTTAATAATGATTGGGTTGCTCTAGGCACCACAAACACGGTACATTTTACGAAACTGAGCCCCGGAGATTACACCTTACATGTAAAATCTCAAAACAGTAATGGGGTTTGGAGTAAAGAAACAACGCCTTTACAAATTAGAATTCTACCGCCTTTTTATCTTTCTAATATCGCATTTGTATTGTATACGCTATTTGTGATTCTATGTATCGCTGCAACTTTTAGAGTTTACCATTTATATCTAGCTCGTAAAAACAACCGCCGTATTAAGCTTGCAAATGATAAAAAAGAGAAAGAAGTCTATCAGGCTAAAATTGAATTTTTTACCAATATCTCTCACGAAATACGTACACCCTTGACGCTGATCAAAAGTCCGTTAGAAAAGATCTTAAAGAATAAAAAAGCCTACCCGGAGATCGCAAACCATCTTTCTATAATGAATAAGAATACCACACGTATTCTCAATCTGGTGAATCAGTTATTAGATTTTAGAAAAACCGAAACAGAAAATATGAGTCTCACTTTTGTTCAAACTGATATTTCTCAACTGGTACGCAAAACAAAAAGCAGATTCACGGAAGCTATTACAGATAAAAATATGGAGTTACATCTGGACATAGAAGACGGCATAATTGCCTTTGTAGATGCCGAAGCACTCAAGAAAATTTTAAGCAATCTCATAAGTAATGCTATTAAATACGGAGACAAACACATTTATATTCAGCTTGAAAAAGCAGCGCTTCAGTTTAAGATCATCGTTAGAAATGATGGCTATATTATTCCTGAAACAATGAGCCAAAAAATATTTGAACCCTTTTACCGCCTTTCTGAAGGAGAAAATCAATCGGGTACGGGTATTGGTTTATCACTTGCACATTCCCTTACCGAAATGCACAACGGAAGTCTCAAACTCTCAACTTCAGACAATACCTTGAACACATTTGTGGTACAACTCCCTATTCATCAAAAGAAACATTTTGAGTTATATGATCAGAAAACTCAGGAGCAAGAGCCGGTTATGCTCCCTAAAAAACCTGAGAAACTGACTTCAGAATCTAAACCGGTTATCATTGTAGCAGAAGACAATAAAGATCTGCGTGATTTTGTAGCAAAAGAATTGCAAGAAAATTACAAGGTTTACCCTGCAGAAAATGGAGAAATCGCTTTAAATCTTTTAGAAGAACATAGCGCGCATCTCGTTATCAGTGATATTGCAATGCCGGTGCTAGATGGTTTCACACTCTGTAAAGAAGTAAAGACCAATATAGAAACAAGTCATATTCCGGTTATTTTGCTCACTTCAAAAAATGCTTTATCTGCGCAAATAGAAGGTTTAGAAAGCGGCGCAGATGCTTATGTAAGCAAGCCTTTTTCGGTAGCATTTTTAAACAAACAGGTTGAAAATCTTATAGAAAACCGAAAGCATATTATGCAGCATTATGCGACTTCTCCACTTGCCCATATGCGCAGTATTGCAAACACAAAAACCGATGAGGCATTTATTAAAAAATTAGACAATACCATCGCAGATAATATGGCAGATTCTAATCTAAATGTTGAAACCCTGGCTGAAATTATGAATATGAGTCGCTCTACTTTATATCGAAAAATTGCTGAAATCACAAACCTCAGCCCTAACGAACTTATCAATATTTCCCGACTTAAAAAAGCCGCAGAACTTCTCAAAACTGAAAATTATAAAATATACGAAGTCGCAGAAATTGTGGGATACAATTCGGCTACCAGTTTTGGACGTAATTTTCAAAAGCAATTTCAAATGACCCCAACCGAATACCTCAACAGCGATCAAATCATAAACTAAAAAAGTTTGGTAAACTACCTTGGAGGAAGCCTGTCTGTGTCCGACAAAGGCAGGCCTGCAAGGCATTAAAAGAAAACAGCTTTTGACTTCGAGGCAAGCCTCGGAGCATTTAAATCTCGATTATCGCGTAAAACCGGGCATTTTATTCTGTTTGCAGTTTACTATTCTTCTTTTATAAAGACGTAATCCCGCAAATCACTTTGGCGTAAACCTTCAATCAATTCTGCTACAGTAAGCGCATTGAGTTTTGCTCCATCGTGATTTGTATGCGTGTGATCGTCAGGGAAGAGTGCCTTAACGCTATCTTTACCCATTGCTTCATATTTTTGAGCCACAGCTTCATTCAAATTTAAATAAAAACCGCCTGCTTCATCCACAGCTTCTTTTGCCCATTTCACATAACTATCAGTTGGGCGCTCTACTTTTCCATCCGGCCATTCGTTACGCGGTATCATACTCAATACAATAGGTGTCGCTCCGGCTTCTTGAGTTTCTTTAATGTATTGTTTCATATACCAACCATACGTATGCACCGTTTCAATACCCGAACTATCTCGCTGCACTTCTTGCGTTTCATCGCTCATTCCTTTTAAAGAACCTCTGTATTTTGCTTTATCAACGTTTCCTCCGTCATTATGGCCAAACTGCATCAGCACAAAATCACCAGGTTCTAATTCTGATTTCACAGCGTCCCAAAGCTCCTCATATCTAAACGTACGGCTGCTTCTTCCGCCACGAGCTTTGTTATGCACAGTCATACGCGTCGTGTCTATATGTTGCGGTAAATACACACCCCAACCGGTTTTACCATCCTGTCCGTTATCGGCCACAGTAGAATCTCCTATGATAAATAAGTTACGCTTTCGCGGAAGTGTGACTTCAGGATCTTCTAGCAGAAAGTGCTTCAACGAATTATCACTTTCAGTAAGACCTTCAGCGATTAGCGATGCAGCCAGAACTGCTCCTTTTGCTGAAGTATGGGTATGATCACGTTTGTAAAACAAATGTCCGGTAACCAAATCTTCTCCCTTAGCTTCCATAGCTGAAGCCATTTTATCATTCAGGTTGATAAAGGTCACACCTTCTTCTTCGGCGATTTGCTTTGCCCAAAGTCCATAACTTTTATCATTACGCGGTACGCTACCATCTTTCCAATCATTACGCGGAATAGGAGACATAAGCACAGGTATCGCTCCTTTTGACTTAGCTTCGGTCACCACTTTGCGAATATACCAGCCATAACTGTGTACCACTTCGTGTTCACCAGTCAACATATTGTCTATTTCTTCGCTTTCTTCACCGACACCTTTAATGGTTCCGCGTGCGCGGGAATCATCATTTAAAGCCCCGTTGTCGTTATGTCCAAACTGAATCAGTACATAATCTCCTTTTTGCAGACTGTCTAAAACCGGCTGCCACAATCCTTTAGATTGAAAGGTTCTACTGCTGGTACCGCCCAGCGCATGATTTTCTACATCAACCTGTGTGGTATCTAAATACTGATCAATATAATCGCCCCAGCCCCAAAGACCGCCATCACCTTTGCCCTGACCATTTTTCACCGTAGAATCCCCTACGCAATAAACAGTAGGCTTTTGCGCGTTAAGTTTCTCACATTGTACAAAACATATCGCCAACACAAACAGGCTAAAAAGTTTTACTAGTTTCATCATGGTCTATTATTAATTTTTCGGGCGCAACCCTATGGGGTCAGGCTTTTCGTTACAATTCCGTTTGCTCCTCAAGTCGCAATCCGGGATTTTCACTGCAATCCCTTGCGCAAAAAAGTCTTTTTCTAATTGGTATTCTCTGTTCTCTTTTCTATCCTTCTTATTCTCCACGATCCTCCCTAAAATCAAACCACAACTTCATCGAAATCCCATCGTCTCCACTTTTAATCCTAATGTTTGAAGGCTGACTGCTAGGGCCTTGCTGTGAAAGCGGTTTAAAAGCACGTTGCCCCGGAATTTCATACATAAATGAAATGTTTCCGTCAGGAAAAGAAGGCTGAAAGTGACTGCCTCTAAAACCATTCTGAACTTCGTCTGGTGTGAATAATCTCAAAAACAACTTATCGCTTTCGCTAAAAACTTTAAAGCTATTCTCGCCCGCTTGAAGGTTTCCGGCTAAGAAATTGGCATAATAGCCTTTAAACTCCGGGTATACCAAATTATCAAAACTCGCTCCGGTAATCGTCGTATTGTATTCTTTTTCCCAAATACCGTATTCTATTCCCTGTAAACGATTACGCCAGGTATGATAAGGTCCGCGACCAAAGAGTGTAATAGCCTCAACGCCTTCTTCAGGAAAATCAAATGTGATCCCAAATTTATCAATATCGCCTTCATAAAAAGCCCCGTCAAAACCACTGTTTCTACCGGCATTTTTAAGCGCAATCAGTTCCATATGCACGCGGCCGTCGGGATACATCGTCCACGTAATGTGATCAATGCCACCGTTGTAATCAATGCGGCAAATAGCATTTTGACCTTCCTGTGTCAAGGTTACTTTCTCAACTTCCGCTTTCATTCCAATAGGTTTGGGTCCGTTTACAAAAGGGATTGATCGTTTTTTACTGTTTATTTGGGTGATATATCCGGTTTTGGTATTCAATTGAAGCCTTACTTCTTTACTTTTTAAAGTTACCACATCATCATCTTGAGCCACTTTAGCTGCTTTATTAACTTCAGCTTGATAAATTAATTTATTAGCAAAATAATCGGCTTTATGAATGGGCCATGTCCAAGTGTAAATCTCCCGATCGTGTTGATCTGTCGCGGTAATTTCTAACCAATCCCCTTTGAAAAAATCATCAGCTACCGGCATGTTTAAAACGCGGGTTTCGCCGGGAACAGCATCAGGAAGGTCTATCGACCCTGATGTTAAAATAGTTGCTTTCGTTTCTGGGTTGTACATTGCGTTTTTACCGGCTTCCATCACGCGATACTTCATGGTGACTGTATTCAAGTTAGTAAATAAATAATCATTAGTAACCAAAAAACTTCCGTCAAAGGTTTCTGTTATGGCTTTCGGCTTAAATTGAACCGGTGCCCAAACTTCTTTTACGGTATAAAAACTACCTTCTTTCTCTCTATGCGGACCTAAAACACCATCTGAAGCCAAATTCCCTTTGGAGTCAAATTTCTCATCTCCGGTCCAATCTGTTCTCAACACCGCTTCGTCGCTATACACCCACATAAAACCACCGGCAAACAACGGACTCTCACTGTAGTGTTCCCAGAAATCTTTGAGTCCCGCTCCTATACCATTATCATAAGTTCCGTGCATAAATTCGGTAGGAAAAAACACATTTTCTCCGCTACCAAACCGGTGCACACCGGTTAAATAAGTTGGATAATGATGGGTGTCCCAACCGTTAAAATCAGACCACGGATGAATCACAATACGGTTTTGAGGATCGTGTTTTGCAAAGTCATCGTCTAATTCGTAATTCCAGCCACCTTCATTACCCTGATCCCAGATAATCACGGAAGGATGATTCACATCGCGGTCAATCATTTCTTTGATGAGTTGCTCTCCCGTCTCGGTATCATACGGATTTTGCCAACCGGCCAATTCGTCTAAAACAAACAGCCCCAGCGAATCACAAACAGCAAGAAAGTGATCGTCTGGCGGATAGTGAAACCGCACCGCATTCATATTCATATCTTTGATTAGGTTCACATCCATCACGCTAATGCGCTTGCTGGTACTACGCCCTCCTTCCGGCCAGAAACTGTGGCGGTTAATCCCTTTCATAACTATTTTAGTTCCATTTAAATAAATACCATCCCGCTTTCTAAAATCTAAAGTTCTAAACCCTATACGTTCTGAAATCTCGTGAATAGTTTTACCGTTTTCTTGCAACTGAAGAGTAAGAGTGTATAGATTAGGATTTTCAGGATCCCAGGTTTTGACACCTTTCCACTTTGCTTCAATAATTTGTTCTTTATTTTTTGAATCCAACTGAATGGTCTGCGACTCAAAATCAGCTTCTCCTATTAAAGGGGTAATCGAAGCAACAACTTCAAGATTATTAGAAAGATTCTCAATATCTAATTGAGCCTTTAGACTCCCGTCCATTTTAGCATCAACTGCGATATGATCAATGTGCGTTTTCGGTTTAATTTCTAACCAAACCGGACGGTAAATTCCACCAAAAAGCCACCAGTCTGCTTTTCGCTCTGCGTTATTCACACTTCCATTTTCAGAATGTTTCCAGACGTGAACTTCGAGTAAATTCTCTGAACCAACTTTTAAATAATCTGTTATATCGTATTCAAATTCATAAAAACCACCGTGGTGTTTGGGACCTACAACTTCCCCATTAACGTTTACTTCCGTATCGGTCATCACCCCTCCAAAATGTATGGTCACCACCTTACCTTTTGCATCAGCCGGAACTTCAAAATTAAGTTTATAAAGCCCTTCTTCTTTACTGGGTTCATCTTGCTCCAACTCTTTATACCAGCGACCGTACGTATACTCGCCAAAGCCTTGCAATTCCCATTGAGATGGGACTTCGATGGTAGACCACGCACCACTATTGTTACCAGCCGAAACTTTAAAATCCCAGGTTTTGGGATGTTCAAAATCAGTTCCTGAAAGCCAGATTTTATCTGCTTTTTGAGCGAATATTTTTGTGCTAAATAGCACTGCTAGAGTAGATAGAAGAAGAAGTTTTTTCATAAAAGATTAGTTACCGTCTGGTTTTTCAATTTTAAAACGACTGCTAAACGGAATCGTGTAGCTGTCTGTAGCATG
The DNA here is from genome assembly GCF_900129005.1 of Leeuwenhoekiella marinoflava DSM 3653. Classification (GTDB taxonomy): domain Bacteria; phylum Bacteroidota; class Bacteroidia; order Flavobacteriales; family Flavobacteriaceae; genus Leeuwenhoekiella; species Leeuwenhoekiella marinoflava. The sequence goes on along the minus strand of NZ_FQUN01000023.1, from coordinate 51,597 downwards.
GGGTTGAGAAGGTTTATATTGAGGGGTTTCTGTAGCTATATAATGCTTCAATTCTGAGTCAGAATCCCTGATTGCATTGGCTACAGCAAGAGCAATCTCATTTGCTCCAAAATTGCTAAAATGAGTATTGTCTTCCAGATCCTGATGTTGACCCGGAAACATATTTGCTGCATATTGCACAAAAGCTCTTCTTGAGAGCTGCGGCCCCCAAGCCTCATACATAGCTGTTGTAATTTGAGTAAGATCTATCAAAATCACCGCTTCGTTTGCTGCAACTTTGCGCATCGCATCCGGGAAATCGCCGTGTGTGGGTTTTAGTTTTTTACCCTCAAAAGCTCTTCGCTGTGTGGGTGTTATGAGTATAGGTGTAGCCTTTTTCTTTTTGATACGCTTGATGAAATCGGTCATTGTTTCGGTATACAACCCCCAAGCACCATTACCTTCCCCCTTTATTTTCTCATCGTTATGACCAAATTCAATAACTACAAAATCACCTTCTTTAAGCTGACTGATAATCTTATCAATTCTACTTCCTCTAAATGACGCGAGTGATGCTCCTGACGAAGCCTGATTAGAAACCGCAATACTATCATCTAGATATGCGGTTATAAACTGCCCCCACGATGCCCAAGGTTCTACATCCTGATCTGTAACGGTAGAATCTCCAGCTAGAAATAACGTTTTTACATCGTTTGCATTTTCTATTCTTATAGATTCAATCGTGCTGTTTCCTAAAAACTCTAGTGTAAGCTTATCGTCCCAGTCTAACTTAACGCGCTCCCGATCTTTGAGATCAACATCGTATCCTTGAGAAATCTTTTCATTGAAGACATTCACAATAAAACTCGTTGTAATACTCTTATTTGAATCTACTTTTAGCTGCGGAATAAAAAGACGCTTAGACTCTGCTTTAATAGTAGTTTCTGTATTCTTTCCTGATAAGGTAACAGTAACTTGATAAGAACCTTCCGGTACTTTTACCGAAAAATAAATAGGTCCGACAGTTACCAGACCGTGCTCTGTAAAGGAGGTTTTATACGCTGTCCCAAAATCAAAACCATAACCTACCGCATCATTGTATGGCAGAGAACTACTAAACGCTATTGCATTCGCTGAAGTCTTATGGGTACCGAAATCAAACGCGTGATCGATTGTATTTTGAGAAAAACAAGCACTAGCAATTAAAACTACAAGCCAACAAACAGTACGCATTTCTTTAAGATTTCAGTATTTGCTCTAAATATACAATTTGAAGCAGAAACCACTATCCTGTACTGTTATGATAAACGTATTTATTACAGTTAATAAGTATCTTTAAACTGAATTCCGCTCTATATACTTAAAAACGTTCTTGACCTTTTCTTTTTTATTCTTCAAAACCATATACGCAGCAGTCTCCCCCATCGCTTTAAAATCTGTACTGATTACGGTAATCCCCAGCAACTCTTTTAATGGAGTTTCATTATACGAAATCACTCCTATATCTTTACCCATAACCAGATTACGACTGCGTATTTGACGTACGAGATTTACCAGATCCATTTCTTCAATAGTAATGTAAACGTCTCGTCCTTCAAATTCCATATCGTCGTAGATCTCATTAAGTATTTCGTATTCAAAATCGTACTTCATACAAAATTGCTTAAACCCATGTAAGATTCTACGAGGATAAGGGTGAGTCAATTTTTCTGGATAAACCAAAATAAGCTTCTCATATTTTTTGAGTTTTTCCATCCCTTCGATCAGGGCGTTATAAATATCTTCTTTAAAATCCTGATATATTGCCCCGTAATTTCCTTTAATCTCTGGTTTTGTATTATCTACCATAAGCAATTGATCTTTTGGTATAGTTTCTATTGCCTTCAAAACCTCTGGTGTAAAACTCACATGATTGAGATCATTATCTTTAAAATGCGGCATGATCACATAATAATTATAAGCGCCTATATTTTTCTCGATAGCGTTTACAAACAGGGATTCTTCACAATGATAAATAGATAAATTCACATGTGCGTTGACTCCTAACGTATTTACAAAATGATTAAAAATGATCATCTTATAAGAACTGGGCTTATTGATTAGAAAAAACACATTGATCTTAGATATCAATTCGGTTTTTGCAGTGTAATACCCTTTTCCTTTTACAGAGATTATGACCTTGCGTTCTTTGAGAATTTTATAGGCTTTTTCTACTGTATCTCTACTTAAATATGCAGCTTCACTCAGTTCATTAATAGAAGGAATTTTTGCTCCAACTTTCAATTTACCCTTAGCGACATCGTCTATAATAGAGTCTACAATTTGCTTGTATTTAGGTATTCGAGATTCTTCATTAATATTAATTTGAACATTTTGAGACATATTGGGGAAGCATGTGTTTGTTTGTGTGTTGTAAATCTAATCAAAAGAAAAACGTATTAAAACAAATATGTTGCAGTACAGCACAGGATGCCTTACTTATCGTTAACCTATAATTTTGAGAACAGATGCTTTAACCTATACTAAAAAAATAATGGAAAAAACTTTTAGCCACGTAGATTATCTTTGGGATGAGCAAAAGGCTGCAGAATTAGGAGACGATCAAGTTGCTCTTTTTCTGTATCGCTCAAACATCCTTGGCGCAGATTTAAGAATTACAAATTATGGCGGCGGAAACACCAGCTGCAAAACCATAGAAAAAGATCCGCTTACTAACGAAGAAGTTGAAGTGATGTGGGTAAAAGGTTCTGGTGGAGACATAGGTACATTAACCAGACAAGGAATTGCAGGTTTATATACAGAGCGTCTTAGAAACCTTAAAAACGTTTATGGTGGTCTTGAAGATGAAGATCGTATGGTAGGGCTTTTTAACCACTGTATTTACGACTTGGATTCTAAAGCACCTTCAATAGATACTCCGCTTCACGGATTATTACCTTTTAAACATATTGATCACTTACACCCTGATGCGTTGATTGCGATCGCAGCGGCAGAAGACAGTGAGAAAATAACCAAAGAGATTTGGGGAGATACAATGGGTTGGGTGCCTTGGCAGCGTCCCGGTTTTGACTTAGGTCTGCAACTGGAAAAATGCCTGAACGAAAATCCAGGAATTCGCGGAATTGTTTTAGGAAGCCACGGTTTATTTACCTGGGGAGACACTTCTTATGCGTGTTATATAAACAGTCTTGAAGTAATCGAGAAAGCTTCTTCTTATATCGAGAAAAAAGTAAAAGAAAACGGAAGCGTTTTTGGTGGTCAGAAACTAGAAAGCCTTCCTGCTGATAATCGTAAAGACCAAGCCGGTAAATTGATGCCGTTGCTTAGAGGTCTTGCTTCTTCAGAAAACAGAATGATAGGTCACTTTACAGATAGTGACACCGTGCTTCAGTTTATAAACAGTAATGATCTTGACAGATTAGCTCCTATGGGAACTTCGTGTCCAGACCATTTCTTACGAACAAAAATTCAGCCGTTGATTCTAGATTTAGAAAAAGATGCTGATCTTGACGATACAGAAGCTGTTTTGGCTAAACTAGAACCCTCTTTTGCTCAATACCGTCAGGAATATAAAGACTATTACGAAAACTGTAAACACGACAACAGCCCTGAGATGCGTGATCCTAATCCGGTTATCATCATTTACCCGGGTGTTGGGATGTTCAGTTTTGCAAAAAATAAGCAGACTACACGAGTAGCAAGCGAATTCTACATCAACGCGATCAATGTGATGCGCGGTGCAGAAGCGATTACAAGCTATACTTCGTTACCGCGTCAGGAAGCTTTTGATATTGAATACTGGCTTTTAGAGGAAGCTAAATTACAACGTATGCCTAAAGAGCAACCGCTTTCACGTAAAGTAGCGATTGTTACCGGTGCTGCCGGTGGTATTGGTAAAGCGATTGCTGATAAATTAGTTGCTGAAGGTGCCAATGTGGTACTAACCGATATGAGCGAAGAAGCTTTAAAAGAAGCTGTCGCTACCTACAAAAAAGATCAGGTTGCCGGTGCGGTTTGCGATGTAACCAGCGAAGAGGCTATTGCTAAAGCGTATAAAGAAGCTTGCCTCGCCTTTGGTGGTGTTGATATCGTGATTCACTCTGCAGGTCTTGCAATTTCTAAACCTTTAGAAGATACTACTCAAAAAGACTGGGATTTGTTACAGAATGTACTCGTAAAAGGGCAGTTTTTAATGGCTCAGCAAGGTGTTGCGGTAATGCGCAAACAAGGTTTGGGTGGTGATATCGTAAATATCGCTAGTAAAAACGGACTCGTTTCAGGGCCTAACAATGTAGGTTATGGTACTGCAAAAGCTGCTCAACAACATATGACACGTTTATTAGCTGCCGAGTTAGGTGGAGATAAAATCCGTGTGAACACCGTGAATCCAGATGGTGTTATCGTAGGTAGTAAAATCTGGGAAGGTGCATGGGCAGAAGGTCGTGCCAAAGCTTATGGTATCGAAGTTAAAGACTTACCTGCACATTATGCAAAACGTAATTTACTGAACGAAATCATCCTGCCAGATGATATCGCAGACGGTGTTTTTGCATGTATAGGAGTACTTCTGAAAAGTACAGGTAATACCATCAACGTAGACGGTGGTATGGCTAATGCTTTTGTACGCTAATTTTAATTGAATTTTTTCTAATTAACAGAAACTCCAGATTCTGTTTCCAGTCTCAGGAGTTTCTGTTAATTTAAAGACCGAAAAAAACGCTCCGATGAAACTTAAACAACAACAACTCGAAGACCTAAATAAGAAAGGGCTTTCAGATCATAAATCTCATTTTGATTACACAACTCAAACGTTATCTAAAAACAATGTTGATGTTAATCAGGTTATTAAAAAACTAGCAGAATTTCAAGTTGCAATCCCAAGTTGGGCTTTAGGCGCAGGTGGAACACGCTTCGGAAGATTTTCTTACGGCGGTGAACCCGCTTCTTTAGAACAAAAAATTGAAGATATAGGACTTATTCATAGACTTACGCAAACAGCAGGAGCTGTTTCGCTTCATATTCCGTGGGATGTACCTAATGACTATAACGCAATTAAAGAACTTGCTGCGATTAACAAGATTAAATTTGATGCGGTTAACAGCAACACCTTTCAGGATCAAAAGAATCAAAAGGAAACGTACAAGTACGGTTCTTTAAGTAATACCAGTGCTGCAGTACGCGAACAAGCGATTGCGCACAACAAAGAGGTGATTGAAATCGGTAACAAACTGGGTTCTAAAAGTCTTACCGTTTGGTTAGCAGATGGTGCTTCATTCCCCGGTCAAAACAATTTTCAAACTGCTTTGACGCATACACAAAACAGCCTGATAGAGATCTATGAAGATATGCCTACAGACTGGAAAATGTTTATCGAGTACAAACCCTACGAACCGTATTTCTACAGTACGGTTATTCAAGATTGGGGTACATCTTTAATGTTGGCAAACGGTTGCGGTGAACGCGCGTATACCTTAGTTGATTTGGGTCACCACTTACCAAACACCAATATTGAACAGATTGTTTCCATTTTAATGCTGAAAGGCAAACTGGGCGGTTTCCACTTTAACGACAGTAAATATGGTGATGACGATATCACCGTAGGCAGTATCAAGCCGTACGCCTTATTCTTGATTTTTAATGAACTCGTTTACGGGATGCAAAACAATCCTCAAAACCCGGAATTGGGTTGGATGATTGATGCAAGCCACAACCTTAAAGATCCACTAGAAGATTTAATCCAATCTTTAGAAGCTATTCAAGAAGCATATGCTAAAGCATTATTGATTGATCAACAGGCATTAAGAGCTGCTCAGGAAGCGAATGATGTAAGCCTTTGCCAGGAGATTTTACAAGGAGCTTACCGCACTGACGTAAGACCATTAGTACGTGAAGCACGTTTACAAACCGGCGGGGTGATTAATCCTATTGATGCCTACAGAAAACTAGAAGTACGCGAGCAGCTGATCAAAGAGCGTGGTAAAAACACAATCGCTACAGGACTTTAATACCGAAAGAAGCTTTTAATGAAGAAAACAGTAACGGCAGTATTTGACATCGGTAAAACCAACAAGAAGTTCTTTCTTTTTGATTCTGAATTTCAAGAGGTTTATAGAGAATACATTCAGTTTGATGAGATCACAGACGAAGATGGGCATCCTACCGAAGATCTTTCCGCTTTGCGCAATTGGCTAAAAACCGTATTTGACCGCATTCTAAAAACGGAAAAATATGAGATCAAAGCAATCAATTTTTCTTCGTACGGGGCAAGTCTCGTTCATCTTGATGAGAATCGCGATGTGATTTTCCCCTTATACAATTATACGAAATCGATTCCGCAAGATATTATTGACAGCTTTTATGATAAATACGGCCCTGAAGAAGATTTCCATCAGAAAACAGGGTCTTCCAGCTCGGGGATGCTCAATGCGGGGATGCAATTGTATTGGTTAAAAAATACCAAACCGGAAGTCTTTAAAAAGATACGCTACTCCTTACACCTTCCGCAGTATTTGAGCTTCGTTTTTACAGGAATTCCACTTAGTGAATACACCAGCATTGGCTGTCACACGTCGCTGTGGGATTTTGAAAAGAAAGATTACCACGATTGGGTTTATGCCGAAAATCTAGATCAAATGCTCCCTCCTATCGTTTCGACAGAGACGAGCATCAATATGAATTACAACGGAAAACGCATCAAAATTGGTGTGGGAATTCACGACAGTTCTGCTGCTTTACTTCCGTATGTGCGCAGTCTTAAGAAACAGTTTATTTTAATCTCTACCGGAACCTGGAGTATTGCGCTCAATCCTTTTGTAGAACGCACGCTGAGTAAAAAAGATGTTGCAGGTGATTGCATCAATTATATGCGTATCAACGGGAAACCGGTAAAATCTGCACGTTTGTTTTTAGGAAATGAATACAGCATACAGGTAAAAAAATTGACCGAGCATTATGGTGTTGACAAAGATTATCATAAGACAATCATGTTTGAGCCTGAAACGCACTACGAACTCGTAAAAGAGTTTGAGAAAATGTTTCATTGGGAATCTATAGACGATCCTGATATGCCGGCGGAAACCAATTTACCCTATCATTCTTTTGATCACGCCTATCATCAATTGATGATGGAACTCGTGCTTTTACAGGTTGAAAGTATCAAGAGCGCAAAAGGTAAAATGACGATTGAAAAGTTATTTGTTGACGGTGGTTTTAGCGACAACGATGTGTACATACACCTATTATCTCATCACTTCAGAACGATGGAATTGCGCACCACAGACTCTTCTTTAGGATCTGCATTAGGCGCAGCAATTTGCATCTCTGACACCCAACTGAACTCAAAATTTTTAAAGAAAAATTACTCGATGAAAAAGCATATTCCGTTCATCGCTAAATAAACTATATGGCCAACTCATTTGACACAGCATACCCGTCTGTAGACGACCTTCGTACCAAGGCAAAAAGCAGAGTTCCTGCTTTTGCTTTTGAATATCTTGATGGCGGGTGCAACGAAGATGTGAGCATCAAACGCAACACTTCTGAGATACGCGATGTACAATTACAGCCGCGTTACCTCAACAATTATGGCAAAAGCTCAACCAAAACTAAAGTTCTGGGAATGGAGTTTGATGCGCCTTTTGGTATTGCTCCCGTGGGTTTACAAGGCCTGATGTGGCCCAATTCTCCAGCTATTTTAGCTCAAGCGGCTCACAAGCATAAGGTACCGTTTATACTGAGTACAGTTACGACAATGGACATTGAAAAAGCCAGTGAACTGACCGAAGGTAACGCCTGGTTTCAATTGTATAATCCGGTGGAAGATGCAGTGCGTAATGATATTATAGATCGCGCAGAAGCTGCCGGTTGCCCGGTTTTGGTACTGCTTTGTGATGTACCTACTTTTGGTTTTAGACCCCGTGATTTCCGTAACGGCTTAGCACTTCCTCCTAAAATGTCTGCAAAGAATATTATGCAGATTTTGGGCAAACCTACCTGGGCGTTCAATACGCTTAAATACGGCCAACCAACTTTTGAAAACTTAAAGCCTTACACGCCTGAAGGTTTAAACCTAAAACAACTAGGCGCTTTTATGGACCGTACCTTCTCCGGAAAACTCAATGAAGAAAAGATAAAACCCATCCGCGATCGCTGGAAAGGAAAACTGGTTTTAAAAGGTGTGCAATCGTTGCAAGACACGCAAGATGCAATACGTATGGGCTTTGACGGCATTATCGTCTCTAACCACGGCGGGCGTCAACTAGATGCAGCACAATCTACCATAAACAGCCTTAAAGAGATCGCTGCTACCTACGGTGATCAAATTGAAGTGATGATGGACAGCGGCTTGCGATCGGGTCCGGATATTGCCCGAGCAATGGCCTGCGGAGCGAAATTCACTTTTATGGGGAGATCGTTTATGTACGGTTGTGGCGCACTGGGAAATAAAGGAGGTGATCATACAATAGGAATGCTTAAAACTCAATTTAAACAGGTGATGGATCAGCTGGTTTGTGAGCGCGTTGAAGACTTACCAAAACATTTAATAACTACCTAAACTATGTCGCAATACAACCAGGAAGAAGAAGTTATAGAGGAAATCGCAGGAGGCGAATTTGAACGTCAGGCAGTACCTCAATCCAAATTACAAAGCTGGAAAGCATTTTTAGGAATGTACGCCGGCGAACATGCCGCAGGAACCGAATTCGTAATCGGTCCACTGTTTTTAACTACAGGGGTTAGTGCATTTGACCTCATTGTAGGTTTACTCATTGGTAACCTTCTGGCGGTGTTGAGTTGGAGATTTCTTACTGCAGAAATCGGTACAAAATTTAGATATACGCTTTATTTTCATTTAGAAAAGATTTGCGGTACGCGTCTGGTAACAGCATATAACCTCGCAAACGGAGTGCTTTTTTGCTTTCTAGCCGGGGCGATGATAACCGTATCGGCTACAGCAGTTGGGATTCCTTTTGATATGGAAATGCCCAAACTGACCGATACGACGCCTAACAGCCTCACTTGGGTAATCATTGTGATTGCCATAGGAGCGGTAATTTCGCTTATTGCAGCAAAAGGCTATAGCACAGTTGCAAAAGCTGCAAACTGGATGTCACCTATTATTGTACTGGCATTTATTGCCTGCGGTGTCGTGGCGCTCATTCAACTGGATGTAAACAGCTTTTCTGATTTTTGGAACATCTGGGGAGAAGGGGGCGATCCCTTCCCCGGACAAATAAAATACACGTTTTGGCATGTGGTCCTGTGGTCTTGGTTTGCTAATGCTGCGATGCACATTGGGATGTCTGATCTATCGGTTTTCCGCTTTGCGAAAAAAGCAAGCTCTGGATGGACGACTGCTGGCGGAATATATATCGGTCATTATGTGGCTTGGATTGCAGCTGCGCTACTATATGCGGTTTACCTAAAATCTCCTGAAGCTCAGGCGATGCTTGCCGGTGGAGAAGCTCCATCTGTAGCTCCCGGACCTTTAGCTAATAATGCTATTGGTGTATTTGGAATTATCGCAGTGATACTTGCCGGATGGACGACCGCAAACCCTACGATTTACAGAGCCGGTTTGGCTTTTCAGGCAATTATGCCAAAAGTATCAACCTTTTGGGTAACCATCTTAGCGGGTACGGTTGCTACTGTTGCCGGATTATTTCCTGCCTTTGCAATGAAGCTTTTAGGCTTTGTAGCCCTTTACGGATTCATTTTAGCACCTGTGGGAGCAATCATTGTTTTTGAATATTTCTTCGGAAAACAAGCGGGTATCCAGTCGTTTTATGCCGAAAAAACCGGTATTAAATTCAATTGGGCGGTATTTGGAGCCTGGGCATTAAGCTTCGGTGTTTTCTATTTTATTTCGGTTCAATATGATGTATTCTTATCCTTCTTAACCTTACCTGCCTGGATCAGTTGTGGTGTTTTGTTTTTAATATTTAGTAAATTCTATCAAAAAAATTGAGCAACTCCGTTGCCTAAAATATTCCTTCGAGAAAACAACAATTATTTGTGTGTGTAAATGGTCGTCAAGCTCGCAACTGGCGGCCATTTCTTATTAGCGCTTTTAAATATAAATCGAAAGACATCATTATGAATTTAGTTCAGAATCTCATCTGCTTCATTTATAAATGCTAATGAGAACCTAAAACTCCCGAAGCCTTGGAAGCGCATAAAGGATTTCAACGCTTTTATAACAGAAAGTTAATCCGGGATGAGGAATTGTGTAAATGAGCTGGGAGATTATGGGTTATATTCACGAAACAACGTGTACAATATTCATTTATAAAGCATTGTAAATAAAATGAGTACAACTTGTTTACTTCTTATCCCCGTTGGTGCGCGTTTCTAATGCGTATCCTCCCTAGTTATCTCGCATTTCTAACCCTGTTGGTGCGCGTTTGGAACGCGTATCCTCAGTCCTGCTCTACATAAAGGGCTTTTGGTATTCTTCGGACTTCACAATAATGGGGTTGCTTACCTGTGTGCATCCCCGATCCCACAGCCTTTCAACCCGATTGGATCGATGAAATCCGATAGAACTAGTTCCATTAAAAAATCAACTATAACCGAATCTACCCCGAAGCAATACGCCGGCACACACGTAAAACGCTTTAAGTCAACAACAAGGTTTATCAACACATTAACAGCACTCTCTCTTGACAAAGGCTTTAAAACACACTATATTAGCATCTTATACAGAAGTCATTCCCAACTAATCACAACCTATCCTAAAGCAGATAAAGGTTTTCGGGTATTCAATGAAGCTACCCCCTGCTCCACCCTTCTGTCACGATAGTATAAACTCCACCAGTTTATTAACCAAATTTCAGGTTTACCCGGGGTTCACCCACACTTCACCCGCAGTTCACCCGACTTTCACCCGGGGAAAAGGCATAGATAAGGCCTAGATATGCCATAGACACCTCCCGCTAGGGCTCACAAGGATACAGGGATCTCACCATGCAAAACCATCCATTTAAAAAATACGGACTACTTAAGCGGTTCGTTCTAGCCCAACAGGTAAGAGCAGGATGCAGAATCCTTCTTAAATCAAGAACTTGTTTGCTGATACCCAAACACGTAAAATGAAAATAGTCCTACCCCTCTTTGCATGTGTGTTCCTAACCGCTATAGGCTGTAAAAACACCACACAAAACGCCGATAAGATTGCTATAGAACAAACTGCTTTTCAACCCGATTGGATTGATGAAGTAGGTGCCGATACAAATGAATTTAAAGAAGACGTTTTTTATGTAAATGACTACGGTGCGATTGCAGACGGTAGTGCTCTAACAACAACGGCCATTCAAAAAGCCATTGATGCAGCATCAGAAAATGGTGGCGGTACGGTGACCTTTAAACCGGGTAAATACCTCAGCGGTTCTGTTTTTATCAAAGAAAATATTCAGTTCACCATTCCTGATGGGGTACAAATTTTAGGAAGTGAGAACATAGATGATTATCCGGAAATCGATACCCGCGTTGCGGGCATCGAAATGCAATGGCCGGCTGCTTTGATCAATGTTCTAGACCAAAAAAATGTCACCATAAACGGTGATGGTCTTGTAGATGGTCAAGGAAAAATTTATTGGGATTACTATTGGAATCTTCGAAAAGAATACGAACCCAAAGGCCTACGCTGGATTGTAGATTATGACGCCAAGCGCCCCAGAACAATTCTTATTCAAAATGCAGAAAATGTGTTCCTAAAAGACCTCAACATACAACGGGCAGGTTTCTGGACGGTTCAGGTACTCTACTCCAACCAAATCACGGTAGATGGTCTTACCATCCGCAACAACATTGGCGGCCACGGTCCCAGTACTGACGGGATTGATATAGACAGTTCAAAATATGTTCTGATACAAAATTGCGATATCGATTGCAATGATGATAACTTTTGTCTGAAAGCCGGACGCGATTGGGATGGTCTTCGCGTGGATCGCCCCACCGAATATGTGGTTATTAGAGATTGTATCGCACTGGCAGGTTCTGGATTGTGCACGATAGGAAGTGAAACCAGTGGCGATATTCGGCACGTATTTGTATCGAATATTCAAGGCAAAGGAACTTCAAATGGGCTCCGGATCAAATCGGCAACAAATCGGGGTGGCACAGTTGAAGATATACATATGGAAAATATTAAAATGGACAGCGTAGGAACAGTTATGCGGATAACGATGAACTGGAATCCCGCGTATAGCTACTCCAAGCTTCCTGAAGGGTATGATTACGATTCGATACCCAAACGCTGGAAAACCTTATTGCACGAAGTTGATCCACCTTCAAAAGGAATTCCCACGTTCAAGAATATAAGTATTAAAAATATTGATGTCAAAGGGGCAAAAACAGCTATTTACGTTAACGGAATGGAAGAATCCGTCGTCAGTAATGTCACGCTCGAAGATGTACAAATCACTGCTGCAGAAGCCGGCCAAATCACCTATAGTAAAGACTGGACGCTTAAGAATGTAAGTCTAACTATAAAAGATGGTTCTAAGCTAAAAATTGAAAAATCACCCGGAGTTTCGGTTGCTGACTCTTTATATCAAACAACTTCAAAACGCTAAATATGTTTAAACAGTTTGTTTTTCTCTCTATAAATATATTCTGGTTTTGCCAGATACAAAGCGCTAATGCGCAACATGATTCAGCATTATTTGAGGTGGTTACCTCAACTGAAAAGGCAAGTATTATTTACGATAAACACGGTAGTCCGTTAGATTCTATAACCGCTCACCTACTCGCTTCAGATATTGAACGCGTCAGCGGATACCTCCCAAAACTTATAACAGACCTTAATTTGTCCTCAAATAACGCAATCGTTATCGGCAACAAGCAGTCAGCTTTAATTCAATCTTTTTTAGGAAAGGACAATTCATCTAACGAATGGGAAACCTATGCTATTCAGGTTTTAGAAAAACCCAATTCTAAAATAGATAAAGCTTTAGTCATTGCTGGTTCTGATGCGCGCGGTACAGCCTATGGTGTGTTTTCCATTTCAGAGAAAATAGGAGTTTCACCATGGTACTGGTGGGCAGATGTTCCTCCCAAAAAGCAAAAAGAACTCGTTCTAAAAATTGAAAACACACAGTCTAAAAGTCCGAAAGTAAAATACCGTGGTATTTTTATAAACGATGAAGACTGGGGATTACAGCCTTGGGCAAAACAAACTTTTGAACCCGAAACCGGAGATATTGGTCCAAAAACTTACGCTAAGGTTTTTGAATTGTTGCTGCGTTTACGAGCTAATAGTATTTGGCCGGCGATGCACCCCAGCACAAAAGCCTTCTTTCATTATCCCGGAAACAGGAAGATGGCTGAAAAGTATGAGATTGTCTTAGGCTCTTCTCACGCCGAACCCATGCTGCGCAATAACGTGGATGAGTGGGAGCACGATACAATGGGTGATTTTAATTATTTCAGCAATAAAAAAGGAGTTTTAGATTATTGGGAAGATCGGGTTGACGAAGCAAAAAATGTAAACGGCATTTATACTTTAGGAATGCGCGGCGTTCACGATAGCGGAATGGAAGGTGCTAAAACGACTGCCGGTGCTGCAACTATGTTAAAGGATATTTTAAAAGATCAACGGGCACTTATAAAAAAACATATCGGAAAACCGGAAAGCGTTCCGCAGGTATTTACCGTCTATAAAGAAGTGCTTGATTTATATGATTATGGTTTAGAGCTACCGGATGACGTGACCCTGATGTGGACGGATGACAATTACGGGTATATAAGACGTCTGAGCAACTCTGAAGAACGCAAACGCAGCGGGGGAAGTGGCGTTTATTATCACGCTTCCTATTGGGGCAGACCACATGATTATTTATGGTTAAGCACCACGCACCCGGCTTTGATTCGGGAAGAAATGCTGAAAGCCTACGATACCGGTGCAGATAAAATTTGGATTCTCAACGTAGGCGATATCAAACCCGCAGAATACACTATGCAGTTCTTTATGGATCTGGCTTTTGATCCGGAAAAGTTTAGAGAACCTGCCAGCTATAAAGCTCATATGTTGTCATTTTACCAAGATATATTCGGAAGTGTTGAAGGTGAAAAAATCACTGCGATGCGTAATGCATATTACAACTTGGCTTGGATCCGCAAACCGGAGTTTATGGGTTGGAGTCAAACCGAACCTACCCGTCCTACGCAAGTAACCGAATTCAGTATTAAAGAGGAAAACCCTGCACGCATTGCGACGTATCAAAGCTTAACAGCACAAGTTAAAAAACTAAGTCCAACTATATCAAAAGAAAACCAAGACGCTTTTTTCCAGCTGGTTTCCTACCCTATTCTTGGGGCTGCTGCTATGAACAAAAAATATTTGTACCGGGATTTACAAGTGTATCACCACAATACAAACGAAAAGGAATTTGAAAAATATCGGGATTCTGTCAGTTTCTATCACAACAAAATCAATGAGTTGACCGATCACTACAATCAGGAAATCGCCTCCGGTAAATGGAATGCTATTATGCACCGCGCACCACGAGGATTACCGGTTTTTAAACTTCCTGACACGACTATAGAAACTACCAACCAAACTGTTGAAACTCCTAAAGTTGAAATTTATAAAGCTGTAGCAGATTATGATAACGCTTCCAAATTTGAAAAAGAATTTCCTAAAAAATTAACCGGTTTAGGCTATACCCAAAATGCCTTACAAGTGGCATCAGCAACAGCGACTTCAAAAGTTGATACAACTTTTAAAAAGAATGCTTCCTTAACATATAAATTCAATTTTGAAGAAGCTATTCAAAAACCACAAATCACCATAACTGCGATCCCGAACCATCCCATAAACGGAGATCAAAAATTACGATTAGGCATTCAAATTGATAAAGGCGACATTAATCTTATTGACTTTAAAACATCCGGAAGAAGCGAAACCTGGAAGTTAAATGTTTTGCGCAATCAGGCACGAAAGAGTATTGAATTAGAAGAGCTTTCAGCTGGCAAACATACACTTACAATTTATGTAATAGATCCGGGTGTAATTCTCGATTATTTTGTGATTACTCAATCTGGTAATCCTATCCCCTATACACTCCCCAAAAACTAAAAGCCTATTAAAATGAAAAAACAGCTATTCGCATCACTTGTATTTGTTTGCAGTCTATTGAGTTTCACAAGTTGTTCTGCACAACGTCTTATGGAAAATCTTGACCGTGGCGTTATTGCCATTCCGCAAGAAGATAATACTGCTGTGATTAGTTGGCGTGTTTTAGGTACAGATTCAGATGATCTCCAATTCAATTTGTACCGGCAACGTGAAGGTATGCAACCCAAGAAATTGAATGACCAACCCATCACGGGCGCTACATTTTATAGAGACTCCAACATTGATTGGTCACAAAAAAACACTTGGTATGTTACTTCGGTTTTAAATGCTGAAGAACAGCGAGAACCGGGGTCTTATACCATACAAGCCAATAGCGAATTAAAACCCTATCACAGCATTCCCTTAAAAATGCCGGAAGGATACAGAGCAGGAGATGCGAGTGTTGCAGATTTGGATGGCGACGGGGAATATGAAATTGTTTTACACGTAACCGGTCGCGGTCACGACAACTCACACCGGGGTCTCACAGACGAACCTATTTTTCAAGCGTATAAACTATCAGGAGAATTGTTATGGGAAGTCAATTTGGGCAAAAACATTCGGGAAGGCGCTCATTATACCCAGTTTTTAGTGTATGATTTTAATAGCGATGGCAAAGCCGAAATGGTATGCAAAACAGCAGACGGCACAACCGATGCTTTAGGCAATAGCATTGGAGATCCTAATGCAGATTGGCGCGACACCGATGAAAAAAGCAGAACCTTCGGAAAGATTCTGGAAGGCCCTGAATACTTCACGGTTTTTGATGGGCAAACAGGAAAAGCATTAGCAACCACAGACTATATTCCTCCTCGTGGAGACATTAGCGGTTGGGGTGGTGATGGCGGTAATGGAGGTAACGACAATTCCGGAAATCGTGTGGATCGCTTTACGGCTTGCGTGGCTTATTTAGATGGCGTTCATCCTAGTATGGTAATGGGTCGCGGCTATTACGGGCGTACGGTGCTGGCTGCTTATGATTTTAACGATAATAAATTGAAATCCCGATGGGTTTTTGACAGTAAGAATCGTGAAAATCCTTTTTCTGGGCAGGGCAATCACAATTTATCGGTAGCTGATGCTGACAGAGATGGGAAAGATGAAATCATTTTTGGCGCAATGGCCGTAGATGATGACGGCACCGGAATGTATTCTACCGGTTTTAGACACGGTGATGCCATTCACGTAAGTGATTTAGATCCTGAAATCCCGGGCTTAGAACGCTTTGGAATTCACGAAATCGAAGACGGAACAAAAGGACCCGGTATTGCCTTATTTGCTATCAAAGATGGAAAAGTCTTATTTACGGCAGAGCCCAATCGAGACATCGGTCGAGGAGTTGCGGCTAATATTGACACCACACGCGTTGGCGCACAAATGTGGTGGTTAGGTTCTAGAGATTTACACGATATAAAAGGTCATGTTATAGGTAGCGCACCACGATCTGCCAACTTTTTAATCTGGTGGGATGGCGATTATAGTCGTGAACTTTTAAACAAAAATTACATCGATAAATATGGAAAAGGTCGCATTTTCACGGCAGAAGGTGCACATGCCATAAATGGTACAAAAGCGACTCCTTCTCTATCTGCAGACATCTTAGGTGACTGGCGCGAAGAATTGATTTTGCCCAGCGATGACGGTACCGAGCTGCGCATTTACAGCACAACTATTCCTACGGAAAACCGTATGTACACCTTGATGCACGACCCGCAATATCGTCTGAGCATAGCGTGGCAGAATGTAGGATACAATCAACCGCCACACGTAGGTTTTTATATGGGCTTTGGGATGGGAAAAGCACCTAAACCCAATATCAAATTAGTTCCTGAAAAATTAAAGAAAAAACAATAAGACAAACGGAAATTGCCACCTCCTATGAAAACCAAATTTATACTTATTGCTTTTATTTTTAGTGTTTTTCAGCTTTCAGGGCAAATCCGGGATACTCTGGATTTAGAAGGGAGCTGGGGTTTTCAGACAGATAAAAACGACAGGGGTATTACCGAAGCATGGTTTGCTAAAAAGCTTCAGGATGCTATTATTTTACCCGGCTCTATGCTGGTGCAAGGAAAGGGTAACGACATCACTTTAGAAACACAGTGGACGGGCAGCATCTACGACAGTTCGTTTTACTTCAACCCCAGATTTAGAAAATACCACCAACCCGGAAATGTAAAATTTCCGTTTTGGCTTACTCCGAAAAAAGAATATGTAGGCGCCGTCTGGTATCAAAAAGAAGTTACCATCCCAAAAGACTGGAAAGACCGCCACGTCTTTCTGTTTTTAGAACGTGCGCATACCGAAACCGTGGTTTGGCTCGATGACACCAAACTGGGTATGCAAAACTCTATGGTTGCTCCACACCAATACACCTTACCTCAAGACCTGAAACCCGGCAAACACACCCTAACCATTCGCGTAGACAACCGCATCAAAGAGATTAACGTAGGCCCAGACTCGCACAGCCTTACCGATCACACCCAAGGCAACTGGAACGGTATTATTGGCAAGCTCAAACTGGTTTCTACCCCTTCAGCATATATGGGTATCATTCAGACGTTTCCAGATCGGGAGAAAAAAGAAATTCTCTTTAAAATTCCTGTAAATCAAGTGGAAGCTAAACAAACTAAAATCTCCCTGAATCTTGATCTTTCGACCTTCAATACTGCTGAAACAGCTGATTTTAAATTCCGTAATAAAACATTTCGCCTAACTAAAAAAACAGACACGTTACAGCTTACTTACGATCTGGGTGAAAACCTACAACTCTGGGATGAATTTAATCCGGCTTTGTACCGGGCCTCTTTTAGCCTAAAATCAAAAGCAGGCACAGACAGTCAGGAGATTACTTTTGGCATACGCGATTTTAAAACGCAAGAACGAACCTTTACCATTAACGACCGGCCCACTTTTTTAAGAGGAACGCTTGACAACGCGATTTTCCCAATTACCGGATTTCCACCAATGGATGTGCCTTCGTGGAAACGCATCTTTAGCATCATCAAAGACCATGGCCTCAATCATGTGCGTTACCATTCCTGGTGTCCACCTGAAGCTGCATTTAAAGCCGCAGATCTTATGGGTATGTATTTGCAGCCTGAAGGCCCCAGCTGGGCCAATCACGGCACCGCGCTGGGCATAGGGCGCAACATCGACCAATATATTTATGAGGAAACCTATCGGATGATGCAGCAGTACGGCAATTATGCATCGTATGTGATGATGGCCTACGGCAACGAACCCCGAGGCAAACAGGTGGAATACCTCACGGCTTTTAACAACTACTGGAAACAAAAAGACGACCGACGCCTCTACACCGGAGCTTCGGTGGGCGGCAGCTGGCCGGTGATCCCCAACAACGAGTTTATGGTACGCGGCGGTGCACGTGATCTCGACTGGAAAAATCGAGCTCCGCAATCTGTAGCAGACTTTAGTGAAAATATTAAAGACTTTAAAGTCCCATTTGTATCGCACGAAACCGGTCAGTATTGCGTATTCCCAAATTTTGATGAAATCAAAAAATATACAGGTGCCTATCAGGCTAAAAACTTCGAGCTTTTTCAGGAAGATTTAGCAGATCACCACATGCTTGATCAGGCACATAACTTCTTTATGGCTTCTGGTAAATTACAGGTACTGTGTTATAAATACAGTATCGAAAAAGCGATGCGCACGCCTGGCTACTCGGGTTATCAATTGCTTTCTCTGAGTGATTATAGCGGACAGGGAACCGCCCTGGTGGGGATTTTAGATGCCTTTTGGGACTCCAAACCCTATGTACATGCTAAAGAATGGAGGGAATTTAGCAGTGAGACCGTACCGCTTGCTGAACTTCCGAAATTTGTTTTTACCAATACCGAAACACTTACGGCAAATATCCTGGTCGCTCATTACGGTAAGGAAAACATCAAAAATAATCAAAGCTGGTCCATTACTGATGCAAACAATCAAATCCTCGCAACAGGAACTTTTGACCAACCGGTAATCAATCCCGGACTTTCTAAACTAGGAGTTGTTGATTTTTCGCTTCACGGAATTAAAACGGCTCAAAAGCTAACCTTACGGGTTACTATTGAGCAAACCGATTTTACCAATCATTGGGACTTTTGGGTATTTCCTGAACGACTTCCAAACGTAGAAAACAGCGTTTATGAATGTGCTGCTTTAGACGAAAAAGCGCTTGAAGTACTGGATAATGGTGGGAGCGTATTACTCAACGCAGCCGGAAAAATCGTAAAAGGCGCAGAAGTGGCGCAAACCTTTCTCCCGGTATTCTGGAACACTTCCTGGTTTCAAATGCGACCGCCGCACACGCTGGGTATATGGGTAGATCAGGAGCATGCCCTATTTAATAACTTCCCGACAGACAATCACAGCGATTTGCAGTGGTGGAGCATCCTAAACAAACAGCAGGTAATGCATCTTGAAGACTTCCCAGAAGATTTTAAACCGCTCATTCAGCCTATTGACACCTGGTTTATGAACCGAAGACTTGCTTTGGCATTTGAAGCTCAAGTGGGCAATGGGAAATTGCTTGTTATGAGTATAGACCTCAACGATCCCAAAAAAGATGCGGCTGCACACCAATTGTATTTTAGCATTCAAAAGTATATGGCTTCGGCTGATTTTGATCCGCAAACAGAACTTTCGGTTGATTTAATACAAGAGTTATTTACAACACCTTCCCGCCAGCAATTTGACAAATACACCAAAGACAGTCCCGACGAACTGAAACCTAACAATCTGGAAAAATGAAAAAATCAATTCTAAGAATACATCACAGCATTATAATACCACTACTGCTTCTCGTTGTCTTTGGGAATCTGTATGCCCAAGATCAAAAACTATGGCACAATCAAGAACGTCAAATTCATTATAAACCAGAAGGTAAAAGCTTTGTTTTAGCTAACGGAAACCGAAAGTTTAACCGGGCACTTTACGGTACCAATACGGGATTTAGAGTAGAAACCGGTGATCTGCCGGAATTTGCACTCTATATGCCGGGAATGGGTGGCAATTTTAAACTCGGGATTGCAACCGGAAGCCAATCTAAATGGATTACTGAAGCTGATAGCATTCACACCAAATACACACCCGGGGTAATGGAATATGAAATTAGAGATCAACATTTAGGCAACGGATTTCTAAAACTTACCGTACTCGCTTCTGCAGATAACGAGGGTTTTCTCCTAAAAGTAGAAGAACAAGACCTTCCCAAATCGGTAGTAATTAATTGGTTGTTTGGCGGTGCAAGCGGAAAAAAATTCCATAGAGATGGAGATATTGGCGCAGATCCGGAATCGGTGTTTTACCTACAACCGGAATATTGCAGACATAATGAATACCACTTAAAAAAAGAGGGCTTTAGCTTAGACTTCAATTGGGATAAGAAAACAAATACCAATAAAAGAAAACTACTTGGTAGCGTTCCTTCAGGAAAATTGAATATCGGAAACGCACACGCAATTCAGAATTTTGAAAACCTGAAAAATTCGACTCCAGATTCACTTCCGGTAGTTTATGGTACACTTGCTAGAAACGCATCAAAAACCTATTACTGGAACATTCAGAACGCAACTGATGCAACAAACCATCAGACCAAAAGCAGACCGGAATTAGCTTTTGAAAAAGCATTAAAAAAAGCTAACGAGTTAGCCGCTACCGTTACACTTTCAACACCAGATCCTTATTTAAATACCTTAGGAGGAGCATTAGCTACTGCTGCTGATGCGATTTGGGAAAACCCTGCCTATTTACACGGTTCGGTAGCCTGGCGTATGCACCTCAATGCATGGCGGGGTGCATATGCTGCTGATTTGTTAGGTTGGCATGATCGTGCTAAAACGCATTTTACCAGTTACGGAAAATCTCAGGTTTTAGAGCCTGAAACCGGCCCGGTTGTTTTAGATACCAGCCGCAATTTTGCCCGCCAAAAAGAAGTCTTAGGTACAGCGATGTTTAGCAGAGGATACATCAGTAGGCATCCCAATCGCAATGATCGCGCCCATCATTATGATATGAATCTGGTATTTATAGATCAGCTACTCACCCATTTCAAGTGGAATCAAGATTCAACTTTTTTAAAGGAAATCTTTCCGGTCATCGAGCGGCATTTAGAATGGGAAAAACGGAATTATGATGCGAATAATGACGGACTTTACGATGCGTATGCAGCGATCTGGGCTAGTGATGCTTTGCAATACAGCGGGGGTTCGGTCACCTATACTTCGGCTTATAATTATCGAGCAAATACACGTACTGCGCAATTAGCAAAAATCTTAGGTAAAGACCCACAACCCTATGTAGCCGAAGCTGAAAAAATAAAACAAGCGATTGAAAAAAACCTTTGGTTACCCAATAAAGGCGTTTATGCAGAATATAAAGATGCACTGGGAAACAAATTATTACACAAAAATCCAGGAATCTGGACAATTTATCACGCGATAGACAAACAAGTTCCGGATGCCTTTCAGGCGCAAATGGCGCTTAATTACATCAAAAATGAGATTCCGCATATTCCGATTCATGCAACAGGATTACCACACCCCGATTTAGAACTGGTTTCTACAACGAATTGGCAACCCTACACCTGGTCCGTTAATAATGTGGCGCTGGCCGAAAACCTCAATACGGCACTGGCATTTTGGCAAGGCGGAAATACGGAAGCAGGTTTTAAACTTTTTGAAAGTGCATTGATTGAAAGTATGTATCTGGGTGCTTCTCCCGGTGGTTTTCAGCAATTATCATTTTACGATGCCATACGCGGGGAGTTGTATCGGGATTTTGCAGATCCTATTGGGGTTGCTTCCCGCGCATTGGTTGAAGGGCTTTTTGGTATTCAGCCTAATGTATCAGAAAACCAACTTTTGATCAAACCCGGATTTCCGGAAGAATGGGATCATGCCAGCTTAGCGCTTCCTGATGTGGAGGTTTCGTTTAAGAAAAGTAAAACAGAGACCATTTACACCATCAAAAATAAATTCAACACCGCTTTAGACTTGAATCTGGAATTGAATAGCACTGCAACTTCAGTTCAAGAGGTTTTGGTAAATGGCAAAAGAACCAGTTTTGAGATTGATTCAAATGCTGTAGGAACTCCTAAACTAAACATTGCTGCCGGTACAGCTCCTTCATATACCATTCAGATAAAAACAGGGGCTACGGTAATTGAAAAACTGAAAACAGCAGAAGCATATACAGCAGGAAGCTCTTTTGAAATTACTACAGAACAAGCTGAGATTTTAGAACTAAAAGATTTACAAAATACGCTGACAGACCTGAAAATTTCAGCAAAAAAACGTTCAGGAAAAGTACAGTCAGATGTTGGGAACAAAACCATTTTCATTAAACTCAAACAAGATGAAATGATCTGGTGGCAACCGGTAAAAATTAAGGTAAAACCTGTTTTAGAAATAAGAGACAATAAATACCAAAATGACGAAATCAAGCTTGATTTAATGAACAATACTCCTAAAGACTTACGTGGTAATTTTACTGTAAATGATTCACAAAATTCTTCTTGGAGTATTTCAGCAAATACTACACAAAGCTTTAAAATCCCAAAAGCTTCAGTCGTTTCTGGTACCAATACGGTTTTAGTTACGTTGACTTCCGGTGAAGAGATTCCGTTACAATTTACAAACTGGGACATACCTGCATCCAATCAAAACAACTTGGAAACAGTTCCTTTATCAGATCATTTTAATGCAACTGTAAATAGCATTTTTGAACCCAAATACTTAAGTCCGCGACCAGACTCTCCTACCCTACAACTCCCCATCACAGGAATCGGTAACTGGTGCTATCCCAATGTCGCTGATGATGTGATTATTGATGATACGGGTTTACGCACCAAAGCAGGTTCTAAAGGTTTTATAGTGAGTCCGCAGCAAATACCATTTGCAACAAAATCCAATACGGGTAATAATGTCGTGTTTACCTCGCAATGGGATACCTATCCAAACTCAGTTTCGATTCCGATTAGCGGAAAGGCACAACACGCTTACTTAATGATGACCGGTACTACTAACCCGATGCAAACGCAAATGACTAACGGTATTGTAACGATCACGTATACAGACAATACTCAAGAGGTTTTAGAATTGAAAAACCCGGAAAACTGGTGGCCCATTGAACAAGATTATTATACAGATGGTTACGCTTTTAAAACCAACGCGCCTAAACCACCGAGGGTTATTTTTAAAACCGGTGATATTACACGCGATTTTAAAAACTACTCCAATATTCACGGCTTTACAAACTATGGAATTGAAAGCGGTGCCGGAACGATTGTAGACCTTCCGTTAGACCCTAAAAAAACATTAAAAAACCTAAAAATTGAAAGCCATACTAACGATGTTGTCATCGGATTGATGAGCCTCACCTTACAACGTAATTAAACACCTTATGAAACTATTCAAACAAGCTGTAATCTTGCTAGGCTGTTCACTACTATTGAGTTGTGTAGAAGAGCAAAAAAAGGAAGCCAATGCTGAAAAAAACATCGACCGAAAAGCCGTTGTTTCTCGCCATAATGTACACATTACCGAAGTTGATACTCTGGCTTCGTTAACGGTAGGAAACGGCGCATTTGCATTCACGACCGATGTGACCGGACTGCAAAGTTTTCCGGATTATTATCAAAACGGAATTCCATTAGGAACCCAATCTGAATGGGGTTGGAATGCAAAACCCAATGATGCCGGTTATGATTTTAGTGAAACACTAAAAGATTACGTTCAAAACGGAAGAAAAATCGCTTACGCTACGCAAATCAAAGAACCGCAACACGCTAAAGAGGCTGTGGAATTTTTCAGGTCTAATCCGCATCGTATTCATTTAGGAAATCTCGGTTTTGAAATGACTAAAAAAGATGGTTCTCCGGTTAAACCTGAAGACCTTCAGGATATTGATCAAACTTTAGATTTATGGACGGGCATGCTAACCAGTAAATTTTCTGTAGAAGGTATTCCGGTGGAAGTGCAAACTGCAAGCAACCAAGATAGCGATGCAATTGCAGTAAGCGTAACATCGAAGTTGGCTGAAACCGGTCAGCTGAAAATCAAATTACGCTTTGCCGCACCCACAGGAGCCTGGTCTGATTACGGTACGCAATGGAAAAACCCTGCAAACTACACCAGTACAATTACCGAGCAGGCTGACAATTCCGCGATAATCGAGCGAAAACTGGATTCCTTAAACTATAAGATTGGTTTAAACTGGGAAGGTCAAGCGAAAATTATGGAGAAAGAAGCACATTACTTTTTAATAGAACCTGATAGTGAGAAAATCAGGTTTACCTGTGAGTTTTCAGATAAACCTGTACAAACAAAATTAGAAACGCAGACGGTTTTTAATAACAGTATAAACACTTGGAAAGACTACTGGATGAACGGCGGAATCGTAGATTTCTCCGGAAGTACTGATCCGCGGGCAGAGGAACTCGAACGTCGTGTTGTACTTTCACAATACCTGACTAAAGCACAAACAGCCGGAACTATGCCTCCGCAAGAAACCGGTTTAACCTACAACAGCTGGTACGGCAAACCACACCTGGAGATGCACTGGTGGCACGGCGTGCATTACGCGCTTTGGGGCAAACCTCAATATTTAGAAAATACGTTAAACTGGTACGAAGACGCTTTTGAAAATGCCAAAAAGCTAGCGAAAAGACAAGGTTTCGAAGGGGCACGCTGGCAAAAAATGACCGATCCGTATGGGGATGAAGGCCCGTCTTCTGTAGGCGCTTTTCTCATCTGGCAACAACCGCATTTTATCACCTTTGCAGAATTGCTTTATCGTGCAGATTCCACTGAAAAAACGTTAACCAACTATCAGGAACGGGTTTTTGCTACGGCTGATTTTATGGCTTCTTTTCCTGATTATGACAAAGAAAATGATCGGTATGTGTTAGGTCCGCCGGTGATTCCTGCACAGGAACGTTTTGAAAAAACCGAAACCCTTAATCCGACCTACGAACTCGCGTATTGGAATTGGGCGTTAAAAACAGCTTCAAAATGGAAAAAACGCATAGGTGAACCCGTCCCGGAAAAATGGACGGAAGTATTGAACAAGCTTTCGGCACTGCCGGTGCAGGAAGACTATTATCTTGCTACGGAAAGTGCAACCGACTCCTATACCAATCCGGAGTTTTTAACCGATCACCCTTCTGTTTTTGGGACCTTTGGAATGCTTCCGGAAACCGCATTGCTTGATAAAACCACCATGCGGAATACCTTTGATAAGATTTGGGATATCTGGCACTGGGAAGATACCTGGGGTTGGGATTTCCCGATGACGGCAATGACCGCCGCCCGATTGGGAATGCCCGAAAAAGCAATAGATGCTTTATTTATGGATGTGCAGACCAACACCTATCTCAAAAACGGACACAATTATCAGGAAGAACGTTTAACGCTATATATGCCCGGAAATGGCGGACTCTTGACCGCTGTCTCGATGATGTGTGCCGGTTGGGACGGCTCTGAAACCAAAAATCCCGGCTTCCCAAAAGACGGAAGCTGGGATGTAAAATGGGAAGGATTGAAGCCGTTTTTTTAAGTCGTATATTTTTTATGTGAAATTATCAAATAGATAAAGTCAACGACTAACCGCTCCTCACCCCCAACCCTTCTCCCTTGACTCCTTCCCTAAGGTCAGAGAGGGAGTTTGATTCTTGACAGCACTCCTTGTGAGATGCTGAAACAAGTTCAGCATGACGATTCACAAACCCAAAGGGGTTAAACGAATTACAATCCCTTGGTTTAGAATAACCGCGAGAAGCTCCCAAAAAGTACTATTTTCTAGGAATGAAAACGTTTCAAAATCGGCATATAGAAAAGGACTCGTGAAATTTTCTGCTGTTTGACCCGCAGCGGAGTTCAGTAAATTTAGAAGCCGAACGATAAATTTAGAGTCGTTTTCTTAAGCCTAGACTTTTTTTATTCTTTTTTGGGCGATGCAAAAAAGAATACCATGACTATACCTATGATTATTCAAACTGACGTTAGGAAGTTCACGTATTTTTATTTAGAATAGGGAGTAAAGGGTAAATAGGACTACCTGTTGATAGTTCTGTTCTTTTGTCTTGATACAAAAGAACCAAAAGATCAAAGCTTACAGGAGCTTCTCTAAATTTTTTGTTCCCTACGCTGCATGCGCTTAACTCGGCCACTGGCCTCAAACAGAACCGCCTGCTACGCTACGCTCACTGCAAATTTCACGATACCTTCTTGTAGGCCATTCTTCAAGTATTAATAAGTATTTAAATGATATTAATATCCGAAGGGTTAAACGAATTATCAATTCCCTCGGTTCAGAATAGGCGCAGGAAGCTCCGAAGGACAGGAGCGGTAGCGACGCGGAGCTGACAAAGCGGTTTTCGGCCGTTAAACGGCTTTTGCAAGGAGTAACATAATCGCTTAAGGACTAAATCTAGGAGGCAAGACCAGCTTAAGAAAAATTAATCTCGATTATCGAGCGAAAAATTTCGAAGCAAGGGTGTCTTTTCTTTTGGTTCGTTTTCTTTGGAGAAGCAAAGAAAATGAACAAAACATGATATAGAAACTATAACTTCTATTTATACTCCTGTTCTTTTGCCTTGATACAAAAGAACCAAAAGATCAAGGCTCACAAGACGGTATCTAAATTTTTCGTTCACTGCACTGCATGCGCTTAACTCGGGCGGCACACCGCCCTCAGACAAAACCGCCTGCGACGTTCCCCTCACTTCAAATTTGACGATACCTTCTTGTAGGCCGTTTTAAAATGTATTGAATAAGAGATTTTAGAAAAAAGAAAGTATTCATACCCGAAGGGTTTAGTTTCCTTTTGGTCAGTATAGCAAGGGTATCCCGTTAAAAATTATCCTCATCCCCAACCCTTCTCCTAAGGAAAAGGCAGCTTGATTCTTACTCAATTTAAAACACTACAATACCCATACCCGAAGGGTTAACTGGATGCCCCTCCCTCGGTTCAGAATAGACGCAGGCCGTTCCGAAGGACAGGAGCGGTAGCGACGCGGAACGGACAAGGCGGTTTTCGGCCGTTAAACGGCTTTTGCAAGGAGTAACATAATCGCTTAAGGACTAAATCTAGGAAGCAAGACCAGCTTAAGAAAAATTAATCTCGATTATCGAGCGAAAAATTTCTTAGCGAGGGACTCTTTTCTTTTCTGCATCCGACGACCGTAGGGAGAGGAATGCACTGTTCTAGACAATCTCTAAACCTCAAACGACGAAGGAGTTTTTGAAGCAAACCGAGGGCACGAGGTTCACGAGCACCCGTGAAATAATAATCACGCGAGCTAAAGAAAATGAACAAAACATGATATAGAAACTATAACTTCTATTTATACTCCTGTTCTTTTGCCTTGATACAAAAGAACCAAAAGATCAAGGCTC
>NZ_FQUN01000023.1:0-24086 GCF_900129005.1 Leeuwenhoekiella marinoflava DSM 3653 | reverse complement strand
CTCACTTCAAATTTCACGATACCTTCTTGTAGGCCGTTTTAAAAATGTATTGCATAAGAGATTTTAGAAAAAAGAAAGTATTCATACCCGAAGGGTTAACTGGATGCCCCTCCCTCGGTTCAGAATAGCTGCAGGCCGTTCCGAAGGACAGGAGCGGTAGCGACGCGGAACGGACAAGGCGGTTTTCGCCTCAAGCGAAAAATTCCTAAGCGAGGGGCTCTTTTCTTTTGGTTCGTTTTCTTTGGAGAAGACAAACCGAGGGCACGAGGTTCACGAGCACCCGTGAAATAATAATCACGCGAGCTAAAGAAAATGAACAAACATGATTAGAAGTAAGCCTTACTCAAATCTCCGATAGGAGATCAAGCAACACATCATTAGAATTATAACTCCTATTCATTTTCCCGTTCTTTTGCCTTGATGCTAAAACCAAATTTCCTCATCCCCTGCCCGAGAAGGAAGTTTTAATATTACGTTTTAGCCCGCGATTGTATCGCGGCTTAAAATCTCGATTATGGATTAAAATCTTTTTGAATGGCTTTCAATTCTTTTGAAGAAACACGTATCGCAGTTCCGTGACGGATTCCATCGGGAAAAGAAACCTGATCAGAAATATCGGTCCAGGTTTTAAGATCTGAAGATTGAACTGCTCCATATTGATGGTCGGTGTATTTATCGAAATACACCAACCATTCCCCATCTTTCTGAATGGCTGTTGGTCCTTCTGCCCAGTACTTGCCGGTAATGGGTTCTCTGGCCTCAGTATACGGTCCGGTTAAATTTTGTGCTGTTGCCACTTTTAAGTTTTTACGAGCCGGTTCACGGGTTTCATCTTTTAAAATCATCACATACTGCTCGCCGTCCCATTGAATGGTCGCATCAATAGAATTGAACCCCGGGTCGTATAATACTTCAGCTTTGCTAAATTCCTTAAAATCTTTGGTCAAGGTATAATACATTCTATGATTGTAGCCCGCATCTTTTTCTGATTGAGTTTCCGGAAAAAGACCGGGGATTGTAGTCGCCCAGTAAATCATATACTGCTCATTCTTAGCGTCGTAGGTAATTTCAGGAGCCCAACAATTACGGGCTCTTTCTTCGTGTTCCATCACCGGTATCAATTGCTGTTCTGACCAGTTCACCAAATCTTCAGAAGAGGCATAACCGATTCCCCGCTCGGTCCAGCCTGTCGTCCACACCATATGATACAAACCATCTCCGCCTAAAATAACCGCAGGATCTCGCATCAGTTTTTGTTCACCAACTTCGGGCGTCAAAATAGATTGATCCTTGTTGAGTGATTTCCAGTTTAAGGCATCTGTGCTATAGGCGAGATGCAACCCGTCTTCCCCGTTTCCTTTAAAATAGGTAAAGATATAGGCAGGATCTTGGGCTTTGCAGGAGATGAAGCCAAAGTTTAATACCAGAAGAAATATGAGTTTTTTAAGCATAAATTCAATATTTGTAATGCGTATATGATTCTGAAACAAGTTCAGGATGACCTTTAAATTGAGACTATTTAGTTATCAAATCATGTTTTTTCAACCATAAGCTCAATGCTTCCGGCCAGGAATTTGCTGTTGCAGAACGTCCCATACCGAAACCGTGCCCCCCATCTTCGTAAATGTGCATTTCGACAGGAACACCGGCATCTTTCAGCGCTAAATAATAATTAATACTGTTTGCAACAGAAACAGCACCGTCATCAGTGGCATGTACTAAAAAGGTCATCGGCGTTTCCGGAGTTACCTGATATTCGCCACTAAATTTATAAACGGCTTCCTGAGACGCATTTTTCCCTAATAAATTGTCACGAGAACCTTGATGCGTAATTCCACGTTGCAAACTGATTACCGGATAAATCAACATCG
Source organism: Leeuwenhoekiella marinoflava DSM 3653 (assembly GCF_900129005.1). Taxonomy (GTDB): domain Bacteria; phylum Bacteroidota; class Bacteroidia; order Flavobacteriales; family Flavobacteriaceae; genus Leeuwenhoekiella; species Leeuwenhoekiella marinoflava. The sequence continues at coordinate 22,215 of NZ_FQUN01000023.1, read as the reverse complement.
AAAAATCGGGTTTTGCAGAAACACCTTCGGTCGACTCGTAAACATGGTCTGCATAATGCGTAGCAGCTGTTGAAGCCAAATGTCCACCGGCAGAAAAACCCATAATACCAACCTTACTGGTATCGATTCCGTAAGTTGAAGCATTTTGGCGCACATAGCGAATCGCACGCTGTGCATCTTGTAACGGACCAATGGTTTTATCCTTCATAATTGCATCGCTGGGCAGTCTGTTTTTTAAAACAAAACCGGTCACTCCTTGTTCTGCAAACCAGGCTCCTAATTTGTAACCTTCTTTATTTATCGCTAAATGACTGTAACCTCCACCCGGACAAATCACAACTGCTGTACCAGTTGCTTTACCAGATTCGGGTTCAAAAATAGTTAGTGTAGGTTCGCTTACTTTACTATACCCAGAAACTACATCACCATCTAAAGCTTGTTCTTCTTTATAATCTTCGGCTGCAATGCTTCCGGGAATTTCATCCCAGAGTTTTACTTCTTTTTGCTGTGCTAATAAGGCATTGCTAATTAATAAGCCCATAATCAATAAGTTTCTCAAATTCATTTTTTAAAGCATATTAGTTTTTAAGAGATTCATAAAATTCAATTTCTACAATACGCAGCTGCCCTGTGGCGGTGGCGGCTTCATCGTCTTTAAACAAATCAAGCTCTTTATTAGGATCTACCTCAACAATATCGTCAAAACCATCCTCTTCTTTTTGAGCTCCGGCCAACTGAACGGTAATCTTATCCGTTTTCACCGCTTTCAACGGAATGGTAATATATCCTAAACTTTGCCAGGACTCCCCCTCAAAAACCACTTCATCTCCTGCTAAAATACGCAAAGGATATTTTTTTCTGCGCCATCCGGTTAACTTAATCACACATTCATTTACTGCTGCTTCCCGAGCTAAATTATACGTAATCCAACCGGTTTTTGCTTTCCCATCATTGCGCCACTCGGTAAGTTCATTATCATCATAACTGTAATACGGGTTGTCATCCTCGCCTGCAGTTACCCCGGAACGAATAAATACCGGTGTTCTTTTTTTTGTAAACGATCGCGTTTGTGGCGTAGGACCCCGTTCTAAATTGGAAACTAAATCAGCTCCCGGAAGTTCGGTTGCTAGTCCGTTTTTTGTTATAAAAGGAACAGATTCTAACTTAATCGAATCCGTTTTTAAGCCTGAAGCTTTCGCTTTAATTTTTATAGTTCCTGCTTCTGTTTCAGATTGAATCATAAAGCGATTTACACCATTCTCAACCGGTAAAACTTCAGACTGAATGTAGTTCTCAGGACCATCAGCAATTCCGCCCAACCAGCTTGCAGGACCACTTAAATCAAACTCAATTTTAGAATTATCAAGCGGGCAGCGCTGACCGTTTTGATCAACTACCTCAACCTCAAAAAGAGCAACATCAGCACCATCTGCCCTAAAGCTATGCTGCTTTTCTAACTGCGTCAATCTGATTTCGTGAGCTTCTCCAGCGGTTTGTTTTTGATCCTCACTAAGTATATTTCCTTCAGCATCATAACTCACTACTTTGACTTCGCCTGCTTCAAAATCAATATTTTCAAAAGTAAATAGAAAGCTATGCTCACGCTCGCCAAAACCTTTTGATTTTCCATTTATAAAAAGTTCTGCTTGTTCCCCGGTGGAAACCGCATAGAAATCTTTGACCGTTCCCGGTTTGTAGTTCCAATGTCCCAGCATATGTGTGCCGTGCTTTTCGATATCTACCCATCCATTCCACATCACCTGATGCGCATAAAAACCATCCTTAGGAATCCGCATCGGATCGGTTTCTCCACTGGTTCGGTAATTTTGTTCACCACGGTAATGCGTATTGGTGTCAGAAAATATAATATTTACGCCACCCGAACTCACGCGATGTCCCGTTCCCGGACGTGCTACATAATAATCATTCCAACGAATCACATCTTCGATGGCGTGTCTATCTTGATTGTGATTGTATGAGGTTGCAGGCTCACCTTTGTAAAGCGGCCCATCCCCTTCTTTGTGGAAAGGCGGTGAAAACTCATCCCAATATTTACGCATCCCTTCATCCCGGCTATACTCTGTTGCCCACATCGGTATGCGAGCACTTTTATTGATATACAGCATTTCGCCACCATATTCTGCTTCCCGACTGTCTAGCATTTCACGAGAGCCTATTGCGCGACCTCCATAGGGGTCATAGGTATCACGCAGGGCTTTCATCTCGGCCATATGCGACTCACTGATGGCATCATTGCCGCTTTCATAAAAAAGTATACTCGGGCTATTGCGGTTGTAAATAATTGCATCCCGCATCAAACTGGTGCGTTGCTGCCAATGAGCTCCTTGTGAATCCTTCTCTGCATCACCCGCGGGCATCGCTTGTATCAAGCCGACCCGATCACAAGATTCTATATCTTGCTTCCAAGGTGTGACGTGCATCCAGCGTACTAAATTGGCATTGCTTTCAACCATTAACCGATTGCTATAATCACTCAACCATGCGGGGACAGACATACCTATTGCAGGCCACTCATTACTGGTGCGTTGTGCGTATCCTTTCATTTGCAACACACGATCGTTCAGATAGACTTTACCATCCTTAAAGGCTGTTTTTCTAAAACCTGTTTGGGTTGAAACCTCATCAATGGTTTTCCCATCAATTTTGAGTTTAGATTTTACCGTGTATAAATACCCGTAACCCCAACTCCAAAAATTTAAATCCTCAAGCTCTTTTGATGCTGAAATAATCGTTGTCTCATTAGGTTGAAGTTTTGTTTCAGGTCCTGAAAATTCAGCTATTTTCTTAGCATCTAAATCGAAAACTTCAATCTCATATTGAACTGTTTTAGACTCCTCATATTCATTCTTAACTTCTGATTCCACATGAACTGTAGCCTGACTTTTTGGAATATCAAAATCGGTTGCATAAACGTAAACTCCTGTTGTTTTTAAATTAGAATACAACGGAATCGTCTGGTACAATTTATCTGTAATATGAAGAAATACGTTTTTAGGGATACCGCCATAATTGGCATTGAAGTTTATATTGTTCCAACGGTAGGTAGCATTTGTGCTGCGCTGGCGGTATTTCCAGTCATTATCAATTCGTAAGGCAATCGTATTGGGCTTTTCATTAAATACAACGATATCGCTAACATCTAAACCAAAAGCCATAACGCCGTTTTCATGAAAACCTACGTGTTGACCATTTACATAAATATCACCACCTTGACGAATACCTTCAAACTCTAAAAACACCTTTTTGCCCTCAGCATCTTCCGGAAGTACAAATTGTTTACGATACCAAACAATACCAGTCGTATGCTCATCTATAGATTTTAAGAACGCTTCTTCCTGATTATAGGCATGTGGCAACGTGACTGAAGTCCAAGCTTCTGTATTAAACTCCTTTGCAGATGCTCCTTCAAGAGCTCCGGTTTTAAACTGCCAATCGCTGTTGAAATTAAAGGTTGCCCGTTGTGCAAAAAGGCCTTGTAGCGACACTACAAAGCCAATTAAAATCAGTATTCGTTTTATAGTTTTAAAATATCTATTCATTACTTAATATTCTAATCTATACATTTCTGAACCGGCTAATAAGAAACAGCCCAAACCATAATCTTCAAAGTCTGGTTGTTTATCATACGACAAAGGTTGCCCGTCTTTAGGCTCTTTTCCGGTAGATTGTAACCAACCTAAAAAGCCATTTTCGTGCACACTTTCAGAAACCATTGCATTCCAAGCTTTAGTAACTACTGGAAGATATGCTTCTCGATCTAACAGATCATTATTGATTCCATATGCGATTCCGTAAACAAATAAGGCTGTACCTGAAGTTTCTTTTCCTCCAAAATGTGTGGGATCGTGTAAACTCACATTCCAAAATCCATCTTTTCGCTGCACTTTTGCAAGAGCTTCTGCCATCGCTTGTAAATCTTCAACATACTGCTCCCGATGCGGCGCATCTTCAGGAATTATAGAAAGTGTTTTTGCTAAAGCAGCAATCACCCAACCGTTCCCGCGACTCCAATAACTATCTTCTCCATTAGGCTCAGTATACGGCGGATCAAAATCAGCATCACGCCACCAGAGTCCGTCTTCCGGATTGTACAATCCGTTTGCTCCAATTACATTTCGGCTTTCCATATACATCTCGTACATCTTCTCAAAATACCGCGGATCATTTTCCAATACGCCCATTTTTGCAAAAACCGGCATGCCCATTTGTATCGCATCAATCCAGTCCCAGTCTCCATTTTGAGGTGTGAGTAAGAACTTCTGCATACAGGCTCTGGTATTCTTTAATTTCTCAGGATCGGGTTGCAAATTGTATAAATCAATATAGGTCTGTGCCGCATCATAATCATCAGCATTGCGGGTTTCATTCCCACTTCTAAAACTCCATTCGTGAAAATTTGCCCAGTCTAGCGCATAGTTGTAGTATTCTGCTTTTGGGTAAATCTCGTGTAATGCCATCAATCCCTCATAGTACACCCCACGGGTCCAGATATGGCTGGGTCGCTCTTTATTAGTAATAATTGTTTTGCCCACATCCGGCCATTTTTTCATAAAGTATGCATTTGCCAGTTCCATTTTGGCTAAAACATCATTTCGGTCAATTTGCTGTTGGGCTGCACAATTAAAGTTGAATGCTGCTATAAATGCTAAAACGAGTACTTTTTTCATCTAACTATTTTTATGGAGTTTGTTTATTTGGTTTCGATTTGAAGTGGAATCAATTCAATAGGACCTAACAAGCCGGAGGGTGTAGGCTCCCATACCTTGGCATCAAAAGGTTTATAATCTTTATTCACCATATTGATCTCGTAAAAAGTCTTCCATTCTTCACCGCGTAATTCTTTTGCCCGTAAACGGTTTGCAGCAAGATTGGTCACCCTTAAGGTTAACGTATTTTTACCGTTTTTAAGTTGACCTAAATTCAACTGATAGGGTACTGACCAGGCAGTACCCATGTAATTACCATTTAACCAGACTTCAGCACTTTCGCGCACGTCTCCCAGATCCAGGCGCCACGCATCTGCTTCTTGAGACGGTTTTTCAAAAGTTGTGGTATAACGTGCGGTGCCCGAAAAATGCTCCGCATCCTCACCAAGACTTGTCCAGGATTTTAAAGTTTGAAGTTTTGCAGATTCCGGTAATACAGGGCCACCTTCTTCAAATGTAATTTCCCAATCAGATTCTAGCAGAATACCTGTTGCTGTAGCTTCAGCATATTCCCAAGGCTGTATGATTTCGGAAACATTCGTTTTTAAGATCAAGGCATCTCCGGAAGCAATTTGCACTTTCACCTCAGTCTTTCCTGCTCGATCACGGGTAATCGCTGCGCCTGCCTTTCGCGAAAGCGGATCTAAAATCACAGCGTTTGCTACCGTTCCCGCAAGCGGAATAAACGTAGCGACATCTTGAGCAGTGTGATTTACCAAATAGTAAATTTTAGAAGCACCATCTGCTCTTCTGATGAATTTTAAACCGGTATTCACCAAGTTTTCGGGTTCTATTTCAGCAGCACCCAAACCTGACTGTAGTGTAGTAATGGCTAGATTATTTTCAGCAATCAGGTTTTTAAGTGTTGCATTTTTTGCTTCAAACTCAAAGAATCCCGGTACGCTTTCCGGTAATCCCAAAAAGATAATGCTTGCGCCCTGTTTTTTCAATTCGATTAACTTATTCAGCGTAGCTAAAGGCATATACTCTGAATCAGGAACGACTATAGATTTATAAGTTCCTCCGGGTAAAACAAGTTGTCCATCTGAAACCTTGACTTTTTGTAGAAAATCATCAGAGAGAAAATCTACCCCATATCCTTTTTGCATCAGCTCATTAGTAGTCTTATAAAACGGAGTATCCAGCAACCACTCATTAAGCGAGTGAATTTTAAACTGAAAAAATAACTTTCCGTCTTTATAGCTGTTGTATTGATCATAAATAGGCCAATACAATAACGTCTCATTATCCGGTTTCCCTTCCTGAAGCACCGATTGCACATTGGTTAGATACGAGAACAATGCCGGTGCATCTTTCCAAATCGTGTTTTTTGGACTAAAATTTACAGATGCATAAAACTTCCAACCCGGCCACCCGGCACGCTCAGGTGAATACGTAGATCCATGTAAAAAAATATGATTGACCCCGTTGAGCAAAAGTTCTTCGGCTTCTGGTTTCGTTTGCGATAACGCCGTTTTAAAATGCTCGCGCAACCACGTAAAAGTTTCAGAAGAAACCAGCGGTTTACCTGCAATATGTCCTGCAGAAGAAGAGAACTTCAACATCACCGGATCTGCATCACCAGTACGAATATTTTCCGCTTCGCGTCTAAAACCTTTAATATCATAAGGCATAGAGCCAAAAGTCTCACACTCCGGTATATCTGCAGCTGCATATAAATCGATTAAATTTCCCGGCGAACCGTGTGCCTGCAATTTGGTTTTATAACCCTTTTTATTAGACCAAGCGGTCCAAGGCTCATTAAACTGCTGCAGTAATAAATCGGATAAGGTTTCCCGGTAATCACTTTTAACCCGATTTCCTAAATCGTTATCGCTGTCACTCAATAATAAATTGATGTGTGGTTTTAAATCATAGCCCCGTTGTTCTTTAAAAAAAGAAAAGAACTTGGGTGTAAAATCGGTCCCATACACTTCATAACTATCATTAAAAATAGCTCTTAGATTTCCGCTGAGTTTTGCAAAAGCAGTATCGTAAGGTTGCACATAATCTTCAAAAGCTTCTTTAGAATAATGATCTAAAGTATACCCGGCACCGCCAGGTGCAGCACGTTTTACCTGCTGTCCTGTTTTACCGGTAAAAACAGCATAAACCGTATAATCTGAATCTTCAGGAGTCCAGTTGAGTCTTCCGTCTTCAACTTCCGCTGTTAAGTCCTTAAAGTTTTCATCAACATCATAAGCCAAAACAGCAGTAAGCCTTGCAGGTTGCTTCTCTTTAGCATCGGGCGCTAAAATTTCATTGAAAAGAGTTCCTTGTTGAAGTGGGTATTTTTGAATAACCAATTTTGTAGCGGCATACTCCTGTTCTACTTGCGGACCACCGTAGGGCCAACCTGTTCCCAAGACCATATCAACCCCAAGTCCCAGACTATCTGCTGTGGTAATTGTATAATCTACCAGCTCCAGCCATTTTGGCGAAAGATGCTCTAAAAAATTAGACTCCTCCCCTTTTGCTCCATAAATAGGAGTAATCTCTACGCCACCCAAACCTGCTTTTTGAAAAGCCACAAGGTGTTCTTTTAAGTTGAGTTTATCTACCGCACTACCCATCCACCACCAACGGGTCCAGGGTTTTGTAGTTTGAGTAACCTCAGGCCAAAGTTTATCACCTGAATTAGAAAAGTCATTGCTTTCTTGAGATTTGCAGCTCAACACAAGCACAAAACCCATTAAAAGAAAAATAGAATTAACGTAAAAACGCATAGAAATAAGATTTAAATCTGAAAATACAATGCCTTGCATCACTATTCAAATTACGCTAAAAATAGAAGTTCAACAAGCAAATGCTATCCTGTGCCGTCCTGTTGAATACAAATCAATTTTAAACAGAATACAATAACCTATTAAAAAAAGCAGGATAGCACAGCACAGTAAGCACAGGATAGCTACAACGTTGTAATCAATTACTTTTAGCTTTCAAACAATGATTTTTTAAAGTTAAAACACTCTAAATCTTTTCTCAATTATGAAACAATTAAACAAACGCATTTTACTGTTTCTAGGCAGTTTGCTGCTAAGTACAGCAGTCTGGGCTCAGGAAAAAACAGTTACAGGTACTGTAACTGATCCTCAAGGAATGCCATTACCCGGTGTAAATGTCCTTGTTAAGGGTACCACCTCTGGTACACAGACCGATTTTGACGGTAACTTTAATGTTCAGGCTTCTGAAGGCGACATACTACTTTTTTCATATGTAGGAATGAAATCGATTTCGCAAACGATTACAAGTGCTGAAACATACATGGTCGCAATGGAAGAGGACAGTGCCGTACTTGATGAAGTAGTTCTTGTTGGTTATGGTACTCAAAAGAAATCAAGTATTACTACTGCTGTTGCTACGATGGACACCGATATTTTAAACCAACGACCCATTAGTAAAGTAGATCAGGCTATGGTTGGTCAGATGGCCGGTGTACGCGTAAAGCAAACCAGTGGGGTTCCCGGAAAAAGTTTTTCGGTGCAAGTAAGAGGTACGGGTTCTATTTCTGCCGGCAATCAACCTCTTTATGTTATAGACGGTTTTCCCTTAGAACCAGCTACCCAAAATGGGAATGGAGATTTTGGTTCTGGTAACCCTTTAGACAACATCAACCCGGGCGATATAGAATCTATTCAGGTATTGAAAGATGCTGCTGCTGCTTCTATTTACGGATCCAGAGCATCTAACGGGGTTGTACTCATAACGACAAAATCTGGAAAACTGGGGAAACCTAAATTGAGTTTCAACACCTATTACGGAATCAACCAGACCGTTAAAAAACTGGATGTACTCAGTGCTGAAGAGTGGGTTGATCGAGCTACTGAAATTATTGATGCTCGTTGGGTTAACTCTGGAACAGGAAGAACTGCAAATCAAACTAGCGCAGAACGACAAGCTATATTGGGAGGTTTTGATACGAACTTCATTAAAGATGATCGTTGGTCTCAGCAAGGTCATCCCGGTTTAGATTATATGGACTGGCAAGATGAGTTTTTCCGAACAGGTGAAGTAAAAAGTTATCAACTTTCTGCTCGTGGTGGAAATGAATTTGTAAACTATTTCATCTCTGGAGAACACCTTGATCAAGATGGTATTGCACTTGGTGTAAATTATAAGAGATACTCTGCTCGTGCCAATGTTGAGATTACAGCAAATGAGAAATTGAAATTCGGTATCAATATTGCTCCATCGTATTCGGTTACACAAGACCCTGGTGTTGAAGGGAAGGATAACCTGATGCACTATGTAGTATCTGCTACCCCTATTTCAGAAAATGGTCTAGACTATAATGTAGGAGATAACAATCCGTATGCTTGGGGACGTAGTGTACCTAGCCCAATACGAACTATTGAAAATACAATAGGAGAGAACAAAATATTCAGAACCCTGACTACTTTGTATGGTGAATATGAAATCATAGAAGGACTAAGAGTTAAATCATCAATCAATCTGGATAATACAGAAGCTAAAAACAAATACTTCAAACCTTCTTTTGTTGACCGAAACAGGCAAGCTTCTGGTTCATTTTCATCGTATCAAAAACAAAATTTTGTAAATGAAAATACGGTTAATTATGATTTGGATTTTAACGATATCCATACCCTATCCTTATTAGGTGGTGCTTCCTACAGCATCTTCAAGTTTGACAATCAGCGCATTCTTGCTGCAGAAGGTTTTGGGTCTGATGATATTACAACAATTAATGCTGCTAACAACATTAGTGCTAGCGGCACCTATACCTTAGAATCTAAAAAAGTTTTGATCTCTTATTTTGGGCGTGCTCAATACGGATATAAAGATACGTATTTATTAACGGCAAGTATTCGTAGAGACGGCTCTTCTAATTTTGGTAGAGACACTAAATGGGGTGTATTCCCATCAGCATCTTTAGGATGGAATATTGACAAAGAAAAGTTTATTTCAGATGTTAACTTCATCAGTAATATGAAACTTAGAGCCAGTTGGGGTCTTGCAGGTAACAACACTTTTAGTGATGATTACGCCAGTATTTCGAGAATTGGTTTTTCTAATTATTCGTATAACGGAAATTTTGCAACCGGTCAGGTGCCCATCAATTCGGCTAATCCTAACTTAAGCTGGGAAGAATCTGAAACCATTAACTTTGGTACAGACATTGGCTTATTTAAAGGAAGAATTTTCACTTCATTTGATTATTACGTAAAAACCAATAAAGACTTGTTATTGAGTGTGCCGGTACCTACTGCATCTGGTTTCTCTTCTGCTGTTACCAATATTGGTAAAGTAGAAAACCGCGGTTGGGAATTTGAATTAACCACGCGCAACTTACAAGGTGGCGAATTTACCTGGACAACTAACTTCAACTTGAGTCATAATACGAACGAAGTAAAGCAACTAGGACCAGACAACTCTCCTATTCTGGGTGGCGATTTTGATATAGAGCACAACATTCTTCAAGTAGGTCAACCGCTGTACAGTCTTTTCTTAGTTCAGCAAGATGGAATCTTATCTGCTGAAGATATTGCTAATGGTGCTGCTCTTTATGGGAATCAGATGGAAGGTGATCCTAAATACGTAGATGCAAATGGTGACGGTGTGATCAGTCCGGCAGACCGAGTACTTTCAGGACAGCCAAACCCAGATTATGTTTACGGCATAACCAATACGTTTACGTATAAAGGTTTTGACCTTACGGTATTATTACAAGGTCAATCAGGAGGTAAAATCTATTCTACTTTTGGTAGAGCTATAGACAGAACCGGGCAAGGCTATCAAGATAACCATTTAGGATTCATAAGAGACCGCTGGAGATCTCCAGAAAATCCTGGTAACGGTATTGAGGGTAAAGCCTATTCAACCTTTGGTAGAATTAAAAATACAGACTGGTTATACTCTTCAGACTACTGGAGAATTAGAAATATCACCTTAGGGTATGACCTGGGAGCTATAATCAACACCAATATATTTTCTGGTCTGCGCATTTATATAACAGCAGAAAACTGGTTTGGAAATGATAAATATTATGGAGGCTTCAACCCCGAGGCAGTAAACAGTAGTGGCGATGACTATGGAGCTTTCCCGCTTTCAAAATCAATTGTAACCGGATTAAACTTCACTTTTTAATAAAAACATCATGAAAAAATACATAATCTTAATCGTGCTCTCGGTCTTAGCATTTTCTTGTTCAGAAGATCTTGACCAAACACCTATATCAGAACAAGGCAGTAATAATTTTTACAGAAACACAGCAGACTTCGAGTCGGCAGTAAATGGTATTTACAGTACCTTACAAAATTATCCTGTTTACCAATTTTATTTATCTGAAACACGATCTGATAATTTATATGCCGTTTCTCCTACCGGAGTTCGTGCTTATGATCCTATCAATGCTTTTGACCTTTCTTTGGCTACAAATACTATTGTAGCAGACAACTGGAATACTGATTTCACTGGTATTTTTAGAGCCAACACGGTACTTGATCAACTCAATGAAGAATTAGTTCCTGATGCTGCTACATTTGAAAGATTGATGGGAGAAGCTAAATTTTTGAGAGCCTTTTTCTACTTTGACTTAGTGAGAACTTATGGTAAAGTTCCGGTTTTTGATCGAGTTTATACACCTACTGAAACCTTAGAAATACCCCGCGCTCCGGTTGCTGAAGTTTATGAACTAATTCTCGCAGATTTAACAGAAGCTGTAAATCTGTTACCAAGCTCCTACGGTTCTGATTCTCTAGGAAAGGTTACCTCTTGGGCCGCAAAAGCTATATTAGGTCAGGTTTATTTAACCCGTTCCGGACCTACGTATGGTATTGAAGGCCCCGGTTTAAACTCTAATGAATACAATCTTGCTTTAGAGCAATTTAATGATATTATCGACAACGGTCCTTTTGATTTTGTTAATGATTATGCTTCCATATTTGATTACAACAATGAGCATAATGAAGAAATTATTTTCAATATCGAGTATGTCTCAGGAGGTACTGGTGTAGGTGCAGAATACCCTTCTATACCGGTTCCTGACGGCTATTTACGGGTGAATTCTGTTGGTTTTTCTAACGGTGAAACAGCCAAACAAGTTGCCACAGATTTAATAAACTCGTATGAAGCAGATGATATTAGAGATGACTTAGACATTCTTCAAGGTTATGCTGACCTAAACGGGAATTTCAATCCGGTACCTTTTTATACTAAATATCTAAATCTAGACCGCGCAGGACAAGACCGTTTTGATTGGGGGCTAAATTATCCGATTGTTCGTTATACCGATATTCTCACGATGAAAGCCGAAGCCATTCTTATGGGCGGCACAGGTACTCAGGCTGAGGTAGATGCTGCGGTAAACGCTATACGCGATCGTGCAGGACTTACTGCTATAGCTGGTATAAATCTGGCAACCTTACTGGAGGCAAAGCGCCTTGAGTTTGCCGGTGAGAGCAGAAGATGGCATGATCTGGTTCGTACAGGAACAGTAGTAAATACAATCAATTCTTGGATTGAAGATGAAGATGTACAGAACAGAATGTTACCAATGGATGAAAATCAAATCATCTTCCCCGTTCCTTCTTCCCAAATCACAGTTAAAGAAGGTCTATACCAACAAAATGAGGGTTATGACTAAAACCACATACGCTTGAGGCTCAATAAGTCTCACAACTAATTATCCTTCTAAAACTTAGGCTTGTACAACTTGTACAAGCCTAAGTTTTAATCTTAAATTTAAAAACAGTGCGCGATTTCATTTTAAAGCTTAACATTTTTTGCATCACAGTACAGGATACCTCAAACGATGTATTTATATAATTTTAGCCATCAAACAATGATTTTAAAGTTAATACTCTCAAAATCTTTTCTCAATTATGAAACAATTAAACAAACACATTTTACTGCTTCTGAGCTGTTTCCTGCTAAGTACAGCAGTCTGGGCTCAGGAAAAAACAGTTACAGGTACTGTTACCGATGCTCAGGGCATGCCGCTGCCTGGGGTTAATGTACTCGTACAAGGAACGCAACGCGGAACTCAAACAGATTTCGATGGAAACTTCAGCTTACAGGCTGCTGAGGGCGAAACCTTGCTTTTTTCTTTCCTCGGAATGAAATCGATTTCGCAAGCAGTAGCAAGCTCTAATTCGTATTCGATAACGATGGAAGAAGACAGCTCCGAGCTTGACGCTGTAGTTGTAGTAGGATATGGGACTCAGAAAAAGTCAGATATAACAGGAGCGATTTCTCAAGTCTCTTCAGAAGAACTGAATGACTTCCCGGTACAAAATACCCTACAAGGTATACAAGGTAAAGCGGCTGGTGTAAACATATCATCTAATGCACGTCCGGGTGAAGTAGGAACAATACGTATTCGTGGAAACCGCTCTTTGAGTGGTAGTAACAGTCCGCTATATGTTGTAGATGGAGTTCCTTTACAATCTGGTGGTTTAGAAGCATTCAACCCTAATGACATAGAATCCGTAGAGATATTAAAGGATGCTTCTGCAACAGCTATTTATGGTTCTAGAGGTGCAAATGGAGTTGTTTTGGTTACTACTAAAAGTGGTAAAGACGGTAGGTTTCAACTGAATTACAGCACCAATGTTACTGTAGAAAACATACGCAACTTGGCTGATTATTGGAATGCCGGTGAGTATGCAGAGTATCGTAGAGACGCCTTGCGCGGCGCTGGATTATATGAAGGTAAAGGCTATGCAGATCCTACTTTGGACATTCAGTATTTTGGCGGAGATAATACCGCATTAAATAATATTCTTGACGGATATTCTTGGGTTGATCGTGATGCACGAATTGTACAAACCCGTCCTGCAACGGCTGAGGAACAATCGCAGTTCGGTGTGAGTGAGATACCGGTTTATAATGGTTCTCAAATACCTACTGCAAACTGGACACGCTTTGCAGAACAAACAGGGATTTTACAACAGCATAACCTAAGTGCCAACATGGGTAATGAAAAAATGAAGGCCTATATTTCAGCAGGTTACTTGGATCAAAAAGGTACCGTACCCGGGCAGGAATATAAACGCTACAGTACACTACTCAATTTAGAATTAACTCCTGTTGACTGGTTTACCATAGGTGGTACCATCAACGCGAGCTACTCCATTCAAGATTATGGTTACGCAGCCGGAGGTTCTAGAGGCTCTAGAACGCTATACGAGGCGGCTTTGGGTCAGCTTCCTTATGCTCAGCCTTATGATGATAATGGAGAGTATATTTTTAACCCAGGTGGTAATCCTAATATAATCAACCCTATAAATGATATAGGTGAAGTAATCAATGAGCGCAAAACTGCCAGAATGTTTGGAAGTTTTTTTGCTGAATTACAAATTGCAGAAGGACTTCGGTTTAAAACCATTTTTGGTCCTGACATCAGGAATTACCGAAATGGACAATTTCAAAGCGCAGAATCAAGCCTTAGAGGTGGTGGGAGCTCCTCTTCTACAAACTATGCCCGCTACTCTACCAGCGAAAACGTCTCATGGACACTTGAAAATTTATTATACTACAACAAAAACTTTAATGACGTTCACGATCTAGGCATCACACTTTTACAAAGTTCCTCTCGAGTTACCGGTGAAAGCAACGATATGACTGCTACAGATTTACCCTATGACAGTCAGCTGTGGTACAATCTGGGATCTACAAACAGAGGTGCTTTAGAAGGATGGGGTTCGGGTTATACCAAACGAACCTTAACCTCCTATATGGCGCGTATTAATTATGGCTTACTCGACAAATATTTACTTACCGTAACCGGAAGAGCTGATGCTGCTTCAGTATTAAGCCAAGGAAACAAATGGGATTTCTTCCCGTCTCTTGCTTTAGGTTGGAAGATGGATCAGGAAGATTTTATGAAAGATGTAGACTGGATCAATCAGTTTAAACTGAGAGTGGGGTATGGTGAAGTGGGTAATCAGGCGGTGGACCCCTATTCTACTTCAGGAGGTCTGGTACGACTTCCGTATATATTTGGCTCTACAGCAGCTCCCGGGTATGTTGTGGGTGACCCTAAAGGAACCGATCAGGGTAGTCTCCCCAATCAGGATCTGGGCTGGGAACATACCAGACAAATCAACTTGGGATTAGATTACGGTTTTCTAAACAACCGAATCAGTGGTTCTATTGAATATTATGTGGCAAACACAGATGATATTTTGCTTAATAAAACACCCAATTCTGTTACGGGTTATGGAACCATTACCGTAAATGCAGGTAAAACCCGTAACCGTGGGGTTGAGTTAGCCCTGTCTACTGTTAATATCGAAAGTCCTGATTTTAGATGGACCTCTGATTTGACCTTTACGGCAAACCGTACTGAAATTGTTTCTTTAGTTGATGGCAGTAAAGAGGACGATATCAACAACGGCTATTTTATAAACGAACCTATAGGAGCGATTTATGATTATAAAAAAATTGGTATTTGGCAAACAGCAGATGCGGATGAGATTGCACGCTACAATGCAAATGGTGCTGATTATGAACCGGGAGATATCCGCGTTGAAGATGTAAATAATGATGGTATTATAGATCCTACAAACGATCGCCAGATCATAGGAAACCCCAACCCAGAATGGATAGGTGGTTTTATAAACACGTTTAGCTACAAAAACTGGGATTTGGCTGCCTTTTTATATTCAGAATGGGGAGCAACTATACGTGGAGGTGCTGTTGATCTACAAGGACAATATGTACACCGCGCTGTAGATTACTGGACTCCAGATAATCCTACTAACGCATATCCGAGACCCAATTATAATAACGGAGGACAACCCCTTTACTATAGCTCCATGAATTATCAGGACGGTTCATTCATTAAACTTAGATATGTTTCTCTGGGTTATAATTTTGACCGTGAAGATATTGAACGTATAGGTTTGACCAATCTTAAGGTATATGCACAAGCTATTAACCCTTGGTTATATTCTAAAGCAGATTTCTTAGATCCTGATAGTAGTTTTCAAAACGGAGGCTCTAACAATAGCGCCTCTTCAATTACTACCAGAAGTTTTGTTGTAGGATTAAACGTTACATTCTAAAAAAAGCATTATGAAAAATATATATATAAAATTAACAATCTGCGCGCTTGCTGTGCTTCCCTTGGGATACAGTTCTTGCAGCGAAGAATTTATAGATGAAGAACTGGTCGCTGTACTTACTCAGGAACGGTACAACACCCCTGAAGGAATAGAAGATCTAGTGAATGGAGCCTATGAAGGACTCCGCTTCCACTTCAATTACGAGTGGGCATATGTACTTACTAATTACGGAACCGATACGTTTACCAATGGCGGTGGAACCAATCACATCCGTTGGAATCAATACAGCAGTGAACTTGATGCTACAGAGTCTGATAACCTCGCTCCATATTGGGATAACATGTATGCGCAGATAAACTTGGCCAATATAGGTCTTTCTAAAATACCTGAAGTTTTAGATGAAAGTCCGGCATTGCGTGACACCCGTATGGGAGAACTATATTTTCTTAGAGGTTTCAACTATTTCAATTTGGTAACGCAGTTTGGTGATGTGCCCATTTCTACAGAACCTATTACTACAGACCGTGCAGATTTCCCAAGAGATCCTAAAGAAGAGGTGTTCAACTTATTGATTGATGATTTGACCAAAGCTGTAGAAATGCTTCCTGTAGAAGAATCTCAAGAAGGCCGTTTAACCAAAGCCGCAGCCCGTCACTTTTTAGCTAAAGCTTATTTAACGCGTGCAAGTGAAATCAATGCTGAAATCACACAGGCAAATGATTTACAAATGGCAGCCACACTGGCCGATCAGGTAATCAGTGAGCGCACGCTGGCTCCAGATTATAATGACATTTTCAATTATACGGCTGTAAACGGTCCCAATGAACAACTGGATGAGATTTTATTAGCTGCACAGTTTGACAACACCCAAGCTCTTTTAGGACGTTACGGAAACCAGACGCATCTGTATTTCTTATCGGTGTATCGTTTCTTTCCGGGAATGACACGTAACTTGGCAGACGGGAGAGAGTTTCAACGTTTAAAACCTACCGATTACGGTTTAGATAACTTTGACCGAGTGAATGATTCTCGTTTTTACAAAAGTTTTCAGACATCTTACATTGCTCAGAATACAAACTCCGTTCCGGAATGGACGGCCGCAACGGCTCCAAGTCCAGATCTGGTAGGCGAACTCAAATTCAATGTAGGAGATACGGCTGCTGTTTATGTAATTAACGAAGCAGATGATATGCGTTTTACCCCAGAATACAAAGCTTCTTTAGCTCCTCTAGTTGTTGCCCGCTATGCAGTAGATGCAAATGGCAATCAAGTTACCGATTTCAACATCAGTACTTACCCTTCTTTGTCTAAGTATAGCGACCCGTTTAGAACAAACTTTAATGATTCAAAAGGAACGCGTGATGGTATTCTGGCGCGTTTAGGAGAAACCTATTTGATCGCTGCTGAAGCATACGGTAGAATGGGTCAGTATGGTACTGCACTAGGATACATCAACACCTTGCGGGAACGTGCTGCCTATAAGGATGGGGAAGATAGAGGTTCTGCATACTACCTAACCGAAACCGAAGTAGATTTTGGCAATACTACAAGTACAGCAGATGCTATGGTTGCTACAGAAGCATTCTTCACCCCGGGAACAACAGAAGCAAACTCGCAATTATACCCTCCTGGAGTAGGCTCAAAAGCAGCTATGTTTATCGAGTTTGTGCTTAACGAACGGGCTCGTGAACTAATGGGTGAATTTTACAGATGGGTAGATCTTGTCAGAACAGAGCGCTTAATAAGCAGAGCTCAGGCATTTAACCCGGATGCAGCAGCAAACGTAAGTGAAAAGTTTACCTTACGTCCGGTTCCTCAATCCTATTTAGATGCCTTAATCATAGATGGCAGTGCACTCTCTGCCAGCGAAAAACAAGCAATGCAAAACCCAGGTTTTTAAGCTTTTAAAAATCCTTATTTTCTAAACTAAATAGTCAACCTTTCACCTAAAGGTTGGCTATTTTTTTTTTAGGTATCTAACACTACGTTATAAAATGCTATTGCATCAGATACTTAGTAGATACTAACCGAATAATCTAAAGAAAACATGTTATTTAGCTCAAATAATTGAATACTTTTGCCATCCCTAAATCGCTCAATTTGAACACACAAGATTACAAGCGTGCCAAAGCACTGGCAAAACTTGATTTGGATTATCACGAACTCAAAAGTGATTTCCAAGCTTTAAGTATATTAGCTGCTAAAGTAGCCGGAACCGAACTTTCCGAAGTCAATTTTATTGATAATTACACCCAATGGACTGTTGCCGGATCTTCAGGGATATTCAATCAGAAACCCCGCGAACAGGCTATTTGTAACTTCACAATTGAAGAAGCAGATCATTTTAAAATTCGTTTGGATCTGGATGAAAACTTCAAAGAGACCGATTATGTCAAAATAGATGGCTATAAATTGTATTATGGTATTCCACTAAAACTTAATGATGAAATCGCTATAGGTTCGCTATGTGTTGCTGGTAAAGCCGTTGAAGACCTAAGCGAAAGCCAGGTTGAGCAATTGCATTTGATTGCCAAACAAATCGAAAAACAAATTCTTTTAAAGCAAGATTTACTGATTACAAAAAAAGAAGCTTTAGAAGAGCGGAAATTGAAAAGACGCTTAGCTCACGATGTTAGGAGTCCAATAAGTGGTATTGCGCAGCTGATTGATCATTCAAATTACACAAAAGACGATTCTGAAGAATTATTAAAGGTTATCAACCTTATCTCAGCCAGCTCAAAAAGCATCCTGCAACTCGTTGAAGATATCTTAATTGAAGAGACAAACAGTCATACGCCAACTTATGATCCCGGTTCCTTTTTCACTTTAGAAAGACTTACACAAAAGTTGATTGATCTTTATAGTCCGCAGGCACAAGCTAAAAATATTGAACTTCAATTTGACTACAGCCCCAGTAAACTCAAGTTTTCAAGAAACTATTTATTGCCAATGATAGGCAATTTAATTTCAAATTCTATAAAATTTACAGAACCCGAAGGGCAGGTTTTTCTAAAATTAGCAATTCAAAATAACACAGACTTTAAAACCCTTAATGTAGAAGTTTCAGATACGGGTATAGGTATGGATGCTGAGCAAATAGATGACCTATTCAATAAGCAAGCAATACACCGGGAAGGTACTTCAGGTGAGCAAGGCTATGGAATGGGACTGGTTTTTGTTAAACAACTCTGTGAGGAGCTAGAAGGCACTTTAACTATTGAGTCTAGACTTCATAAAGGGACCAGTATTAAATTGAATATTCCTTTGGAGCAATAAAGCAACTTCTCCGCATCCCAAACCCTTCTCCCTTGACTCCTTCCCTAAGGTCGGAGCGGGAGCTTGACGCTAACTCAACTTGAAGTTCTGCTATATTCCACTAGATCCATCATCGGTGGTTCGGATAATGGAAATAATGATGATGATGGCGATATAGACAGAGGAAAAATAAAAGTTCCTACTAGCGGAAAATAAATTTATCTAAAAGGTCTATAGTTGTATATTGACCTTTTTTTAATATGAAATACTACACGTTTTTAATTTTAGGAGCATTTCTTTTTATCAAATGTTCCAGCTCTATTTCCCAAATAGGATTTAATTATCCTCAAATTGAGCCCGTTATTGAAATTGATACCATTTTTGGAAAAATAATATCAGACCCATATCGCAATCTTGAAGATCTTAAAAATAAGTCTGTAAGTTCTTGGTACGAGAAGCAAACTAGTCTTGCTGATTCTGTTTTAAATAACATCAGCAATAGATCTGAAATATTAAAAAAACTTCTTGATTATGACGGTAGAGTTTCTGCTTCTATCCGAAACATTCGTCCTCAGGAAGATGGGAGTTTTTACTATCTAAAGCGAGATGCTGGAGAAGACTCTTTTAAACTTTGGTATCGCGAAAGTATTAATGGCGATGAAAAAATGCTCTTTTCACCAATTGATTACAATCCAGATGAGAACCAATATACCATAAATTATATTTCACCGAGCTGGGATGAAAAACATATAGCAATTAGTCTGAGTCATTCGGGCAAAGAACTTTCTTCAATATTAATTCTTGACACAGATACCGGTGAGATAGCTCCGGAGATTATACAAAATGCTTGGCCTAGTTCATTTTTAGGAATTAACTGGTTACCCGACAGTAGTGGCTTTATTTTCCTGTATTTTCCTGTTGCAGATGCTGACGCAGAAGATTTTAAAAAAAATACGTACTCGGTACTTTACAAATTAAAAGATCCTGCTGACAAACTAAGGCCTATTTTTGGAAACAAACAGAATCCTGAACTTGGAATTTCTGAAACTGGAGAATTTCCAATTGTATCTATTAAATCACAGCAAGACGAATTTATGCTTGGGTATTTAGCTACGGTTGAAAATCACTGGGATGCATATATAGCACCTCTAACAGATCTTCAAAAACCGAAAATCAATTGGGAGCCTTTTTATACTAAGGAGGATAAAGTATTTACTTCAAAAGGTCAATTTAGGGATAGTAGCTTTTATTATAAGACTGTCAATGAAGCATCAATTTACCAACTTGCTGAAGTACTCTTAAATAACCCTGACTTTAAAAATCCTAAGTGGATTACAAATCATACACAAAATGAAAATGTAGAAGACTTTAAAACCCTAAAAGATTATATAGTCTATTCTACTACACAAAATGGTGTTGATGCTAAACTTTATAAATATATAACTGGTAAAACCCCTGTAAGAATTGAGCTTCCTAAACAATCAGGCTCTATTGAGTTAGCTTCAATTAATCCGCAACACAATACCATATGGGTTGAAACATCGGGATGGGTATCTGATTATAACCGATATAATTTTAATCCAGAAAATAATCTCTTTACAAAAGAAAATTTGGCTGATCGAGCCAGTTTTCCTGAATTTGAAAATATCATAGCGAAAGAGGTTTTAGTCACCGGTCACGATGGTGAGGAAATTCCGCTCTCTATTATATATTCTAAAAACATCAATTTGAATGATGAGAACCCAGCCCTGCTTTTCGGTTATGGAGCCTATGGAAGCTCAATTAATCCGTTTTTCTCACCTACTTTTTTATACTGGGTTGAACAAGGAGGTGTTTTTTGCATTCCACATGTAAGAGGTGGAGGGGAGAAAGGAGATGAGTGGTACGAAGATGGAAAAATGCTCAACAAAGAAAATACTTGGAAAGATCTGATAAGTGCTACGCAGTACCTTATTGATGAAGGTTATACTTCAAAAGAAAAAACGGCTGTTTATAGCATGAGTGCAGGTGCAATTATGGTGGGAAGAGCTGTTACAGAGAGACCCGACTTATTTAAGGCTGTGGTTGCAGAAGTAGGCATCCTTAACCCATTACGCAATGAAGCAAAAACAGATAAAGGTGGATCTAATGTAAGTGAATTTGGGAGCATAAAAGACTCAATACAATTCCCTGGTTTAGTCAAAATGGATCCTTATTTGAATCTTAAACAGAATACAGATTATCCAGCTATGTTAATTACTGGTGGAGATAATGATCCAAGGGTTCCTATATGGATGCCAGGAAAATTTGCTGCCTTAGCGCAAGATTATAACCTATCAAATAATCCTATTCTTCTTAAAATAAATTATGATGCAGGCCACGGGGATTTTGACGAAACGGAACGTTTTTACCAAGACTACGTAGACCTTTTTTCATTTTGTTTTTGGCAGACAGGAAGTCCTAGATTTCAACTAAAAAATAAGCTTCAAATCGAATGAGCCGTTTAGAAAAAATTAATTGCGGTATTCCAAAATATAGTTATCGCTCGTTATAAAAAAAGTTATCTGAATTATACGTTACGAAAAAACTCAATGAAAACAATTGAAACGTTTTCCAATATACCGACAACCCGATTTAAAAGACTGCGGTCCCTCCTGTCTTAAAATTATTGCTAAACACTACGGTAAGAGCTTTTCTATACAATCATTAAGAGCTATTAGCGAGACCACACGCTCAGGAAGCAATCTTTTTTCCCTGAGTGATGCGGCAGAAGAAATTGGTTTTCGTTCCATTGGCGTCCGTATTAATTTAAATAAACTTAAAGAAGCTCCCCTACCCTGCATTTTACATTGGAACAAAAATCACTACGTAGTTCTTTACAAACCTGAGTTCGATTTAAGTATTAGTAGAAAAGTGCCACTTGATTGGTTTTTTGAGTTTCAAATTTAATAGCTGGTTTCTTATCCTGAAAGGAATATGCTATAAGGCTAGCTACAAGATTGTAATAAAATTACCAAAACTTCTATGTCTGGAATGCTCTGCCTGGCAGATATTTTTGAGCTGATCGTTGATAGTCTCTATGACAGACCTCTTTCGCAATAGGATTTTATCTCGCATGGTCATCAGCACATTCTTCATATTATTTTTTATTCCTGTCACTAAATGTAACCCCTGATCGAATAGTAGTTCAGCTAGTTCCTTAGAGAGGTACCCTTTATCAGCATACA
>NZ_FQUN01000040.1 GCF_900129005.1 Leeuwenhoekiella marinoflava DSM 3653 | reverse complement strand
TGGATAAGCCGGTCAAAGTGAACCACGTTCGCCGGATGAAAGTGAGCATAGCAAACTAAGTACTGGAAGTCGATTCCTTTGTGGTTAAATTTACTCTTTATTTTTCAGTTTTTTTCTCATGGATTCTCCTTTGATATCGATCCTGTGGGCGGTGTGTACCAATCGATCTAATATAGCATCGGCAATGGTTTGCTCTCCTATAATGTCGTGCCAGGCTTCGACAGGTAATTGAGAGGCGATTATAGTTGACTTTTTTCCGTGTCTGTCTTCGATGATCTCCATAAAAGAGTGTCTGTTTATGTTGTCCAGACCTTTAAGACCGAAGTCGTCAAGAATAAGCAGATCTTGCTTTTCAATTCTATCAATTTGCTTGGCATAAGAGCCATCTGCTTTTGATGTTTTGAGCATCGTAAATAGTTTAGTAGTGTTGAAGTACAGTACCTTGTACCCTAAGGAACAAGCCTGATGGCCGATGGCTGATACCATATAGCTCTTGCCTGCGCCCGTGCTTCCTGTAATGAGTATATTATCATTCTGAGCTACAAAGTCACAGCTGGCAAAACGCTGTATCTGGTTTTTATTGATCTTCCTTGATGGATCATAATCAATGTTCTCCATTAGGGCGCTATACCTAAACCTGGCCGATCTGGTTAAACGCTCTATCTTACGGTTGTGCCTGTCGTCCCACTCCGATTGTATCAGGTAAGCGATCAGCTCGTCATTGGTGTAGTCGATACTCTGGGAGGACAGACTGGTGTTAAAGGCTCTGAGCATCCCGTGCAGCCTTAATTGTTTCATCTGTTCTAATGTTTGTGTATTCATTTCTGTAGTTTTAATGTTCCTGTTTTATTTGTAATAATGACCGCCCCTGATGTTATGGTGATTGGGTATGTCTATTTCTGATTCGGTATCCTCATCTAAAGAGTCCCATCCATTTTTAAGAATGCGTTCGATGATATTATAATTGTATGCCCCGTAGTCTAAGGCTCTTTTACAGGCGTTTTCCAACCGTGCATTACCTACTTTTTTAGTCAGGTGTAAAACGCCCAGACAAGATTTATAGGATTGCTCGGGATGTTGTTTCTTGTCAAGTATCTTAATTATATATTCTTTACAGTTCATACCAATATGCTCAGCCCATGCAATGAACTTCTCGCTACTCCATTCACTTATAAAGCGGTGGTGCGAGGGCATGTGTTCCTTAATGGTGGTGTAGGCATATTTCTTCCTTTCCCTGGGGTGTGCTGCTAATCGTTCAAGTTTATAGAATATCTCGACCAGGCTGTCGGAGTAGATGATCTTAATACGCTTTCCTATATGTCTATAGGGTACGCTGTAATAGTGTTTATCTTTACTTAAGTAGATATGGCTGTTCTTATGCACGGTGCCATTGGCGTAGGATTTGACCTCATACCTTTTTGAAGGTAAAGGCTTTAACTCTTGCTTTTCTACTTCTTTGAATAATGAATATCGTGAGTACTCCCTACCCCTAAAGGACATTTTATTGTGGGTTTCCAACAGCGCGGCTATGGCCACATTGATCTCGGGTATGCTATGGAAGGTTTGATGACGTAATGGGGCAAAAACCCGTGTATAAATAATACGTACGGCATTCTCAACTATCGCTTTGTCTCTGGGTTTATACGCTCTGGTGGGCAATACGGCAGTTTCGTAATACTCGGCAAAGTCAGCAAAAGTTTCGTTGACTTTGGGTTCGTAACTACTGCTTTGGGTAACTGCCGACCTAAGGTTGTCAGGTACTAAAGCCTGCGGTACACCACCATAAAACCAGAGTGCGTTCTCTACGCTCTGTATAAAATCTTCCTTCTTCTGGCTCGCACTGGCTTCTACATAGGTATATTGGCTACTGCCCAGTACACATACAAACACTTCCAGATTTTGTAACTCTCCCGTATGACGGTCTACAATGGTAAGTTTCTTGCCTGTGTAATCAATAAAGAGTTTATCACCCGCTTTATGGGTAAAGTGCATAACAGGAGACACTTCTTTGGTC
This sequence comes from Leeuwenhoekiella marinoflava DSM 3653, assembly GCF_900129005.1. GTDB lineage: Bacteria > Bacteroidota > Bacteroidia > Flavobacteriales > Flavobacteriaceae > Leeuwenhoekiella > Leeuwenhoekiella marinoflava. Next base: position 530 of record NZ_FQUN01000040.1, on the reverse strand, counting down.
CATTCATTATACCAATATTTGAACTGTGATATCTTAAAGCCATCAGGATGTTTCGCGTAATATTCCTGCCAAAGAAGTTGTCTGGTCACTCCCGTTTTACGCAGTTCCTTGTCAAAATAAGGGAAGTACTTTTCTAATGTTAATAGCTGCTCGCTTTTTGGTTTTTGGTCTGATTTGAATAGTTTATGCAGCTCTTCCAGAGTCATTGAAGAGACCTCATAATCTGTAAGCTGGTAGCGCTTGAAAAAAGCAATGTATTTGCTAATGGTGTTGCGTGATAGGCCTAACCTTGAACTTATCTGCCGCTTGCTTACGCCCTCGCTGTAGAGCTTGAATATCTGTTTTACTTTTCGCATATCTATTTGTTTATTGGCCATCGTCTTTTTAGCAAAAAAAGACATTTGACTTTTTACAAATAGAATCGACTTTCTAGTGGTTCACTTTGGCCCGGCGAAGACGGCTCACATTGACCCGATTTAGGTGGTTCACTTTAGCCCGGCGAAGGTGGTATACTATGCCCGATTTTTGCA
>NZ_FQUN01000028.1 GCF_900129005.1 Leeuwenhoekiella marinoflava DSM 3653 | reverse complement strand
GATAGATATCGCCAAAGACCGCTGCGCTCCTTCGCTTGTTCGCATCGGACAAGGTACTGCGCTTGGGGAAATCATTAAGGCCCAAATGGTTGATCTTGCCCTCGCAGGCCAGCATGATACTGGATACCTCCCGAAGCGAGCTGCAACCACTGAGAACCGTGAAGATCATAGTGACAAGGTGCTCATAGGTAGTAAACTTTTTTGTGTACCTGTCGCTGTTATGCTTTTTAGCTGTCCGGTAAATATCATTGGGTTCGATGAAATTTAAAACCTGTTTGATTATGGGGTGTCCGCTAAAGTTTCTACTTTTATTCATATCTTGAATGTGTGGTAACTTCAAGATATAAAATAAGCGGGATATCCATTTCTGGAAATCCCGCTTTTAAAATGTTTTATCGGACACTAATGATAAATTATAATGATCCTATTCAAATAATTTCCTTTTATTTATGTTTACACATTAAAACAAATAAGTTGTAATCAAAGCTTATGAAATTTACTATAGACCATAAAAGCCCTGTGCCACTTCATGCTCAGGTTGAAGAGTTGTTGAGAGAATTAATTGAGCAGGATGAATATCAGAAAGGCAAAGTTTTACCTAGCGAAGTTGAGATTAGTAACAGATTGGCTATTTCACGATCTACAGTGAGACAGGCTATCAAAAAGCTTGTTTTTGAAGGGCTATTGATAAGAAAGAAAAAGGCAGGAACAAAAGTAGCTCCAAAGCCCGTTAGCTCAAAGTCAAATAATTGGTTGAGTTTTTCACAGGAGATGAAACTTAGAGGAATACCTATCAAAAATTTTGAATTGCATTTGAGTTGGGTAAAACCTCTAGATGATGTAGCTCGTTTTTTTGAAATTTCTAATGATAAAAATGTTCTGAAAATGGAACGGGTGCGAGGTAAGCCTGATGAGCCTTTCGTTTATTTTGTGTCTTATTTTCATCCACGTATCGGCTTGACTGGTGAGGAAGATTTTAAATTGCCTTTATATGAAATGCTAGAACAGGAGCATTCAATCATAGCGTCTCTTTCTAAAGAAGAAATTAGCGCAACAGCATCAGATGAATTTATTTCAAAAAAGTTAGAAATAAAAAAGGGAACTCCAGTTTTATTCAGAAAACGCTTTGTATTTGATCAAGGAGAAAGATCTATTGAGTATAATTTGGGGTATTATAAATCAGATAGTTTTATTTATTCGGTAGAGAGTAGCAGATAATCTTAATGATATCACATTTTTCTTAAGATTGATGTTGGAAATGTTTGTAAAAAATAACATTTTCATTTATTAATTATTATGTTTGTACATAAGAACAATAAATAAATTTCTTTTATGCAGGAATTGGAAAAAAATTATCACCTAGAACCCTCAGTTCTAAAAAGAAAAACAGAACAGTTTTTAATCCCCGAGGTAAGAGAAACTCAGAATAAGTACTCAAATTTTGATTTGTATCCTTCTCATGATTTGGGCACAGAAAAAATATTTAGAGGGTTTGATAGTCTTGCAAATTACATAGCAACTAAAAAAACTGTTTGTTTAGATGGTTTTTCAGGTGTTAATTGGAGCCAGATACTAGAGCAGGTTGCCACTCATTTAAACACTAAAGGTTTAAAATTTAATCTCATTGATATTTCAGAAAGTTTAAAGCCAGAAAACGAAATTCAAGCAATGATTCAACCCTTTCTTGGGGAGGAAGAATCAGTTTGGGGAACTAAATGTGATCTTGAAATCAAAGACTTTTTTGATGAGCAAAAATTGAACTTATTAAAAACTGATGAGGAAGCTGATGTAAATGTTGTTTTTGGATGTGGTGCTTCTTTAGTGAATTTTGAACATACACTTTTCTATTTTGATTTGCCTAAGAATGAGCTTCAATACCGTATGCGCGCAGGGGAGGCTTATAATTTAGGAGTTTTTGGTAAAAGGGAAAATTTTAAAATGTACAAACAGTACTACTTTGTGGATTGGGTAGTATTGAATGCAGAAAAACGCAGATTATCAAAATATATAGATATACTAATTGATTCTCAAAACCAACTTGAGCCAAGCTGGGCATTTATGAAAGATGTCAGAGCTGCTCTTAAACAAATGAGTACTACATCTTTTAGAGTAAGACCCTGGTTTGAGCCAGGAGCCTGGGGAGGAGAATGGATTAAGGAACATATTGAAGGTTTAAATAAAGATGTCATTAATTATGCATGGGCTTTTTCTTTGATAGTCCCGGAAAATGGATTAATCCTTGAGAGTGATAATCACCTTCTGGAATTTTCTTTTGATTTTCTAATGCATCAGGAGGCAGAAAATATTCTCGGAAAACATCATAAAAAATTTGGTAATGAGTTTCCTATTCGCTTTAATTTTTTAGACACCTATAAAGGGGGAAATCTCTCTGTACAGTGCCATCCTAGTTTAAAATATATTCAAGAAAAATTTGGTGAAAATATAACGCAGGACGAGTGTTACTACATTTTAGATTGCGATGAAAATGCAAGTGTATATTTAGGTTTTCAGGAAGATATTGATGCTGAAAAGTTCAGATCTGAACTTGTGAAAAGTCAAGAAGAGAACGTTGAACTTACTATTACAGATTATGTACAACAGCACCCCTCTAAGAAGCACGACTTGTATTTAATACCTAACGGAACAGTGCATAGTGCAGGAGCTGGTAATATGGTTCTTGAGATTAGTGCTACGCCTTATATTTTTACATTTAAGATGTATGATTGGTTAAGGTTAGATCTTGATGGTAACCCAAGACCTATTAATATTGATCACGCTTTCAATAATTTAAGGTTTGATTTTAAGGGAGATAAAGTAGAAAAAGAACTTTTTTCTCATACACAGCAGATTGAAAAAGGTAAAGATTTTGAAATTATTTATTATCCCACACATCAAGAACACTTTTACGATGTGAGAAGATTTGATTTTGAAACAACAATGAATATTGAAACCTTAGGGTCATGTCATGTTATGATGTTGGTTGAGGGAGAGCAAATTGAACTGGAAACAGAAACTGGTAAAAGCCAAAAGCTAAGCTATGCAGAAACTTTTGTAGTACCGGCTGCAGCCAAAACATTTAAGCTTAAAAATTTAGGAAGTGGCAGAGCTAAAGTTATTAATGCATACTTAAAATAGAAAAATATCAAATGTGGTTCTAATTCTGTTGGAGCTATAACGATTGAAAAGTGTAACAAATTTACCAAAGTATAATTCACATGTTAAGTTTAGGGGTAGATATAGGGGGGAGTCATATTGCTTGCTGTGTTTTTGATCACACCAGTAAAGAATTACTGAAAGAGACTTTTTCATATAAAAAAGTAAATCCTCATGGTACAAAAGATGAGATTTTAAAAACGTGGTTACTCGCACTAAATGAATCGATAGCGCATTTAAATAGAAATATAGCTGGTGTTGGTTTAGCGATGCCCGGACCTTTTGATTATTACAGGGGTATTAGCAAAATAAAGGAAGTAGCTAAATTACAAGCATTATATAACGTGAGCTTACGATTAGAAATAGCTCAAGGTCTTAATATGCTTCCTTCGCAGATACGTTTTATAAATGATGCTTCAGCATTCTCTATTGCAGAAGCTTCTTTAGGTAAAGCTTCTGCATATAAAAGAATTGTTGCTATTACATTAGGTACCGGACTGGGAGCAAGTTTTGCTGTAAATGGAATGCCAGTTTTAAAAGATAAAAGAGTTCCGGATAGTGGTTATCTCTATAATCAATATTATAAGAATATTCTTGCAGATGAATTGTTCTCAACACGCGGTATAATTGAAGTTTACAGGGAAGTTACCGGAGAACAAATCACAAATGTTAAAGAATTGTATGATGAAGTAGCTATAGACAATCAGGCTAAACTTGTTTTTGAAAATTTTGGTAATCGATTAGGAGATTTTATAAAGCCTTATCTGGAAGAGTTTGGAGCAGAAGCTCTTGTATTGGGAGGAAACATATCTAAAGCTTTTGATGTTTTTGGAGAATCGTTAAAAACTCAGCTTCCTAATCTTGATGAATTATATGTTTCTGAATTTGGAGAAGAAGCTGCTATAATAGGAGGCGCGCTTTTGTTAGACGAGATGTTTTATAAAAAAATTGAAGATACTTTAAAGTTGATGTGATGAATGACAAAAAAGTAAATTTTAGAGTTATGCTTCCTGTTCTGTTGTGCTATATAGTAATGGGTTTTGTTGATATTGTAGGGGTTTCTACGGGGTTTGCAAAGCGAGATTTTGACCTTTCACCGGAGATGGCACAGTTATTACCTTCAATGGTGTTTATATGGTTTTTTATTCTTTCTATTCCTATTGGTGTGGTGCAGCACAATATTGGTAAAAGAAAGGTCTTACTGTTTGGAATACTATTTACATCGCTCGGCATGTTTTTACCTTTTCTACAATATTCTTACCCTGTATTGTTAGTTTGTTTTGTGTTTTTAGGCATAGGGAATACCATAATACAGGTCTCTTCAAATCCACTGTTGCAAGATGTGGTGCTCAAGGAAAAGTTTTCGAGCTACATGAGTTTATCTCAATTTATAAAAGCTATAAGTTCACTTTTTGGGCCTGTAATTGTTACCTTTTTTGTGGCTCAATATGATGATTGGAAGCTTGTTTTTTTAGTATACGGCTTTACCTCAGTGTTTGTGGGTTTATGGCTTATGCTTACATCTGTTGAAGAATCATCGTCAGCATTTAAAGCTACTTTTGGATCTACGTTAAGCCTGTTAAAAGAACCTTTTATAGCAGCAATGGTTTTAGCTATTTTTCTAATAGTAGGGCTTGATGTAGGTATAAATACAAATATTCAGAATTTACTAACCCAGAGATTTGATATTAGTCTGGAGGAAGCTTCATTAGGTATCAGTTTGTATTTTACAGCATTGATGATCACTCGATTTTTAGGAGCAATCCTTTTTTCTAAAATCGATAACCTTAAATTTTTATACTGGTCCTCTGCTTTAACTGCAGTATTGCTCATAGGACTAATTTTAGCACCCTCCAGTACAACAGCATATATACTTCTCTTCTTGTTAGGTATCACTTCAGGTAATCTATTTCCATTAATTTTTTCGCTTACGGTAAATAGAATACCGCAACGGGCTAATGAGATATCAGGTTTAATGATTATGGCAGTAGTGGGAGGAGCAGTAATACCGCCTCTTATGGGCTTAGTAAATAAATTCTTTAGTGTTCAACTTAGTTTTGTAGTACTTGTTATAGCCGCTGGTTATGTGTTTGCTACTTACTTCATAATAAAAAAAAATATTAATAATGTATAAGTTAGTCATAGTTGCTGTTGCCATTTTATTGGTTTCTTGTGAAACTTCAAACAAGGAAAAACAAGGGGTTGTTGATAAGGAATCCCCTTTAAACTGGGTAGATCCTAATATAGGAACAGCTCATAGTCGCTGGTTTTTTTATACTCCAGCTTCCATGCCATTTGGTATGGCAAAATTAGGACCTTCAACAAACGGAAGTTTGGGTAATGAACAAGGTTGGGAAGCTACAGGCTATGACTCCAGAGATAATACTATTGAGGGGTTTGCTAATCTTCACGAATTTCAGATAGGTGCTTTTATGTTCACCGGTACTACAGGAAATTTACAAACCGTTCCCGGCGAAATAGATAAACCAGAAACAGGATATCGCTCGCGATTTGACAGAGAAGAAGAAGTTGCTCGTCCAGGATATTATAAAGTTAACCTTAAAGATTATGAGGTTACTGCAGAATTAACGGCAACTAAACGTGTAGGCTTTCATAAATATACCTATCCAAAAAGTGATAGTTCGTATGTAATACTTGATATAGGTAATGAATTGGGAGAGAGTGGAGATGTTAAGGATGCTGCTGTTGAATATGATGCAGAAAACCAGACATTTAATGGCTGGGTTACAACTTACCCTAAATATGTACAGAAGTATCAGGAAGGTGCTGAGGTAAAAATGTTTGTATCTGGAGAGGTGAATAAAAAACCTGTTGAAGCCGGTACTTTTTTACACGAGAAGCAATTTAAAAATGAGCTTAAGAATAAGGGAGAGGGTGTAGGGCTTTATCTGCGCTTTGAAACCGAAGAAAATGAAGAGGTTGAAATTAAAGCCGGATTCTCTTTTACTTCAATAGAAAATGCACAAGAAAACCTGAAAGCTGAAGCAAAGGATATGACATTTGAGGATGCATTATCACAGGCTACATCAACTTGGGAGAATGAACTGTCAAAAATTAAGATTACTGATTCTTCTTCAACTAATAAAACCAAGTTTTATACGGGTCTTTTTCATGCATTATTAGGAAGAGGACTTGCAAGTGATGTAAACGGGCAGTTTCCTGAAAATGACGGAAGCATTGGTCAGATTCCTCTTGATGAGAATGGAAATCCAGAGTTCAACTTTTACAATACTGATGCAATTTGGGGAGCTTTTTGGAATCTAACACAATTGTGGACGTTGGTCTGGCCGGAATATTACAATGATTTGGTTCAAACCCATTTGGCAGTGTATAAAAACTCAGGCTGGTTAGGAGACGGTTTGGCAAACTCCCGTTTTGTTTCTGGAGTAGGAACAAACTTTGTTAGTCTAATCATTGCTTCAGCATATCAGGCAGGAATTAGAGATTATGATGTAGAGCTTGCTTTTAAAGCTGTTTATGAGAATGAGGTACGTTATAAAGATCGTATTGAAGGTGCTGGTAAAACCGATTTAAAGGGTTTTGTTGAGGATGGTTACATAACGTATGTTGAGGGGAGGGGTACTTCTCCTGAGGGTTCAGCTTTTTCTGTTTCCCATACGCTAGAATACTGCTATAGCTCTTATGCAGTAGCCCAATTTGCGAAGGCATTAGGTAAAGAAAAGGAGTATGAAGAATTGATGAAGCTTTCTGAAAACTGGAAAAATTTATATGATGAAGAGACTGATTTTATAAGACCTAAAGATGCTAATGGAAACTTTTTATCAAATTTTGATCCTTTTGCTCCATGGATAGGTTATCAGGAAGGGAATGCCTGGCAATATACTTTTTACGTACCCCATCAGCCTGAAGAGCTCGTAGAGAAAATGGGAGAAGAGAAATTTGTTAAAAGACTTGATTCCATATTTACGGTTTCAGAAAAGACAAAATTTGGAGGAGAGAATATAGATGCATTTGCCGGACTGAATTATTTATACAATCAGGGTAATCAGCCCAATTTGCATATCGCATACCTGTTTAATTATACAGACTCACCTTGGCTAACCCAAAAATGGATTCGAAAAATTTGTGATGGATTTTATGGTGTTGAACCTATACACGGGTATGGTTATGGGCAAGATGAAGACCAGGGGCAATTAGGCGCTTGGTATAATATGGCAGCAATAGGTCTGTTTGATGTTAAGGGGCTTGTTGAGATCAATCCTTCCTTTCAGCTAACCAGTCCGATATTTGATAAAATTGAAATTACTACAGGATGGGGAAGCACAGTTAATATTGAAGCTAAAAATAATCTAGAAGATAATTATTATATACAATCGGTTATGGTTGATGGGGAAGCCTATCATACAAATAGTATAAGTCTAGAAAAGCTGAAAGAAGGAACTGATATTGAGTATAGCTTGGGTTCAGAAGCTAATAAAGAATGGTTTAAATAAAACTATTAAAATTCCATAGTTATGTCCAGCATCATCCAGCTTTACAAACGATTAATTCTTAAAATTCATGATATGAGTTCTAGAATTGATTATGGGTAATAACCTCGATCTAAAAGAGAAAATTAATTTTTAACAATTCTAAGTAATCAAAAATATAACAAGATTATTGCGTAAGTAAAACGTTTTATTATATTTGTTGTAATGTTAGAACATTATAGTTTAAAACTACTTTATTATTAACATTTTATAAAAAACAACAGATATCGTTTTATCATATTTGCTACAACGATGTAATAAGATTTAATTAACAAATAATAATTCATGAAAAAACAACTATTCTACCAGATCTTTGGGCAAAAGAGAGTTGCTCGGCAGCTTTTGACCAAGAGCTTTAACTGGATTTTTCTTGTATTTCTATTTCTGAATACTGTTGCTCAAGCTCAGGAAATAACGGTTTCAGGGATGGTGAGTGATTCGAACGGTTTGCCTTTACCGGGTGTAACCGTAATTGAAAAAGGGGTCAATAACGGAGTCCAGACAGATTTTGATGGAAATTACTCGCTTACCGTAGCAAGTGCAGAGAGTGTGCTCGTCTTTTCATATGTAGGAATGAAAACGATTGAGGAAGTAGTGGGGGCTAGAAACTCAATCGATGTATCTCTAACAGACGATGTAGCTGCTTTAGATGAAGTGGTGGTAGTGGGTTATGGTACTCAAGTGCGTTCAAAAGTTGCAGGAGCTGTAGATCAGGTTAGTGCTCAGGATTTTGAAGGACGTTCTTCAGCTAATGTCACACAATCTTTACAGGGTAAATCTCCAGGGCTTGTTATACAGCAACGTAATTCTGAACCAGGAGCAGGACTCAATATTAACATTAGGGGTATTAGTACACTAGGAAATAATAGTCCGCTTATCGTAATTGATGGTATAGTGGGTGGAGATCTTAATTCACTGAATCCATCTGATATTGAAAGTGTATCAGTTTTAAAAGATGCCGGTAGTGCAGCAATATATGGTTCGCGTGCAAATAACGGGGTGGTTTTAATTACAACTAAAAAAGGTAAAAAAGGGCGTGCTATGACTATACAATATAATGGTCTTAGCGGAATTAACAATCCACATTTCTTTACAAAACCGGTAGAAGGTTATGAAAATGCAATCTTAAGAAATGAAGCTGCTTTTAATTCTGATGGCGTAAGCAGTGCTGTTTTTTCTCCGGAACGTATCAGACAGCTTCGTGAAGATGGTTCTGAAGAATGGTTTGCAGAAGAGATCGTGCAGGAAGCTTTACAACAGAATCATAGTTTAGCAATCTCTGGTGGAAATGAGAATACAACCTATAGAGTTTCTCTGGGCTATACTGATGAAAAAAACATTTTTGTTGGTCCTTCAAAAGGGTTGAAACGTTACAATTACAGAGTAAATCTGACCAGCGAGTTTGAGAAGTTTAGAATAGAAACCACATTATCTTATGCTAAACAGAAAATCAAAGATCATTCTTTTAATACCAGTACGTTAATGGTGGATGCATTTAGAACGCCATTATATTACACACAAAAAGATGAAGAGGGCAATTATTTAACCAATGATGTTTTAGGACAGTTCAATCCTTTAGGTGTTTTAGAGCAAGGAGGATTTAGACATTATGATAACGATGATTTGTTTGGATCACTGTCCTTACAATATGCGATCACAGATAAATTTAAAATACGAGGGGTTTTTGGAGGAAGACTTTACAACAATTCTCTATACGCAAGAACTACTCGAGTAGATTTTATTCCTGGAGGAGTATATGGTGAAAACAGAAATACGCGTGATGAAATGCGTAAGAGTTTAGATTTAAGCACACAGTTTTTAGCAGAATACAATAATACGTTTGCAGACAAACATGATGTAAATGTTTTATTAGGTGTGTCTAATGAAAATCACAGCGATCGCGGGATTGGTATTTTTAGAATTAATACAGATCCTGATTTAGGAACTCCTACTAGCGAAACAACCATAGAAGAAGGTTCGTATAATTCTAACCAGAGTTCTTCAAAGAACAGTTTAAATTCAGCTTTTGGTAGAGCTTCTTACACATTTGATGACCGATATACAGCAGAGTTTAGTTTTAGATATGATGGGTCTTCAAAATTCAGAAAAGACCTAAGATGGGGTTTCTTTCCTTCTGCATCACTTATTTATAATGTGACTAATGAAGATTTCATGCAAGATTATAAAGATAAGTGGGGAGGGGTTCGATTCAGAGGTTCTTACGGTGTTTTAGGAAATCAGAATGTAGGAAATTTTCAATATCAGACGACTTATTTCACCTTCCAGAATGCTTACGCATATAATAACGCTGCAGTAAGCGGTACCGGTTTTAATTTTGCCAATCCTGATTTACAATGGGAACGCGCAGCAACATTAAACCTGGGTGTAGATCTTGACTTCTTTAATAAATCCTTGTTTGTCACTTTTGATTGGTTTAATAAAATCACATCAGATATACTTGTTGCTCCGGCAGTTCCGGGTGTATACGGTACAGGTCTTCCTGATTTCAACGCAGGGAAAGTAAGAAGCTATGGGTGGGAATTATCTGCTACCTATCGCCATACCGGAAAGCTGTTTAGTCATACCCTTACAGCAAATATTGGAGATACTCAAAATGAAGTGCTCGAGTTTCAAGGAAATGAAATTCTTACCGGAGTAGAGGAGTTACAAGTTATACTGAGAGAAGGTGTCCCTTTTAGATCTTATGTAGGGCTCAAGCGTGAAGGTATTTTTCAAAGTTTTAATGAGATTGAGAACAGTGCTGTACCGGTAGGCTTATCTCCGGTTCCGGGCGATAATAAATATGTTGACCTTAATGAAGATGGTGTTATTGATGATGATGATAAGTTCATTTTTGGTAATCCATTTCCGCGATACACTTTTGGATTGACTTATAATGTTGAGGTTAAAGGATTCGATCTGAGCGTCTTTGTTCAGGGAGTAGGTAAGCGTACAATGATGGTTCGTGGAGAACAGGTAGAACCTTTTCATTTTAATTATGGAGCGACTATGTACACACACCAACTTGATTATTGGACGCCTCAAAACACAGACGCTTATTATCCTAGGTTAGCTAATAATGGTACACAGTCTAATACCAACAATTTTAGAAGAGGATCAGATATGTACCTCTATGACGGAGCTTATGCACGTTTAAAGAACTTACAGTTGGGATACACTATCCCAAAAACAAGTACAGAGGCAATGGGTTTAAATAAAGTGCGGTTTTACGTTTCAGGTAGCAATTTGCTTACTCTGGCAAAAACAGACTGGTTAGATCCTGAACTTTCTGAGTTTGATTCGAACTTGAATAACGGAGGGGCTAATAGCGCAAGAGCATACCCAACGTTGATTTACTATGGATTAGGACTGGATATTACTTTTTAAAAAAGCAATGAAAATGAAGACAAATAACTACAGAATAATTTTTGGTCTTTGCTTGGCTTTAGTTTTTACAAATTGTGAAAAGCTAGACCTTGTACCAGAAAATACATTTACAGATGAGACCTACTGGACATCAACCCAGAAGGCACAGACATTTTTGAATACAGCGTATTCTCAGATGATGAGTAGCAGTCACTTTTTTTATAATGAAGGCTTATCAGATAATGCCTATAACGGAAGAGGTGATAACGCAGGAGCTGCATCAATAGCTTCGGGTACCTATGATTCTTCTTTAGGAAGAATGCAGTCTGAATGGGACCAGCGCTACGGAGGAATAAAGACCACCAATCTTATTTTGGCAAATATTGATCGGGTACCTGATATGGATGAAGCTATTAAAGCCAGAATGATTGCTGAAGCTCGGTTTTTAAGAGCCTGGCAGCATTTTTACTTGATGACTTGGTTTGGCGATATTCCTTTATTGGAAAGTGATCCCTCTATTGAGGAGGCGCAAACTATAACCAGAACACCTAGAGCTGAAGTTCTTCAATTTGTTATTGCAGAGCTTACAGATATTTTAGATGACCTTCCGGTAAAATCTGATTATACCGAAGGAGAGAGGGGTAAAATTAGTCGCGGGGCTGTGGCTGGCTTTTTAGCAAGAATTCATTTGTACGAAGGTAACTGGTCTCAGGCTGCATCGTATTGTGAAATGATTATGAATGGAAGCGTTGGTGATTATGGATTATTCAATTCGTATTCGGGATTATTTTCAGCTCAAAATCAATTCAGTTCAGAAGATATTTTAAGTCTACAATACGCACCAATAAATAGAACCTGGGGTGAACTTTTTGATATGATACCTATTTCAGTTGGGGGTCGGGTAAATGCTCTTGCTCCAACTCAGGAGCTGGTAGATAGTTATAAAATGATTAACGGTCAGGATATTCAAGAAACCGGTTCTGGTTTTGATGAAAATAATCCTTATGAAAATCGCGATCCGCGATTAACAGCAACAGTAGTCTATGACAATTATGAATGGCAGGATCTTGATGGTACTTCTACAATTTATATAGAACCAGGTTCAGACCCCAGTGATGATAATACAGATGAGTATGCTCCAGGAGGATCAACGACTTCTACTGGATATTATGTGCGTAAATATTTTGATCCAAACTACGAGGCGGGTATCGCTATCAGCACAAATTTAATGCTCATACGTTATGCAGATGTGTTGCTTATGTATGCTGAAGCAAAACTTGAAATGGGAGAATTTTCTGAAACGATTTGGGATGATACGATAGGTTTATTAAGGTCGCGTGCAGGCTTTACAGACCCAGCTGCATTAACCTATCCATCAGGGTTAAGTGAGCAACAGATGCGTACAGAGATCAGAAATGAAAGACGCGTAGAATTGGCAATGGAAGGTTTACGCATTTTTGATATCCGCAGATGGAAAACAGCAGAAGATGTTTTAAACGGTTATGCTCATGGTGCGCAGTTTGGACCAGATGATATAGATGATGGATATCTTCGGGTTAATTTAAGAACTTTTGATCCCTCAAGACATTATTTGTGGCCAATTCCAAGAGATGAGCGCCTTATAAACCCTAATCTAACACAGAACCCGGGTTGGTAATTAAAAAGGAAATACAGAAAAATAAAACAATATACATATGAAAAGTGCAATCGGTAAAATTTTAGTAGTATTTGCCCTGTTTTTGGGGCTTGTGAGCTGTGAAGACGATGATTCTTTAAACATAGCAGAAGTATCAGAGGTAGAGGCATTATACAGTCCAGAAAATAATGTTTTTTATAACCTGGGCGCGCAAAGCGCTGCAATTTTTGAATGGCAGGCATCAAAATCAGCAGATAATGGTGTGGTGCTGTATGATGTAGTATTTGATGAAGAGGGAGGGGATTTTTCAGAACCTTTATTTGTTACTCCTTCAGACGGACAAGGGTTTTCAAATAAATTAAACCTTTCATTTACCCGCTTAAATGAAATTGCTACTATGGCAGGTATTGCTTCTGAAAGTACTGGTAAATTACAATGGACGGTATGGAGCTCAAAAGGATTAAATGTGAAACAATCTTCAGAAATACGTACCATAGAAGTAGAAAGACCTGCCGGTTTTCCTACTCCAGATGAATTATTCTTAACAGGAGCTGCTTCGGAAGGAGGAGAGGACCTTGCTGCAGCAATGCCTTTTGTGAAAACTGGGGCTACTACTTATGAGATCTATACAAAGCTAAAACCCGGAACTTATAAAATGGTTACCCGCAATTCTGGGGAACCTGAATCATTTTATATAGATAGTGAAAGTAAATTAAAAAAGGATGGTGAAACTACTTTTAGTGGCACTGAAGCAGTATACAGAATTCGTCTTGATTTTAGTGACGGTACAACTAGCATGGCAACTATTGATAAAGTAGAACTTTGGTTTCCTCCAAACGGAGACTACCTGTTTTCATTGGATTATGCGGGTAATGGAACGTGGGAGGCTTTAGATAAATATATAGAGTTTAAAGAGGAGACTTGGGGTAGAGATGAACGTTATAAATTTAAGTTTACTGTAACAACAGAAAGTGGTACTCTGGAAGAATGGTATGGTAGCGTAAATGTAGATAACTCTCAAGCACCTACACTAGATACCGCTGATTCTTTTTATTATATGGTTCCACAATCACCGGGCGAAGACTATAATTATACCTTCAAATTTCGACAAGAAGTAGATATGGCTAATGTAGACCTAAAAATCTATTTCAATGCAGATGTACCTGAATATACACACGAAATTACTGTGCTTTAAAAAAAAATAATTATGAGATTTCAATTTAATATAACTTTTGTGCTTCTTCTTACATTGTTAGGAGGAGCACTCATATCCTGTAGTGATGACGATCCCATACCTTTGAGGGACCCCTCACTAACTGCGGGTGAGGAGGTGCCGATAGACTGGGCTGCAACGGCAGATTCTATTCAGGATGCTTCTTATAATATTTACTTAGGAAGTGAAGGGACTTACGTTACCGATAACCAGGGTAATACTACCTTTCAATATTGGCCTAATGCTCACGTACTGCATGTGTTAGTAGATGCTTATGTAAGGACACAAGATGGATCATACTTGCCAAAAATGAAGTCTTTATTACGAGGCATTAAGTCCAAAAATGGAGACACATACAGTAATGTATTTAATGACGATATGCTGTGGTTGGGTAACAGTACGATGCGTGCATACAACGCTACTGGTGATGAAGAATATTTAGATGTTGCAAAATTTCTATGGGATGATGTTCTGTTAAGTTATAGCGAAGTTCTTGGGGGAGGAATAGCATGGAAAAAGGATACGCCATTTTCTAAAAATGCAGTTTCAAACGGACCAACAATCATTCTTGGAATGCGTTTATACGATGCCACAGGAGATGAGACGTATCTCAATTGGGCAAAAGATCTTTATGAGTGGGAAAAGGCTAATCTCGTAGATCCAACAAATGGGGAAGTTTGGGATAACATACAGCTTATAGATGGTAATCCGGTAATACAAAAAGACTGGGTTTTTACTTACAATATGGGAACATGGATTGGAGCCGGACTCAGATTGTATAATGAAACCGGAGAGCAAGGTTACCTTAATGATGCTTTACAATCCGCAAGAACTACATTAACGAGTCCAAAACTTACTACCCAAGGAGTTTTAAGGGATGAAGGCCAGGGAGATGGAGGTCTTTTTAAAGGAATACTGGTTCGCTATTTTACAGAAATGATTCTGGAAGATGACATTAGTGAAGATGACTACAATGACTTCTTAGATTTCTTGATTTTTAATGGTGAAACTTTTTATAATAATGGATTGAGTCATCCCGGAATGTTATCTAGTCCAGATTGGAGAAATGCTCCACCAGACCGTGTTGATCTTAAAACACAACTGAGCGGGATTATGCTGGTAGAAGCCATGGCAAAGCTAGAGGCTGAGGGATTACTAACAGAATAGAAAATATTTGGTAATAAAATGTTGAGGTCATATTTTTTAAATATGACCTCAAAAAATCAATTATATAATCGTTTTAAAAATGTGTTTAAGTAAAATAGAATTCATAAAACTTGCCTCACTAAAACGTTTTACTTATTTTCACCAGTACGATTATATATCATTTTCGCTGCACCAGAATAAAAACAATTAAAATTTATCGCAGCTAAATTTACTACTATGCAAAGAAGAAAGTTTATTCAGAATACAGCGATGGCAGGAGGATTAACCATGGTTAATCCTACAGGTATTTTTGCCAATACAGCTTTTAAAAAATTCCCAACAGTACGTGTGCCTCAAGGGCAACGCAATTTTGAAAGTAAAGCCATTGAAAAAGCAATTAAAGAATTTTCAAAGAATGTTGATAATGATGAGCTGACCTGGTTGTTTAACAACTGTTTTCCTAACACGCTAGACACTACAGTGACTTATTCAAAACATAACGGAGCACCAGACACCTATGTGATTACCGGTGATATTGATGCCATGTGGCTGCGCGACAGCTCGGCTCAAGTTTGGCCTTATATGCAATTTGCAGATGAAGATAAAGATCTAAAACACCTCATTGCAGGTGTGATTAATCGCCAGACACGTCAAATATTAAAAGACCCGTATGCCAATGCTTTTTATAACGATCCTAATAAAAAAGGAGAGTGGACGTCTGATAATACTAAAATGCTCCCAGGAGTTCACGAACGTAAATATGAGATAGATTCTTTATGTTATCCTATACGACTGGCCTACAATTACTGGAAAACTACGGGAGATACCGCTCCTTTTGACACACAATGGCTTGCAGCTATCAAGAATATTTTAAAAACTTTTAAAGAGCAGCAAGAAAAAGACGGCACTAACCCCTATAGTTTTACTCGTAATACTACAAACGGCACAGATACACGCTTTTTAAAAGGACAAGGATACCCTGTGAAACCAGTAGGTCTTATTTGCAGCGCTTTTAGGCCAAGTGATGATTCTACAGTTTATTCTTTTTTAATTCCGTCTAACTTTTTTGCTGTAGTAAGTTTGAATCAGGCTGCAGAGATGATCGAAGAATTGAAAGATGACAAAAATCTAGTAAGTGAACTTAAAGCTTTAGCTACCGAAGTTGAGCAGGCGATTGCAAAATATGGAATCACAGAACACGAGAAATACGGTAAAATCTATGCTTTTGAAACAGACGGTTTTGGTAATCACCTGATGATGGATGATGCTAATGTACCGAGTCTACTTTCGCTTCCGTATCTTGATGCGGTTGATTTAAATGATCCTATTTATCAAAACACACGAGATTTTGTTTGGTCTTTAGATAATCCATTTTTCTTTAAAGGAACTGCGGCAGAAGGTATTGGCGGACCTCACGTGGGGATAGATATGATTTGGCCTATGGCAATCACGATGCGCGGTCTCACAAGCACTTCGGATGCTGAGATTAAAGAATGTATTAAGATGCTTAAAAATACACACGGAGGCACTGGTTTTATGCATGAGACTTTTCACAAAGATGATCCAAAAGACTTTACACGTTCTTGGTTTGCTTGGGCGAATACACTTTTTGGTGAGTTTTTATGGAAAACCTATCAAGAGAGACCAGAATTACTGGGCTAAGACACACTTTAAATCTTTGATGTTATGAAAAAAACATACAGTGCTTTCCGTTTGGCACGAATTATAAGTTGTTTTACATTGTTGATGTTAAGTGGAAAGTCGCTTGTTTTGGCACAACAATATGCTACAGAATTTGTTGAAAATCCTGTTGATTTTGTAAATCCATTTTTAGGAACAGCACCTTTAACAGATCCTGATTTTATAGGTTATACACCACCTGAAGGCTGGCGTGTTTGGGCTGGCTTAACATACCCTGGGGCAACGCTTCCTAACTCAATGGTACAATTGAGTCCTATTACAGAATACGGAAGTGGAGCAGGCTATGAGTATGAAGATTCAGAAATAATAGGGTTTACACACACTAATAAAGGTCACTGGAATTTATGTCATATTCCTGTATTACCTATTGCTGCGGAAGTAACAAAGCCTTTTAAGTCTAGTTTTGATAAAACTACAGAAAAAGCTTCCCCAGGTTATTACAGCGTGTATTTAAAAGATTATTCGGTTAAGGTTGAAGTGACAGCTACACTACGTGCTGGTTTTCATAAGTACACCTTTAAAGATAATGCAACACATACAATTCTATTTGATTTAGGTCGTGCCAATCACAATGTTGATGAATGGGAACTAAAACAAACAAGCCGCAATACGCTAGAAGGTTTTCAGCGTACGGGAGGTGACAAGGTTTATTTTTCGGTAGTGTTTAATGAGGATATCAGTGAGTTAATAACCGTAAATCCTAATGAATCTAAAGGCTATGCAACGCTATCATTACGTTCTCAAAATAAGCCGGTAACATTAAAAATTGGTTTGTCATTTGTTAGCACAGCAAACGCTAAAGAAAATCTTCAGCAAGAGATAGGTGACAAGAATTTTGATGAAATAAAGAGTTTGGGTGAAAAAATATGGCACACTGTTTTATCAAAAATTCAGATTTCTGGCGGAAGCCAAAAAGAAAAGCAGCTTTTTTATTCTTCGTTGTACCGCAGCATGCAATGGCCCGCGTTACGGAGTGATATAAATGGTGATTTTACTGATGCAGCCGGAACGGTTCAGAATAAAGGATTTGGATATTATACCAACCCGTCACTATGGGATACCTATCGGAATAAATTAGTTTTATTGAGTCTATTATCGCCCGAAGTTACAGGAGATATCATTCAGTCCTTGATTGATAAAGGCGAACATAGCGGTTTTATGCCTACTTTTTTTCACGGGGATCATGCAGCTCCTTTTGTCGCTCAGGCATATGAAAAAGGTATTACCAATTTTGATGTAAAAAAGGCCTACGAGTTGTTGTTGAATAATGCGTACAAAGAGGGCGGAACACGACCACACATAAAAGAATACATCGAAAAGGGTTTTATCTCAGACCCCGATGTTAAAAACCCGAATACTGAAACCAAAGCTAAAGCCGGAGTTTCAAAAACACTGGAGTATGCGCTTGATGATTATAGTTTAGCAGTTTTAGCGAAAGCCTTAAATGATAATAAAAATGCTGCTGTCTTGCTAAAGCGTTCCGAGAATTATAAGAATGTTTTTGACCCTAAAACTCATTTTATGCGTGGCAAGCTGGCAGACGGATCGTTTATAAATCCGTTTGATTCAGAATATCCTTATTACGAGTATATGTATCGCGAGGCTAATGCGTGGCAGCTTTCGTTTTACGTACCGCACGATATGCCAGGGCTTGTTAATTTATACGAAAGCAAAGATGCTTTTGAGGCAAAGCTTGATTCTCTTTTTACAATTCCGTGGAATCCTATGCATATCGCCAGAAATGTAAGCGGATTCTTAGGACAATATTGCCACGGAAACCAGCCTGATCACGAGGCACCTTTTGCATATTATTTCATTGATAAACCTGAAAAGTCACAACAGATTATTGATACGCTTCTTGAAGATTATTATGGTATTGGTGATGAAGAATTAGCCCTAAGTGGTATGGACGATGCTGGTGAAATGAGCGCATGGTATATTTTTGCAGCATCGGGCTTATATCCGCTGTCACCTGCAGATAATGAATATCTTATTTCACTTCCCATTTTTGATCGTGTAAAGTTTAATCTGGGAAGAAATTCTTTAGAACTATCAAAAGAGGGGACTTCAAGAAAATTAAAGCAAATTGAATTTAACGGGTTGCCGGTAGATGGTTATTTCTTAAGTCAGGAACAACTCATACAAGGTGGGACATTAACCTTGAAAACGAAATAAGTCTAACATATTTGATAAGATGAAAAAGACGATAATACTGCTAATTAGTATATTATTTCTAAATGTAGTTTCTGCTCAGAAATATAAAGTGTTTTCTCCTAAAGGTGATTTAGAACTATCCATTTCTATTGGAGATGAGATTTCATATACCGTTAAAAAAAGTGGTACTACTGTCTTAGAAAATAATACACTGGCTTTAAAGACTTCAGACCGTGCTCTTGGTGAAAAACCTAAAGTCAAAAGGAGTAAAACAATAAACGCTAATGAAGAAAGACAACCTAGAGTTCCTTTAAAATTTAGTACTCTTAAATATCAGTATAAGGGAATGCGCATAGATTTTAGAGGAGATTATTCGGTGGAATTTAGGGTTTTTAATGAAGGAGTTGCTTATCGATTCATCACAGATCTTAAGGGAGATATTGAGGTAAAAGCTGAAGATTTCACGGTGAATCTAGCCGAAGAATTTACAGCACATTTGCAGCAAACGCCTTCGTTTAAAACCTCATATGAATATCCATATTCACATATTAAAACATCAGAATTTACAGCAGGTTCTAATAGGTCTACGCTTCCGGTATTGCTTGAAAGCGATGCTGTTAAAGTCTTGATTTCAGAATCAGATTTGACAGATTATCCTGCTATGTTTTTAAATACCGAAAAGCCAAACACGCTTTCAGGAGATTTTCCTTTATATCCGTTAGAGTTTGGTGATGATGGAGATCGAAGTGTTAAGATTCTAAAAAAAGCAGATTATATTGCAAAAACTTCGGGTAAGCGATCCTTTCCGTGGCGATACTTTTTAATAACTACAGAGGATAGCGATATCTTGACCAATACGCTAACTACTAAATTGGCACAACCTAATGCTTTAGGAGATTTAGAGTGGTTAAAACCGGGGCAAGTGAGTTGGGAGTGGTGGAACGGTGCTTCTCCGTATCACGTAGATTTTAAAGCAGGTTTTAATGAAGAGACTTATGAATACTTTATTGATTTTGCTTCAAAATTTGAGATTCCATATATTATTATGGATGAAGGTTGGGCAAAGTCAACTACAGATCCCTACACACCTAATCCTAATATTGATCTTTTTGCCTTGATTGATTATGCTAAAGAGCGTGACGTAAAGATTGTTTTATGGCTTACTTGGTTAACGGTCGATAAGAATTTTGAACTCTTTGAAAAATTTAATGAATGGGGAATCGCTGGTGTGAAAATTGATTTTATGGATCGCAGTGATCAATGGATGGTGAACTATTACGAGCGCGTTGCTAAGGAAGCTGCAAAGCATGAACTTTTCGTGGATTTTCACGGCTCTTTTAAACCGGCCGGATTAGAACTTAAATACCCTAATATTATTTCCTACGAAGGAGTTTTAGGACTTGAGCAGATGGAGCGTGCTACACCAGAAAACAGTTTGTATTTACCATTTATACGCAACGCGGTTGGTCCCATGGATTTCACTCCTGGAGCGATGATTAATATGCAGCCGGAGATTTACTACAGCAGAAGGCCTAATTCTGCAGGGATGGGAACCAGAGCTTATCAGATGGCACTTTTTGTGGTTTTTGAAAGTGGATTGCAAATGCTTGCCGATAATCCTACCAACTATTACCGAGAAGAGGAGTGCACGAATTTTATTACAGATGTGCCTACAACTTGGGATGAGACTGTTGTTCTCGACGCAAAAATAGGGGAGTATGTTCTAGTTGCAAAGCGAAAAGGAGACACGTGGTACACTGGTGGAATTACAAATGGAAAGGAAAGTGAACGAGAATTTACAGTATCTCTTGATTTTTTAAATGAGGGTGAAACATATACGATGAATTCTTTTGAAGATGGTATAAATGCCGGAAGACAAGCAATGGATTATAAATTGAACCAAGCATCTGTTGATGCTAGAGATACGATTACAATTAAATTGGTAAGAAATGGAGGCTGGGCAGCATCCTTTAAGAGATAATCAGTATTGTAAAGTTTAGGATTAATCAATGTTATGGTTAATTTAAAGTTGACAAAAAGGAAAGAAAAAATGATAAAAAGAACACTGGTTTACATCCTATTTTTGCTTGTAACATCAATAAGTTTTAGTCAAGAACTAAGCTATAAAACTGTTAAAAATATTAGCTATTATCCTGATGAAACAGTTGGATTAACAGAATATCAAAGAGCACAATGTCGCTTAGATATTTATTACCCTGAAGGAAAAAAAGATGTTCCGGTTATTGTGTGGTTTCATGGTGGTGGTTTAACTGGTGGCGGTAAAGAAATTCCGCAGGCATTAAAGAATGAAGGCTATTGTATAGTGGGAGTAGGTTATAGGCTTTCTCCTAAAGTTAAAGCTGCTACGTGTATAGATGATGCTACTGCTGCAGTTGCTTGGGCTTTTAAAAATATAACAGACTACAACGGCGATCCAGACTCTATTTTTGTCAGCGGTCATTCAGCTGGTGGATACCTCGCTTTGATGGCGGTTATGGATAAAGGCCGATTAGCGAAATACGATATAGACGCCAATGATGTAGCCGGTCTTGTTCCGTTTAGTGGACATACGATAACACATTTTACGATTCGTTCTGAACGTGGTATTCCCGGAGAGCAACCTATAATAGACAAATTTGCACCTCTATATTTTGTGCGTAATGATGCGCCGCCTACATTATTAATTACAGGAGATCGCGAACTGGAGATGCTGGGCAGGTTTGAAGAAAATGCTTATTTCTATAGAATGATGAAGGTAGCTGGTCAAGAACATATTACTCAATACGAGATGCAGGGTTATGGTCATAATATGACGCATCCTGCTTTCCCACTGTTAATCAAATTTATACAAGAGCACAAGTGATTTCTTAGATATCGGACTTGCGAAAAATAAGAAAGGTCAATTTATTATTAAATATTATAGGATTAAACTTAGTAAAACCTTTTACTTGCCTTATTTTTGCAGGTTCAACGGAAGGGTATTATCAAAAGTTTTTAGAGTACCATACGAGATATGAAGAATATTTACGAAGATAAACGGATTGTAATGACGCTTGATGCGGGAGGAACAAATTTTGTTTTTTCAGCATTGCAATCTGGAGAAGAAATTATAAAGCCAATTACATTAGCTTCCAACTCAGATAATTTAGAAGTTTGTTTACATACAATAATTGAAGGTTTTAAAGAGGTTAAAAAGTCACTTGACTTCAAAGAACCAGAGGCAATAAGCTTTGCTTTCCCCGGTCCGGCAGATTACAAAAACGGTATTATAGGAGACTTGGTTAACCTGCCAGCTTTTAGAGGTGGTGTGGCTTTAGGTCCTATGCTAGAGGATATCTTTGGGATTCCTACACTTATAAATAATGACGGAGACCTTTTTGCTTACGGAGAAGCGGTTGGAGGGATGTTACCTACTATAAATAAGTCATTGGCAGAAGCTGGTCTGGGACGTACTTATAAAAATCTTATAGGTGTTACTTTGGGTACCGGTTATGGCGGAGGGATTGTTGTTAATAATCAGATTTGTTTGGGGGATAATTCCGCCGCAGGCGAAATCTGGCTTACGCGTAACTTTATTAAACCTAAAACGGTTGTTGAAGAAAGTGTGAGTATTAGAGCAATACAGCGGGTTTATACGGAGCATTCTGGTGATTATACAGTTTTTTCTCCAAGAGATATTTATCAAATTGCTTGTGGTGATGCTGATGGAAACAAAGAAGCTGCAATCGCGGCTTTTGAAGAAATGGCTGTTGCTGTTGCTGAATCTTTGGCTAACGTGATTGCCTTGATAGACGCTCCGGTTGTTATTGGTGGTGGTATTGCAGGAGCATCTCGTTTTATCATTCCTAAAATTATTGAGCATTTATCGGGGTCTATTTATGATTTGGAAGATAATGCAATGCCACGAGCTATTTCAGGTGTTTACAATACTGACGATCCTCAAGATTTAGCAGACTTTTTATCAGATTCTGAAACTGAGGTTAGCATACCGTTTAGCTCTAAAAAAGCCTTATATAATAAAGAAAAACGCATTGCAATTGGCGTGAGTAAATTAGGTACAAGCACAGCTGTTTGCTTTGGTGCTTATGCGCTGGCTCTAGATTTTCTAGACAAGACCAATTTATATGAAGAGATTGAACACACTGAATCGAACTAAAAAACCTGCTCGATAGAGCAGGTTTTTTAGTTAATATTTTTTGAAAATTACTCGATAATCGAGATTCAAAACCTCCAGGGCTTGCCCCAAGTGATTTACTTTCTAAGTGCTTTGCCGATTGCTTCAAGAGCTAAAGGCTCCATAACCTTATAACCGGCTTCGGTAGGATGAACACCATCATAAGAAAATTTTTCCGGCAAACCGTTTTCTTCATTGGCCATTTCTGAAAAATAATCAAGATATACAATGCCTTTTCCTTCACAATAATACTTAAGCATTGTATTGATTTTTAGGATAGGAGCAACAGATTCTATTTCTGGTTTCCACGGATAATTAGCTGCCGGAAGAATAGAAGAAATAATTACTTTGATTCCATTTGCTTCAGCAAGTTCTGCCATTGAAACGATGTTATCAAAAATCTGCTCTTCGGTCATTAGGCCTGTATTTCCGGCGATATCATTAGTTCCGGCAAGAATTACCACTGCAGCCGGACTTAAGTCTATTACATCTTGTCTAAAACGCAATAACATCTGCGGTGTTGTTTGCCCACTAATTCCGCGACCTATAAAATTATTTTCAGTAAAAAAATCAGCATCGCTGTTAACCCAACCTTCGGTAATAGAGTTTCCCATAAAGACCACGCGGTCCTCTTTAGCGTGTGTTGCATCTACCTGCGCATTTGCTGCTGCATAGCGCTTTAAATTAGGCCAATCTTGTGCCTTTAACTTAAAAATATTACCCCACACCATAAAAACAATACATACCGAAAGTTGAAAAAACTTGCTCATAAATTAGTTGTAAAGATTCTTGTTTGGCTTTCTGCTCATATAAAAAGTAAGCCTGCCACCATTCATAACCTGATCGTGTGTTATAAAAGGCTTGGTAAGTTCTTTACCGTTAAGTTCTACCTTGCGCACATAAACATTCTTAGAAGACTGATTTTTTGCTTCAATCTCAAAAGTATTCCCGTTATCAAGGTTTAACATTGCTTCTTTAACAGCAGGGCTTCCTAATGCATAATCTACAGATCCCGGGGCAACAGGATAAAAACCTAAACTGCTGAATAAATACCATGCACTCATTTGACCAAAATCATCATTACCACTCAATCCGTCTGAGCCGGTCATATATTTCTGATCTAAAATCATTCTGATTTTATCCTGAGCTTTGTATGCATCATCTGTCCAGTTATAAAGATAGGCAACGTGGTGAGACGGTTCGTTACCATGCACATAGTTTCCTATTATACCTTCGCGAGAAATATCTTCTGTATTTTCAAAGTATTTATCAGGTAATTCCATCGTAAATAAAGAATCTAAATGAGTGCTAAATTTTTCTTTACCTCCCATTAATTCAATCATTCCAGAAGGATCATGAGGTACATACAAACTATAATTCCAGCTGTTTCCTTCAATAAACCCTTGTCCGTGTGTATTTAATTCATCAAATTCTTTTTTGAAAGTCCCGTCACTCAATTTAGGACGCATAAAACCTATAGACTTATCGTAAACATTTTTCCAATACGTAGAACGCTCAATAAATTCGTCATAGATATCGTTGCGACCCAATTTTTTAGCTGCTTGTGCAATCGCCCAGTCGTCATACGCATATTCTAAAGTTTTAGATACTGAAGCGCCATCTTTATCTTCTGGCACATAACCACGATCTATATATTCTCCTATACCATCAAAATAGCGGGTTCTTGCTGTTTGTATACAAGCATCTAAAGCAGCATTTTGATCAAAATCAGCATTGCCTTTTACAATTGCATCAGCAATTACAGAAGCACTGTGATAACCTATCATACACCAGTTTTCATTAGCGTAATGCGACCAGATAGGAAGCATGTGATGTACACTTTGCTCCTGATGCACCATCATAGACTGCACCATATCCTGATTACGTTGTGGTTGCAATACATTAAATAAAGGGTGTAAAGCTCTGTAAGTATCCCAAAGTGAGAAACTGGTATAATTAGTAAACCCATCAGCTTCGTGAACATTGCGATCAAGACCCATATACTTACCATCAACATCCATATAAACAGTAGGGCCTAAAAAGGCATGATACATTGCAGTATAAAGGTTTACTTTATCAGATTCTTCTAAAGTTTCAACGGTAACTTTTTGTAATTCTTTATTCCAGGTTTCTTGCGCTTGTTGCTTAACAGCATCAAAATCCCAACCGGGAACTTCAGCTTCCATATTATTTAAAGCACCTGCTGTACTTACTGGTGATAAAGCCATTTTAACCTGAATAGCTTCATTCTCTTCGGTGTCAAAATCGAAGTAAAGGCGTAAGTCATTTCCAGCCATTTGCGGGAAATTATGATTCTGGTCAAAACGCCCCCAGAAACCGCGATAGACTTGTCCTTTTTGTTTTTCCTGACCGTAGCTTTTAAAGGCTTTGCTAAATGTCATCGCAAAATAAACCTTACGGGTACGAGCCCAACCGCTAGTTTGACGGTAACCGGTTATTGTAGAATCGTTTTCAACACGTACAATCGTCCAAACGTTTTTTTCATCATAATTGTAAATCCCGGCTTTGAGGTCAAGAATGATATGTGCTTCCTCACTTTCAGGAAACGTATATTGATGAACACCCACTCTGGTAGTCGCTGTCAACTCTGCTTTAACGCCGTAATCTTTTAAGTTTACAGAGTAATAACCAGCTTCAGCATTTTCCTCATCGTGAGAAAAGCGAGAGCGATAACCGCTGTCAGGATCTGTTTCGGTACCCGGATTAAGCTGTAATTTTCCAACAGTTGGCATCACTAAGAAATCACCTAGATCTGAATGGCCGGTACCGCTAAAATGTGTATGACTAAAACCTACAATGGTAGAATCTTCATATTGATAGCCTGCACAATATTTATAAACATCAGGATTGTATCTGCCGTTAACGCCATAAGGGATTGTATCTGTATCCGGACTCAACTGCACACTGCCAAAAGGAACAGTAGCACCAGGGTAGGTGTGTCCCATTTTTGCAGTGCCTATCATGGGGTCTACATATTTTACAAGGTCTTCTTGTGCCTGGGTATTAAAAACACCAGCCGCAAGTAAACTTGCGGCGGTGCATAAACTCTTTAATGTTATTCGTGTCATGTATTAAAAATCTCTAATTCTTTTATTATTCGTTTGAAAGTGAATACGGGTAAGCCGATTTTTTGGTTCCGCGTGATTTGTTAGGTTCATCACTCATTTCAAAATCTATAGTTGCCCCTTCAAGCAGTTCTTTATGGCTCAACCAGTTTTTATCATAGGTTTTGCCATCTATTTTCATAGATTCAATATAGCGATTTTCATCACTGTTTTCTGGAGCACTGATAACGACTTCTTTACCATTCTCAAGTTTTAAAGTTATTTCTTTGAAAAGCGGTGCGCCCATAACATACTCGTCTGTTGCCGGTGCAACCGGGTAGAAGCCCATCGCAGAGAATACGTACCAAGCAGAAGTTTGCCCGTTATCTTCATCACCACAATAACCATCTGGTGTAGCCATATACATGCGATCCATAGTTTCACGAGCCCAATACTGTGTTTTCCAAGGAGCACCTGCATAGTTATACAGATAGATCATATGCTGTATTGGCTGGTTGCCATGAGCATATTGACCCATATCTGCAATTTGCATTTCGCGTATTTCATGAATTACACCACCATAAACACTCTCGTCAAAAATAGGAGGCATAGAGAATACAGAGTCTAATTTCTTAACAAAATCTTTTTCTCCACCCATCAAGTCAACCAATCCTTGTACGTCGTGAAATACAGACCAGCTATAATGCCAGCTGTTACCCTCAGTAAATGGGTTACCCCATTTGAACGGATTGAAATCTTCTTGCCAGCTACCATCTTCGTTTTTACCACGCATTAGTCCGTAGCTTGGGTCAAAGAGGTTTTTATAGTTCATACTGCGTTCTTTGTATTTTTTGATCTCTTTTTTAGGCTTCCCTATCGCTTTTCCGAATTGATAAATCGCAAAGTCATCATAAGCATATTCAAGAGTTCTGGCAGCACTTTCGTTAATGCCCACGTCATAAGGAACGTAACCTAAATCATTATAATATGGAGCTCCAGCACGTCCTACAGCGGTAATAGGACCTTCATTGTTAGCACCATTAACTAAAGCATCCCAAAGTGTTTCTGTGTCATAACCTCTTAATCCTTTGATGTATGCATCTGCAACTACAGAAGCAGAGTTGTTACCTACCATAATATTAGCGTAACCAGGGCTAGACCATTCTGGTAACCAACCACCTTCTTTAAAGTCATTTGCAAGACCGGCCTGCATTTCTTTATTGATTGAAGGATATGCTAAGTTTAAGAATGGGTAAAGAGCACGGAAGGTGTCCCAAAATCCAGTTCCTGCAAACATATAACCCGGAAGAATTTTTCCGTTATACGGGCTCCAGTGTACGATTTCATCGTTTTCATTGATCTCGTATAATTTATTTGGAAAGAACAAGGTTCTGTATAAACAAGAGTAAAAAGTCCTAACTTGATCTATAGTACCACCACCTACATCAATTCGGCCTAATTTTTCATTCCATTGGTCGCGTGCATTTTGCTTGGTTTCTTCAAAGTCTTCATTGCCAATTTCTCGGGTAAGATTTAATTGTGCCTGCTCATAACTGATGAATGAAGAAGCTACTTTAGCATTTACAACAGCACCATCTTTGGTGTCAAAACCTACAATAGCACCGGCGTGGTTACCCTCCATTTCTGCCTGTCCTTTTGAAAGATTATCACCTTCCCAGGTATTTACATCGCTAAAGGGTGTATCAAACTCAATTACGAAGTAATTCTTAAAGTTGGTGTATTTACCACGTGCATATTTTGTGGTATATCCAATAATCTTATTTTCTTCAGGAATTACTTTAACGTAAGAACCTTTGTCAAAAGGATCAATAACTACATACGAGCTATCTGCCTTTGGAAAGGTCATTTTAAACTGTGCTGCACGCTCAGTAGGAGTAAGTTCTACAGTAACATCATGATCAGCTAGGTATACTTTATAGTAATACGGTGTTGATTCTTCCGCTTTATGCGAAAACCAACTTGCACGGTCATCTTGATTGAATTTCATTCCACCGGTTACAGGCATTAATGAAAACTGACCGTAATCATTCATCCAAGGTGAAGGTTGATGGGTTTGCTTGAAACCACGAATTTTATCTGCATCATATGTATATGCCCATCCATGTCCCATAGTACCAGTTTGTGGTGTCCATAGGTTCATTCCCCATGGCACAGCAACAGCAGGATAGGTATTTCCATTAGATAGGGCAGGGCTAGAATCTGTACCCATTAACGGGTTTACATAATCAACAGGATTTTGTACAGACTCTATGAGGTCGTCTTGTGCGTGTGCTGTGGTAAGCATAAGACCAGTACACAATCCTAAAATTATTTTTTTCATAAGTGTAAATTTACAATTAACAAGTTTAAAGGTTTATTTAGTGGGTTTCCACACGGTAGCGTTCTCGTTTTCTCCAATTACCGGAAATGAACTGATGCGTAAACGAGCTGCTCCCATTGGGATTAATTCTATTGATTCAGAAGGTTCTTCAGATTTTACAGGACTTGGTTGTAATTCTCCAGCAAGCCCATATTGATCTATAGTCCATTGTGTGATGCGTTTTCCTTTTGCTTTTATAACAATTGGAGCAGCATCAACTGTAAACGGATAATTATCTTTTGGCCACGGCTTTGTTTCTATAGTAAAAGAATCTTCAAGATTATTCTTGTCTAATATTAGTCCATAATTCCAAGGAGAAGTTGGGTGTATTTCAAAAGAAGGCCATTTTTTTACATCAGCGCCTTTTTGCCATTTTGAATCCCAAACCGCAGTTTTGGAGCTATTTTTTTTTGGATATTCTTCTTCAATCTTAAGCGAGAAAGTAAGCGGGCCATAATCAAGACTAACACTATTGTTATTGGCTTCCCACGTTCTTAAACCTAATTCCTTTGGAAGTGTTAGTGTTATTTTGTCACCATCATTCCATTCTCGATTAATACGTAAATAACTATTTGAAGTAGGATTAGCCTCAAGCTCTTTACCATTTAAAGCAACTGAAGCATCTTTTGCCCACGCGGGAATTCTGAAATACAACGGAAATTTAACCGATTCTGAGGTGTTTACTGTAAAATCTAAATTCTCAGTAAACGGATAATTAGAAGCATTAGTTACCGTCACTTGTTTACCGTCATTCACTTTTGCGGTAACAGATCCTGCTGCATATAATACTGCTGCTAGTCCGTTGTCTGGCGTAGCCATAAACAAGTTTTCAGTAAAATAAGCCCAGCCTTGCCCATGATTATGCTGGCAACAACGAGAACTGAAAGGATTCATCATTAAAAAAGGCCCGGAATTAGCAATTCCCGGACTGTGATTCTCATCATCATTTACAACCATATTTGGGCTAGTGATGTAGCGTAAAGACTTAAAATCTGGCATCAGAGCAGCAGTATAAGTGTTAAACGCAACTTCTTCGGCGTGATCTGCCCAGAAAATATCTCCCGTTATACGTAGTAGATGCTCATCAGAGTTCATTTGTTCTACCATTCCACAGGTTTCTACACCTTGACGCGGGTCGCTATATCCGGGGCGTGCGTTTTCGTCAGCACCAAACATTCCGCCAGGAACTTGCCCAAAATAATCTCTGATGATTTTAAAATTATCGTAAGTAGCCTGTAAATCTTCTTCGTTTTTACTCAGTTGATAGTATTGGGCCGGCTCTCTAAAACCTTGTGCGACATTCACATTATGCCAATCAACCAGTTTGCTAAACCAATCTGGAAATTCCATTTCCTTACGTGTTTCCTTATGACCATGAATTTCGTCTAAGGTGTTATCACGCTTCGTCCAGTCTGCATTAGTACGGTGAATTTTTTCAGCTAAATCTAATAAAAACTTATCACCAGTTCGATTGTATAACCAGATTACACTATACAGGTTATCACCACCTCTTAGGGTTTGCCAGTAATGAACTCCCGATAACATCTTGTCGTCAGGCACGTTATTTTGATATTTAAAATATTTTGTCATCAAATCAATCACACGTTCATCTTGTGTAACTTCATAATACGATTGCAGACAATACAACATAATCATATTTGACCAAAAATCTTGCGAGCCATCACGATCTGAAAACATTTTAGGGCCAAAATTGCCATCTTCACGCTGACTTTTTAAGGCTGCCTCAAACCAGATTTGTGATTCTTTGATCATAGAAGAATCTTGAAGAATATAGCCGGTATTTGCATAGCCTTTTAACCAATAAGGCACTTCTTCCCATCCCCAAGCACCAGTACCGTCATCAGATAGCCATGCGTTGTCCTCTTTTTGTAACCAAGCGCTTATTTCACCTAGATTACCCATAAGTCCGCCTGCTTGTCTTTGTAAACTTTCTTTAAGCCAGCTTTCTGGTTTTATAGCACCTAATGGAAGTTTGATCAGTGGACTTGGAGTGAGTGGAGCACGGTTACTCACATAATTAGTATTTGTGCTTTCAACCGAAGGAACATCAACTGTTGAAATGTCTATTTCATTTCTTTGTGAAGTATTACAGGAAATCACAAAAAGACAACTGGCAACGATAGCTAAATAATTTAGATTTTTCATTGAACGTGCTTTTTGAGATTATTTTAAAGGATCTGCAGAAACGCCTTCATTTGTAATTTTCACGGGTTTAATATGTCCGTTTTCATCAAAGTACATTTTGTCTATACATGTCTCCCGAGAGTTTTGATCAGTTTCATCAAGGGGTCTGCGGTGATAAACCATATAATAGTCATCAGAATTTTTATCGTGTATCACACTATGATGACCGGCACCAGTAGCAATATCAGGATCTTGTTGTAAAATTTTGTCTACCCGCTCAAAAGGACCAAAAGGAGAATCTGCAATAGCATAGGCAACACTATAATCTGGACCCGTCCAGCCACCTTCTGACCACATAAAATAATATTTACCATCTTTAATAAACATAAATGGTCCCTCTACATAACTTTCTGGTGTAACTTCTTTGAAAGTGCTTCCGTCTTCAAAAGGAATAAAACCGGTAAAATCATCATTTAATTTGGCGACGTTACAATGTCTCCATCCTCCATAATATAAGTAGTACGAACCGTCTTTGTCTTTAAAAACAAATTGATCTATAGGTTGTGCTCCATTATGAAATTTACCAATAAGCGGTTTTCCTAAATGATCTTTAAAAGGTCCTTCTGGCGAGTCACTAACTGCAACACCAATTCCGCCTAATTCATCATCACTTTGAATATCATTTGCACCGAAAAACAAATAATACTTATTGTCTTTTTCTATAATAGAAGGGGCCCACATTGCGCGCTTAGCCCATTTAATAGCAGAAGTATCTAGTACATGTTCATGCTTTGTCCAGTCTGTTAAATTTGAAGATGAGAAAGCGTCTAGATAGACTTGCTTATCATAAGGAGCAGAATAGGTAGGGTAAATGTAGTAAGTATCATCAAAAATAATTCCTTCTGGGTCTGCATACCAACCCGGAAAAACCGGATTATTATTTTGTGCGCAGCTGCTTGCTAATGTAAGTACAGTTATGAGGGTACAAAGTTTTTTCATAGAATTTAATTGAGGCTTTAAATATAAGCATATGTTAACGTAAAACGTTTTAGTGGCGGAAGATATTTTTGCTTTTAATGACATTTTAATTCTTTTTTGATGAATTATTAGTTTTTGTGCTTTTTTATAAAAAAAATCGCAACCTTAAAAATATAAATCCTGTTTGGGTGTTGCTATAAAAAAGTATGGGAAAAACTTATTCTACTTTCTCCAGCCAGTTACTTCTAGGATTTTATCAAAAATTGCAGTGTTTTCATAGATTCCATCAAATTGCTCTGCGCCGGGACCAAAGGCAAAAACAGGGATAAGTGTTGCAGAATGCCCGCCGGTTGAAAAAGTAGGGCCTATTTCACTATAGTCACTGTATTCGCTACCATCTTCTCTTTTCTTCTTTTTAGCTGCTAAAGTAAACCCTCCTGTCTCGTGATCTGAAGTGACAATAACAAGCGTATTTCCATCTTTTTCTGCGTAATCTAATGCAGCCCCTATCGCCTTGTCAAAGTCAAGAAGTTCTGCAATTAAATAGGGTGCGTCATTGTTGTGACCGCCCCAGTCTATTTGAGAACCTTCGGCCATCATAAAAAATGGAGAATTATCTTTACTCAAATACTGAATGCCTAAATCTATGGCCTTTACCAGAAAATCTCCACGGTCATCTTGCATTTTAGGCATTGCTCCCTCAGCTAATAGATACCCCACTTTTTTGTGAGAGCTTATTTTTTCAAAATCATCTAGAGCCGTTGTATTGATGGTATATTTATCTTCTTTAAAGCGGTTAAGCAGATTTTGATTGTCTTTTCTTTTATTAAAATACTGAAGACCTCCACCGGCAAAAAAGTCAACTTCAGAATTAACAAGATATTCTGCGATTTCTTCTTCAGAAGATCTGCTTGCGGTATGGGCATAAAAACTTGCGGGCGTAGCATGAGTGATTGAAGAAGTTGCTATCATTCCGGTTTTGATGTTTTTTTGAGAAACTATTTCTACTAAATTCTCTGCATCTGCTTTATCGTCATCTACACCTATAGCACCGTTATAGGTTTTAATTCCGCAGGCAAAAGCGGTAGCTCCCGCAGCAGAATCTGTAACATCTTCTTGAGAAGACGAAGTTTTTATAAGCCCGATGGTGTTAAACCGTGTATAATTGGGTTTTTGATCCTGATAATAAAAGGCTGAGGAGATTTGAGATAAACCTGTGCCGTCGCTAATTAATAGAATTACATTTTTTGGTGTTGAGGCTATTTTTTGTGCTTTCTGAGTTGATTTACAAGATGCCATAATAAAGACGAGGCACGTTAAAGCAATTCTGATAATTTTCATAAGTATTCGTGTTGGAGAGATTTAATATAAAAATATGAGTAATAGGTAATAACGTTTTAAAAGCGTTTAGTTATCTATTACTCATATAAAAAATTATTTAAATAAAGAGATGTAGATTAGAGCTGCATCCTTTATGAAAAATGTAGGCTACTATAATTTCCAGCCTTCCCGGTAATTACGTTTTACAAATTGATTAGCTTCTTCAAAATTTGTAACTCGCATTTTTTCAGCATCCCAAAGCATTTCTATATAACGACCAGGGTATTCAACTCTGCCGCCTTCTAGTTCTTTACGTACATCAAAACCTCTAATAGCAAGATTTGCTATCAATAAAGTTTCAGTCAATGGTCCTGCAACACTAAATGGAGAACTTACTTCTTTTTTGCCATAACCTGCAAGTGCAGCTTCTACCCATTGCGCATAATGCCCATTAGATTCGCCAGGTACGCGCTCGTATTTCTCTGAAACTTTAACCTGATCAGTTTTTGAAGTAGGTAAAAGTCGTGGGTTTTCAGAATACGTACCACACATCATTTTACCTTTGGTACCTATTATTAAAACTCCGTTTCCACCATCACCAAATACTTCATTAGGTCCCAATTCTTCTGGGCGTGCCGGTTGAATACCACCATCCATCCAGTGTAGTTTGATATCACCGTTAGTTTTATCAGTTTTAGGGAATGTCATTGTAACGTGGCTAGAAGGAGGACAGCTATCCGGGAAATATCCGCGTTTAAATTCATCTACATAAACACTTCCTACACTACACTGTACGTCTTTAGGATACTTCAGGTTAAGTACGCGTACAGGAACTTCAACAAGATGACAACCCATATCTCCTAACGCACCTGTACCATAATCCCACCAGCCACGCCAGTTAAAAGGAACCAAACCACCTACATAATCCTTATAAGGTGCTGTGCCTAACCATAGATCCCAGTCTAGCTCACTAGGTACGGTATCTGGAGTTTGAGGCCAAGGGATTCCCTGAGGCCAAACCGGTCTGTCTGTCCAGCAATAAACTTCTGTAACGTCCCCTATTAAGCCTGCATCAAACCACTCACTCATCAAACGGGTACCATTGTTTGAAGCACCCTGATTACCCATTTGTGTAACTACTTTATACTTTTCTGCTCCTTCAGTAAGTTGGCGCGCTTCATAAATATCATGAGTTAATGGTTTCTGAACGTAAACGTGTTTACCCATTTTCATAGCAGCCATTGCCTGTACCGCATGGTTATGATCTGGAGAAGAAACTGAAACTGCATCTATTTTATCGCCCTCTTTTTCTAGCATCTCGCGATAATCTTTATAATATTTTGCGCCAGGAAAGCGAGCACGAGAGTTTGCCGCTCTACGATCATCTACATCACACAAAAAAGCGATCTCAGCTTTGCCAGAATCTGCAAAACTTTTAATATCACTTTCTCCTTTTCCACCTACACCAATACCGGCAACTACTAATTTATCACTAGGTGCAGTAAAGCCTACACCACCTAATACGTGTCTAGGCACAATAGAAATACCTAGTGAAGCAATAGATGCTTTTTTAATAAAATCTCTTCTGTGACCAGAATGTGAATCTTTGTTTTCTTTCATGTTTCTGAGTTTTAATTTTCTGTAAGTGAAAAAGGTTTATCTGTTTCTTTTAATCCTCTTGTTTTGTTTGGTGTGTCAGTCATTTCTAAATTGAAAGAACCTCCAGCTATAATTTGACTATAGGTTAAATAGTTTTTAGTAAAGTTATCAGAATTAAGATTTGCGTTATTAATAAATATGTTTTTTTCTGAATTGTTTTTTGCCGAAATCACAAATTCTTTTCCATTTTCTAAAGTAATCGTTGTTTTTTCAAAAAGTGGACTTCCTAATATATATTCATCTGTACCGGGGCAAACGCTATAAAAGCCCATAGCACTCAGTACATACCATGATGAGGTTTGTCCCTGATCTTCATCTCCTGGATACCCATTCTCTGTATAGCTATATAACTTACTCATAACTTCACGGACGTGATGTTGTGCTTTCCAGGGTTGGCCAGAATAGTTGTAGAGATAAATCATATGTTGAATAGGTTGATTTCCATGAGCATATTGTCCCATATCTGCCATTTCCATCTCAGTCATTTCATGAATCTTACCGCCGTAGGTGCCTACGTGAACAGTATTTGGAACGCTAAAAACAGAATCCATCTTTGTATTAAAACGCTCTTCGCCGCCCATAAGATTAATTAGTCCTTTAGGATCCTGAAAAACAGACCATAAATAATGCCAAGCATTACCTTCTGTAAAAGGTCCGCCCCATTCATAAGAGTCAAAATCAGGAACCCAGCTACCGTCTTTCTTGCGGCCTCTCATAAAACCTACTTTTTCATCATAAACATTTTTGTAATTGTACATCTGGCGACCAAATATATTTTGATAAAAAGTATTACCTGTCATTTTAGCCAAGTTATAAGCACAAAAATCATCATAAGCATACTCTAAAGTTTTTGCTGTAGCCTCGCCATATTTTGGGTATGGAACATAACCCAGCGTGTAATATTCTTTATAGCCGTGACGTCCATTTGCCGGCCCCCAAGGCCCTTTTTCTGTAGCCTCATGATAATAAGCTTTTAGTGCTTTTTCTGGGTCAAACGTGTGAATGCCTTTTGCCCAGGCATCGGCTAAAAGCGATATTGCATGATTGCCTATCATACTGCCGGCTTCACTAGGGAAAGACCAAGAAGGTAACCAGCCGCATTGATCATAAGCATCTAAAAGAGCAGAAACATAACGCCCATGCATCTCAGGGTAGAGTAGTGCATTAAGTGGAAATTGTGCGCGAAAGGTGTCCCAAAAACCGGTATCTGTATACATATAACCATCATGCACTTTACCGTCGTAAGGACTAAAGTAATAAGGCTCGCCTGCTTCATTAATCTCGTAGAATTTTCTGGAGAATAAACTTGCTCTAAAAAAACATGAGTAGAAGGTTTTAAAATCAGTTTCAGAACCGCCTTCGACTTTAATTTTACTGAGGTGTGTATTCCAGATTTTCAATGCTGAAGATTTTGTGTCTTCTAGCTTTTTATCATTACCTAATTCATTTTTTAAAGTGACTTCAGCTTGTTTGATACTTATATATGAGGAAGCAATCTTGGCTTGTACATTTGTGCCATCTTTAAATTGAATATAAGCTCCTTTGCCTTTACCTTTAGCAATGTTATTATTTTCTTGCTTTTTTCCGTTTGTATTATCCCAGGTTCCGAAAGCTTTAAATGACTTATCAAACTGAATGATAAAGTAGTTTTTAAAATGATCAAAGCGATCCATACCACGGCCATTATGAACATAACCGGTTATGCGTTTGTTTTTCTCATCAATTTCTATATTGCTGAGACCTGTATATCCATCTAGCACTAAAAAAGCTTTTTCCTTTTTAGGGTATGAGAATCGCATATGAACTCCCCGTTCTGTAGGTGCCATTTCCGTGTTGACTCCATTCTCTAAAGCAACTTGATAGTAATGAGGTTTTGCTGTTTCATTATCGTGAGAAAATCCAGATTGTCGTTCGTTTTCATTTAGTTTTAAAGTGCCTGTTGAAGGCATCAATGAGAAAACGGCATAATCATTACTCCAGGAGCTGCATTGATGCGCTTGTTGAAACCCTCTAATTGTTTTTTTGAAATATTGGTATTTCCAGCCATCCCCATTGTTACCGGTTTGGGGTGTCCAGGTATTCATACCAAAAGGAAGTGCAGTAGTTGGGTAGGTGTTTCCTCGGGTAAGTTCGTGTTTAGAATTTGTGCCTTGTAAAGTGTTGACATAATCTGCAAGATCCTCCTGTGCCTGAAGAGAAAATCCGAAAATTAACAGGAGAAGGGTTGAATAAAAACGTGTTGTCATAAGAGAGCTAATGGCTTTTAATTTTAAATTTTCAAGGTTTTCCACGATATCGATTGATGAAATTCAGGTTTAAATATAGTAAAACGTTTTACTTAACGCTAGATTTTCTTCACATTATTTTAAGACTATAAAATCATTTTTTAATTCAAAACCTTAATTTATAGCTTAATGGTTTTCCCAGTCTTTGCAGATTTTTTTGCTGCTTCAAGAATTTCTACTACGATTAAATTATTTTCGAGCGAAGAAAGGTCATTTATTGGTTTGATTTTTCCTGATAAATAGTCGGTTAAATAATCTATATGATTGGTATAATAGTTTTCTTTTAAACTTATTTTTTCAGGTTTAAAGTGTGATGAAGATTTCAAAAGCGTATTTCCATCAACTGCATCATAGGATGTTTTTGTGGTAAATACTTCAAAATTTTTAATGCTATAAGGCCAGCTCCAGCTCGCTTCGATAATTCCGGTTGCGTTTTTATATTCCAGAATAATTGAAGCATCATCATCAACATCAGGGTATATAGACGGTTTAAGTTGTTGGGTTACCGCTTTTACAGAAACCGGCTTTTCTCCATTTTTAAAATATGTCATCAAATTAGCTCCGTAGCACCCAAAATCAAATAACGCACCTGCACCATTTTTGTCTTTATCAGTAAGCCATTCAAGAAATTCAGTACTGCATCCAATTTCTTTAGGTCCTTGATGTCCGTCACGGGCAACCATTCTTACAATTTTTTCTTTTGAGTCTTCTAATAGATCTTTTTGTTTGTGAATGCTATTATACCAAGTAGTCTCGTAATTAGTAAGCAGGGGAGTATTGAATTTTTTTGAGAGTACAGCCATTTTGTTTGCCTGTTTCATATTTATAGCTAATGGTTTTTCAACCATTAGAGGAACGTTTAGAGGCATGCATATCTGGGCTATATCTATATGTTCAGACACGGGGTTGTATGCAAGCACTACATCAGGCTTTTTTGATTTAAGAAGTGTTTCTAACGATTTATATACCAAATCTTGTGAAAATTCGTAAGTTTTGCGGTAACGCTTTACAAGCTCTTCATCATCTTCTGCAATACCCAAGAGTTCAATAGTGTTATTTTGGTACGCATTCATAATGATATGTGCGTGGTCGTGACTCAATCCTGCAACAACTACTTTAAGTTTTTTTTGAGCAAAAATTGTAGACGCTGTTAAAAGAAGTAATAGAGTTAGAATACTTATTTTCTTGAATAGAGTCATTACCATTTTATTGAAGTAGTTATAGGGGCTCCTATATTGTCAAATTTAAGTAAAAGTGTGCCAGATTCTTGATCCCATTCTTCAGTAAATGGATGTTCTGTACCGTTTAGATCAGTAAGTTCTACAATTGAAGGTTTTTTAGGTAATAAAATACGCATTGCATTTACAGTTTTAATCGGACTTCTGGAGCTGAATCTGTATGAGTTTTTAGTTATTTCCTCATTAGAAACCCTTGCGGCAGTAGCTAGAACCTGAGGTTTAGATTTTTCAACTCTGTTTAAATTTATAACCAAAGACTGTTCACCAGGAGCTACTTTTTTTGAACTAATAACTGGTAATTCAGGATCGAAAAGGTCTATGACCGGGTCATCAAAGGTGTATGGTTCATCGCTTACACTTTCTTCTAAAACACTTACAATGTCAAATTCATCACGTTTCAGGTAGAAATTATTTTTTTCAATCCATTGTTCGCCTTGTTCTGTATATGCTGATTTGATAACATTTAGAAATTGAGAATCTCCACCGGTATTTGTAATAAAATCTTTAGGGTCTTGTTTTAAAATATAGACACTACCTTTGCCGTGACTGTATTTTTGGTTTCCTGATTTAGGGTCTATTTCCATCAATTCAAATAAATGAGCTGAGGGGGTTTTGTAATTATAATCAGTATTCCACCATTCTTTTACAGTTTGAAAGGGATCTGAATCACTGCTGCAATACACTAAAGTTCCACCATTTTTAACCCATTCTTCAAGATGCTTGTGATCTTCTGCTGATGCAGGTTTGAGGTTAGAATAAGACATAATAAGCACTTTAGTATCTTCTAAAGAAGCTTTGTTTCCTAAGTTTTCAAGATGTACAGTACCTACCGGAATTCCTTTTTTTAGTAAGGGTAAGGCTAAGCCGTAAAAGTTTGAAAGTGCAGGGTCATCATAGCCTTTGTGCTGTGGAAAACGCTGAAACATCAATGAATTAGAAAGAATCACATCAATACCTTTACTGCCCGAAACAGCGTTTTTAGTGACCGGTATCTCATTTAATGCATTGATCATAATCTGCATTTGTGTAGAATATTCATTGGGTATTAAAATACGCTCATCACTTCCTGCAACCTGATATAGACTGGTATATATACGCTCTGGCCAGGGCATCACCTCAAAGTTAGCTACAGAAGGATACAGTAATTGAGCAATAAATGTTGCCTGATAATTTTGCTTGTAATCTTCCCAGGTTTTTCTACGGTCTTCAATTGGATCTGTTAAAAACAACAACTTTCTTCCAGTAGGTTTAGTCATAGAGACCATTGAGCCGTATTCTAGAAAGGCATTTTCAAAAGTTCTTTCTTTCTTAATTCCGTTATAGAATACCGGTTCTCTAGAGGTGCCCGTCCACACCTGGGCGATATAGCCATCAATCCCCGGTAATGAGGCAAGGCTTGCTTCAGGACTTACAATAGCCCACGACGAATAATTAATTAAAGAATGCGTAGGGATATATACTTTAACGTCAAGTCCTTTTGATTTACCGTA
The DNA here is from genome assembly GCF_900129005.1 of Leeuwenhoekiella marinoflava DSM 3653. GTDB lineage: Bacteria > Bacteroidota > Bacteroidia > Flavobacteriales > Flavobacteriaceae > Leeuwenhoekiella > Leeuwenhoekiella marinoflava. The sequence continues at coordinate 10,601 of NZ_FQUN01000028.1, read as the reverse complement.
TTCCTTTGCAAAGGTTGATACCTCGTCAAGCGCATCAAAATAGAGCTGGTATTTAAGTTTGTTAGCTAGCCAAGTAGCTTCAGGAGATTTATCCTGTGCCTGCCACGGACTTTTATAAAAATCCTTCCAAGCTTTTTTAAATGCAGAACTGTATCCTGACCGTGCCCAAAATTCCGGTTCTTCAAGATAAATTGAAGAAACTCCGTTATCAATAACTCTTTTAACGACCTGTTCTTTCATATAGGTTATAAAAGAAGCGGTAGGTACAATATATGGTACATTTCTACCATGCCAAATGGTGTCTCCATTCATTTGTACTTGTCCTTCGCCTAAATGATTTATGCCATCCCATTCTCCTAAAAAATAGTCTTGATACGATCCCCATGCGATTCCCGTCATAAAATGCACTTTATAACCTTCATTACTCCAGGAAGTAACGCGTTGTTCAAAAGAGCTTTTCCCGTTTGGGTCTGAAGGATTTCCATCAACTCCGTAAACGATTGCGGCATCGGCTCGAATGTCTATTTCAGGCATCCAGCCTCTGCTGGTTTGAAAAACAGTTTTCTCGTTACTTAATTGTGATTGACTCGTACAACTTTGTATCAATACCATAGTTGGTAAGACAAGAGTAAGTATTCGTTTTAGACAGAAGTGTATCATAAATTATATTAGATTTTATCAAATTATACACATGCAAAAGCCTTTTAATATAAAGGCTCTAGAATGAGTGAGTATTGATATTCTTTATCCGGTTTAATTTGGTATTTTTTAAGAGTTATAGGACCACAACTAGCGTTGCCTACTCCTTCCTGTATACGGTCAAGATTGAGAAAGGTTTGAGGTTGATATATTTGAGGAAGTTCAGCGTCATGTCTTGTTTTCCACAATTCTGAATCTTCATAATTTAAAGCACTAAAAGCCAATTCATCATTAGTGGTTATTTTAATACCTAAACCTTCGGAATTTACCAGACTTAACCACCTTACATTTTCCCGATTACCCATACTCTGAGGTTTTAAATATTCTTCGGAAGAAAAATCTTTTACAGAACTCTTATAACTGCCTACAAATGCGGCTGTTTTACGATCTGAATAATTTTCAAAAGGTCCTCTTCCGTACCATTTTAGCTCATCAAAATCAGGATTTAACTGCATTTTTAAACCTAAACGATGAATCACCTGATCTTTCGGCGGGCTTATAAAAGAGGCATCGATTTTCAATTTACCATTACTTAGAATGGTATACGTGAGGGTGTATGGAATTTCGGTTTTTGCTTCATTAGCTAAATGAGCCCGCATAGAACTGGCAATAGTGATGCTAGTGTCGTCTTTGCTCAGCGTATGCCTAAAAGATTCCTGCTCATAACTGGTAGGGTAGTAGGTGCGGTCTGCATACTGATCGTTATTGATACTGCGGTACCAGTTTAATTTAAGGCCTTCTTCATTGAAAATAAATTCTTCTTCAGCGTATTTCAGAGATCGAAGCACACCCGTTTTGGTATCAAATTTCATACTGAAATCCTGCCCGTTTACTTCTAAAATAGCATCCTGAACCTTAGTTTTTAATTTTTTAGATGCTTCGGAAATAGAAAAATCTACAGCTTTTCTTTTTGAAAGCTGAAACTGTTCTTTGGCAACGACGTGGCCTTTTTTTGCCCAGATGGTTTCATCTTTTAAACTGAAATAAAGGTTAATAAAATATTCCTTTTGAGTATTTAGCTGGGTTTGGTAGGGGATCGTTATACTGCCCGATTGATTAGGAGCTAAGCTAAGTTTAGTTAATTTACCCGATTCTCTAACTGAACCTTCTTCAATAAGCTCCCAGTTTATATCAAAATTATCAAGATTTGTAAAGTCGTATTTATTAGTCACCTTAATGATTCCTTTTTTGAGATCAACAGGTTTTAATTTGATGTATTGATATACCTTCTTAACTTCCTTCAATTTTGCAGTAACGCTTCGGTCTGGCTTAACAAGACCATTATCGCAAAAATCTGCGTCGTTAGGGGTGTCATCAAAATCTCCACCGTAGTAAAAGTCATTTTTTGATCCACCGGGTTTATTGATTCCCTGATCAACCCAATCCCAGATACAGCCTCCAATCATTCGGTTTGATTGATTTTCGATATACTCCCAATATTCAGCTAGATTACCTACAGCATTACCCATCGCATGCGCATACTCGCATAGGAAATAAGGTTTGTCTTGCCTGCTTTTATCCATTTGCTCCATATATTCTAAACTCGGATACATATTCGAATCGATATCTGCAGAGGCGTTTCGACCCTCGTAATGTACAGGTCTTGATGGATCTAATTTACGAGTGAGGTTTGCTATAGTATCAAAGTTTTTACCGTTACCTCCTTCATTACCCATTGACCAAAAGATCACCGATGCATGGTTTTTATCGCGTTCAATCATACGCGTTACCCGATCTTTATAGGCAGGAATCCATGAAGCTTTGTCACTAATAGAATGGTTACCATGGTTTTCTATATCTGCTTCATCCATCGTATAAAGACCATAATAGTCAAACAGCGCGTAGGTTCTAGGCTGATTTGGATAATGACTGGTGCGAATTGTATTAATGTTGTTTTGCTTCATCAAAACAATATCTTCAATGATCGTTTCAAGGGGTACAGTTCTACCAAATTGAGGATGCGTCTCGTGACGATTAACTCCTTTAAAGAAAACCTGTTCATTATTTATAAAAACCCTATTTTCTTTGATTTCTATTTTACGAATTCCCAGTTTTGAAGGGATGACCTCGAGTACCTTGCCTGTGTTATCTTTTAAGGTAAGCAATACACTGTATAGGTTTGGTTTTTCTGCAGACCATAATTGCGGGTTTTTAATACTTCCTTCTAAATTCAGATTTAGATTTTCTTTACCCGAGATCGAATTGATTTTTTGGGTTAGATTTAAAACTTCTTTTCCGTCAGGATCGAGAATTTGTGCAGTCCATGAGTGGTTTTCGGCTGTTTTAGAAAATGCATTTACGACATCTGTCTTGATGTTGATTATGGCATTATCCAGCTTCGGAGTGTTAAATGTGGTCGTGGTTTTAAAATCTCTTATATGAACTTTTGGTGTTGAAAATAAATAGACATCTTTGTGAATACCGCTTAGGCGGAACATATCCTGATCTTCAAGATAGCTGCCATCTGTCCATCTGAATACCTGAACCGAAACTTCATTTACTCCCGCATTGAGGTAAGGAGTTATATTAAATTCAGAAGCATTGTTAGCTCCCTGACTGTAACCGACTTTCTGACCGTTTATCCAAACAAAAAAGCCGCTGTAAACACCATCAAAGTGAATAAAAACTTCATTTCCTTCCCAAGATTTAGGTAGTGTGAAGGTTTTTTTATAAGAACCTACTGGATTGGGTTCTTTTTCATTGGTATAGCCTTCCCGTGATTTTATAAAGGGAGGTTGATTTTTAAAAGGATAGGTGATATTGGTATAAATTGGAGTGCCATAACCTTTCATTTCCCAGCAGGAGGGAACTTCAATATCAGCCCATTTTGAGAGGTCTGTATTTTTTTTATAGAAATCAGTAGGGCGTTCTGAAGGTTGCTTCACCCATTTAAATTTCCAGTTTCCATTTAAACTTTGAAAAAGTTGCGATTGAGACGCTAACCATGGTTTTTTAAAGGATTTATCCTTAAGTATACTTTCTTTATCTGTATACGGAATATAAGTAGCGTGTGGCGCTTCTTTATTTATGGCGAAAATGGTTTCATTTTCCCACTCGTTTTCCCCTCTCAATGGAGGTAGCTTTAATTGGGAAGGTTTAAATTCCCAAACATATTTAGTATTAGGAAGCTGCATGATTAAACTTCCTGAAGTGCTATTAGCTTGTTGAGAAAGGTACATTCCGCTTAAGGAATGTTTAATGTAAAAAGAATTTTTCTTAAAAGGAATCAATAACCATTGCTGATTTCTATTTTCATGATCTCCATCCCATTGCAGCACTTTATTTCCTTTTCCTTCAGTTTTGTTTCCATTGTCGAGACCTTTACCTGTAAACGGATTTATAAAAGTATAGGAGCCATTCTTGTTTTTTAAGATTTGCCATGCTTGATTTTTAGATTCTGCATTTCTTCTTAATAAAAAAAGAGGGGCGTTGTTACGAGCATCATTTTGATCGCTAATAACAAACCCCTCTTCATTTTGAATATTATAAACTAAATCTTCGCTTATATCCTGCGAGAATCCTTTTAGACTTAGCAAAATTAATGCTATATAAAGATATTTTTCAGTTAGCGAAGATTTAGTTATCATCATATTTTATTATTTAGATTGATCTTTCAACATTTTTATAAAATAACCACCTACTACAGAGCGGGCTTTAAAGCCTATTTTATCTCCATTTGTAGTTTCGTGCCAGTCAGTTAGTGGAACACGCTGTGGGGTCGTATTTGCAAAATCCCAAACCGGCTCCATCAATGCTTTAAAATCTGCATCATTATGAGCAAGTGTAGCTGTCCATAGAACCCAGTCTGATTTTGTGTAGGTTTTTCTGCTGTCTAGTGGCAGGCCGAAATCATTTTGCTTGGTTAGATAGTATGCTACCTCAGTTTCCTGAACATCTTTTGGGAATATATTAAGCTCTAAAATCTCATCCCATACCAAGTTGTATTTCTGGCTCCAGCTTCCTTCACTTTCAAAAGCTAAAGTATAGTGGTCGCCATCTGCAGCGATGTTTTTCCATTTTATAGCCATATCTTTTGCAGCTGTAGTATATTTCTCTGCAGTCTCAGTATTATCCAACATTTCAGCTAATTTGCCATAAGAAGCAATGGCCATAATCGCTTTTACAGATAAGTTAGCATTACGAGCTAAATGTCCTGCAAAATCATCTGTCGAGAGTTGGTTAGCAGGGTCAAAACCACTCTGCATTAAGTAATCTGCCCAAGTTGTAAGTGTAGCCCAGTGTTCTTTTGCATATTCAGCATTGCCTTCTGCTTGCGCGATAGCAGCAGTTAGTATAATCATATTACCCGCTTCTTCAACCGGCATATCTTCACCATACGTCTGACCTGTGGCAATAGGGTAGGTTCCTAAATCGTGAGCCGGAAACGGTTTTTTCCATTTACCACTCTCACTGTATTCAAAAATACCGTTAAGCATTCCTTTTAATAGGTCTGGATTATAAACTAGGAATAAGGGTGCTGACGGATAGGTAACATCTACTGTATTTATAGAACCGTTACTGTTATTTTCTTTTGAAAGAAAAAGAATCTCGCCTTTAGGTGATTCTACTAATATATGTGCTGCGATAGCTTGTCTGTAGGCAGCCACACAAAGATCTGCATATTTCTCACCACCAGAGTTTAGAGCATCTTTATATAATTGCTTGTCAAAGCGATGTACTTTACTGATTACGCTTTCATAATCTGTATAGGCTTGAGTCAATTCTTGATCCATTGTAGCACCATCTTTAGACCACCATGGTTTTAAGCTAGTTCCAAAATAGTTCACTGCCTCTTCCTGATCATAACCTATCATAAACAACTGCTCTGTACCTTCAGCATTTACTTCGCCCAAATCTGCAACAGTGTTTAAAACCAGGTTTTTACCGGTTTTTTTATCTTCTGAATTTAAATTTTCACCTCCAAGAAAGACATCCAGACCTTTAGCAGTCTCTGAAATGTATTGTGTGGTTTTTGCAGATGGAGAAGCTACATAAAGATGCCCCCAGTCTATGCGCAAATCATCACCTCTTTTCTCAAGAACTGGTTGTGATGTAGTTCCTGCTTTTAGTACGGTTAAATCTCCATTAGTATATTCTGAAACTTTAACTTCCTGAACCTGCTGGTTTACCGCAATTGTAGAAGATGCTCCTAAATAAACTTTAGCAGTATGACTCTCATCACCTGAAACCTTTACATTAATATAAGATATAGGTCTGCTGTAGATATCAAGATCTTCAATAAGAAGGGGAGAAGTAAATGTAATTTCTATTTGAGTCCCATCTGCATCAAAAGTGTATTCCGTTTGGTTTGCTCTAAAAGCAACATTCAGCTGCTTAGCCTTTTGAATTTCTACTTTATTTTCAGATTTAGCTTCGGTAACCAGACCTGCATCTAGAAATTGTCCGCCGGCAGTATTGCGAATGTGAATAGCTAAAACATTTCCGGTAGCTTTAAGTGTATTTAAAGCTTCTTGAGAAACCGGAAGATATTTATAACTGTTTTGCCATCCTTTAATATCTGCAACTTGCACACCATTAATCCAAGCCATAACATTATCATCATGACTTAACTTTAAATAGAGTGATTCTAGGTCTGTATTTTCTAGGTCAAAAGTACGACGGTAATATAAGTCATCACTAGTCCATGATGTTTTAGCCATACTATTATTATCGCCAAATGGTGCTTCATCGGTTTTCCAGGCTGTAGCATCATAATCTTCATTGGTCCAATTGTCATCAGGTTTGGTTTCAGAAAAAGAAACCGAATAAGTTTCTTCATCTGAAGCAGGAAGAACAGCATCCCAGACTTTGCTTTCCATCCCTAAAAACTGATAAAACTTATCGTCAAGTTGAAGTACTCCAGTTAGCGAGTGGTCTTTTTCGGTCCAGTGTTTAGTAGGGCTTCCGTTCAACTCGTCACCCATAGACCAGATACTCAGGTAAGGGTCATGTGTTATCAACGGGTATGCAGGCGCGCGCAGAGAAACACTGCTAGCTGTTACATCGTTTTCGTTCTGAGTAGTAGCTTCTTGTTTTTTGCACGAGAATACAAATAAGCATAAAAGACTCAGCGTTAGTAAACTGTTTTTTTTCATGGTTTAAAATTTAGTTGTTTCTGGTTTTTCTCCACATTGTGGAATTTAATTTCTGAATGGCCTTCACTATTCTTAAATTATTCGTGCATTTTATTTATTAGAATATCCTAAACCCTTGGAACAAGGGTTTAGGATATTTAATGTATTAGGAATTAACAATGGGTTTTGCAGAATATTCTTCCCAAAGTTGTTCTACTGTTTTGCCAGTATATTGTTCCCAAGTCTGAGCGGTATATTTTTTACTACGTAAATCACTATCCAATTTTTCAATCAGTTTTTTATCATAGTTTTGAGTTGCCCAAAGTAAAAAACGAGCTGTGACTCTATAACTGTTCTTATAGCTTTGATTAGCATTAAACGGTGTCAATGACCACCCTGCACCTTCGTTATCTAGCGCATACTTATACCGAACATAATCAGCTATACCTTCTGTTAACCAGCTAGGGCCAGCACCACCAGGGTATGACTGTACAAGATGCATCAACTCATGCGTTACTAGATCAAGATCTTCAGGCTTTTTGTGAAGCCATGCAGAACTTATTGTGATAGCTCCCTGATGTGCGTATGCAACACCATCGTATGCCGTATCAATTTTAATGGTTACATGCTTCTGAGAATTTTTATTGAAATCCTTTACCAGTTTTGGATATACTTTTTTAAAGATTTTCTCAATTCCTTTTTGAATTGAAGGATCTAAGGTATCATCTTGACTCGTATAGGTTAATGTATACTTTTGTGCTTGTAAATTGCCGGAAATTGCGATAACGATTAAAGCGACTATGTAATATTTAGAAACTGTTTTTTTCATTTTTTTAAAATTTAGTTGACTTTATTTTAGGGATTTATAAACCTCGGAGGATAGTAAAACGTTTTACTATGTTGAGTGGACTTTTCATTAATTGAGTCGTTACGTTACTCTAGTAACTCAAGCTTTCAAAAGTAATTCTTAAAGGAAATGATGAGGGTACAATCTATCTCAAAGACTATACAATTCATCTCATTAATAGTAAAATCGCGATTTGACCAACTTTGAAGAAGGAGAAATTGATTGGTTAAAATTAAGTATTTCTTCTAGAAGAATCTCTAGGAATGAGTGTAGCTTCAAGAACAGTTTGCATCAAGGGAGTTTCTTTGTCCTTTGATTTCTTTAATAGTTTAAACATAATGCGCATCAATTCTTCCCCCATTTCTTGCAAAGGTTGAGCTACGGCAGATATAGAGGGTGTGTTGATTTTAAAAAAATCATTATCATCAAAGGTGAGAATACCCAAATTGTAAATCAGTTGTGGATTGATATCTTTAATTATTTCAAGTGCTGTTTGGGTAAGATAGTTTGTTGAGAAGAAAACAGCATCTATATTTTCTTTCTGAGTTAGTAGGTTTTTAACGCTGTCTTTGCCTTTTTGTTTTCTTATATCGTCAAACGACAGTTCAAGAATCTGACTAGAAAGTCCGGCTTCATCTACCGCATCCTGATACCCTCTGGCACGCTCTATCATTTGTATTTGTTGCGTATCTATAGAAATGAACGCAATATTTTTGAATCCATTATCTATTAAATGTTGTGTACCTTTCTTAGAAGCCCCGTAGTTATCTATAATTACATGGTGCATTGGCGAATCTTTAAAGTAGCGATCTCCTAAAACTACAGGGACATCACTTCTTATGAGGTTCTCAATGTCTTTTTGTATTCCGGCAGAAGGGATTACGATAAAACCATCTACCTGACGTTCGTGAAAAAGAGTAATCAGTTCACGAGAGCGTTTGTCATTATTTTCGGTACTACAGAAAAGAACTTTATACCCCTTTTGATAAGCTATTTCCTCAATAATTCTTGCAATTTTAGCAAAAAAGGGGTTGCCGATGTCTTCTACCATAAATACCAGAATTTTACTTTTTCCGGTACGCAGACTTTGCGCTATTTGATTAGGCCGGTAATTGATCTCTTCTGCATATTCTTCAATCTTTTTAATTACTTCTTTTGAGATCTTACGTTCTTCGCCTTTTCCATTTAAAACAAATGAGATTGTTGTGATAGAAACATTAAGTGCTTTGGCGATATCTTTTATTGAAGGTCTTTTTTGCTTCATTAGGTGATTTATTATTCTTTAGAATGAATAGCATATCAATCTTATAAACGATTGACTTTTGCTAAAAGTCTGTTATCCACTAAGTGGAATTATTAATAGAAATACATCTATAAAAGTTAGCGTGATAACTAGTTTAAAATATTAGTTCTGTGGGTTGATTTTAATTAGTTATAAAAATATTCAATACAATAAGATTATTACTGATTTTTTAGACCAAAAACACTTTTGGGACAACTAGTTGCACCATTTAGCCGTAAAATCTAACTAATTTTGTTTTCTATAATTTAAAAACAAGCCAATAATCGTTCTTTCTAGAATTGATTTCTGATTTAAATTTGCAAACTTATTAGGCAACTTATGCTTAAAACTCTTTTATGCGCATTAAGTTAGACAAATTTGTACTCGCAATTATTATACTAATTATAGTTGCCTATTTTTTTCCCGAATGGGGTTTAGATACGAGCCCGGTTCCTCTTGATTTAATCGGTACTATTGGTATATCCCTAATATTCTTTTTTTACGGTTTAAAATTGAGTCCACAGAAGCTTAAAGCAGGCTTGAGCAATTATAAATTACACATTCTAGTACAGGCTTCAACTTTTCTTCTTTTTCCATTATTGATTTTGCTGTTTAGACCCTTAATTCAAAATGAGGAGCAAGAGATCCTCTGGCTGGCTTTCTTTTTTCTGGCAGTATTGCCTTCAACGGTGAGTTCGTCTGTGGTGATGGTTTCCATAGCAAAAGGTAATATACCGGCAGCTATTTTTAATGCAAGCATTTCGGGGATTATAGGGATCGCGATTACGCCTTTGTGGATGGGACATTTTGTGAATGAAATCAGAAGTGATTTTGACTTCAGCACTATCTATTCAAAATTACTTCTTCAGATTTTACTTCCCGTAATTGTGGGAGTGCTCTTGCAAAAATATTGGGGTGATTTTATGAGGAAGCACAACAGTAAACTTACGCTTTTTGATAAGAGTATTATTCAAACTGCAAATCATTGGATTTGTAGATAGATAATTAATACAATTAAACTATTTAAAGTTTAAATTTTAATGACGCCAGCATCTGGGAAGGACGTAAACGACAACTACTTATTATATTATAATATTGATTATTATTGACGTTGATATATTGATCGGTATCTAGAATATTTCGCCAACTAATGTTCAAATCCATTTTTGGTTTTTCAAAAGTAAATTGATAACCCAGGTTCATAAAATAATTATTATCATTATCAGATAACGAATTACCATAATATTCACCACTTATACTTAAATATTGATTATCCTTTGGATAAAAATAAAAATCGATGGTATGTTGCTGCGTTTCAATTTGTTGAAAATCGCTTTCTCCAAATCCAGAAGTATAGGTTGCATAAATACCAGAATATTCCGTAATTAACCAGCTGGATAAGGCTTTTAATACCATAGCCAACACCATAACACTTAACTACAGATCCATTCTTAATTACTTTATCAATCAATAGAAGTACAAACGCTTCAGCAGAATCCTTTAATGCCAAAGTAAAGGCTTTTAGATCACAATTTAGAGGAGTGAGGAATACCGAATACTTCTTATATCGCTTGATTAAATTATATTCTTAAAATCGTAAAAACCCAGATTTTGGACTTGATCCGTGAAAAATGTTGAATTCTTCTTATATAGATTAACCACAATTTTTGCTTAAACACAACAATTAGACTTGATCCCA
>NZ_FQUN01000020.1 GCF_900129005.1 Leeuwenhoekiella marinoflava DSM 3653 | reverse complement strand
GCTTTCTCCAAATCCAGAAGTATAGGTTGCATAAATACCAGAATATTCCGTAATTAACCAGCTGGATAAGGCTTTTAATACCATAGCCAACACCATAACACTTAACTACAGATCCATTCTTAATTACTTTATCAATCAATAGAAGTACAAACGCTTCAGCAGAATCCTTTAATGCCAAAGTAAAGGCTTTTAGATCACAATTTAGAGGAGTGAGGAATACCGAATACTTCTTATTCGCTTGATTAAATTATATTCTTAAAATCGTAAAAACCCAGATTTTGGACTTGATCCGTGAAAAATGTTGAATTCTTCTTATATAGATTAACCACAATTTTTGCTTAAACACAACAATTAGACTTTATCCCAAATACGGATCAAATTATATGAATATCACAAAACATAAAACCCTGTAAATCATATGATTTACAGGGTTTTGATTTAGTTTATAAGCTAAATTTGTGATCGCAGCAGGATTCGAACCTGCGACCGTCTGCTTAGAAGGCAGATGCTCTATCCAACTGAGCTATGCGACCCTTTTTGCGGGTGCAAATATAATGCTTTAACTAAAAAGTGAAAGCATTACTTGATAAAAAAATTAAAAATAAATAATTACAAAAGCCAAATCGTTAATAATCTGGATTTTGCAATTAAAAAAAATTAAAATAAGCTGCCATTTAAAATCGCAACCTAACAAATCGCTCATACTTCAAGTATTTGAACTTCCCACCTATTCCGGTATCTGGAATTCCTTAGGCGCCGACGAAGAAGAACAAGCCGAATATTACACCGAATTTTTAACTTTCGCAAAAGCGAATCAATTGCATTATACCTTATGGGCACTTTATGATTTTGAAGAAATTCCAGCAACTGTTGTGGAACGATTCCCTTAGAGAAAAGCCCAATAAAAGCATTTCGATTTGATTGATAAAAATGGTGATGCAAAACCGGCACTATCTATTATTAAAAACATTCAGGATTAAGCTGCTCAACTCATAAATTTGCTGAAAAACACGTTATGAAATTATTTGATCTGGAACCAGATCCTTCAAAAAACCTACTGCCAAAAGATGGTATGGTAACCTACTCCGGTAAACTGTTTTCTCAGGAAGAAGCAGCCTTCTATTTTCAGCATTTAATGCATCATATCGAGTGGCGTAACGATGAAGCTGTTATGTTTGGAAAAAAGATTATTACCAAGCGCAAAGTAGCTTGGTATGGCGATGCTCCTTTCTCATACACGTATTCTAAGGTTACAAAACACGCCCTGTTATGGACCGAAGAATTGAAAAATCTTAAATCAAAAATTGAACAAGAAAGCGGTGAAAACTTCAACTCGTGTTTATTGAATTTATACCATAACGGCAGTGAAGGAATGGGTTGGCACAGTGACGGCGAAAAAGATCTCAAAAAAGACGGAGCAATAGCTTCAGTAAGTTTTGGAGCCGAACGTAAATTTGCTTTTAAGCACAAAAAGACTAGAGAAAAAGTGGATTTAAATCTTGAAAGTGGCAGCTTACTAATTATGAAAGGTAAAACGCAAACACACTGGCTACATCGCTTACCTCCTACTAACAAGATACATTCAGCACGAATAAATCTGACTTTTAGAACTATAATAGGGTAATCTCTAAACGATATTATAATCTCGATTATATAAAGTGGGGTAAAAAGCTCCTTAAATTGAAATCAGGTATTTTTGATTTTTTTGAATTTATCAGCGATTACACTCATCGGTTGCGCCATAGCCGCGGCATAATTTGCTTTTGCCGTCTCCACACACTATTTCAGATTAGCCAATACTTTGTATAATGCAGTGGAGAGCTCTTCAATATTGTTCAGCTGAAAAAAGTGCGCCTTATAACCTTCTTCACGAGATAAATCTCCAGGTCGCCGAGGTTTGGTATAATCACCACTTTATCATAACTTCTTACCTGATGCAAAATGCCGCTTTCCCGGTAATAAAAGTCCCAATGCTACAGGAATTTTCTTATCTCCAAATTTCATCAACTGAAGATTGAATAAAATACCGTCTGGCTGTGTTTGACGAATTGTGGTTTAATTGCTATTAGAGTCTTTTAAATCAACAACCAAAAATTCTCAATAGCTTTCTACATAGCACGAAGTATATAAAAACGAAAAACCCGCGCTCTCGCGACGGGCCTTTCTCCCAACTTAAACTCGTGAATCAATTATGATTTGGGGTAATCAAAAATGCTTAGTATCCGGTTATTATGATTTGGGTGTTTTGAAGTCAGGTCCGGTTACTAAAAAGATTTGGGGTTTGAGCTTAAGAGGATCTATTATGATTTGGGAATTATACAACTTTTATAGGGTTCTTAATATTAGCAAGTTCAAGTGGCCTGTGTGCATAAATGGTTACACCGGTAAATTTCACTTTCTCTAGCTGATACAATCTTAAAATTGCAGCAGGTAATTCTGATACTATCCCTTCAGATTTTTTCAATTTATTTTTAAAATCAACATCTGGATTTTCAAATACTACCTTTACGCTTTCAGCGCTTATAATTGTATTTTTAAAAAATGGCTTTGATTCTTTAGTGTCATTTGCAAGAAGTGCGGTAGACACGAAAAAGAATAGAAGAAGGGTAGTTATTCTAAGCATGTTGTTGGGTGGTTTTGTTTGTATTACATCCCAAATATATAACCATTCATCCTTTAAAAGCAATTATTTTCGACGAAATGCAAACATTTTTAAAATTTTATTGATATTCATCAATTAAGTATATCATTTTCGTTTATTTTCCTACAATTAATTCTTACAAGTAATAGTTTTCAATTCTTAGATTTTTTATTAAAACAAGATTTGAATAACTAAAAGTAAAATCATATTCAGGTTTTACATCAAAACAAGCTGTAACAGTTAGTATGATCTATACCACAGATTCTGGTGCTAACAATCCCAAGCTGTTGTTAACTTCTTTATACTATGGGTTGACCAAAAAACCAGCTATCTTTAATTTTACTCGATAATCGAGGTTTAAATGCTACTAGACTTCCCTCGAAGTCAAAAGCTGTTTCCTTTTAATGCCTTATGGGCCTGCCTTTGTCGGTAGACAGGCTTGTCCCAAGATGATTTACATAAAAACTTCACTAAATATCTTTTTTAAAGTATATTTACATCGTGCGCGATTTAATCGTAAAAGATACACTATGAAAACTTCAACAACTCAAAACGTATTTAGAATACTATTAGGTACTATGATGCTGCTGGCCGGTATAGGTCACCTCACCTTTCAACGAGATGAATTTAAGGCGCAGGTACCGCGCTGGCTGCCTACCGATCCTGCATTTATGGATTTTGTGGTTTTAGCTTCAGGTGTAACCGAAATTCTTCTGGGTCTCGCCTTGATTTTTCTTATTAAATACAAAGTGAAGATCGGACTCTTTCTGGCGATTTTCTACATTCTGATTTTTCCCGGCAATATCTCACAGTATACCAATGGTATAGACGCTTTTGGACTTGATACAGATCTAAAGCGTTTTACCCGTTTATTTTTTCAGCCGGTTTTAATTCTATGGGCACTTTGGTCTACCGGTGCTATTCCTTATTTAAAAAATCTAAAAAACAACTAGTTATGAATTTTTATGATCTAGAAGCAAAGACACTACAGGAAAAAACCATTCCTATGCGTTTTTATAAAGGTAAAACAGTTGTCGTTGTAAATACTGCAAGCAAGTGCGGACTTACACCTCAATATGAAGGACTTGAGGAATTGTATAAAAAGTATAAAGATCAAGGTCTTGAAATTTTAGGTTTTCCGTGTAATCAATTCGGGAATCAAGAGCCCGGTTCTGCAGATGATATTGAAGCATTTTGTCAGGTAAATTATGGCGTTAGCTTTACCATGTTTGATAAAGTAGATGTAAATGGCTCTCAAACTCACCCGATTTTTAAATACTTAAAATCTGAGTTAGGCGGATTGTTAGGACGTAAGATAAAATGGAATTTCACCAAATTTCTCATAGACAAAAACGGAAAGCCAATAAAACGCTATGCTCCTATTGCTAAACCACACAAAATGGAAGCTTCAATTAAAAGATTACTTTAATGGATGACGCTTCAGTTTTATATTTAGAAAATCAGTTTTGCTTTCCGCTTTATGCGGCATCGCGGCTTACGACAAAACTATATGCGCCTTTGTTAAAAGAATTAGAGCTTACGTATCCTCAATATTTAGTGCTTTTGGTTCTTTGGGAAAATGATTTACAAACGGTAAACGAGATCGGCAACTGCTTGTTATTAGAATCAAATACCTTAACTCCACTTCTCAAACGATTAGAACAGAAAAAACTCATCAAGCGAACACGTAAGAAAGAAGACGAGCGCATTGTTACAATCGCTCTTACAGCACCGGGTAAAGCATTACAGGAACGTGCAGTTTTAATTCCGCAGCAGATAGCTTCATTATTTAAAGATACAGGCTTAACTGAAGAAGACTATGTCTTTTTTCAGCAAACCCTCCTTAAACTCGTAAGCACTCTAAAAGATGAAACCTCAAAAATTTAATCTTTTAAAGTATCTATTAACGCGGGCTGTAATTTTTTAAGAGCCAAGGATGCAAAAGAGCGCACATCTTTGTTCTTTGCCGTGATTTGCAATTCTGCGAGTAATGGTAGGAAAGTAGTATCTCCTAAAAACTGAATCAAATAGATAACAGGTAATCTCAGGTGGCCGTCACCCACTTCAATAAGTTTGACTAAAGCCTTATTAAAACTAATGTCTGAATCTACGAGTATTTCTTCATAAACATCTGCATCTTCAATTATGGCGAGTTCTAATAACGGTAATAACACGTGTCTCAATTTGGGCGACAGAATATTATCTAAAAACTCAATCGCGTTAGCCCTTGTATCTCTGTCTGTACTTATAAAACCTTTGTAAGCAACATCAAGATCTTTTCTACTGTAATAAACAGCGAGTAACTTAAAGATGGTCTCAATTCTTAATTGAAGCTGTTTATCCAGAATTTCTAACAGACCTTTACGAGCTATTTCTAATTCAATTTTATCGTCAGAAGAAATCAGATTCTCATAAGCTTCAGCATTAAAATTGCTTTTGATCACCTTGCGGCTGCTAACAATATCCCGATATTCAAACGTATATTCTAACAACAATCTAAAAATAGTCTTAGGAAAGAAATTGAGTTTTGGGTTTTTACTCTTGAGTCGATATAAAGATTTTGCTGAAGCTCGGCGTATAAGATTATCTCTACTCTTCAATAAACGCAACAAAACGCGAACCGAAGCTTGTGTTTCAAAAGTTTGAATTACTGCAGGAATATACTTTTTGGTGTTGTTCTTCAGCAACTTTTCAGCCTCTCGAGCGAGCAACTCTTCGCTGATGGATTCTCCGTAATTTTTTAGGGCTTCGATTGCTACATTACGATATTCTTTTACTGTTAAAAAGTCAATTAGCGCATCAATAAACATCAGCTCACCGGAAATTCCTGCAGCTTCAATGGCGTGACTTACAATATGTGGATTTCGGTTATTAAAATTCGCCGAGATGAATGAATAAAATTGTGGAATTTGGGCATAACCTATGGATTCTAATAAAAACGATAATTCTTCGGGACGATGATCGCTGTTAGGCAACTCGAGTTCAGCTAGCCAAAGCTCAATACGCAACTCCAGATTGTACCGAGATGCAATTTTTTTATTTTGTCGAGCTTCTTTTGCCAAGCATAGTAACGCTGCATGAGCGATGTAATCACTGCTGTGATTCAGGTAGGAATCAAAGATTCGGTTATCATTAAGTGAGGTATGCAAAATCAGATAGTTCATCGCAGCATAAACCACTTCATCATCTTTCAAATACACCATTTTCCGAACGGCTTCCAGCGCTGTACCTTCAGGATAATGATACAATTGATTGATCGCAGCAATTTTAACAGCATCATTCTCATGCTCTAATAACGGAATTATTTTATTCCGCAAGATCTTAGCATTTCTTGAATTGATGTGCTCTAAATACCTTACTATTTGTTCTGTATCACCAGAAGCTAAAATACGCTTACCCAATTCTAAAGGAGACTTACGTTTTCTTCTAGATGTACCTTCAGAAAGTTCTACAGCCTCCCTGAGACTCTGTCTAAAACTTTTAAAATAAGAATCACGAACCTTAAAAATTCCAACGATCCAGATGAGGATTAAGAACAGAATAATTACTGTTACATAATTTGAAGGAAGCGAAAGTGCTTTGATTACAAAGATTAATAAACAACCAGCAATACCAGTAGCAACACTATCAACCACAACATCAATAAATGACTTGGTACGGTTTTTTATCTCTAAGGAAATGGGAACCATCGCCAACTCGGTAGCCGCTTTATTAACCGATTGTTTTAAGCTGCCGTCTAGGCCTTTTATGATAATTAGCACCCATAGCTCCGGAAAAGTCAAAAACAACAAAGAGCCTAAGGCTATGCTTAAAGGAAGGATCAATAGCGAACTGTTTACGCCTAGTTTTTCTACAACCCGATTAGTTAAAAATAATTGAATCCCCAACGAAACGAGATTGAAGGTTGAAAACCAAAAACCAAAAAACGATGCTAAGCGATCTGCATCCGGTATGGCCTGGCTTGCAAAATCACTAAACTGAAAGTCTACCAGTTTTGCTACAATAACCCCAAGTCCTATTATTAACGCTAAAAAAGTTAAGTGCTTTGATTTTAAAAGCAGTTTAAAAGCAGTATCGCCTATATTGTGATGAGCATTTGTATATCGTGAAGTTCTACTAACATAACCCTTTTTATAAATCATTGAAAGTATCGGGATACAGGCTAAAATAAAAACCGAAGCTATAAGCAACATATTTCCGTTACCGATAAAAGGTACCAGAATAGTCGTCAGATAACCTCCAAAAATTCCACCTGCAATAGCACCAGATCCTATAAAACCAAATAGTCGTTTTGCCTCTCTGGCATTAAAAACCATATTTGCCAATAACCAAAACTGACTGGTTGTGAGTACGGCAAAAATTCCGCTAATGACATAATAGATGTACAAAGTTGCAGAACCTATGACCTGCATTTTATACAAAACACTCAGCAGAATAAAGGCAAATGCAAAGAAGTATAGTGAGAAAACCATAATGCGCCTCAATGAATAGCGCCTCACTGCCTGATTGTAAAAATAAGAAGTGATTATAGCTGTAGCTGCTATAAAAAGATACCCAAATGCAAGATTATCTGCCCCCAGTCCTTCTAGAAAAAGGGCATTTACAGTAGGCTTAACGATCAATAAAATTGTAATGATCAAAAAGACATATAACTGCATGAAAAAAGAGATGGTGATTTCACCATCTCTTATATTAAAAGTCTTTTTGAGAAATTTCCTAATCACCAATACTGCCTGCGCCTTTTGTAGCACTTGCGAGTAAAGTTCGAGATTTTTGAATAGCTTTCTCTACAGGAAATACTAAATTTCTTATAATTTGTTCACCGTTAGGATCTTCAACTAAAGCTACAAGAATATATTTGCGGCCATTATCACCCCACACTAAAATAGAATCAGAGTGGTATTGTTTCCAAGAACCAGATTTTCTAAACAAACGTGCATTAGGTGCAATACGCTCTAGCGTGTTTACAAACTTGTGATGTAGTGAAGGATTCTCCATAATATCAAGCATTGCTTTAGAACGCTCCAGACTTACTAATTTACCCGTAACTAATTTGTAATAAAATCTACATACTTGTTCTGCAGTAGCTGCGTGACTCAAACCTTTAATAGGATCTGGTCTACGTTCACCGGCAGCAGCATAACGCTTACCTACCCATAAACCACCACCATGAGCTTTATCATACAATTTGTATTTATCACTTTGTAATACACTTGATATCTTATCATAACCCAGGCGATCAATCATACGCGTACTAGCTTGGTTGTTAGATTTACTAATCATCAACCACATATCTTTTTTTATCTCTGCCGTTTCTTTTAACTCTCCTTTTTCGATAGCATCCATTGCAGAAAGAAGAATTGCGATCTTAGGTAAGCTCGCTGCATACATCATTTCTTCACCGTTAAGACCGGCATATTGAATCGCATTAGGATCATCAAGACTCACAATACCTACAGCCATCTTCTTTTGATCAACAAGACGCTTCATTGTAGGGTCTTTAGCGATCTGAGAATACAATTGAGAAGTTAAGATTGAACTATTAAAATCTTCCAGTGGGGCATCTATACAATCTTTAAATGGAAGTTCTTGGGCTGTTACTTTTGAAGCTATTACTACTACTAGCAATAGGATTAACAAATTTATTTTTTTCATAGACAATTTTTGGGTGTGCTTGATTTTGGGGTTTAACGCAATATTTGCATTAATAGTATACAAAGGTTAAAGAAAAATCAAGTTAAAATCAATATTTAACATTCTTTATTTGAACACGTTGCAAGTCTTATGCCCAAGAATTGTTAAAATCAACTACGTTAAAATCATTCTGAAGTGTCAACTGCAATTAAAGAAGACTAACTCATTGATTAATAATCCCAACGTCTTGTTTGATTAAGTTCTTCCTCTTTCTGTAATTCTTCATGTGGAATCACCTTTAAAAAGGAAGGATGTTGTTCAATGGCGTACTCGATCATTTCTACAATATCTTCTATAGAATCGTTCTCATAATCAATGTCTAGTGGTTTTTTAATTTCCATAGTCTGAAGAATACCGCGCTTTTTAATACGAATTCCCTTTTTATCAAAAGAACGTCTAAAACCATCAATTACAATAGGAACAACAACGGGTTTGTATTGTTTGATAATATGCGCAGTTCCTTTACGAATGGGTTTCCAGGGTTTAGTAGTTCCTTGTGGAAATGTAATCACCCAACCATCGTGAAGTGCAATTCCTATATTTTCAGTATCGCTAAGATTTACCGGGCGATCAACTTCTTTTCCTTTTGAACGCCAGGTTCTACTTACCGAAACCGCACCGGCATAAGCCATAATACGCGGTAAAATCCCACTACGCATCGTCTCACTTGCAGCAACGTAATAGATATTGAGTTTAGGCTGCCACAAATATCCCACATTTTTTATACTGTCTACCCTACCGCTTAAACTCGCGTTAAACACGTGAAACATCGCCACAACATCTGCAAAATACGTCTGGTGATTCGACACAAAAAGTACATTAGTATCTGGCAAATCTTTAATAATTTCAGAACCTTCTATTTGCAACGCATTAAAACCCCGGTAACGTCTGTGTGATAACGAACCGGCAATACGGATAAGCCACTTCTTGATGAAGTCATAATGCCCAAACGGATTGGTTTTTAAAAGTCCCATAGTTTTTATTACGTAATGAAAGGATAATTGTGAAATATAAAATTAAAACTTCAAACTATATACCGAAACTCAATCTAATTGTTGAAGTGCCCACTTAACTTCGCTAAGCATCATTGCTGTTGCACCCCATACTACGTGCTCTGTAAGGTAAAATGCAGGCACTTCTAACATAGTACCGTAAGATGTGTCGATACGCTGTTTAATAACTTTTTTCTCGTCTAAAAATTCTGTCAAAGGAACTTCAAGAATTGCTTCTACCTCAGCTTCTTCTTTTACAAAAACAGGCTTAGATTGTACAATACCTATAAACGGCTGAACCCAAAAATTACTAGGTGGAATGTATATTTTAGTCAATTTTTTGATGACTTCGATGGTATCGCGGTCGACTCCTATCTCTTCTTCGGTTTCGCGTAAAGCGGTCTCTTCTATTGATGCATCAAAAGCTTCTGCCTTACCTCCAGGAAAACCTACCTGGTTGCTATGCACACCTTTATAGGTTTTCCGTAGAATTAAAACCAGCGTGGTCTCCCCTGCTTCATTAGGATAAAATACAGCCATCACGCCTGCCCATCTTGGATTTTTTGCTTCTATATCTGTATCTTTCAACGCACGTATGCGTTCATCAGGTGCCATTAAGAATTGAGCATCTTGTCCCAATAAAGTCAAATTGCTTAATTTTGGCATTCGTTTTACAAACTCTTCAAACTGCATTTATGCGTATCTCTGTTACTTTAGTAATATTCGTTTTGGTATTAACCGGAGCCGGCTGTGAAGATAAAAAATCAAATCAAAAAACAACCGAATCGCAACCCGTTGAAAAAGTTGTAGATAGCACTCCTGAGCAAAAAGCAAAGGCCGAAAATGAGAAATTAAAAAAGAAAGCCGGTTCAATAATTGAATCTCAGGCAGAACTTATTCCATTTTTAACGGAATACGGAAAGAAGAATCCCGAGACGCGTGTACGCATCAAAACCAAGTTTGGAAATATTGAAATCCAACTCTACAGAGATACTCCTTTACATCGCGCAAACTTTATATTGCTGGTAAAACAAGGTTATTTTGACGATACAATGATTCACAGAAACGCACTGGATTTTGTCGTGCAAGGCGGAAACAGCGATGGCTATGAAACTCCAAAAAAACGCCAACGCATCGGTAATTATTTAATACCAAACGAGGCCAACTCAAATCACAAACACGTAAGAGGTGCCTTTTCTGCTGCTAAATATTTAGAGCAAAATATAAGTGCAGCTTCTTCTCCTTTTGAATGGTTTATTGTGGTTCCAGAACGCGGTGCACATCATCTGGATGGCGAGCATACCGTTTTTGGTCGTGTGACTAAAGGAATGGATGTTGTAGATGAAATAAACAAATTGAAAACTGACGACAACGAGTGGCCTATAGAAAATGTTTATCTGGAGGCTGAGTTGATTAAATAAATTTCCTACTCACTATTTCATTGCTGTCAGGATTATTATTCAAAAATTCCAGTATCTAATCCGTCGAGGCTGGTTTGATTTTTCTCGGTCCAGTATTCTTTGATTCCGCTTTTTCCTTTTTGTTCTGACCAAACTTTTAAGGTTTCGCGCTCGCCGGTATATTCCATAAACGGCACACCGAAACCACACGAAGTTTGTACCAAGTCAATATTCAATTTAAAAATTTGACGGGCTCCGGCAGTTTCTTCAAAATGATTGATGTGTTCACTAAAAGCTTTATCCCGTTCATGAAACACTTCGGCTTGGCCATATAATCTCAATATCAACGGATTTTTATCAAAAGAACAAAACATAATGGTCATTCTGGGATCTTTAAGCATATGTGCAGCAGTCTCATTGCCGCTGCCGGTCATATTGAGCCACAAAACTTCTTGCTCGTTTAAAATGTAAAATGTTGCCATCCCTTTGGGTGAAACATTTACACGACCTGTTTCTGCCGCAGTACCCACAAAGAATATTTTTTGATTGTTGATGAATTCCTTTAAATTATCTGTAAGCTGCGGAAGTTGTTTTCCCATAATTGTTGATTTTAGTGATACCGAAAATGGCTAGTCCTGCTCGCGCTCTGCTTTACTATAAATTGAAGGCAACTGTAACTCATAAACAACAGCAAGTGTTCTAATGAGTACCACCACAAAGCCTGAAATAACTGCGTTGATACCTGAAGAAACACCATAAGAATGCAAAATCACATATAACGAACCGCCGGCAATACAAGCACTAGCATAGATTTCTTTTCTAAAAATGACAGGAATTTCATTGCATAAAATATCCCGAATCACACCTCCAAAACAGGCTGTTATTGTTCCCAAGGCTACACAAATAACAGGATCTAAATTTACCAGAAGTGCTATTTCTACACCGGTAATTGTGTATAAAGCAATACCGATAGTATCAAATAAAAATAATGACTTGCGCACATAACGCAGTTGTCTTCTGAATATAATACCGACTATGGTCGTAATCACAATGATATATACAGTTGAATTCAGTAACCAAGTAACTGGCGATTTACCGATTAATAAATCGCGGAGTGTTCCGCCTCCCACCGATGTTACGGTCGCAATAATGAGAATCCCAAAAAGGTCCATTCGCTTTTTTGTTGCACTAATAACCCCGGAAATCGCAAAAGCAATCGTCCCCAAAATATCGATGATGTCTGCGATACTTTCCATTTACTTCTGGGTGTAGTAATTATAATCTTTAAGAACACGATCTACAAAAGCAAACGGAGTTTCTTCTGGCGTAATCTGCATCGTTCTGGCGAGTTTTTCGCTAAGCTTTAGAATGACATTGTGCTTAGAATAACGCTTGGCATTGCTGTAAACCGTTTTCACTTTCTGAATATCTGCATCGGTAAAAACGGTTACCTGCGGATATTTTGGCACATAATCCTCGGCTATATCTTCTAATATGGTGTGGCTCAAACGCACTTTCTTACGTTCGGTTACAACGGTAGTTCCGGCAGCGATATCTCCCAAGCGTTGCCCTTTTCCATTTAATAAAATAGTAAAAACAGCAATACCTCCTGTGGTTAAGGCTACATCGATCACACGCATAATCCATCGCACAAAAAAACTACCGAAGCCCGGTTTTGATCCGTCTAGTTTTACAACACGTAAGCCAATTGCTGCTTTACCCGGTGTGCGACCGTCCCAGAATCCTTCAAAAAAAAGAAAGTATAAAAACGAAGGAATCCCAATAATCATAAAATAAATATTGATAGAAGAATCTTCATTGGAATCTAATCCAAAAGCAGTTACTAAAAAGATTGATGCTATCCAGTAAGCTCCTAGTATCAATAAATCAATGAGGTAGCTTAGTATGCGATCCCCTATTCCCGCGACCTGCTGCTGAATGCTCACATTTTGTGCGGTTTCAATTTGAAAGTTATCCATGAATTCTTTTTCTTTACCTAATTAAGTAGGATTTGGAGTTTATCTCTAAACTAATTAAACTACACATCGCTAAACAGGGAATCGAACCTGATTAATTAAACGAATAACCAGACCATGCGCGAGGCGGCTTTTGTGAAGCAAAATAAGGATAAATGGTTAAGATTTGAAAACGTTCTGGAAGAGAATCAATCTGATTTATCTCCAGACGAGTTATCTTCTTTGTATCTGGAGGTTACAGATCACCTGAGTTATGCTAAAACTTTTTATCCAAAAAGTAAAACTACGCAGTATCTTAATTATCTCGCATCTCAATCTCATCAAAAGATCTACAAGACCAAGCGCGAGTCTAGCCGCAGATTCATCACTTTTTTTACTGAAGAGTTCCCGGTGTTGATGTTTAAATATCAAAAGCAGTTGCTTCTTTCTTTTGCTACATTTTTAATCTTTTGCATCATTGGGGCTTACAGCGCAGCAACAGACGGAGCTTATGTGCGCAGTATTCTGGGCGATGGTTACGTCAATATGACTTTAGAAAACATACAGAACAATGACCCGATGCGGGTATATAAAGAGATGAACGAGGTTGAGATGTTTATGGGCATTACTGTAAACAACATCAGGGTTGCACTTATGGCATTTATATTAGGAATACTTTTTAGCATTGGTTCGCTATATATGATGATGCAAAACGGTGTGATGCTGGGCTCTTTTCAATATTTCTTTTATGATAAAGGTTTATTGTGGGAATCTGTGCGCACGATCTGGATTCACGGTACTATTGAAATTTCAGTAATCATTATTGCGGGTGCTGCAGGATTGGTTTTAGGAAATGGCATTTTATTTCCGGGAACCTATACCCGACTCGAATCGTTTAAACGCAGTATGAAAGACGGACTGAAAATCGTGGTGAGTACCATTCCGTTTTTTATCATTGCCGGTTTTCTGGAAGGTTTTGTAACCCGCCATACCGAAATGCCAGACTGGCTTGCCATTTTTATTGTTAGTATTTCTTTGTTACTAATTCTGTTTTACTACGTCGTATACCCCAGAATCGCTTATAAAAAACAACTACATCCATTAAATGAAAGAATTGATCACCTTTAAAAAGCAACGGGAATTAGGAGAGATTATTACAGATACCTTTAAATTTCTCCGTCTGGAATACAAACCGCTGTTTAAAGCCTTACTGCGCAATGCCGCAATTCCGTTTTTAATCTTAATTGGTATCTCTGCCTATTACACGGGGATCTCTACAGATTTTGATATGTTTAGTAATGATATGTTTAACGCTGCAAATATTATACTGCCGCTGATAGGTTTATTTATTGCTGTGTTTTTTTACTACGGAATCTTATATGGTACGATTCTCAACTTTATCAAACTCTATATTAAAAATCAAGGTGATGTTGACCAAGATGAACTCAAATCTTTAGTGCGGCGAGACCTGGGTAATTTGACTGGTCTTACGTTTCTGATTGCAATTATGATCTTTTTTGGGTTTATGCTTTGCTTTTTCCCGGGAGTCTATGTTGCCGTCCCGTTATCGTTAACATGGGCAATCTTGGTTTTTCAAAATCAATCTGTGGGTGATTCTATCTCAGACAGTTTTAGACTCGTTAAAGATGAGTGGTGGATTACCTTTGCGACTATGTTTGTTTTAGGCTTGTTGATGTGGGTTGCAAGTTTTGTATTTTCTTTACCTGCACTCATTTATACTATAACTAAAGGCTTAACTTCCGCAGAACAAATATCTCAGGGAGATCTATCTAGTATGTTTGATTGGGTTTATATTCTCTTAAACGTACTCTCTTCAGCTGTACAATATATTTTAGCAGGAATTTTCGCTATTGCGATCGCTTTTATTTATTTCAATCTGAATGAAAAAAAGAATCAAACCGGAACTTTTGAAACTATAGAAAGTATAGGTTCTGATAATGATTAAAAACCTGCTTTACATACTCGTTTTCTTATATTCTTTTGATTGTATCAGTCAGACCGCAACTATTGATACTACTGAATTTATTCAGGAAGTTCAATATGACAAAAGTGCTATCACACCCTTGCAGTTTGATGACGAAGCCATACAAGAACTGAAACAAGGCGAAGCATTTGATTATGTTGAGTTTGTCCCGCCAGATAATATTTGGACGCGTTTTAAAAGCTGGATCAATGGATTGTGGAATTCTTTTATTGATTGGATTTTGCAGGGAAATGAAGCCACAGGGATTTTGGGGTTTTTGGTCAAGGCACTGCCCTATTTACTCATTGCAGGAGTTCTCGCATTTTTAGTATGGCTTTTCTTACGCATTGATCTGGGCGGTTCTCCTCTTAAAAATACAGAACTCAATAAAGTGATTCTTTCTGACGAACAGGATATCATTGAGACGCAAGATATACATAGCTTGATTACTCAGGCAGTACGTGAAAACAAGTATAGACTCGCAGTGCGTTTTTACTATTTATTGGTGCTTCAAAAATTATCACAGAAAGACATTATAGACTGGCAGGTTCAAAAAACAAATGCCGATTATGTTTATGAGATTAAAAGCGAAAAATTACGCAAAGAATTCACCAAACTTACCCGCATTTACGATTTTATCTGGTACGGTAATTTTGATGTGAATGAAACGGATTTTCTAAAAGCAGAAAAAGAGTTTAAACAAATAACCGCCACGCTATGAGTAGACGTTATAAAATAATGGCGGTTCTTTTGGTGGCTTTTCTATCGCTTTTGATCGTTGGCGAAGCCACACAACCCGCACCGGTAAATTGGTTTCCGGGTTATGGGAAGCAAGATAAAATTCCGTTTGGCACGTATGTTTTCTATGATCAGCTTCCTTCCCTAATTGATGAAGAACGCTTAGAAGACGTCACTATTCCGCCTTTTGAATTTTTGCTTGATTCTACAGATCTACCTCAGGGCACGTATCTTTTTCTCAATTCCAGCGTGTATAATGATGCTTCAGAAAGCGTTAAACTACTAGATTGGGTTGCAAAAGGAAATACGCTATTTGTTGCTTCAAAAGCGATTAGCGAGACCATCCTAGACAGTTTGTGCTTAAACATGGAGTATCTTTCAGAAACCAGCGAACTCAAAAAACGTCCGTTAGTAAACCTCAGTAATCCGTCTTTAAAAGCTTCAAAACCCTATCGGTTGAATAAAGATGTAGGCACAGTATATTTTGATCAGATAGATACGACACAAACCACAATTTTAGGTATTTATGATCTTATCAGAAATAACGATTCTACGAAAATCCAAGAGCCTAAAGTCAATTTTATCAAAACTCCGTACAGAAGAGGAACAGTCATTCTGAATACTTTTCCCGAAGGCTTTACCAATGTGTTTATGCTAGACAGTCTTAACGCTAGTTACACGGCAAAAGCTTTGTCCTACCTTCCCAAAGAAGGAAAAATTTATCTGGATCACCATTACAAAAACAGCAAAGCCACTGCGGTCTCGCCACTCTATTTGATTCTCACAAACAAGTATTTAAAATGGTCGTGGTACACGCTCTTAATCGGGGCTTTGATATGGATTTATTTTGAAGGAAAACGCAAGCAACGCAGTATTCCTGTTATAAAACCACTACCCAACCAAACCCTTGATTACACCCGCACAATTGCCGGAATGTATCTTGACAAAAAAGACAACCGCCAGATCGCGATGCACCAGATCAATCATTTACTGGAATACATCAGAAGCACCTTTGCTCTGGCAACAGATCGCAGAGATTCGGCTTTTATAGAGAAGCTCGCTGCAAAAATCGGAATCGAGCAGGCAACAGTAAAAAACCTTATAAATTATACCATAACGATTAGACAAAAAGCAGTAGTCACCGAAGACGAATTGATCAAGCTGAATACGTTAATCGAAAATTTTAAAAACACCCATTAAAATGGAAAAACATAAAGATCAGGAAGACTTAAATTTGAATCAGGAGCATCCCCAAACACCATCTGAAGCTTCAGAAAATCTCGAATTTAAAAATAGAATTCCGCTTGAGGATTTACGCAAAAGCGTAGCGTCTTTAAAAGCTGAATTGGCTAAAGTTATCGTAGGTCAGCATGAGTTTATTGAACTGCTCATTGTAGCCTTATTGACAGACGGTCACGTTCTGATCGAAGGCGTACCGGGAATTGCAAAAACCGTTACGGCCAAGTTGTTTGCAAAGACGCTCAATACCGCGTTCAGTCGTATCCAGTTTACACCAGATTTGATGCCAAGTGATGTTTTAGGAACTTCGGTGCTCAATATGAAAACCAGCGATTTTGAGTTTAAACACGGACCTATTTTTTCAAATATTATTTTGATAGATGAGATCAACAGGGCTCCTGCAAAAACACAGGCTGCGCTTTTTGAAGTGATGGAAGAACGCCAAATTACCATAGATGGTCATAAATATGAGTTAGAAAAACCCTTTATGGTTTTAGCAACGCAAAATCCTATTGAGCAAGAAGGAACGTATGCCCTTCCGGAAGCACAATTAGACCGTTTTCTGTTTAAAATAAAAGTTGAATATCCAGATCTTGAAGATGAAATTCTAATTCTTAAAAGTCAGAATGCTAGAAAAGGTTCACAATTGGAAGTTGTAAATGCCATTCTATCGCCTGAAAAACTTCAGGAATATCGCGATCAAACCCGTCAGGTTTTAGTAGAAGAAAAAATACTGAATTATATCGCTTCGATTACAGTTAAATCCAGAACACATCCGCATTTGTATTTAGGAGGTTCGCCTCGTGCTTCATTAGCCATTATGAATTCGGCCAAAGCATTTGCAGCCATAAACGGTCGGGATTTCGTGACGCCAGAAGATGTTAAACGCGCAGTCACTCCTGTTTTAAGACACCGTGTTATTCTCTCTCCAGAACGTGAAATGGAAGGTATGACCCCGGAAACCGTTATTGAGATGCTTGTTCAATCTGTAGAAGTACCTCGCTAGTGCGCATCATAAACTTCATAAAAAATCTGTATTTAGGCAAACGTATATTCTACGTGCTTGCCGTTCTTATTGTGTTTTTCTTATTTTCATATTGGATTCACACGCTATATCCTATTGCTTTAGTTGGACTGTTTCTTTTAGCCATCATTGCACTTTTTGACAGCATTCTATTATTCAAAAGGAAAGACGGCATTCTTGCAACCCGGGAGTTAGCTGAAAAATTCTCAAACAGTGATCTTAATGAAGTACCGCTACGTATTCAAAACAAATACGGGTTTAAAATTGCGTATACCATCATTGACGAAATCCCTGTACACTTTCAAAAACGAGATTTTCTTAAATCAGGAAGTATTCCGGCGCGAGCCAAAAAATCGCTTATATACCGTTTAAGACCGGTAGATCGTGGAGTTTACACCTTTGGCAAATTGAATATTTATGTGAGTTCTCCGCTCCGTTTTGTTAAACGTCGTTTTTCCTTTGGGAAGGATCAGACTGTAAAAGTTTACCCTTCTTTTATACAAATGAAGAAATATGCGTTTCTTGCAATTGACAATAAACTGACGCAATTCGGCCTCAAGAAAATTCGCCGTATAGGTCACACAATGGAATTTGAGCAGATCAAAGATTACGTGAGCGGTGATGATGTGCGCACCATCAACTGGAAAGCCACTGCAAAACGCGGCAACCTGATGATCAATCAATTTCAGGATGAAAAATCACAACCTGTCTATTCAATTATAGATGCCAGCCGGGTGATGAAAATGCCCTTTGAAGGTTTGACTTTGCTCGATTATGCTATTAATAGTGCTTTAGCTTTTAGTAATATCGCGTTAAAAAAGAATGACAAAACCGGATTATTAACCTTCAGCAATACCATTCACAATCATCTTGCTGCAAGTAGTAAAAAAACGCATCTTAATACTATTCTGGAGGTTTTATATTCGATTAAAACTAATTTTCTGGATAGTGATTTTGGTCGGTTGTATGCCGAAGTCAAACGCAAAATCACCCACCGCAGCCTGCTGTTGTTGTACACCAATTTTGAACACGAAAGCGCCCTGCAGCGTCAACTCCCCTATCTGAAAGGCCTGGCACAAAAACACGTGCTGGTTGTTATCTTTTTTGAAAACACCGAGCTTACCGAACTTATCGCTAAAAAGGCCAACAACACCCCTGAAATTTACCACAAGACCATCGCTCAGAAAATGGACTATGAAAAAAAGCGTATGGTTAAAGAACTGGAACGCCATGGCATTCAAACCGTACTGACCAAACCCGAAGCGCTTACCGTAAACACCATCAACAAATACTTGGAAATCAAAGCCCGCGGTATTTTATAGCTTTTTTTGATGGAATAAGGAATTCTGTAAGGGGGATTACTTAAGAGCGTATATAGAGAAACGTATCCCAGACTCACCCGGGGCTTATGGTAGGCGTTTCCGGGTCATATCCCTGGGTGAAACACGGGTTAAACACGGGTGAACCTCGGGTGAACCTCGGGTGAACTGCGGGTGAACTGCGGGTGAACTGCGGGTGAACTGCGGGTGAAATTGTTTTACAGAAACTCAATTGAAGAAAAATAAATGTACTAGAAGATCTTATGGATTTGTTCTTTAGTGAGTGCTGCCGATTTGCGACAGACCAGCCTGCCGTTTAGCATAATACGTAATCCCATCGATAGTGCCTGTAAAAGCACTTAATTTAGAAACCAACTTTGCCATGACACTTCATTTTTAAGTCCACTAATATACAACCTAAAAAAGCCTTTTTCAAACATAAAATTCTTATTTTTAGATATTTGCATATTTCAAAATTGGAGTGCGACGAACGTTAGAAGTTATTCATTATTTGTTATTCCGGATTGCTTATTTCTAATTTATTATTAATGATTTTTCAAAGTTTACGGTTAAAGGTTACTGAAGGGGCGTTTTCTCCTCATCCCCGATCCTTCTCCCGCCCGAGAAGGGAGCTTGTCTTTAATTGAAGTTGAATCCAAAAACTAAAGATTATATTCTTCGATCTTCTTTTTCTTCAGTGTAGCACTAAGCCCCTTTAAAAATTTAGGGGCCTTGTTGCAGTTTTGTTTGGTCAGGTAAAATACCTAAGAAATGAATTTCACCAAGCAGATGATGTATAATCCAATGCTTATAAGCATATTGAATCTGACTAATTAATAACAAATGAAAAAGTATCTTTCTTTGTTACTTTTCTTTGGACAGGCAAAGAAAAGTAAAGAAGCTACTAACTTCAATACGTGTTCCTGTTCTTTTGCCTTGATGCCAAAGAACCAACCTGCCTATCGGCAGGAAGATCACACTTCGAGAGCCTCAGTGTTACATCCTTGAAAACTACACCCTATCTTGCGGATGGTAAACCGCTTCGCCAGGCCATCATCCGCACCCAAGGCTGCGGTATTTACTTGTTTTACTACGGATCTAAAAAGTAGCGGGTTCTATCTCATTATTGAGTTATTGAGTTATTGAGTTATTTTAATTTGAAGTTGCTGGTTTACTTGTGTAAGGTGAATGGTTTTCTGTTTATTGTTTGTGGAAAATTCCAATTAACTTTTAACGTTAAACTGAAATATCCTCCTCACCCCCGGCTTTTCTCCGGCTTTAGCAGGAAGATTTAGAGGAATGCTTTGGGCGGTGTGTTATTTTCGATTTGCTGTTTAGGGTTCGCTGTAATTTTTAAAATCATGCATCCATTTTTTTCCCGAAAGCCCTTATCTTTGCAGCCTAAATTTTTATTATGATCCAAGTTACTTTGCCAGATGGCAGCGTAAAAGAATTTGAAAGCGGAGCAACACCTTTTGATGTTGCAAACAGTATTAGCGCAGGACTTGCGCGTAATGTTATCTCTGCAAAATACAATAAGCAAACCATAGAAATAACGACCCCGCTTACCGAGGATGGTTCTTTGGTTTTGTATACTTGGAATGATGATGAAGGTAAAAAGGCATTCTGGCACTCTTCTGCTCACATTTTGGCGCAAGCTTTAGAAGAATTATATCCGGATATTAAATTGACTATTGGGCCGGCGATTGATAAAGGTTTTTACTATGATGTAGATCTTGGGGAGCGCTCACTAAGCGAAAATGACTTCAAAAAGATTGAAGATAAAATGCTTGAAATTGCTCGAGGAAAACATGAGTTTTCCATGCGCAGCGTTTCTAAAGCAGATGCTTTGGAGCTTTATAAAAAACAAGAAAATCCGTACAAGGTAGAATTGATTGAAAACCTTGAGGATGGTACGATCACATTTTGTGACCACGATACATTTACTGATTTGTGTCGCGGTGGACATTTACCCAATACCGGTTTTGTAAAAGCGGTTAAGTTGATGAGCGTTGCCGGAGCATACTGGCGTGGTGATGAAAACAAACCACAACTCACACGTGTTTATGGTATTTCATTCCCTAAACAAAAAGACCTAAAAGAATATTTAGAACTTCTTGAAGAAGCTAAAAAGAGAGACCATAGAAAATTAGGTAAAGAGCTTCAACTTTTTACTTTTTCTCAAAAAGTAGGTCAAGGTCTGCCATTATGGCTGCCTAATGGTGCCGCTTTGCGCGAGCGTCTTGAAAACTTTCTAAAAGCTGCTCAGAAAAAAGCAGGTTATGAAATGGTGGTTTCTCCACACATTGGTCAAAAAGAACTGTATGTGACTTCTGGGCATTATGCCAAGTATGGTGAAGACAGTTTTCAACCAATAACTACTCCTGCGGAAGGAGAAGAGTTCTTATTAAAACCTATGAACTGTCCACATCATTGTGAGATTTATAATGCGAATCAGTGGAGTTACCGGGATTTACCGAAGCGTTTTGCTGAGTTTGGAACAGTTTATCGTTATGAACAAAGTGGTGAATTACACGGTCTTACACGTGTTCGTGGCTTTACACAAGATGATGCACACATCTTTTGTACACCAGATCAACTTGATGACGAGTTTATGAAAGTTATAGACCTGGTACTTTATGTATTTGGTTCTTTAGGTTTTGAAAACTTTACAGCTCAGGTTTCGTTGAGAGACCCGGAGAACAAAGAGAAATACATAGGTTCTGATGAAAATTGGGCTAAAGCCGAAAATGCAATTATAAACGCAGCAAAAGCTAAAGGCCTTAATTATGTGATAGAAACCGGTGAAGCCGCTTTTTATGGTCCTAAGCTAGACTTTATGGTAAAAGATGCATTGGGTCGCAACTGGCAGTTAGGGACAATTCAGGTAGATTATAACCTTCCTGAGCGTTTTGAATTGACTTATAAAGGAAGTGATAATGAGGAGCATCGCCCGGTTATGATACACCGTGCCCCTTTTGGAAGTATGGAGCGTTTTGTTGCTATTTTATTAGAACATACCGGCGGAAACTTCCCGTTATGGCTTATGCCAGTACAAGCCAGTGTGTTAACACTCAGTAAAAACTATGAGAATTACGCACAAAATGTATTAACTTTGCTTGAAAATCACGAAGTTCGCGCCACGATTGATGATCGTGGAGAAACGATGGGAAGGAAGATTAGAGAAGCAGAAATGCAAAAAACTCCTTTCATGCTCATAATTGGTGAGAAAGAATCCAATGATGGTACGGTTTCTGTACGTAAACACGGTGGAGAGGATTTAGGAACAATGACAGTTGCAGAATTTGCAGAAATCATCAATACTGAAATCTCCAAGACATTAAAGAAATTTGAAGTTTAATTAAAATTATATAGCCATAGCAATACGTAGAAAAAGATCAAGAGGACCAGCAAGAGTCCAGAAGACAGACCAACACAATATCAACCAGAAAATTCGTGCTCGTGAAGTACGCCTTGTAGGTGATAATGTAGAAATGGGGATATACCCTACTAGTAAAGCCCTTGAAATCGCTCAAGAGCAAGAACTAGACTTAGTAGAGATCTCTCCTAATGCAGAACCACCTGTTTGTAAGGTGATGGATTACAAGAAGTTTGTTTACGAACAAAAGAAGCGTGAAAAAGTTATAAAAGCTAAAGCGTCTAAAGTTGTCGTTAAAGAAATCAGATTTGGTCCAAACACAGATGATCACGACTACGAGTTTAAAAAGAAACACGCTCTAAAGTTTCTTGAAGAAGGAGCAAAATTAAAAGCTTATGTTTTCTTTAAAGGTCGTTCAATTATATATAAAGATCAAGGGCAGATTTTGCTACTTCGTTTAGCACAAGATCTTGAAGAATATGGTAAAGTTGAGCAGATGCCTAAATTAGAAGGGAAACGTATGATTATGTTTCTTGCACCTAGGAAAACAAAATAAAGTCTAACGACTTTTTAAAATATAAATCCCGCCCTTTTATAAAGGCCGGGATTGTTTTGATAGTAGAAAATCAGGACAAACAGCAATAAGCGGAATAAATTAAATAAACTAGGAATTATGCCTAAAATGAAAACAAAAGGCAGTGCTAAAAAGCGTTTTAAGCTTACAGGTACTGGGAAAATCAAAAGAAAGCATGCGTTTAAGAGTCACATCTTGACTAAAAAGTCTAAGAAACGTAAGCTAGCGTTAACTCACGATACTTTGGTACACAAAGCTGACGAGAATAACGTGAAAATTATGTTACGTCTTAAATAAGAACGTAACCGGTTCAATTATTTTATAAACCCTGGAGTTGGGCAAAACGAAAATATAAGAGTTTTAAAAGTGGTGCTTGTCACCCGCCTGCTACAAAAACAATTAAATTATGCCAAGATCAGTAAATTCAGTTGCTTCTAGAGCCCGAAGAAAAAAGGTGATGAAGCAAGCCAAAGGTTACTTTGGAAGACGTAAAAACGTCTACACAGTTGCAAAAAATGCGGTTGAAAAGGCTATGCTTTACGCATACCGTGACCGTCGTCAAAAGAAAAGAAATTTCCGTGCTCTATGGATTACTCGTATTAATGCGGGTGCTCGCATACACGGGATGTCTTATTCACAGTTTATGGGTAAAGTTAAAGCTGCAAACATCGAGCTTAATCGTAAAGTATTAGCAGATTTAGCGATGAATCACCCAGAAGCTTTTGAAGCAATCGTAAGTAAAGTAAAATAAGGCTAACGCCTAATTAATTAACAAGACTCCGCTTATAAACAAAAAGCCCGATCCGTTTGATCGGGCTTTTTCATTTTAGGTAGTGGGTGTGTAATTACTTCCAGTTAAAGCTTATTGCTTTTTCCATATCAGGATGCAGACTATTCAAAACAGGACATGTCTTAGCCGTATTTTCAAGAATCCTTCGGTCTTTATTTTTTTCAACTCCCTGCAAATCTAATTCGATTTCAATGCGAGCGATTCTACGAGGCTCTGCTTTCATTATTTTAGTTACTGAAGCAGTTGAGCCTTTTAATTCTACTCCGTCTAATTGAGTAGCTTTTATACCCATCACTGTCAGCATACAACTCGCTAATGCAGTAGCAACCGTATCTGTAGGAGAAAATGCTTCTCCTTTCCCATTATTATCAGTTGGAGCATCTGTATTAAATTTATCACCAGATTTAAGATGCTCGCATTCTGTTCTAAGATTACCCAGATAAATAACTTTACTAGTCATAGTTTTAATCTTTTAAAAATGAAGATGGTGTATTTTCTACAGGAATCTCAACAACTATTTCTTCCAAATCTTGCCCATATTTCATGATATAAGCAGCGGTATTAAAATACCCCGCTGAAACAGGATCCTTCACATAATTAAATTTATTCTCAACATATTGAGTAATATAACCTGCTGCTGCAGCATCATACAAGCTTTCTGCAGCTGCTAAACGCAATAAGGTATCAAAAGTAATATCATAGCCTCTTACCGCATAGCTACTAGGTACATAACCATACTTTTCTTTATAAGCATCTATAAAGCTTTCCTGACCTACACCATAAGCACGATCTACAGAAGGGAAATGGAAATTCAACTTCATCAATGTAATATTAGAAACATCATCACTTTCATAAGCAGAACCTTTATCTGTAGTCATTAACGTGATCTTTCTGCTTTCTGATATTTGAGTTGATAAACTTGTAGTTACATTACTAATCAACGCAATATCATTAGTCTCAAGAACGACCCAATTCTCTATAGTCCCAGACAATTTTGCAGTAAGATCACTAGCTCTCAAATAAGAACCATTATCTGAAGATTTAGGGAAAACAACTTTAGCATCAGGATACATGGCTAAAATCTTATTCTTAATACTCTGATGTTTTGAGTCGGCTATTACAACAATATTTTTGCCTTTACCTTGCAGTTTTATATAGCGAAGCATTTCCTGCTTCAATATCTCATCATCTGGTCTAGACTGAAACATATTAGGACTCATCGCTACATTAGGGACAATAGGAGATATCACTGGTATAGAACGCCCTCTTAAAAGTTGACTTGCTTTTTCTACGTTTGAAGTAAGAAGAGGACCAACAACAGCATTTATCTTTGAAAAGTCATTGCTGCTGATGAGATTATCTATCTTACGATCGTTACCCGCTTTACCATCACCACGAGCATATTGTGTATCATACACATAAAGATTTGAAGGAATGCCTAGTGCTTTAGCTGAATCTATCGCCATAAGAGCACCACTGTAAAAATCTAAAGCGATATTCATCACCCGATCTTTTTTAATTACAGATTTACGCACATCCGCCGTATCGACTTCTGTTTTACCAAGATTAAAAGGAAGCATCAACGCTATATTCTTAGTTGATTTATTTGTCAAGTTATCAGCAAGTTTTATCGCTCCACTGCTAACATTAACAGCTGTTTCATCACCCAATTTTGATTTTGGTAATTTCAGAATCATTCCGCTTTTAAGACCATCTTCAAGAGCTGGGTTAAGTTTCATTAATTCTGCTTTTGTCATATCCCATCTTTGGGTTAGTCTAAACAGATTTTCTTTCGGTTTTACTTCATAAAATCCAAATCGACCGTCTTCAAGAACTGCATCTTTCGCATAAGATTTATCGGGAACATTGATGATATCTCCTATTTGCAAGCCATCTTCAATACCGGGATTCATTGTTTCAAGCTCTGCTATTGTAATTCCATACATAGATGCCAGACCATATTTAGTCTCTTTCGGCTTAACAATATGCTTTCTATTAGTTAAAGCTGGTTTAGCTGTTTGATCAACAACTACTGTTTCTTGATTAGGAAGCTTTACAATCTCACCATTTCTCAATTCAGCACTGTATAAATGCTTGTTGTAGCGTTTTATCTCAGATTCTGAAATATCGTATTTTTTTGAAAGGCTATAAAGAGTCTCCCCTTTTGCTACGGTATGCAAAACATATTTACCATCAGCACTTATTTCTGAGCCTCCAGGAACAGATTTACCTCCCGGGAGAATAAGAACCAACCCCGGATAAAGATTCCCTTTAGCTTCCGGATTTAAACGGTAAATCTCATAAACAGTAACATTATACTTATTAGCAATACTGGAAACAGTCTCCCCATCGCGTACCTGATGACTCGCATATTTTTGTTGACCAATACTGGAGCAACTGAATACAACAAATATAAAAACGAATAAAATGGTGATGTTTTTCATTGTAGTTATTTTTTAAACCAATACCTCATAAAACTATGAGGTATTGGTTTGAAAATGATTTTATAAAAATTAAAAATTCAGTTTATTCCCACTCAATAGTTGCCGGTGGTTTTGAACTGATGTCATAGACTACTCTATTAACGCCTTTAACCTTATTTATTATATCATTTGAGGTCTTTTGTAGAAAATTATAAGGAAGGTTCACCCAATCTGCAGTCATACCATCTGTACTTTCTACAGCTCTAAGTGCAACACATTTTTCATAAGTACGCTCATCACCCATCACTCCTACCGAGTCAACCGGTAACAACATAGCGCCAGCCTGCCAAACCTGATCATAAAGCCCCCATTCACGCAAACCGTTGATGAAAATTGCATCAACCTCTTGAAGAATACGCACTTTTTCTGGCGTGATATCTCCTAAAATTCTAATTGCAAGTCCAGGCCCCGGAAATGGATGTCTACCTAGCAATGCCGGACTCATATCCATACTAGCACCTACACGGCGTACTTCATCTTTAAAAAGCATACGAAGCGGCTCAACCACTTTAAGCTTCATAAAATCTGGCAATCCACCTACATTATGATGTGACTTTATAGTTGCTGAGGGGCCACCTGTTGCAGAAACAGATTCTATAACATCAGGATAAATAGTACCTTGTGCTAACCATTTTGCATCTTCAACTAAGTGAGCTTCGTCATCAAAAACTTCGATAAAGACACGACCTATAGTTTTTCTTTTTTCTTCAGGATCGCTTTTACCGGCAAGAGCATCTAGAAAACGAGCTGAAGCATCAACTCCTTTTACATTCAAGCCCATTCCCTTGTATTGCTTCAAAACATCATGAAACTCATTTTTACGAAGCAAGCCGTTATTTACAAAAATACAGTGCAGATTCTTTCCTATAGCTTTATGTAATAACATTGCCGCCACAGAACTGTCAACACCACCAGAAAGTCCCAAAATAACTTTATCTGTCCCTACTTTCTTTTTTAAGTCGGCAACAGTAGTATCTACAAAAGTATCTGGAGTCCAG
This sequence comes from Leeuwenhoekiella marinoflava DSM 3653, assembly GCF_900129005.1. Taxonomy (GTDB): domain Bacteria; phylum Bacteroidota; class Bacteroidia; order Flavobacteriales; family Flavobacteriaceae; genus Leeuwenhoekiella; species Leeuwenhoekiella marinoflava. The sequence continues at coordinate 78,489 of NZ_FQUN01000020.1, read as the reverse complement.
CTTTGTTCAACTTTTGCTATATTGATTAAGAAGTTTTCTAATATTTTCTTTCCGTCTGTTGAGTGATAAACCTCCGGATGAAACTGAATCGCATACGTTTCTTCTCCTCCTATACGGTATGCAGCATTTTCTACATCGTGCGTACTTGCTAATCTTACAGATCCTTCAGGAAGTGCCCTTATTGTATCGCTATGACTCATCCACACCTGACTACCCACTGCTACGCCTTCAAAAAAGGGTTCACCTTCCTTAATCATAGAAAGATTTGCACGCCCATATTCACGCGTATTAGACTGCCCAACTTCACCTCCGTGAAAATGAGCCAGATATTGTGCTCCATAACAAACACCAAGCAATGGCTTTATACCCCGTATCTTAGAAAGATCTGGGTGCGGTGCATTTTCAGCACGAACTGATGATGGAGACCCCGATAGAATCACAGCCTTATAACTGCTTAAATCTTCAGGTAAATTATTGAATGGTTTTATTTCGCAGAAAATATTGAGCTCCCGTATGCGTCTTGCTATTAACTGGGTATACTGCGAACCGAAATCTAGAATGAGTACGTTATTTTGCATAAGCAAAAATAGCATTTCTATCTATTTTCACTAAGTCAAAAATCATTCTTATTTTAAACAATTAATGAACAAACCTAAGAGGCTAAAAATTGATCTATTAATAAATTTTTATACTAATAAATTAGCATGAATTTAAACTACAATAGGTGTTTTACTAGCTAAAACTGATAAAAATACTTTAATTAAGGTATTTTTATCAGTAACATCCTACACCAAATAGTAAATGCAACTTATTAATCTTTTATTTTTTTTATGAAATGACTAAAGATTCAGTACTTATACACTGTAAATATCGTAATAAGCTAATAATCAACTAAAAATATAATTATCAGCAATATATCTGTTATTAATCTTTATATTTGAAGAAATTAGATGTTCCCTAAACCTAATCTATAAAATGTCTATATCAAAACAACTTAAAGCGCTCAGAGAAAAAGCTTCTTTATCTCAAAAAAAAGTAGCCGAGGAGCTCGGAATTACACAAGGTGCCTATTCCTTGATTGAAAATGGGCAAAATTCTATTACCACAGAACATTTGCTCACATTAAGCAGACTTTATAGTGTACCTACAGATCGAATTTTAAAAGGCTCTCACAATTCTATAATGATGAGCTCGACTAACGGGTTTGTACCACTTATTAATGTTGAAGCAAGAGCCGGTTTTATCGAAAATCGTGATAACGAGCAGTGGATGTCTACTTTAGACATGTTTAAACTACCTGGTTATGAGCCTGCTCAAGGTCAAAAATTATTTGAGGTTGAAGGAGATAGCATGATGCCTACGCTCATGCACGGTGACATATTAATTACACAACACACAGATGATATTTCAGAAATATTAGATGGCTCTGTTGCGGTTATTATTACAACAAAATCAGTACTGACCAAACGAATTAAGAAAGACCTTTCTAACGATGCTATTATTTTAATAAGCGATAATAGCAAATACGAAAGCATAAGCTATGATTTAGAAAACATTCTTGAAATTCTTATCGTAAGAGGCAAGATCACCAGTTCGCTAAATGTCGTAGATATGGATGCTAATAAGCGCGTACAGCATTTAGAAAGTCAGGTTGACAAGCTCCAAAGCGATATGAGTAAACTCATAGAAAAAATAAATAAACTGGTTTAAAATCCCAGTTTACCCAATAAAAAATCCGGCCTAGTTTAGACCGGATTTTTTTGTTCTTACCTCCTAGAGGATTATCTAGAAATCACACCACGTGGAAATGATAATGTGTTTAAATCCATATTTTGAATATTTGGATATAGACTAGTCCCCGACTGTGGATTAATCAATGGCTGAATCACAAAAGGATTAGCGTAATCAAAATCTGGTTCTGGTTCTACAGATATAAAGATTTTCTTAAGAGTTAAATTAGGTGCAGCATTAAAACCTATTTGAGAAAGTATAGTCATATTTATAAAATCTTCACCTGGAAATGGAGGTGCTGTATTAATTTGTGAACTATAAGCTGCAGACTCATCTCTTCCTGAGGGTGAACTAAAACGCCCTGTACTCAAATTAACCATTTGATTAGATGCATTAGGGACTGTTACCCAGCCCTCATAACGCCATCCATCAGGTAATACTGGTAAATTTAAACCAGCCTGAGGATTTCCATCATTTGGCGCTACAAAATAAACTCCATTTTGGTTATTTGATGTGTTGTCATCTGTTGGAGTCCATAAAGTAAAATTTCCTGATGCATTACTAAAATCACCCAAGGATCCTCTTATTGATAAATCGGCTGAATTACCATTAAAACTTCCTGATAAGAGAACCGTTTCACTTATTTCTGGGGAAGGATCATTACCAGGCTCTATACTTATTTTTATACCACTAGCATCTGCCACCTGTCCTGTTAATGCAGAAAATGTCTGACCATTACTCAAATTATTGAATCTCCCTAATGAAATATTTTCACCACCACTCACAAGCCAAACTTCATATTGAGATGAAGCTGGTAATTCCTCTAATCGAGTAATTGATTCCAAGGTGATTGTTGAACGATCTACTGTATCATCATCTCCCGAGCAAGATGCCAAAAGGACAGCAGTAAGTAGTATTGTTAATAAATTAAGTTTTTTCATAAATAGTTTTTAAGTTGTTTCAAATTACAAACGCAAATAGCGTGCAAAAATTTCAATAAAAAAACCAAACCGCCCTAAAGCGGTTTGGTTTTAATAAATATTTAGTATAACGCTTAGGCGTTTTGCTTCTTGATCAAGTTTAAGGCAGAGCCTTCTCTATACCAAGCGATTTGCGCATCGTTATAAGTATGGTTTGCAATGATAGTATCTTTACTTCCATCTGCATGTGTAACCTCTATAGTTAACGGTTTATCTGGAGCAAATTCTTCGATATCAACAAAACTAAATGTATCATCTTCCTGAATCAAATCATAGTCACTTTCGTTAGCAAAAGTCAACCCTAACATACCTTGCTTCTTAAGATTTGTTTCGTGTATACGAGCAAATGACTTAACTAAAACAGCTGCAACACCTAAGAAACGAGGTTCCATCGCTGCGTGCTCACGAGAAGAACCTTCCCCATAGTTATGATCACCTACAACAATAGTTTTAATTCCTTTGGCTTTGTATTCACGCTGCGTATCTGGAACTCCACCATATTCATTAGTCAATTGATTCTTAACAAAATTCGTTTTCTTATTGTAAGCATTTACAGCTCCAATAAGGCAGTTGTTAGAAATGTTATCCAAGTGACCTCTATACCGTAACCAAGGTCCAGCCATTGAGATGTGGTCAGTAGTACACTTACCAAAAGCTTTGATAAGCAATTTAACCTCTTTTAATTCTGAATCCTGAATAGGCTCAAAAGGAGTCAACAACTCTAATCTTTCGCTATCTTCAGCGACTTTAACCTCTACAGAACTCCCATCTTCGGTAGGAGCAAGATATCCATTATCATCTACTGCAAAACCTTTTGGAGGAAGTTCAAGACCAACAGGAATATCTAATTTCACTTGTTCTCCATCCTCATTCAATAACGTATCTGTCATTGGATCAAAGTCTAAACGACCAGAAATTGCGATTGCAGCAACCATTTCTGGAGATCCTACAAAAGCGTGTGTATTTGGGTTACCATCAGCCCGTTTTGAGAAGTTGCGGTTGAATGAATGCACAATTGTGTTCTTCTCTTCACCTTTACGGTCACTACGATCCCATTGACCGATACAAGGACCACAAGCGTTTGTAAATATCGTAGCACCTAAGTTTTCAAAAACTTCGAGTAAACCATCGCGCTCAGCAGTAAAACGAATCTGCTCAGAACCCGGGTTGATACCAAAATCACTCTTAGGTTTTAATTTTTTATCTATTGCCTGTTGTGCGATAGAAGCTGCTCTGGATAAATCTTCATAAGAAGAGTTTGTACAAGAACCGATAAGACCCCAATCAACTTTAATAGGCCAATCATTTTTAGCTGCTTTTTCTCCGAGCTCTCCTACTGGTGTAGCAAGATCTGGAGTAAAAGGACCATTAAGGTGTGGACGTAATTCTGAAAGGTTAATTTCAATTACTTCATCAAAATATTGCTCAGGATTAGCATACACTTCATCATCACCAGTTAAATATTCTTTGATTTCGTTTGCAGCATCAGCAACATCAGCACGGTCTGTAGCACGTAAAAAACGCTCCATAGACTCATCGTAACCAAATGTAGAAGTAGTGGCTCCTATTTCAGCACCCATATTACAAATAGTACCTTTACCAGTAGCTGAAAGATTTTTAGCACCAGGGCCAAAATATTCTACAATAGCACCAGTACCTCCTTTTACAGTAAGAATACCAGCCACCTTAAGAATAACATCTTTAGAAGCAGTCCATCCATTTAACTCACCAGTCAACTTAACACCGATTAGTTTAGGGAATTTAAGCTCCCAAGCCATACCAGCCATTACATCAACTGCATCAGCACCACCTACACCAATAGCAACCATACCAAGACCTCCAGCATTTACTGTGTGACTATCTGTACCTATCATCATTCCTCCAGGGAATGCATAGTTTTCAAGAACTACTTGGTGAATTATACCAGCACCTGGTTTCCAGAAACCGATTCCATATTTATTAGAAACAGATTCTAAGAAATCAAAAACCTCATTACTGGTTTCGTTTGCTCTTTTTAAATCTTTTTTAGCTCCCTGTTTTGCCTGAATAAGGTGGTCACAATGAACTGTGGTAGGCACAGCAACATTTTTTTTACCTGCTTGCATAAATTGCAAAAGCGCCATCTGAGCTGTAGCATCCTGACAAGCGATACGATCTGGGGCAAAGTCTACGTAGTCTTTACCACGTACAAATGCCTTATCAGTTTTACCATCCCAAAGGTGAGAGTATAATATTTTTTCTGCCAGTGTTAAAGGCTTACCGGTAACTTCGCGAGCTGCATCAACACGCTCTGCTATCTTACTGTAAACCGATTTGATCATATCAATATCAAATGCCATATCTAAGTTTTAGTTAAATGAATTTGTAATTTAAAAACGCTCGGAAGCGGCGTTAAAATTACGAAAAAGCGAAGAAAATAAGAAGCCTATAGATAGATTAAGGCTATCAAGACAAATGCTAAATTTATTGCAAATTCAATCAATAATAAATCGATTTCGTTGCTTAATTATGATAATTAGTTAGTTACAAACTAAATGTTAATAATAAACACTCTTTTAAAATTATTTAGAGCGTTTCTATATTAGTTCACAATAAGCTATTTATGATTTTATTAAGAGTTAAACCCTCAGCCTCAGCTTTATAGTTTTTTAAAAGTCTATGCCCTAAAATGCCCTGTGCGACAGCTTGTACATTTTCAATATCAGGTGAGTATTTCCCATTAATTGCAGCATGTGTTTTAGCCGCAAGGATTAAGTTTTGAGATGCTCTGGGTCCTGCTCCCCAGTCTATATAATCTTTAACTATTTGTGGTGATGCTTCAGAATCTGGCCTGGTTTTTCCAACAAGTGCAACCGCATATTCGATTACATTATCTGCTACCGGAATTCTACGAATTAACTGTTGATAAGTCACAATTTCTTCCGCGGAAAATAGAGAATTAGTAGTAACATTATTAGTTGTAGTTGTAGCTTTTACGATAGCCAACTCTTCTTCATAAGAAGGATAGGCTAAATGTATAGCAAACATAAAGCGGTCTAATTGAGCTTCGGGTAAAGGATAGGTCCCCTCCTGCTCAATAGGGTTTTGAGTTGCAAGTACAAAATAAGGCTTATCTAAAGGGTATTGCTTACCTGCAACCGTTACAGCTTTCTCTTGCATTGCTTCAAGTAAAGCCGCTTGCGTTTTAGGAGGTGTACGGTTTATCTCATCTGCAAGAATGATATTTGCAAAAACAGGTCCTTTTAAAAATTTAAAATTTCGAGACTCATCTAGGATTTCTGCACCAACGATATCACTAGGCATTAGATCTGGCGTAAATTGTATACGCTTAAAATCTAACCCCAAAGCTTGAGCAATAGTATTTACCATCAGGGTTTTTGCAAGTCCCGGCACTCCAATTAAAAGTGCGTGACCACCAGAAAATATTGAAATTATAATTTGATCAACCACTTCTTCCTGACCAATAATAACTCGAGAGATTTCCTTTTTTAAATCCTGGTAACGGATTACCAGTGCATCAATCGCTTTTGCGTCTGACATAGACTATTTTTTTAACCAGTTGCTACTATACTCGCAATTTCTAAAATCTCCGTTTAGTTTAATATAGGTCTCTGCAATTTTTTCATCTTGCCATTTTTCGATAGCTTTTATACGCTTAGCCTGTAGAGCAAAGTTTTTGATCTTCACATAATCTATAGCAAAGTCTGCTTTATGCTCTTCTATTCGGTCTGAAACCGTGTAGATCTCATAACGTGTTTTACCGGTACGAGTTGGATTATTAAATGCTATAGAGATTTCACCTTGCTTAAGGTTTTGAACCTTTGGGTATAACTCTGGAGGTAAATTTTTAAGCTCAAACATACGGTCTTGAGTTACTGGATTTATCATAATACCACCATCAGTAGCTGTTTCTTTCTCATCAGAAAATTCTTTTGCAGCTTCAGCGAAAGTAACTTCACCAGCCTCAATACGTGTTTTCAATTTCTGAATTTTATCTTTTGCAGCATTCTCTGCTTCAGAAGTTACTTTGGGAATTCTAAGGATATGTCTTAAATCTATCTTTTGACCGCGAATTTTTTCTACTTTGATGATGTGGTAACCAAATTCAGTCTCAAAAGGCTTACTTACTTCACCTTCCTGAAGACTAAAAGCTACATCTCTAAATTCTTTTACAAATTGAGATTTACGGTCAACATCTCTTATCAAACCACCGTCACCACGAGTAGACTCATCTTCCGACCAAAGCACAGCTTTTGTGGCAAAACTACTTCCATTATCTACAATATCACTGCGATAGCCGTTAAGTTGTTCTATTACTTTATCTTTTTCTTCTTGAGGTATTTCAGGTATAATTTGAATTTTTGAAATTTCAAGTTCTACACCAAATTGTGGCAAACCATCTTCTTCTAACTGCTTGTAGTATGATCTAATTTCTTCCGGAGTTACTTCAATCTCTTCAACAATATTTTGTTGCATAGCTTTAGCCAGCTCCTGGTTTTTATTCAGGTCGAAAAGTTCTTTTTTAAGATCACTCATTTTTTCCTTACGGTAAAATTTAAGCACTTTTTCTTCTGACCCTAACTGGTTTATAAAGTAATCTATTTGTTGTTGTGTGTAAGAGCGAACTTGATCTTCGTTTATCATAACACTATCTACAACTGCGTGATGCGCATAAAGCTTATCTTCCATAAGCTTGTCTATCACTTTACAATTAGAAAGATCCTGACCTTCCACTTCTTGCTGCTTTAAAGACTCTATAGCTTGCTGTATGTCGCTCTCTAAAATCACATACTCTCCTATTACTGCTGCAACACCATCTACTTTAAAAGTAGTCCCGGTAGTTAAAGGCTTGTCATCAGCCTGAGCCGTTTCTTCCTTAACACTGGTATCTATGATTTCTTGCGCATCCAATCCTGCACTTACCCCACAAAAAACAAGTAGTGTATATGCTTTAGTTATAAAGTTCAAATTGTTTGTTTTTAATTGCATCCTTAGTAATATCCTTTTCTAATTGTTTAATCAATTCTAATTTTCTTCGGTTGAGAAGAATTTGTTTTACCGTTGGCAAAACATAGCTTAATGGTGCGTCATCATTACGATTTAGACGATCTTTAACAGCGATCAAATATAATCCTAATGAATCACGCAGTTGTAAAAAATCAGTTTTATTTAATAAGCGTTCACTGTTATCTATAGTAACCGGCGGAATTTTAGCGATCACTTTATCAAGACTTATCCAAGTACTGTCATTCAAGTATTGTGCCTTAAACTGAACAGAAACTGAATCTAGATATCTCTTATCTTTATTATCAAATCGTGTAAAGCGCTTTTTTATTTCATCAATTTTATAATCAGTATCGCTCATCTCAAGAAATCTAAACTTGAGTAAAGATTCATTCAACTTAAAATTCTCTTTGTTTTCATCATAAAAAAGTGAAGCTTCAGCATCTGTAATTGTACTATCTAAATTACGAGCAACCAAAGCATCTTTATAAGCTTGAGCATATAAATCTAACTTATACTGATCTACTAATCTATTCAATCGGTCTTGTTCATCCAACGTGATATTCCGCTTCGCGTTATTCATGAGCAAACGCTGTGTTGCCCAACGATTGATATAGCTGTTTACCAAAGTTGTACTATCATCAGCATTCATATCAGATGTAACCAACTTTGCGATATCTTCTTTATACAAATAATGATCACCCACGCGAGCAACCCGAACTCCTACAGGAGCTTTAGACCCAAGTAAATCACAAGAAACCAGTAAGACCGGCATCAGCGCAACTAACAAATACTTTAAGGTATTTAACATAAATATTTCTTACTTTCAGCTAAACAAGATAAAGACGACTCTCTATCTATAATGTTGCATAAACTTTAAGATTTGCAAAATTACATATAATATAGGAGACTCAAGCCGGAGTATTTTATAGTAATACTTCAAGAATCTTGCTATTTTATAAAAATTTAGAACCTGAATTTTACGCTATGCAGTACACTAAAAAAATAATCATCGATTTACCTCTTGAAAAAACAGTCGAATTTATGGACAGCCTTGAAAATTTAAAAAAATGGCAAGAAGGTCTTGTTCAAGCAAAAGTTATTCGAGGGAATTTTGGAGAAAAAGGCGCTAAAACAGAATTAAAATATGACTTCGGAAAGCGTAAAATGACTTTAATTGAAACTATTCTGGAAACTGATATGCCTCGATTATTAATAGCTGAATACACAACAAAGAATGTTTACAATATTCAACGAAATACCTTTGAAGCAACACAAGACGGGAAAACAATCTGGACTTCTGAAAGTGAATTTAAGTTTGAAGGTTTAGCGATGAAAACATTTGGTTTTCTAATACCAGGAGCATTTAAGAAACAATCACTAAAATATATGCGAGACTTTAAGAACTTTGCAGAAAACCAATAAGAAATGATAAGTTGGTTTAAATTAGTACACTAATTGAACTACAATACATGGAAAAGAAGATAAAACTCATTTGGGATTTTCGGGGACCCGATGCTCAAAAAATCGCAGAGCATCACGAGATTCACTTAACCGATTATAAAAAAGCTCATGATCTAGATAAAAGTGCAACTGGTGTAGAAATTAAGAGTCCTTCATATAGCATTGCTTATCTGATAGTCTTACAAAGTGAAATGCCTGCAGTAAGAGATGCTTTAAAACCACATCGTGGAGAATTTTATGATTGAGAAGGTCTTATGAAGTTCATTAAAATGCTTTATTTAAATCTGATCTAAAAAAAATACTTTGATAGCTCAAGTGCTTTTTTATCTTTGCCCGTAATTTTTCACAAAAATTAAATAATTAAGTAGAATTAATTGCCTGTACAAAAAGGCTAAACAAACAACAAATGAAGAAATTATTTTTACCTGTAGTAGCTTTTTTAATAAGTTATACAGCGCTTGCACAATCTAAAGTGGGAACAATAGACAGTGATCTTGTTATCTCTAGTCTTGACGAAGTAGCACAAGTGCAAAAAGATCTTGAAACTTATGGAGCAGATCTTGACAAACAATTTAAAGAACTGGTTGCTAAGTATCAAGCATCAGTAAAAGCATATCAAGATGTAGAAGCAACTGCTTCTGAAGAAGACAAAAAAGCTAAGCAAGAAGAAATTGTAGGTATGGAACAAGACCTTCAACGCTTTAGACAAAATTCTCAGGGTCTTATTCAAATCAGACAAAATGAATTGATGCAGCCTTTATATCAGAAAGTTGGTCAAGCTTTAAATGAAGTAGCTCGAGAGCAAAATTACTCTCAAGTGCTTACTTTAAATGCAGGAGTAGCTTACTTTGATCCCGCTTTAGACCTTACTCAGGCAGTAGCTGATAAATTAGGTGTAACCTTAAAGGAACCTGAACAACAAACGGGAAATTAACAGTATTGCTGCTATACAGCACAAAAAAGGAGCCAATTGGCTCCTTTTTTAGGATATAAATTCTAAAATTATCTGCTGTAATTAGGAGACTCTTTAGTAATGGTAACATCATGCGGATGACTTTCGTGAATACCACTGGAAGTGATTTTTACAAAGCGACCATTCTCTTTTAACGCGTTAATATCTTTAGCACCACAATACCCCATACCTGCACGTAAACCACCTATAAACTGATGTACACTTTCGTACAACTCTCCTTTATAAGGAACACGACCTACAATACCTTCTGGCACTAATTTTTTAATATCATCCTCAACATCCTGAAAATAGCGATCCTTAGATCCTGTTTTCATTGCTTCAACAGAACCCATACCGCGATACGTTTTATATTTTCTTCCTTCATAGATAATAGTTTCTCCAGGAGATTCTTTAGTTCCGGCTAAAAGTGAACCAAGCATAACACAGTCTGCTCCAGCAGCAATAGCTTTGGGAATATCCCCTGTATATCGAATACCACCATCTGCGATTACAGGAACACCTGTACCTTTTAATGCTGCTCCTACTTCAAGAACTGCACTAAACTGTGGAAATCCTACACCAGCAACAACGCGTGTTGTACAAATAGAACCGGGACCAATACCTACTTTTACTGCATCTGCACCAGCTTCAACTAAATATTTTGCAGCATCTGCTGTTGCTATATTCCCTACTACAACGTCTAATTCTGGGAATTTTGCTTTTACACTTTGCAAAACACGTACTACACCTTGTGTATGACCGTGTGCAGTATCAATCACAACTGCATCAACACCTGCATTTACTAATGCTTCTACACGCTCTACAGCATCTCCTGTAACACCTACAGCAGCAGCGACACGCAAACGCCCATAAGTATCTTTATTAGCAATTGGCTTTTGGGTTAATTTAGTTATATCTCTAAAAGTAATTAAACCGATCAGCTTATTATCATCTGTAACTACCGGAAGTTTTTCAATTTTATTCTCCTGAAGAATCACTTCCGCTTGCCCCAAAGAGGTTCCTTCAGCAGTAGTAATTAGATTTCCTGAAGTCATTACCTCAATAATAGCACGCTCATTATCTTTCTCAAAACGCAAATCTCTATTGGTTACAATTCCTTCTAAATGACCGTCACTATCTACAATTGGGATTCCTCCAATACTGTGCTCAGCCATAAGACGCTTAGCATCTTTTACTTTAGCATCAGACTTTAACGTAACAGGATCTATAATCATACCACTTTCTGCACGTTTTACACGACGAACTTTTACCGCTTGCTGAGCAATGGTCATATTCTTGTGTAAAACACCAATTCCTCCCTCACGAGCTATAGCTATTGCCATACTTGATTCGGTAACCGTATCCATAGCCGCAGACACTATAGGAACATTAAGAGTTATGTTTCTTGAAAATTTAGACTGAATATTTACTTCGCGTGGAAGAACTTCTGAATAAGCGGGAACTAAGAGTACGTCATCGTAGGTAAGACCTTCTCCAAGTATTTTTGTTTCGTGAGCTGTCATTGCAATTAGGATTTAATTGCGTGCAAATATACTGCTAAATTCTTAGAATCTTTCTTTTTAATTGTTTTAAAAGAAATACCGAAGCTATTTAACCTAATGGTAATATTCAAATATTCGGGTTGCTTCGTTGTGTGCAGACTCAAAGCTCATAGGCTTAATACCAGAATCTGCCTTAACAGTATTAAAATAAGAAAGCATTTTTTCGGTAGGCATATTACCTGTTAATTCATCTTTTGCCATCGGACAACCACCAAAACCTTGAATTGCACCATCAAATCTTCGGCAACCGGCTTTATAAGCTGCATCAACTTTCTCAAACCATTTCTGCGGAGTAGTATGCAGATGCGCACCAAATTCTATATGAGAGTATTGCGGAATTAAATGACTGAATAAATAATCAATCGTTTGAGCATCTGAAGTTCCTACTGTATCCGAAAGCGAAATTATAGACACGCCCATTTTTGATAATTTTTCAGTCCACTTCCCTACTATTTCCACATCCCATGGATCTCCATAAGGATTACCAAAACCCATTGAAATATAAGTAACCACTTCTTTATTGTGCTTTGCTGCCAACTCGAGAATTTCAGATAAAATAGTTACAGATTCATCAATAGTTTTATGCGTATTACGCATTTGAAAATTCTCTGAAATACTAAAAGGATAACCTAAATAATCTATTTGAGAGTGAAGAACTGCATCTTGAGCTCCACGAAGATTAGCAACAATCGCCAAAAGTTTTGTTTGAGTCTTAGATAAATCTAATTGCTCTAAAACTTCAGCCGTATCTACCATTTGAGGTATTGCCTTAGGTGACACAAAGCTGCCAAAGTCTAAAGTATCAAAACCACACCTCAACAAAGATTGCAAGTATTGCGCCTTTGCTTTAGTAGGTATAAAATTTTTTATACCCTGCATAGCATCACGCGGACATTCTATTATTTTAAGGGCCTGACTCATGAACAAGTATTAGAGAAAATAAAGATACAATAAAGATGAAAGTTTGTAATTGAAGTAATCTTAGTCTTTTAAAACAGGTAATGCTAACGTAAAAGTTGAGCCTTTACCTACACTGCTTGTTGCGGTAATCTCTCCTCCTGCTTTTTTTGCTATTTCCTGACAAAGAATCAGGCCTATTCCGTTACCGACTTCATTAGCGGTACCTTCTACAGTATAACGCTCTTTATTAACTAAAACTTTTTCAATTTTGTCTTGAGTCATACCCACCCCAGTATCGGAAACATGAATGTAATGAAAGTTCTTTTTTTCTTCTATATCAAAAGTGATGACACCTCCATTTGGTGTGAACTTAATAGCGTTATTCAATAAATTTCTCAACACAACTTGCACTACCTGAGGGTCTGATATTAATACTATATCTGCTGATATATTGCATAATATCTTGATATCCTTTCGTTTAATAAAGACCAACTCATTATTATAAAGATGCTCAATAAATACCTTTAAGTTAATCTCTTTAGAAACAAACTTAAAACCATCCATTTGAGATTTTGCCCAAATCAATACATGTTCCAATAAATAATGAAGGTTTGAAGACTGACTTTTTAATTCTGAAGCTAATTTTTCTAATTCTTCAGATGTAAAACTCTCTAAATTTGAGTGCAGCATATTAGCACTACTCAAAATAGCAGCAACAGGACTTTTAACATCGTGAGCTACAATTGAGAAAAACTTGTTCTTCTCTCTGTTTATTGTTGTTAGATTACGATTGTATTCATTCAGTACACTTTGCTTATCTTTTAAAATAGTATTGTTTTTAGCCTTAAGATTATACATTCCGTATATGATTAAAACCATTAATAAAAGGAGAAATATAAAAATTGCTATCCCCCAAATTCCATACCGCTGATTTTTAATTTGAATCGCCTGAATTTCGGAATCAGCCCTAAGTATTTCATTTTCAAATTCACGCTCTTCAGTATCAAACTTCACTTTAATATTTTGAAGAATAGCTGTCTGCTCGCGGTTATGAATATCATTATTTAATTCAATATACTTTTTAGCATAATTCAATGCCTCAACAGTATTCTCTTTAGCTTCAAATACTTTTTGCTTTGACTTGTAGAACTCAAGCGCCACATATTGATCATTCAAACTTTCAACCTGAGCTTCTAAGTCTTGAAGTTCGTCATTTGCTTCTTCAACTTTACCCAATGCTAATAAAGCCTGAGATTTATAAGATTTAGATAAAATTTTAAATTGGACAGGGATATCAGGCTGAGCAATAGCATGATTAAGACTCGATATAGCAATATCGTATTGATTTAGATAATACTGAGCAGTACCTAAATTGAAGTAGATCACTGCTATTATCCTATTTTCTTTATCATTTTTAATATAATCTATTGCCTTTTTTGCGTAGTAGAGCGAGCTATCATATTGCTGTTTTTCTCTATACACGCCACTCAAATTAGTGATTAATTTACTGTATAAATTAACCTGTTTTAGACTGTCAATATAGTTTGATGCTTCTTGAAAATTCGCTAAAGACGAATCGTAATCTCTTAAATAAAAGTCAAGCGCTCCTAGATTACAGTAGCTTTCAGCAAGACCTACACTGTCTTTTGTTTTCTTAAAAAATGGTAGTGCTTTTTGAAATTCTACAATTGCCTCAGGATATTTAGACTGTAAAACATAATAGGTTCCTTTACGGTTATAACCAGCGGCAGAAGCAGATTTATTTTTAGCAAGCTCAGCAATCGTTATTGCTCTATCTATATACAATAACGCTGAGTCTGGCTTAAAGTACAGGTACTCATATCCCAAGCGCTCGTATAAATGACTCTTTATAGAATCATTTACAGTTAGCGTAATTTGATGCTTTAAAGAATCTATTGTTGGAGTTTGGGCACAAATTCCTGAATTTATCAATAGAAAAAACACTCCACAACAATGCAGAATAATTCGTCTGTGCAAGAAGGCAAATGATATCACAAGAATTAGACTACTTTTGAGCTTATAATTAATAGGTTAAAGCTAACAAAAGTTCTTTAAACTAATTAAGTCGTTTTAGAATTTCCTTGTTTATATTTTTAATTAAAGACGGGCCTTCATATATAAAACCAGTGTATAACTGAATTAAGCTTGCTCCGGCCTCTAATTTTTCTACTGCATCTTCCGGACTGTGAATTCCTCCTACTCCGATTATCGGGAAAGATCTATTGCTCTTTTCAGACAAGAACCGAATTACCTCTGTAGAGCGCTCTCTTAAGGGCTTTCCGCTTAAACCACCCATTTCCTCTTTATTTCCAGAAGATAGTCCAGATCGATTTATGGTTGTATTAGTGGCTATAACTCCTGCAATTTTGGTTGTATTTACAATATCTATAATATCGAGAAGCTGATCATCTGTAAGATCTGGAGCGATTTTAAGTAGGATAGGTTTTTCTTTTGCTGCTCTTGCTCTGTTTAATTTCTGCAAACCACTCAATAGATTAGTCAACGGCTCCTTATCTTGTAATTCGCGTAAATTGGGTGTATTAGGAGAACTCACATTAACTACAAAATAATCTACGTGATCATATAATGCCTCAAAACAAATCTTGTAATCATTAAATGCTTCATCATTAGGTGTAACTTTATTTTTACCAATATTACCCCCTATCAGAACGTTTTTGTTCTTTTTCAGACGCTCTACAGCTGCCTCAACCCCACCATTATTAAATCCCATCCGATTAATAATAGCCTGATCTTCTTTCAGTCTGAATAAACGCTTTTTAGGATTACCGGACTGCGGTTTTGGCGTTAATGTACCTATCTCAACAAAACCAAATCCCAACTGAGAAAGTTCGTTATACAGTTTTGCATCTTTATCAAATCCTGCTGCAAGCCCCACAGGGTTTTTAAATTTCAATCCAAAAACTTCGCGTTCAAGTCTCTTGTCAGCAACCTCAAATGCGGGTTTCAATACTTTTAAAATCCCGGTTTTACTAAAAACCCGAATGCTTTTAAAACTAAAATGATGTACCCCTTCTGGGTCAAACTTGAAAAGTAAAGGACGTAAAATTGATTTGTACATAAGGCAGATAAATGTGCTGCAAAAGTAAGTTTATGTCTTGCAACTCAAAAAAAAAGACACAATTAAAAAAGAGGCTGTCTAAAAAGTATTTAACCGGCTTCTTTTTGTGAATATTCTTACTGATAAAAAAGGCAAGAAAAGCCTTTGCTATGCTATACTGATCTTCTTTAAGTTGTGCGCCATAACTATTAAGCCTATTTCAGCAGTTACTTTATCCATTTCGCGCAAAATAACCCAATAAAAAAAGACTGCCTTTTCAGACAGTCTCTTTTGTAATATATCATTGTGAAATAACGCTTATTTAGCGAATTTCTTGTATTTATTTTTGAACTTGTCAATACGACCAGCTGTATCTACTAGTTTAGATTTACCGGTATAGAACGGATGTGATGCTCTAGAAATTTCCAATTTTACCAATGGGTAAGTCTCACCTTCAACTTCTATCGTTTCTCTTGTATTAGCAGTAGATTTTGTTAAAAAAACTTCGTCGTTAGACATGTCTTTAAATGCTACTACTCTATAATTTTCTGGATGTATCTCTTTTTTCATCGTAAATGCTTTAAAATCTGCTCAATTTTGAGGTGCAAATTTAGAAATAAAAAATAATCTGACAACATTATTTTTCAAATAAATTCTAAGACTTTTTAGACTTATAAAAAACGATGTAACGTTTTACTATCTTTGTTGACATATACACAACTTAATATAAAATAATAAAAATGGAAAATACCAGCCAACCATCAAGTAAAAAAATAATGATTACCTACGGAGTTATTTTAGCTGCAGTTTCAATTCTACTGAGCGTATTATCATACGTTATGGGTAATGTTTATCAACCGCACTGGTCTATTCAATTATTTGGATTCTTGGTTTTAATAGCTGTAATTGTTTATGGTATAATAGAATTTAAAAAACAAAATGAAGGATATCTTAAACTCTCTGAAGGCATTAAAATTGGTTTGGGAATAGCCGCTATTTCTGCTGTTCTAGGAGTTTTGTATTTCGTTATATTTACAAAGGTAATTGAACCCAATTATTTTGAAAACTATATTGATTTCCAAAGACAAACAGCAATCGAAACTAATCCTTCAATGACTACAGAACAGATTGATGCAGGTCTTAATATGTCTAAACCCTTTATGAATATTGGTTTTTTTGCAGGTATTCAGTTAATCCTGGCTTTATTTTTCGGGTTCATAGTATCTTTGATTGCTAGTTTAGCAATGAAAAAAGACAATCCATATCAAGAATAGTCACCGCATGCAATTATCGGTAGTTATACCTCTTCTTAACGAAAAAGAATCCCTTCAAGAATTATACGACTGGCTGCTTCGTGTGCTTCAAAAAGAAAAACTCTCTTATGAGATTCTCTTTATTGATGATGGAAGCACAGATGGTTCCTGGCAATTTATAGAAGAACTAGCTGCTCAAAATAGTCAGGTAAAAGGTATTTGCTTTAACCGCAATTACGGAAAAAGTCAGGCTTTAAATGCCGGTTTTCTTGCGGTTGAAGGAGATGTGGTTATCACAATGGATGCTGACCTGCAAGATAGTCCTGATGAGATTCCCGAGCTATATAGAATGATAGCTCAAGAAGGTTACGATATTGTTTCAGGCTGGAAGAAAAAACGATACGATTCGGTTCTTACTAAAAACCTTCCATCGAAACTATTTAACGCAGCTGCTCGCAAAACCAGCGGACTTCAATTACACGACTTTAATTGTGGCTTAAAAGCCTACCGTCTTGATGTTGTTAAAAACATAGACGTTTATGGAGATATGCATCGTTATATTCCGCTTTTAGCAAAAAATGCAGGCTTCTTCAATATCACTGAAAAGCCGGTACAACACCAAGCCCGTAAATATGGTCAGACAAAATTTGGTGCAGACCGTTTCATAAAAGGTTTTCTTGACCTGTTGACTATTTGGTTTACAACTCATTTTGCTAAACGCCCTATGCATCTTTTTGGTACGCTAGGTGCGATTATGTTTATTATTGGTTTTAGTCTTACTGCCTATCTGGGGATAGATAAATTATTTATAAATCCTACAGCTAGATTGCTCACGCAACGCCCCCAATTTTACATTGCACTAACCAGTATGATTATTGGTATGCAATTATTTATTGCCGGTTTTCTAGGCGAACTTGTGCAACGTTCTAAAAACGAAAGACCCCGCTATTTGATAAAAGACAAAAAAGGATTTTAACTCAAGCTTATCTTTAAAATAAAATTACTTCAGATTTCAATCTTAAGGTCGATTCTAGATACTTTACTTTCCGCGAAATGTTTATTTTTGAGTTTTAACGCTATTATTCACAACTATGAATCCAGAAATTAATGCCAAAGCAGAAGCTTGGCTTTCTCCCACCTTTGACGAGACTACGCAAAAAGAAGTAAAAAAACTTATTGAGCAAGATTCTGAAGAACTTACTGAAAGTTTTTACAAAAATCTTGAGTTTGGTACCGGTGGTATGCGAGGTATTATGGGGGTAGGTACAAACCGTATCAACAAATATACGTTAGGAAAAAACACACAAGGTCTATCTAATTATCTTAAAGAAGCATTTCTTGGTAAACTCCTTAAAGTTGCGATTGCCTATGATTGCCGTAATAACAGTAAAGAACTCGCTCAGGTTGTAGCAGATGTTTTCTCTGCAAATGATATTCAAGTTTATTTATTCAGTGATCTTAGAGCTACTCCAGAGTTGAGTTTTGCCGTAAAACACCTAGATTGCCATTGTGGTATTGTTTTGACGGCTAGTCACAACCCACCAGAATATAATGGTTACAAAGTATACTGGCAAGATGGGGGGCAATTGGTTCCTCCACAGGATTCTGAAATTGTAGCAGAAATTGAACGTCTGGATTATAGTGCTGTTAACTTTGATGCAAAAAAAAAACACATCACCTACATAGATAAAGACGTTGATAAAGCTTTTATTAAAGCTTCCTTAGAAAACGGAAGTTTTTCTGAATTAGATAAGCATCGCGATGATGTAACTATTGTGTTTACACCACTTCACGGAACTTCTATTACCATCATTCCTGATGTTCTGGAAGGTGCCGGTTATAAAAATGTACACATAGTTGAAGAACAACGCAAACCTGACGGGAATTTCCCAACCGTAAAGTCTCCTAACCCGGAAGAGCCTGAAGCATTAAAAATGGCGATGGATCTTGCTGAAGAAAAAAATGCAGATATTGTAATAGGTACAGATCCTGACTGTGACCGCCTGGGTATTGCTGTACGTGATAATTCAGGTAAACTGGTTCTTCTGAACGGAAATCAAACCATGGTCGTAATGACCGATTTCTTACTGGAGAACTATTTTGCAAATAACACTGCCAAAGGAAATGAATTTGTAGGCTCTACAATAGTTTCTACTCCTATGATGGAAACACTTGCTAAATCTTACGATATTGAATGTAAATTAGGACTTACCGGCTTTAAATGGATTGCAAAAATGATTGTTGACTATCCCAACCAGAAATTTATAGGAGGCGGTGAAGAGAGTTTTGGGTTTATGGTAGGTGATTTTGTACGCGATAAAGATGCGGTTACCGCTACCCTACTCGCTTGTGAGATTGTTACTAAAGCAAAAAAAGAAGGTTCTTCCTTTTTCAAGAAATTACAAGACTTATACGTGAAACACGGCTTCTTTAAAGAAGATCTTACTTCATTAGTTAAAAAAGGAATTTCCGGAGCTGAAGAAATCAAGCAAACAATGATTGATCTTCGTGAAAATCCACTAACCACTATTAATGGGGAGAAAATTGTAAAAATTGATGATTATGCCTCATCAAAATCATTGAAGGTTTCTACTGGAGAATCTACAGATATTGACATTCCTAAAGCTAATGTTCTTATCTATCATACAGACCAGGGTTCTCGTATTGCAGCGAGACCGAGTGGTACCGAACCAAAAATTAAATTCTATATCAGCGTTAACGATAATGCAGAGAGCTTAGAAGATTTAAAGAAAGTTGAAGAGAAATTAGATGCTAAAATTGCAGGAATTCTAAAAGAATTAGGTATTTAATGCTGAAAAATTATATTTGTCAAACACACCTCTGAAGGAATCTTATCAATTAGAAAAGTTGATTCCAGAAGAATTGAATTAAATTCGCCTCAATATTTCTAGTTATAGAATTATTGAGGTGAACTTTTTAAACAGCCCTTTTACGGGTTTCTTTTGATATGAATTATTTCAAACAAATCTTACAATTTGCTAAGCCGTATAAAAAATATGCGGTACTCAATATTGTATGTAATATTCTATACGCACTTTTTAGCACGCTATCTTTTTTAGCGCTGATACCGGTTATTGAAATTCTATTTGACAAGACGAAGCGTATCACCTTAGAACCTCAATGGGAAGGCTGGAGTAATTTTAAAGATTACAGTGTTGATTATTTTTATTACAATGTAAGTCAACAAGTAGCAGATAATGAGTTATCAGCACTTGTTTATATATGTGCAGTAGTTGTTATACTCTTTTTTCTTAAAAACATATTTGGATATTTAGCTACTTTCTTCATTACCTTTTTGCGTAACGGTGTAATGCGAGATGTACGTGA
Source organism: Leeuwenhoekiella marinoflava DSM 3653 (assembly GCF_900129005.1). Lineage (GTDB taxonomy): Bacteria > Bacteroidota > Bacteroidia > Flavobacteriales > Flavobacteriaceae > Leeuwenhoekiella > Leeuwenhoekiella marinoflava. The sequence continues at coordinate 58,216 of NZ_FQUN01000020.1, read as the reverse complement.
TGCTATTTATGACAAGCTTATAGAACTTCCTATTGCCTATTTCTCAGAAAAAAGAAAAGGCGATACCATCTCTCGTATAACGGCTGATGTTAACGAAGTTGAGCGTTCTTTTCTTTCTATTCTTGAAATGGTTGTACGAGAACCATTAACAATCATTTTTACCATTTTTGCAATGGTAGTCATTAGTCCGGAACTCACCTTATTTGTTTTTATATTCTTACCCATATCAGGAATTATTATTTCTAGAATTGGTAAGTCTCTTAAAAAACAATCCCATCAGGCTCAAGAAGAAAATGGTGCTTTTCTATCTATAGTAGAAGAAACACTTTCAAGTCTGAAGATTATCAAAGGGTTTAACGGCGAAAATCAGTTTAGAAAGAAATTCAGAGACAGTACATCTCGATTAAATTCCATCCTTAATAGTTTGGTTAACCGCCAGAATTTAGCCTCACCAACAAGTGAATTCTTAGGGATTTTTGTGATTGTAGTGATTCTGTGGTTTGGTGGTCAAATGGTACTTGTTGAAGGATCACTAGAGGCTTCTCAGTTTATAGCATTTTTAGGTCTTTCTTATCAGATTCTAACTCCCGCAAAACAAATCAGTAAAGCCTCTTATAGTGTTAAGAAAGGTAATGCAGCTGCGGAACGTATACTTTCCGTTTTAAACACTGAAACAACAATCAAAGACCTTCCTAATGCTCAAAAAGCTCAGGAGTTTAAGGATTCGGTCCGTATAGAAAATGTTTCCTTCAAATATGAAGACGAGAATGTATTGACCAATTTTAGTGCTGTTGTGCCTAAAGGAAAAACCATCGCTCTTGTTGGTCAAAGCGGTAGTGGTAAAAGTACGATTGCAAATCTGGTAACGCGTTTTTACGATGTGAATGAAGGGTCTATAACATTAGATGGCATTGATATAAAACAACTCACAAAAGAGTCTGTACGTGCTCAGATGGGTCTTGTAACTCAAGATTCTATTTTATTTAATGATAGCGTACGCAACAATATTCTTTTAGGTAAACCGGAAGCTAGTGATGAAGAAATAATAGAAGCTCTTAAGATTGCTAATGCCTGGGAGTTTGTAAATGAGCTTCCGCTGAAGTTGGATACCAATATTGGTGATAGCGGTAATAAATTAAGTGGTGGTCAAAAACAACGATTATCTATTGCCAGAGCTGTACTCAAAAATCCACCGATTATGATTCTGGATGAAGCGACTTCTGCGCTGGATACCGAAAGCGAAAGATTGGTGCAAAAAGCTTTAGAAAACATGATGATGAATCGTACTTCTATTGTAATTGCACACCGTTTATCAACCATTCAGAATGCAGATCAAATCATCGTGATGCAACGCGGTAAGATTGTTGAACAAGGAAAACATCAAGAACTGCTTGCACTTAATGGCACTTATAAAAAACTGGTAGATATGCAGTCTTTTGAATAAGAACTAAAGCATTTCAACTCGATTATAGCTTATATAAAAAAACCACATCTTTCGATGTGGTTTTTTTTTGTTGTACAATTTCTTTAGTCGGGTAAAAACTTAAAGATCTTAAAGCAACTTTAATACTTGGGGCAAAAAAGGACTTTTCGTTTAATTACTTACAACAACTTAATTAACAATCAATTACTTACTTAAACACATTTCAAATATAATTGCAAAATTTATTAAAAACAACTAATTCGTGTATTTTATCACGTTAAATATGTTTTTAATCGTTTTTATTGGATTTGTAATCAAAAATATCTTAAACCTAGCTACTACTATTAAGTCTTGAATTCTATATTTAACTATATTTTATATATCATCAGATTAAACCTTTTACTAAAGACTAAGTCTTATCTATTAAGTAAGCATTCAGCATCTAAAAGAGAAAAGAAAACCTTTTTTGAATAGTATAGAAAATCATAACGTAAGTCTAAAGTTTGAGGACCTGGTTAGCGAGTACAAAGAACGCTTGTACTGGCACATAAGGCGTATGGTTATCTCACACGAAGATGCAGATGATGTACTTCAGAATACATTTATAAAGGTTTTTAAAAATTTGAATAATTTCCAAGGAGACAGTCAAGTATACACTTGGTTATATCGAATTGCAACTAATGAATGTCTAACTTTTATCAATAAAAGGAATCGCACAACTCATCTTAGTAATGAAGATTTGCAAGAAAGTCTGGTTACTAGTTTAACAAGTGATCCTTATTTTGATGGAGATGAAGCTCAGCTAAAATTACAACAAGCAATAGATACCTTACCTACAAAACAAAAGCAGGTTTTTGTAATGAAGTACTTTGATGAATTACAGTACAATGAGATTTCAGAAATACTAGGCACATCAGAAGGAGCGCTCAAAGCAAATTACCATTATGCTGTTAAAAAGATAACCGAATACGTTACAGACAATTAAACCTTTTAGAATTAATCAAGTCTAAAAAATAATGAAAAGCGATAAAGAAAATAAAAACAATCAGTTTAACGTTCCTCAAGGCTATTTTGAGTCTTTTGATGAGCGCCTGATGACTGAGCTTAAATTTCAGCAGCTTTTCCCGGAAAAAAGCGATGGATTTACAGTACCTGAAAATTATTTTGATCAGGTCGAAAAAACAATAATTGAACTAAGTAAACCTCAAGGAAAACTGGTTAACTATAATTTCAAAACAATTACAGGTACTGCTGCAGCTATTGCAGCTGTGCTCTTAGTACTCTTTTCTGTAGTAAACCCTATTGATAAGGAAATGGAATTTGATTCTTTAAGCATTACAAGCCTTGAGAGCTATTTTGAAGACGAAGACCGTCTTCAAGACTACTTCTCGAGCGAAGAGTTAAACACCATACAAAACAACACATCCATTTTTGATGATCAGGTCGTTACCGATGATATTATTTATGAATACGTAGATCAAGAAATCATACAAAGTTCATTAAATGACCACTAATCTTAGAAAATCTATTATGAAAAACATAATTATATTATTAATTCTAGGCCTAAGCCTTTCTTTAAATGCACAAAAAAAGGACCGTCACGAACATATAAAAGCTCTTAAAGTTCCCTTTTTAACTGAAGAGTTAGAGTTAACTCCAGCTGAAGCTGAAAAATTTTGGCCCATTTATAATGTCTATGATAATGCAATGAACGATTTGCGCACTCGCGAACGTGATTTATTTCAGGAGAAATTTTCAGAATCAGGTTCTAAAAACAACCTATCTGAAACAGAAGCTAAAAAGTTAATGACTGAATATAATGATATTATAAAAAGAAAATATCAGTTGGAAAGTGAGTTAATGAATAATCTAACTCAAAAATTACCCGCTTCAAAAATGGTTTTCCTTCCAGAGGCAGAACATAAGTTTGGTAAAAAGCTATGGGAAGAATACAAGAAGCGTAAAAACAATAAGTAGTTTCAGTAAGTTTTTTAATTAGCGTTAAAACTGAAAAACAGCCCAAATGGAGCTGTTTTTTTTGTTTGCCAAATAGACATAATCTTACTTATCTAGAAAATTTTAGCTTTGCAACTCTATTCGCTCCTGCTGCGTAAGCTAGCGTATCATTAACAAACTGCATTACATAAAAACCTTCGTCTGTTAGCTTTGTCCAGTTCTTACCTTGATCTTTACTATAACTTATACCATTAGCCCCTGTTGCAATAAGTTCACTCCCATCGTGACCAGGAACAAACTTTACACAGCTGCGATGATTAGGTTCTTTACCGTCTGCGACTAAAGTCCAGGTTTTACCACCATCTGTAGATAAAGCTTTATTTCTGGTATTCCCTTCTGGATTTAAATAATCTCCTCCTATAATAAAACCAATTTGCTCATCATAAAAATCTATAGAATAACCGCCAAAGGTTGGCTCTCCTTGTTTTAATGGTGTTTCAAAAACCTCCCAATTTTCTCCACGATCTCCGGTATGAAAAACACGAGATTTCATTCCACCGGTAATAATCCAAGCATCATCACCTTGCACTGCAATATTGGTGTTACTTGCTGCAAAAGCAGCTTCGCCCTCAGCAGTTTCTGGTAAATTTTCGCAAGAAACTTTCTCCCAACTCGATCCTCCATCACGAGTAATTAAAATTGAAAGACAACTTTCAGTTGGGTCTCCCATTGCAATTCCTTCTTTATCATCCCAGAATTTCATAGAATCATAAAAAACCTTAGGTCCTACTTCCTCATAGACCACTTGCATTTGACCATCATCACCAGTCTTATAAAGCAATGCCGGATTCGCAATACTCAGCATAAAAAAGTCTGAAGCTGTGTGCGCAATAGCTCTAAAACTAGGTGCAAGCGTATCTGCCTTTAAAATATTTGTACTCCATACTTGGGTTTTCGTATTGTACAACCCATATTTACCATCGTTTCCTGCAAATGCCACACTCCCATCATTAAGGATATCTAAGGTACGAATACTTACAGTGTCATTATAAATAGGTTCTACAGTTATACCGGTAACAGGTCCTGATTTTTCATTTTTTTCTGCTGACTTTTCACCACAGCTCATCAACGCTAACAAGCTGAATAAAACAACTGATCTATACATGATTTTAAAATTTTGGGGAATTTAAAACTATTCCTTTTTAATCCTGTACCTTTGCGCGCATTTTAAAACAAATTTTATGCGTTTACATCGCAATCTGGTTTTTGCTGTCATAGACGGTTTAATCGAAATTTTTAACGAAGGAGGCTATGCCGACAAGGTTATTTCAAAACAACTCAAACGTGACAAACGCTGGGGCTCTCGTGATCGCAGCTTTATTGCCGAAACCACTTATGATATTGTAAGATGGAAAAGACTTTACGCAGAAATTGCTGATGTAAAAGAACCTTTTGAACGTAAAGATCTCTGGCGTCTTTTTGCTGTATGGTGCACCCTACGCGGAATAAAACTACCAGAATGGCCTCAGTTTGAAGAAACGCCCACACGACGAATTAAAGGTCGTTTTGACGAATTGTCAAATACTCGTAAATACAGAGAATCTATTCCCGACTGGTTAGATGAATTAGGAGCTGAAGAATTAGGAGCCAAATGGGATGCAGAGATTGCTGCACTTAACAAACAAGCGCCGGTTGTTTTACGTGTAAATCGTTTAAAAGGAGACATCGGTTCATTGCAAACTGCACTCTCTGAAGAAGGCCACGAGACCGAAAATATAAAACCTTATAAAGATGCATTACAGCTTCAGGAACGCGGTAACGTGTTTACTACCGAAGCCTTTAAAAACGGAATGTTTGAAGTTCAAGATGCTTCTTCTCAACTTGTTGCTCCACTACTAGGTGTTGAGCCAGGGATGCGTGTTATAGATGCATGTGCGGGCGCCGGTGGTAAAACCTTGCACTTGGCTGCACAGATGGATAACAAAGGGCAACTTATCGCATTAGACATCTATGGTAATAAATTAAAAGAACTTAAACGTCGTGCGCGTCGTGCAGGGGCTTTTAACATAGAAACTCGCGTGATTGACTCTACTAAGGTTGTCAAAAAATTACATAACTCTGCAGATCGCGTTCTAATCGATGCACCATGTACCGGTCTTGGTGTTTTAAGTCGTAATCCTGATGCGAAGTGGAAATTGCAACCGGAATTTGTAGAAAAGATTAAAGCTACACAACAAAGTATTTTAGTAGATTATTCTAAAATGGTTAAGCCCGGCGGAAAAATGGTCTATGCAACCTGCTCTATTCTACCTTCTGAAAATCAAGAACAAGTAAAAAAGTTCTTAAAAACTGAAGAAGGAAAAGATTTCAGCATAGAAAAACAAAAAACCGTGCTTTCTAGTGAGAGCGGCTATGACGGTTTTTACATGTGTCTGATGGTTAAGAAAAATAAAGAAGCTTAATTATACAAAGTTTTTTGATTGATAAACCCCATAACGTTTGAACACTATGGGGTTTATCATTAGAAATCTATACGTTTTTGACTACTTACTTATCAACAAACAGATAATTATATCTGTGAATTTGTTTGATTACAATACTGTTTCTAACCGTTAAAAATCATTAAATTTGTGGCTTCTTAGCAAAAGCACTATGATTCATTTTTTCGGTTCACAAGACACCAAAATTTACGCAGTTCAAGCCAACGCTGAACTATCAGAGGAAACTACAAATAAGCTCATCTGGCTTTTTGGCAACCAACCTAAAATAGAAGCGTCTGCAATTGACGCTTTTTTTATTGGTCCCCGCGCTACAATGATTACACCGTGGAGTACCAATGCGGTTGAGATCACTCAGAATATGGGTATTGAAGGCATTAATAGAATTGAAGAATTCGTCGCTGGCAAAGCCGAATTTGATCCGATGCTTTCTCAGCAATATGCAAAATTAGACCAAGACATTTTTGCTATAAATATTCAGCCGGAAGCTATCAAAGCCATTGAAGATATTCAGGCATACAATAAGCAGGAAGGTTTGGCGCTTAATGAGGAAGAGGTTGCATACTTAGAAGGTGTTGCAGCACGCATTGGTCGCCCGTTAACGGATTCTGAAGTATTTGGTTTCAGTCAGGTGAATTCAGAACATTGCCGCCATAAAATTTTCAACGGAACATTTGTTATTGATGGGAAAACCATGCCTTCTTCCCTATTCAAAATGATTCGTAAAACTTCCGAAGAAAATCCTAACGAAATTGTTTCGGCTTATAAAGATAATGTTGCTTTTGTAAAAGGTCCTAAAGCGACTCAGTTTGCACCTGCAACCGCAGATAAACCTGATTTTTATACCGAAAAAGAATTTGAAAGTGTGCTTTCGCTTAAAGCAGAGACACACAACTTCCCTACGACTGTAGAACCTTTTAACGGTGCTGCTACTGGTGCCGGTGGTGAAATTAGAGACCGTTTGGCAGGTGGTCAAGGTTCACTTCCGTTAGCAGGTACTGCTGTTTATATGACGGCTTACTCAAGACTTAAAGAAGATCGCCCGTGGGAAGATGCTATGCCAGCTCGCAAGTGGTTGTATCAGACTCCAATTGATATTTTAATCAAAGCTTCTAACGGAGCCTCAGATTTTGGTAACAAATTTGGTCAACCTTTAATCGCAGGATCCGTACTAACTTTTGAGCATGATGAAGCGGGACGTAAGCTTGGTTTTGATAAAGTAATCATGCAAGCCGGTGGAATTGGATATGGCAAAAAAGGACAAGCTTTAAAAGAAAAACCGGAAACCGGAGATAAGATTGTAATTCTGGGTGGTGATAACTACCGTATAGGAATGGGTGGAGCTGCTGTTTCTTCGGCAGACACCGGTGCTTTTAGTTCAGGGATTGAACTGAATGCGATACAGCGTTCTAATCCAGAAATGCAAAAACGTGCTGCTAATGCCATTCGTGGAATGGTTGAGAGTGATGAGAACACCATTGTTTCTATTCACGATCACGGTGCCGGTGGTCACTTAAACTGTCTTTCTGAATTGGTTGAAGAAACCGGTGGATTGATTGACCTTGATAAATTGCCGGTGGGTGATCCTACGCTTTCGGCTAAAGAAATTATTGGTAACGAATCTCAAGAACGTATGGGACTTGTGATTGGTGCCAATCAACTAAAAACATTAAAAGCGATTTCTGATCGCGAGCGCTCACCGATGTATGAAGTGGGTGACGTTACCGGCGACCATAGATTCACATTTAAATCGGCTACCACAGGTGCTGCACCGATGGATTTGGCGATGGAAGATATGTTTGGCAGTTCGCCAAAAACGGTAATGGTTGATTCTAAAATACACCGTATTTACAGCGATGTTTCCTATTCATTAGAGAACTTCCACGAGTACTTAGAAAACGTTTTACAGCTTGAAGCTGTTGCCTCTAAAGACTGGTTAACCAACAAGGTTGATCGTTGTGTAGGGGGCCGTGTAGCTAAACAACAATGTGTGGGAAGCTTACAAATTCCATTAAATAATGTTGGGGTGATGGCTCTTGATTTTAAATCTAAAAATGGAGTAGCAACTTCTATAGGGCATTCTCCCGTAAGTGGATTGATTGATCCCGTTGCCGGAAGTAAAAACAGTATTGCAGAAGCCTTAACCAATTTGGTTTGGGCACCGTTAGAGAAAGGTTTAAAATCGGTTTCTCTTTCTGCAAACTGGATGTGGCCGTGTAATAACGTGGGTGAAGATGCGCGTTTGTATGAGGCTGTAGAAGCGGTTTCTGAATTTGCAATAGACCTAGGTATCAACGTACCTACCGGAAAAGATTCACTTTCGATGAAACAAAAATATCCTGAAGGAGAGGTGCTTGCACCGGGAACTGTGATTATTTCAGCTGCCGGAAGCTGTAGTGATATTAATGGCGTTGTAGAGCCTGTTTTGGATACTGAAGCAGGTTCTATTTATTATTTAAATCTATCTCAGGATGGGTTTAAATTGGGCGGTTCTTCTTTTGCTCAGATTCAAAATAAAGTGGGTATGGAAGCACCAAGCATTAAAGACAATGCTGCTTTCGCGAAAACTTTTAACGTACTACAAAACCTAATCAAAAGTGATCTGATCGCTGCCGGTCACGATGTGGCTTCAGGCGGATTGATTACAACTTTGCTCGAATTATGTTTTGCTGAAAATAAGCTGGGAGCATCTGTTGATTTTTCAGCTTTTGCTGAACAAGATATTATCAAAATATTATTTGCAGAAAACGCTGGAGTCGTAATTCAAGCTACTAATGATACAGCTGTTGAAAATGCCTTTGCAGAAAACGATATTACATTCTATAAATTAGGAACAGTTACTACTTCTGACGAACTTGTAATCAAACAAGGCTCAATTGAAATTGGTTTAAACATTCCTTCGTTACGCAGAAAATGGTTTGAAACTTCTTATTTATTAGATCAGAAACAAACTGCTAATAACCTTGCAGAAGATCGTTACCAAAACTTCGATAAACAAGATCTAAAATTTGAATTTCCGAAGCATTTCACAGGAATAAAACCTGCAATTGACGCTTCTAAACCAAGACCTAAAGCAGCTATCCTACGTGAAAAAGGTAGTAATTCGGAGCGTGAAATGGCAAATGCGATGTTCCTTGCCGGTTTTGATGTAAAAGACGTGCATATGACCGATTTGATTAGTGGTCGTGAAACACTTGAAGATATTCAGTTTATTGGTGCTGTGGGTGGTTTTTCAAACTCAGATGTTTTAGGTTCTGCAAAAGGTTGGGCCGGAGCATTCTTGTATAATGAGAAAGCTAATACAGCGCTAAAAAATTTCTTTGCACGACCCGATACCCTTTCAGTAGGGATCTGTAACGGTTGTCAGCTTTTTGTTGAGTTGGATCTGATTAACCCGGAACACGACAAAAAAACAAAAATGCTGCATAACGATTCGAATAAACACGAAAGCGGTTTTACCAGTGTAAAGATTGAGAAAAATGATTCTGTAATGCTTTCTACTTTAGAAGGCGCAACTTTAGGTGTTTGGATTTCTCACGGAGAAGGAAAATTTGAACTTCCGCTTAGCGAAAAGCACTACAATATTGTAGCTAAATATGGTTATGATGCGTATCCCGCAAATCCTAATGGAAGTAGCTTTAACACAGCAATGATGACTGACAAAACCGGTCGTCACTTAATAACAATGCCCCATATTGAGCGCTCTATCTTTCAGTGGAATTGGGCAAACTACCCTAAAGGTCGCAAAGACGAGGTAAGTCCTTGGATTGAAGCTTTTGAAAATGCAAGATTGTGGATTGAGAAGCAGTAATTTGAAATAGAAATGAGAGGTCTGAACCGTAAACATACTGGTATTCGCATATTTTGGGGACTTATCGCCCTCTATATGCTCAATATCTGTGTAGATAGTCCAGACCTGTTTCCTAATCGGCCAGAAAATCTTAATATTAACGATCAGGAAAGTGTTATTGAGTTGGTTGTTGAACAGGTTTTTGATCTTGGGGATGTGATTCCTGAATACGACGATAATGACACTGAAGAACACACCTCTTCTAAAACTCCAGTCAATCTAGACCACTTTATAGTTGACGACTCTGTAATTGCTTTTCAGCAAGATTTCAGCCTTTTAAAAAAACAGAATACGCTTTTTGCGCTAGCTAATTTGCGAAATCCTTTTTTGAAAGTTGACGCTCCCCCACCCAAATATTAATTTGTTTATTCCGCATTATTGAACACCTCAATTTTTGAGGTGCATTATCGCATTCAATACATTCATTAAACAAATTAAAATGAAACTATTACCATTAGTGCTGCTCTTTGCGGTACTCACCCACTATACCTATGCTCAAGAAACTGAGAACAACGCTGTAAAAGACAGCTTATATATTTCTGAAGTTGAAGAACGTAAAGAACCTTTAAAAATACTGCATGCAGAACCTTTATACATTGATCTCATAAGGGACCTTGGAGCCCGCAAAGGAGAACGCGAATGGAATATAGGATTAGGTCTCACAGATAACAGCAAGTATGATGAGTACTTGGCTCTTGTAGAATATGAATGGGCGCCTGCAGATCGTCTGGGCCTTGAAATAGAATTGCCGTTTTCATTGCATTATCCTATCAATGGTAATGATAGCGCACCCGGTAATAAACTAAATAGTATAAAACTTGCCGGTCAGTATACCTTTTACGTTTCTGACAAGCAAAAAATCAGTATGGCTTTTGGATACATTCAGGAGTTTGAACTTACAGCATTTAATTCTTTTGGTAAAGAACCGCTTTTTGAAGGCAATGTTTATAATCCGTTTTTTATTGCTGCAAAAAGGCTTGGCAGTAACTTTCACACGTTACTTTATACTGGTCCGGCAATTTCGCATCACTTTAGTAACGGAACCCTTAAAACCAGCTGGCAAGTCAACAGTAATATTCATTATATGATTTCAGGAACCCGTAATTTTCTGGGTATTGAATTTAATAAAGAATTTAATCAGGGAGATTTTGATATGACTATACGACCTCAGCTTCGGTTAGACGTAGCCGACAAGCTGCTTATAGGCATTGTCACCGGTATCCAATAAACCGAGAAACAGAGCGTTTTAGCTCGTTCTTACGGCTTATCTATGAACCTGGTCCCCAAAAAGCACACTAATTCTAAAAAAACAGACTCTCTTTAAACAATAGTAATAATATGGTGGTCTCTTTCTCAAAAGCCACCTTATTCATTTTTAATCAATACAACGTTGTAAATTTTTCTAAAATCGTATAAAAAGGTTTGTAAATTCGCTATTTTGCAGTAAATATTTATTCTGAGAATAACCCCAAACTAGTTTTTAGAAACTTTTATTTCATAAAACTTCAACGTTCTATCACTCACTATTGTAAGTTAACCTATATTATTATCATGGAAATTAAACGTCTTTTTGACTTCCCCTATCACCAGCTTGAACAGTATAATCTGAAAGAGGCACTGGTTACTAAATATGATGGGAAATGGGTCGCTACAACTACAAAATCTTATATAGACCAAGCTAATGCGGTAAGTCGAGGACTTTTAAAACTGGGTTTGAAACCTAATGACAAGGTTGCGGTTATCTCTTCAACAAATCGTACCGAGTGGAATATTATGGATATTGGTATTCTACAATTAGGTGCTCAAAACGTGCCTATATATCCAACGATTTCGGAAGAAGAATATGAGTATGTACTCAACCACAGTGAGTCTATCTACTGTTTTGTTTCAGATAAAGAAGTACTTGATAAGGTAAATGCCATTAAAGCAAATGTGCCTACTTTAAAAGATGTTTTCAGTTTTGATAAGATTGACGGTTGCAAAAGCTGGGATGCAGTTAAAGAAGATGACACTAATTTACAGCCCGAAGTAGAGAAACTTAAAGATGCGGTTAAAGAAGACGATCTAGCTACACTAATTTATACTTCAGGAACAACCGGAAGGCCTAAAGGTGTTATGCTAAGTCATAAAAACGTGGCTTCAAATGCCTTGAACAGTGCTTCCAGATTCCCTATCATACCGGGGCAAAGTAAAGCTCTGAGCTTTTTACCGGTTTGTCACATCTATGAACGCATGTTGATGTATCTCTATCAATACACAGGAGTTTCCATCTATTTTGCTGAAAGCTTAGAGACAATCAGTGAAAATCTTAAAGAGGTTCAACCTGAAGTAATGACTGCTGTTCCTCGGTTGCTAGAAAAGGTATATGATAAAATAATCGCAAAAGGAGCTGCGCTTACCGGAGTTAAAAAGAAGTTATTTTTCTGGGCGGTTGAGACCGGCTTAGAATATGAGCCTTATGGTGAAAATGGCTGGTGGTATGAACAAAAGCTAGGCATTGCCCGCAAACTCATTTTTAGTAAATGGCAAGAAGCTTTAGGAGGAAATCTAAAAGTTATCGCTTCAGGTAGTGCTGCCTTACAACCTAGATTAGCTCGAGTTTTTAATGCTGCAGATATTGCTGTTATGGAAGGTTACGGTCTTACCGAAACTTCTCCGGTTATTTCAGTAAATGATATGCGTGATAAAGGCTTCAAAATTGGTACTGTTGGCAAACCTATTCCACAGACCGAAGTTAAGATAGCCGAAGACGGTGAAATTCTCATAAAAGGTCCACAAGTTATGATTGGTTATTATAAAGATCAAGAGAAAACCGATGAAGTTTTAGAAGATGGATATTTCCATACAGGAGATATCGGTGAGATTGATAAGGAAGGTTTTCTTAAAATTACAGACCGTAAAAAGGAAATGTTTAAAACCAGTGGCGGTAAATACGTTGCTCCTCAACTTATAGAAAATGCCATGAAGCAATCCCGTTTTATTGAACACATCATGGTTGTAGGCGAAGGTGAGAAAATGCCTGCTGCATTAATTCAACCTAATTTTGAGTTCGTTGCAGAATGGGCCAAATTGAAAAATATCAATGTAGGTTCTACAAATAAAGAAATTGCAGAAAACAAAGAAGTTCAAAAACGTATTATGGAAGATGTGAATCTTCATAATGAAAAGTTTGGTAAATGGGAGCGGGTTAAAAAAATCGAACTTACTCCAGATGAATGGAGTATAGAAGCGGGTCACCTCACTCCTACTATGAAGTTGAAACGACGCATAGTAAAAGAGAAATACATCAAGTTGTATAATAACATATACGAGCATCATTAATTTATAAAACTCCTTAGAAATAAGGAGTTTTTTTATGAATATACCCATCTTTAGAGGAATCAGATAATAATCTTATAAAATTTCCTTAATTTATTATGCGTGCATAGTATTATTTTTTAACTTTACGCAAACGTATGAGTAGAAAAGATATTACAATAGATCACGCACTTAGGGCAACCTGGCAAGCCATTACAAAAATGTATAATGAGCAAGCTGCAAAATTAGACAGTACAATGGCTACAGGTTTTGCATTACTAAGTATAGACCCGGAAGAAGGGACACCTTCAACAGCTCTGGGTCCACGTATGGGAATGGAGGCCACAAGCCTTTCACGCACCTTAAAATCGATGGAAGAACGCGGACTTATAGAACGTAAGCCCAATCCTGCTGACGGAAGAGGTGTTCTTATTTTCCTGACGGAATTTGGTAAGGAAAATCGCGATTTCAGTAAAGACCGGGTTTTGAGGTTTAATGATGCCATTCGTGCAAACATTGATGATGAAAAAGTAGATCATTTCTTTGAGGTCATTCACGTCATCAATGATTTGATTCAAAACAAAAAAATATATAACAATTCTGAAACTACTATAAAACAATGAGTAAAAGACGAATAAATAAAGTTGCAGTTATTGGCTCCGGAATTATGGGAAGCGGGATCGCTTGTCATTTTGCTAATATAGGGGTTGAAGTACTGTTGCTAGACATAGTTCCTCGTGAACTAACCGACAAAGAGAAAGCAAAAGGTTTAACATTAGAAGATCAAGCGGTACGTGACCGTATGGTTAATGACCATCTTCAGAACGCGTTAAAATCTAAGCCCTCGCCTATTTACCATAAAGATTTTGCAAAGCGCATCTCTACTGGTAATATGGAAGATGATATCGCAAAAGTTAAAGATGTAGATTGGATTATTGAAGTCGTAATCGAGCGCTTAGATATAAAAAAACAGGTTTTTGAAAAGCTTGACAAGTACCGCACTCCAGGTACGCTCATCACTTCAAATACTTCAGGTATTCCTATTCAGTTTATGAATGAAGGAAGAAGCGAAGATTTCCAGAAGCATTTCTGTGGAACACACTTTTTCAATCCGGCTCGTTACTTAGATCTTTTTGAGATCATTCCGGGACCTAATACAGATCAAGAAGTTTTAGATTTCTTGAATGTCTATGGCGAAAAATTCCTTGGTAAAACTTCGGTTGTAGCAAAAGATACTCCTGCCTTCATTGGTAATCGCGTAGGTACTTATAGTATTATGAGTTTATTCCATACGGTTGAAGAACTTGGGATGACCGTTGAAGAAGTAGATAAATTGACCGGTCCGGTAATTGGGCGTCCTAAGTCGGCAACCTTCCGTACGGTTGATGTTGTAGGGCTTGATACTTTGGTTCACGTCGCAAACGGTATTCGTGAAAATGTAAAAAATGATGAACGCGCTGAATTGTTCGCATTACCCAATTACATCAATACAATGCACGACAACAAATGGCTGGGAAGTAAAACCGGTCAGGGTTTTTATAAGAAAATTAAAAAGGAAGATGGTTCTAGTGAGATTCTTACATTAGACCTCAATTCTATGGACTATAGAGCGAATAAACGAGCTTCGTTTAGTACGCTTGAAATGACCAAATCAATAGATAATGTAGCAGATCGTTTTCCGGTTTTAGTAAAAGGAAAAGACAAAGCAGGTGAATTCTTCCGTAAGAATTTTGCCGGTTTATTTGCTTACGTACAAAATAGAATTCCTGAAATCACAGACGAACTTTACAAAATTGATGATGCGATGCGTGCCGGTTACGGTTGGGAGCACGGTCCATTTCAAATTTGGGATGCTGTAGGAATTGAAAAAGGAATTGAATTGATGAAAACCGAAGGTTATGAAATAGCTGATTGGGTTTCAGAAATGGTTTCTTCCGGTAAAGAAACATTCTATACGGTAAAAGAAGGAAGTACGTTCTACTATGATATTCCGAAGAAAGAATATGTGAAGAAACCGGGACAGGATGGTTTCATTATTCTAGATAACATCCGTAAATCAAAAGAGGTTTTCAAAAATAGCGGTGTCGTTGTTGAAGATCTTGGCGACGGAATCCTAAACTTAGAATTCCGTTCTAAGATGAATGCTATTGGCGGTGATGTCCTAGCAGGCTTGAATCGTGCGATTGACATTGCAGAAAAAGATTTTGCCGGACTCGTAGTCGCAAATCAAGGTAAGAACTTTTCCGTTGGTGCCAATATCGGGATGATTTTTATGATGGCTGTTGAGCAGGAATATGATGAACTTAACGCGGCTATAAAATATTTCCAAGATAGTTGTATGCGCTTACGCTACTCTTCTATTCCTACTGTTGTTGCGCCACACGCGATGACACTGGGCGGTGGCTGCGAGATGACACTGCACGCTGACCGCGTAGTTGCAGCTGCAGAAAGTTATATCGGTCTTGTTGAATTTGGCGTTGGAGTAATTCCCGGCGGTGGTGGTTCTAAAGAAATGACGCTTAGAGCTTCAGAAACGTATCATAAAGATGATGTAGAATTGAACCGTCTGCGTGAGTATTTCTTAGCTATTGGTATGGCAAAAGTTTCTACTTCGGCGCATGAAGCATATGATTTAGGCATTCTTAAAAAAGGGAAAGATATCGTGGTGGTCAATAAAGACCGTCAGCTTGCTGCCGCTAAAGAAGTAGCTAAATTTATGGCGGAACAAGGTTATACCAAACCTATTGAACGTACCGATATTAAAGTTTTGGGTAAACAAGCTCTAGGTGCCTTTTTAGTAGGTACAGATCAGATGAACGCCGGTAAATACATCAGTGATCACGATAAGAAAATCGCTAACAAACTGGCTTATGTAATGGCTGGTGGAGATCTTTCTGAAGCTTCTTATGTAAGCGAGCAATACCTGCTTGATCTGGAGCGTGAAGCTTTCTTAAGTCTTTGTGGCGAACGCAAAACTTTAGAACGTCTAGAGCATATGATCAAGAAAGGGAAACCGTTGAGAAATTAAGGTAGATATTAGAAAAAAGATAATAGAACAGAGACGGTAAAGAGATTCCAAAATCTATTCTCTTTTATCTTTTCTCTTTACTCTAAAAAATATACAAAATGAGCAAAACAGCATATATCGTAAAAGCATACAGAACAGCCGTGGGGAAAGCCCCTCGCGGATTGTTTCGATTTAAAAGACCAGATGAGTTGGCCGCTGAAACCATAGAACATATGATGAATGAGCTGCCTAACTTTGATAAAACACGCATTGATGATGTGATGGTGGGAAACGCGATGCCAGAAGCTGAGCAAGGTCTTAACGTAGGACGTCTCATCTCACTTATGGGATTAAAAATTGAAGACGTACCGGGCGTTACGGTTAACCGCTATTGCGCTTCAGGGATTGAAACGATCGCGATGGCCTCAGCTAAAATACAAGCGGGAATGGCAGATTGTATCATCGCTGGTGGTGCAGAAAGTATGAGTTACATCCCAATGGGTGGTTATAAACCCGTACCAGACTATAAAGTAGCAAAAGCAGGTAACGAAGATTACTACTGGGGAATGGGTTTAACAGCAGAAGCTGTTGCCAACCAATTCAACGTGTCCCGAGAAGATCAGGATGAGTTTGCTTTCAATTCACATCAAAAAGCATTGAAAGCTCAGAAAGAAGATCGTTTTCAGGATCAGATTGTCCCCATCACTGTGGAGCATACGTTTGTAAATAATTCGGGGAAAAAAGAAACTAAAAACTACACGGTAAATAAAGATGAAGGTCCGCGTGCAGACACCAAGCTTGAAATTCTTGCAAAACTACGTCCTGTTTTCGCCGAAGGCGGAAGTGTAACCGCTGGTAACTCTTCGCAAATGAGTGACGGTGCGGCGTTTGTTCTAGTAATGAGCGAGGAAATGGTAAAAGAACTTAATCTGGAACCAATCGCACGCTTAGTAAATTTTGCAGCCGTAGGTGTTGAACCTCGCATTATGGGTATTGGGCCTGTTAAGGCTATTCCAAAAGCTTTAAAACAAGCCGGACTTCAGCAGAATGATATTGATTTGATAGAGTTGAACGAAGCCTTTGCTTCTCAATCTCTTGCGGTAATTAGAGAACTTGATCTAGATCCGGATATCGTAAATGTAAACGGTGGTGCTATCGCATTAGGTCATCCATTAGGGTGTACGGGAGCAAAACTTTCGGTACAGCTTTTTGATGAAATGCGTAAACGCGATATGAAGAGTAAATACGGGGTTGTGACGATGTGCGTAGGTACAGGTCAAGGCGCAGCCGGGGTATATGAGTTTTTGAACTAGAGTCCCAGAAGAAAGATAATAGAACAGAGATCAAAGATTTATAAATATGAATAGAAAAAGGCATAATTATAAAAATTTGAAAATTTGGTCTTTAGGTTTAGAGATAGCTTGCGACATCTCAGACATATTAGAATCTTTTCCCAAACATGAAAGATTCGATCTGTCATCGCAAATGAGCAGGGCAGCTACATCTATTCCAAGTAATATATCAGAGGGATCATCAAGAACAGATAAAGCATTTAGCACGTTCATTGATTATGCTCTGGGTTCCTCATTTGAATTGGGAACACAATTACATATAGCACGACACAAAAACTATATAGACGATAAAAAATTAATTGAATTAGAAACTAAAATTCAGGAATGGCAAAAAATGACAATGGGTTTTCAAAATGGTTTGTAACTATAAGTCTATTCTCTTTTTTCTCTATTCTTTATTCTTAAATACACTACAATGGCAGAAACAGCAGACAAAAAACATATTCTACGTGGCGGGCAATTTTTAGTAAAAGAAACTGCTTGCGAAGATGTATTTACTCCCGAAGATTTTTCTGAGGAGCAAAAGATGATGAAGGAAACGGTTAAGGAATTCGTTGACCGCGAGATTGTACCCCATAAAGAACGCTTTGAGCACAAAGACTATGCGTTAACAGAAGAAGTTATGCGCAAAGCCGGTGAACTTGGTTTACTGGGTATTGCTGTTCCTGAAGAATATGATGGTTTGGGAATGGGCTTTGTTTCTACCATGCTTGTTTGCGACTACATTTCGGGAGCTACAGGTTCTATCGCCACGGCTTTTGGCGCGCATACCGGAATCGGAACAATGCCAATCACACTTTACGGTACCGAAGAGCAAAAAAAACAGTATGTTCCTAAACTTGCAACTGGTGAGTGGTTTGGTGCTTATTGTTTGACAGAACCCGGAGCAGGTTCTGATGCGAATAGCGGTAAAACAAAAGCAGAACTTTCAGCAGATGGAAAATCATACAAAATCAACGGACAGAAAATGTGGATTTCAAACGCAGGTTTCTGTAATGTTTTTATTGTTTTTGCTCGTATTGAAGATGATAAAAACATCACCGGTTTTATTGTAGAAAATGATCCTTCCAATGGAATTTCGCTAGGTGAAGAAGAAAAAAAATTAGGTATTCACTCCTCTTCTACCCGTCAGGTATTCTTCAATGATACTGTTGTTCCTGTAGAAAATATGTTAGCAGGTCGCGGAGAAGGATTCAAAATTGCAATGAATGCGCTTAACGTAGGTCGCATCAAACTGGCCGCAGCTTGCTTAGATGCCCAACGCCGCATTATTGATATGGGTGTGAAATATGCAAATGAACGCGTTCAGTTCAATACCCCTATTGCAAAATTTGGTGCAATAAAATATAAGCTAGCGGAAATGGCTACTAATGCCTATGCCTGTGAAAGTGGTTCCTACAGAGCAGCAAAAAATATTGAAGATCGAATTTCCATCCGTCTGGAAGATGGTGCCAACCACTCAGAAGCTGAATTGAAAGGGGTTGAAGAATATGCAATTGAATGTTCCATTCTTAAAGTAGCAGCTTCAGAAGATATGCAAAATTGTGCTGATGAAGGAATCCAGATTTACGGCGGTATGGGCTTTAGCGCCGATGCGCCAATGGAAGCGGCTTGGAGAGATGCACGTATTTCTCGTATTTATGAGGGTACCAATGAGATAAACCGAATGCTAGCTGTAGGTATGCTGGTTAAAAAAGCGATGAAAGGTCACGTAGATCTTTTAAATCCTGCAATGGCTGTTGGTGAAGAACTAACCGGAATTCCTTCTTTTGATACTCCTGATTATTCTCAAGTTCTTTCAGAAGAAAAAGCGATGATCGCAAAACTTAAGAAAGTATTCTTAATGGTTGCCGGTAGCGCTATTCAAAAATATGGTCCGGAATTAGAATCACATCAGCAGTTATTGATGGCTGCTTCAGATATTTTGATTGAAATCTATATGGCTGAAAGTACCATTTTACGTACCGAAAAGAACGTGAAGCGTTTTGGCGAAGATGCTCAAAAAGAGCAAATCGCAATGACACAATTGTATTTATACCACGCTGTAGATATCATCAACCAAAAAGCTAAAGAAGGTATTGTTTCTTTCGCTGAAGGTGACGAGCAACGTATGATGCTTATGGGGCTTAAGCGATTCACCAAATATCAAAATCAACCTAATGTTGTAGCTCTACGCAACCTTATTGCTGAAAAAGTAACATCAGAAAACACCTATCCGTTTTAAGATTTTTTCTCCTATTATTTACTATTTGTATAAGAACCCCGGAGTTTTACTTCGGGGTTTGTTTTGTTTTATAAATTGATTCTTGGCTTAAAACTTGATTACATGAGTTGAGATGTTTTAAACATTGTATCTTTATTAATTCAATTTAAACTATGCATAAATTACAGTTTACAATAGTGACCTTATTGATTGGTTTTACACTACTCGCTCAGGAGAATACCGAAGTTTTTCTTTTTGATATCAAAACGACTCCTACCACTTTTGAAGTCACAAGTGGTAAGAATATTTCTCAAAATACAGGTTATGATAATCAGCCTTTCTTTTACGATAACAATACGCTCTTATACAGTCGCACAAAAGGCAGTCTGACGGCTATCGGTCAATATATAATAGATGCTGAATCAACCGAAATCATCACAAATGAACCCAACAGCGGCTTTTTCTCTCCACAACATATTCCTGAAACCGATTTAATAGTTGCGGTACGACAAGATCCTGAAGGCCGCCAACGTATGGCTACTTATGACTTTAAAACGCATGTTTTTCAGAAATTAGTAGATAGCGCTCAGGTGGGTTATTTTTCATTTTACGATAAGAATACATTTATCGCTTCTGTTTTGATGCCGAATCAAATGGATCTGTTTTTGAAAAATCTAAATTCTAGAACATCAGAATCTATCATCACAAATTCCGGAAGATCATTGCATAAAGTGCCTAACAGCAAGTCTATGAGTTATGTTGTAGAAAATGAAAATCAAAATATGGATTTGTATACGCTTGACTTTTCAGGTGATGAACCTACCAGTTATTTTGTTTGTGAATTGCCTATAGGCCGCTCTGATTATGCTTGGCTAGATGAAAATCGAATTTTAGTTGGTAGTGGTGACAGCTTATTTGTTTACGACCTTTTTGGAGAACCTGCATGGACGTTTGCAGCTAGTTTGAACAAATATAAGTTGAAAAATATTACTCGCATAAGTGTAAGTCCAGACGGTAAACACCTCGCTCTTGCAGCAGAACCTGTAGAATAATATCATACGTGCCAAAAACCAAAAAAATTATTGTTCTCATAGTTCTAGCTCAATTCCTAGGGACATCTCTCTGGTTTGTAGGCAATATCGTAATTCCGCAACTTCCAGTTTCTAAGCTGGGAAACCCTGATATTTTAGGTGATTTATTGGCTGCTGTTCAGTTTGGCTTTATCGCGGGCTCATTGATTTTTGCAGTGTTTTCAATAGCTGACCGGTTTTCGCCTTCAAAAGTTTTCTTGGTCTGTGCGCTTCTGGGAGCAACAACAAATTTGGCTCTGATTTTACCCAACATTCAAATTACAAGCTTACTGATTTCAAGATTTACAACCGGTTTTTTCCTTGCGGGAATTTACCCCGTTGGAATGAAAATCGCTTCTGATTATTATGAAAAAGGACTGGGAAAGGCTTTAGGCTATTTGGTGGGTGCTCTCGTTTTAGGCACTGCCCTACCACACATTTTCAATAGCTTCGGCATTGCTATAGATTACAAAAGCATTACTTTAATTATGAGTGCATTAGCAGGTTTAGGAGGAATCCTAATAGGTTTTTTAGTCGGTGATGGTCCGTTTAGAAAACTACAACAGCACGTAAAACTAAATGGTATTCCAGCACTTTTTAAAGTGAAAGCGTTTCGTTCAGCGGCTTTTGGATACTGGGGACATATGTGGGAATTATATGCCTTTTGGGGCTTTCTTCCGCTGTTTATTAAGTTCTATTCGATAGAAAATGAACAAGTGTTCAATATTCCTCTTTGGGCTTTTATAACGATTGGCATTGGTGCTCTATCCTGTGCAATAGGTGGTCATTTGAGCAAAACATTGAGTAGTAGAAAAGTGGCACTATTCTCTTTAGTCATTTCAGGTGCATGTTGTTTACTTTCGCCTTTCAGCCTTCAATTTCCTCCTTCACTATTTTTTATATTTCTACTCATTTGGGGAGCAGCTGTAGTTGCCGATAGTCCGCAATTTTCAACATTAGTCGCTACAAATGCAATACCGCAATATCGCGGTACAGCATTGACTTTTGTAAATAGTTTGGGTTTTGCAATTACAATTGTTAGCATTCAACTTCTGGCTTATTTTTCGACACATATAGATTTAAAATGGCTTTTTATAATTCTCGCAATAGGGCCTATATTTGGCATTCTGAGTTTGCGTAAACCTGCTTGATGAAAAACCTCTTAGCTTTGCTTTTTCTTTTTGTGTTGCTTCATTCGTGTAAAAATAATGAAGAACCTCCTCCTCTGTTTGTAAAAACCAATACGCATTCTATTGAAGTAAAAAAAGCTACGATTGCTCCTGTAATTGACGGAAAACCAACTGATCCTGCGTGGGAAAATCTAAACTGGATCGGAGTTTTAAATAAATGGCAGGGAGCTGATACTAACTTGATGATGAACTACAAACTCCTCTGGACACCGGATGCTTTGTTTGTGCTCGTTCAATTAGAAAACCTTACACTTCACCCTAATTTAGGTAATCCTCTGGAGCACTATTATAGCGAAGATAATCTAAGCATTTATCTGGACGAAGATAATAGCGGTGGGGATTATACAAACTCTTATAATGCCTTTGAGTACAAAATTTTACCATCCAATTTTACAGTAAGACTTGATCCAGATAAGAAACCGCTTACTGCAAACAACGCGATTCATTCCGCATTAAAGAAATATGGAAACACCTATTACTGGGAATTGAAAATTGCTGCTTTTGATGCGTCTTATCAACCGAATACCCCTAACGAACCTGTATCTTTAAAACTCGGAAAACTGATAGGTTTTGCGCTGGCTTTTGAAAAAGTCAATGCTAAAGAACCCCATACCATTTATGGGTCTGTAACTATACCTGAAGATTATGAAGGCCGCATAGCTATTGATGCCGGACTTTTTGGAACCCTAAAATTGATTCAATAAACTATGGAAAATAGAATACAACTCAATACGAATTTATCGCTCTCTCGTATCATTCATGGGTATTGGCGCCTGCGCGACTGGAACCTAAGCGACCAAGAACTTTTAAAACTTATAGAAGAAATTCTGGAGCTGGGAATTACCTCTTTTGATCACGCAGACATCTATGGAAATCATACGTGTGAAGCGTATTTTGGCCGGGCATTGGCTCTCAAGCCGGAATTGCGTAAAAAGATGGAACTCATCAGCAAATGCGGAATCAAATTAAATACAAATGTCAATCCTGGACTTGATGTAAAAATTTACGATTACAGTTCAGAGTATATCATCCAACAAGCGGAAGCTTCCCTAAAAAATCTGGGCACAGATCATCTGGATTTATTGCTCTTGCATCGCCCTGCTCCCTTTTTCAATCCCGAAGAAGCTGCTAAAGCTTTTGACCAGTTGAAACAAAGCGGTAAAGTGTTGAACTTTGGCGTTTCTAATTTCAGTCCGATGCAGTTTGACACCTTGCAATCCTATCTTGATCTGCCGCTGGCAACCAATCAAGTTGAAATATCAGTATCTTGTCTGGAGCATTTTGAGAATGAAAATATCGAGTTTTTCCTGAAGCATAAAATCAAACCCATGGTTTGGTCTCCACTTGCCGGCGGTTCATTATTTAAACCCGAAACAGAAAAAGAACATCGTTTGTATTCAGTACTTAAAGAGATCGCAACAGAACTTGATGTGGAGCGTATTGATAAGGTTATGTATACTTGGTTATTGAAGCATCCTGTGAGTGCTTTACCAATTGTCGGCTCACAACACATCTATCGTATTAAAAGCGCTGTAAATTCGCTTAAAATCGATATGACTTTAGAACAATGGTATAAGATTTATATTGCTTCTAAAGGTGAAGAATTGCCTTAATAGAAGATTATTCATTTACATTATAATCTAATTGTTTATAACCAAGTTTACCATCCTGAGATAAAGCTTCTATTATAATAGTTTTAGTTCCCGGGATATCCCCGTTATAAAAAGATAAGTTAATCGGTTCATTTCCTTTTAAAGTCACTGTTGGATTCCAATATAATGTTTTGCGGTTATCATTTTTTATAGCTGCTGAATCACTACTGCTATATTTAGGACTATAAAACGCTTTTGAAGCTGCAAAAACGGGAATCGTGGTCTTTAAAATACCTCTAGATCTATAAGTTGTAAATATACCATTACCGCTATGGGTATAAATAGCAAGAATACTTCCCCAAACTGGCACTTTCGACGAGTCTTGAAAAGAACTATTATAAGTATCCCTGTACAATTGTTGATAGTTTGAAGATACTACTTTGAGTATTTCAACGCTTTTAATATCTGCTGCAGACAAATTTGAAAGTAGATGATAGTGAAATATGGGTAAAGTCTCTCCATCTATCACTACAAGTGTTTCATCGCCTGCTTGCACGCGTGGTCTTAAATAAGTTCCCGACTCATCAGTAACCCTAAAAAATGTCAATGCATTTCCAAAAGAAGCCCGTAACACACTAAACAATCCATAAGACCAACTTTCCTCCTTAGCTCTTATTTTATCACCATCAATTACGACATCAGGCTTACCATAAAGGTCTGCAACTTTCTGCCGTTGTGCAGTCATTTTGTATGTGTTAATCAAAACTTCATCCAACTCATTTATAGATGAATCGTAATCAAAAGCATCTTTCTTTTTAATTATGTACTTGTTTGATAGAGTTGCTGCTTTTTTATTGAGACCAGGCGTTTTAAATTCGTTTCTAAAGTCAATCTGAGGAATTTTAGGTTCATCTAATGTTAATGTATAATCTCTTTGTCTTCCGTCTTGATTTTGTGTTTGCAACAAAATACGTTTTTTGTATCCAGAATAATTGGGAAGTAAAAAATTAAATCTACCTAGACTATCTGTCTCCTGTTTAAAAAAATCTTGCTCTTCGCCAAACGTCATAAGACTTACAATGACATCTTTTTTCATCCTATCCTTATCTAGCAAGGCCCCTATTTTTCCTTTTAATATTAATCCTTGTTCTGGTTTGAACTTGAAATCATTTTCAAGAGTAGAAGTGAAAATATACTTTCTCCATCCCTGAGTCAACATTAAATTATCTAAATCATAAAGTCTGGATTCATTTTCAGGATTAAAAAAGCGTTTGGGATTTTCAATCTTTCCTTTTAACTCTGAACTCAGTAGAAAATAAGATCTAATATTTTCATCTTGACATACAAAGTCTTTAGGCACGACTAATACTGAAGCCGTAGCTTCTAAAGTATCCTTCTTATTTTTCGCATTCGATAAAACAAGACTGACTTCTTCCTTAGACTTATAACTTTGCTTATTCGTCTTTAAGGATATAGGCATCTGCTTCTCATTATTGAGGTTAAAGAATAAACGTTCTGCTAAAGCATTTCCATTTTTATCTTTTAAAGTAAAAACTAATATCCCTTCAGGTAAAGATTCTTTGAGTAGTATAAAATTAGCTTCTGAGTCGCTCACAAATTGAGCTATTTCTCCAAGTTTAAGCCCTCTTCTACTTATTGAAATAAAAAGAGTATCATTTTCTATGATATTCGATTTTAAACCAATACCTAACTTATTGTCTAAATCTTTAATAGAAAGTATAATTCCCTTAGAATCAACGGCAGGAAAATCATAGGAGACCTTAGTATTTTTAACATCTTCAGTAAGGTTTACCTCATACTCTTCACCAGAATTAGGAAAAATATGAACCCTCCCTAAGCCGTATTCATCACTTTTAAAGGAAGTTTTAAAGTTTCTCAATTTAGAAACAAGCTCTCCGGCTACTTGAACTCCATTTCCGTTTTGATCAATTGCCTTAAAGGAAATTACATTATTAAAACCAGCTACAAAGTTCCCACTTTCCGCCATAAATTGAATATCAATTGCCGGCTCTGAAAGGTTAAACGTCTTTGTAAAACTTTTTCCACTTTCAGTGTATAGCTTCAGTTTTATAAACTTTGAAGAAGGTGATAATTTTTCTTCAAAAAGAAAATTCCCATTTTTATTTTTCTTGATTGAATACTTTTCTGAAGTATCTCCACTAAGTAGATTAAGTCCTACGGAAGTAGTTACACCGGTATCTAAAATTTGTGGATTTAAAAGCACTTTGATTTTTTGAGAAGCTTCAGAATAGTTTATAAGTGAAATTATATCTTCCTCCAGGTCTATACTATTGTCTAGGATATCAACATACATGGTATAAATAAAAGCCTCTTTAAAGTTTTTATTCCATTCTGTATAAGCTCTTATCTGATATCTTCCAGGAGTAAAAAACGTACCAATATCAATAAAGTTTGCTCCAATACCATGTGTGATTTCAACTTGCTTCTCTAAAATTACTTTTTCAGAAGGGTTTAAAAGCTCTACATGCAATACTCCTGTAATAGGACTTGGTGCATGATCTATCGCTTGTGTCACTAAAGCTTTAAACCAGATGGTTTCACCTGTTGAATACGTGTTTCTGTCAAGTTGTAAATAAACCTTTTCAGCTAGGGCTTCATTAGCTATAATGTCTTCTTGACTACTGGCTGAGTACATAAAAAGCAAGGCCAAAATAAAGTTTACAATAGTTCTCATATGCTTAACTTTTATATTAATTGGGTCAGCCGAGTCAATTAATATACTTTCTAAAAGCTAATCTATAGGCTGAATCCAAAAACTGTAACGATAGTTCTGAGGTTTTAACTGGTATTTCTCGTGAGGTTTTGCACCCCAGCTGTTATCACCTCCTACTCCGGTTTGCTTGTAATCTATATTTAAGCTTATAAAATCACGAGGTTTGATATCAATTGTATGTCGCTGTTGCTTTCGCATTCCGGGATCAAAATCTGAAATATAATTATGGTGCGCACTAAAAGAAACTAATGGAAGCCCCGTAAACTTTAATCCTTTTCCTGAGGCATTGGTTAATTCTACCCAGCGGTTTTCGGTGCGATACCCATTTTCTTGTGGACGTATATACGGAAAATACAAATCAGAAACAGAAGCCTCATAGATTCCTATAAAAGCAGATTCTTTACGATCCTGATAATTCTCATGCGGACCTCTACCGTACCATTTTACGTGATCGTATTCTTTAGGCAAAATAAAATTCATCCCAAAACGAGGAATTTCAGCCAAATTACTACCGCCCGAATACTTGAGTTGGTTAGTTACTTTTATACTTCCATCAGGATAAATTGCATAGCGAGATTCAGTTTGCGCATCTAAAGTGTCCAGTTGATAAATCACTTCAATCACTACAGAATCCCGATTTTTAGAAATCAGTTTAAAATCTTCAAGTTTTTGTTTTGTAGAAGCATCTTTCCAGATTTTACCACGTTTCTGATACTTATTTCCGAAATCATTATCTATAGGTGCACGCCAGAAATTCACATGAGGGGTCTCTAATAAATACTCCTGATTGCCATAAGTATATTTTTCTAATCTACCCGTGGTTTTATTGAAAATCACTTCTAAATTAGCTGCAGTAACTTGCAATTCACCCTTCTTTTGTTTCACTTTTAATTTACCAGAATCTACTTGAACTAAAGGAATATCAGAATCTGAAGATTGAATTAAAATTTGATCTTCAGCAATTACAAATCCGGCAGGAAGCAAGGGTTTCTTATTTGTTGTTTTGACTTTAAAATTGATGAAGTATTCGCTGCCATCTTCAGCTATACTTAAATCTGTCAATTGAAATGTTGTTGAATCTTGGGGTGACAATTTAAGAGAACCTATATTTTTTGACTCAACTATTTCCCCATCCTCAAGCACCTCATAACTGATTTCATAGGTATTCAAATCAGTAAAAAAGAATCTGTTTTTAATAGTAAAACTTAATTCTTCGGCATCTTGTAGTTCAATTTTTACATTTTGATAAACTTGTTTTACTTCAGCTAAAGCCGGGTGTGGGGTGCGGTCTGGATTTACTAATCCGTTTAAAACAAAATTCGCATCATTTCGATAGCTATCCGGCCCGTAATCTCCTCCATATGTCCAATAATTAGTACCGGTGCTATCTTCTTTCACAAAACCTTGATCTACCCAATCCCAGATAAAACCACCTTGCATTTGTTTGTGCGCATATACAAAATCCCATAAGTCAACTAAATCCCCTGTACTGTTCCCCATAGAATGGGCATACTCACACCAGATAAAAGGACGCTCAGGATACTTACCAATATAGTTATCGTCGATATAATTTAAACTCGCATACATCCACGGAATAACATCGGTATGCGGCTCTTGAAAACTCTTCCCGCGCTCAGCACGCTCATACTGAACCGGTCTTGATCCGTCTCTGTTTTTGAGATACTGATACCCATCAATAAATGCGGGGCCGTCACCGGCCTCATTTCCCATAGACCAGATAATAATCGAAGGGTGATTTTTGTTAGTCTCTACCATCGCCTCTAGCCTATCGTGATGCATTTTTGCAAACTCCGGTTTATTTGCTGGAGTTTTATCTTCATCGTAGCCAAAACCATGAGTTTCTATATTGGCTTCATCTACCATATAAATCCCATACTCATCACAAAGGCTATACCACAACCCATCGTTAGGATAGTGCGAATTACGTACCGCATTGATGTTATTTTCTTTAAAAAGTCTGATATCTTGCAACATAGATTCTTTAGAAATCACATGACCGGTATGCTGATCATGCTCGTGACGGTTTACCCCTTTTAGTAAAACAGGTTCTCCATTCACAAGTAGATTTCCATTTTTAATTTCGCTGGTTCTAAAGCCTATTTTAGCCGAAGTTGCCATTAAAACCTCCTGAGAATCTTTTAAGGTAAGTGTAACATCATATAGATTAGGATACTCTGCACTCCATTTCTTAACATTAGTAAAAGTTGAATTGAACGAAATAGAATCTTGTTGATCTACATTAAATTTGACAGGCTTCGTTTCAGAATAGATCACGTTTCCCTCATCGTAAATTTTCAACTCAAGCTGAAGGTTTTTACGTTTATCAGAACTATTTTCTACCACGATTGATCCATTGAATACTCCATCAGTATAAGTATTGTCAAGTGAAGCATTCAAAAAGAAATCTTGAATATGCGCTTTAGGTGTGGCGTATACGTAGACATCCCGCTCTATTCCGCTTAAGCGCCAGAAATCCTGATCTTCAAGATACGTACCGTCGTTCCAGCGATAAACCTCAACGGATACCTCATTATTACCCGGTTTTACATATGAAGTTATATCAAACTCTGATGGTGTTTTTGCATCCTCATCATAGCCAACTTTCTGACCATTAACCCACACATAAAAAGCGCTGTTTACCCCTCCAAAATACAAGTTAATCTGTTTATCATCCCAGTCACTTGGAATCGTAAAATCTCTTTTATAGGAACCCACAGGATTATAAATTGTATCTACAAATGGCGGATTGATCTTATGCGTGTACCCCTGGCTCACATAAAGCGGAAAATCATACCCCTGCATTTGCCAATCTCCCGGAACTGCAATTTTATCCCAAGCAGAAACATCATAATTTGTTTTGTAAAATTCTTCAGGTCGAGTATCTGGTGTTTTAGCAAAATGAAACTTCCAGGTGCCGTTGAGTAAAAGAAGGTTTTCTGAATTATAATAATCGTTTTCTAAAGCTTCATCTTCGGTATCATAAACGTAAAACGTAGCTCTGGGCTTTTCTGTATTTAGAGTTACAACATCAAGGTTTTGCCACTCGGGAAGTTCTTGAGCATTTATAGTGTTTAAAAACAATAAGGTGACCAGACAGTAAACGTAGTTTTTTAAAGTAATCATCAAGTATTCAATTAGAAAGAGCTTGTAAATTATTTATTAATATTGAAATTACCTGAATGAGAATTAGTCAAAATTGATAGTATGTAACTCATTTTCAAGCATCAAAACCGCAACAGTATTATCATTAACAGAAATGTCTTCAACCGGCATCAACTCCTCATCGTTCCAGTTCTCTCCTGATTTCTTCCAAAGCATCAGTGTCGCATATATGTTGGTTTTAGCCTGCGGCCAAAAGTTTGTAGCAACATTGATGGTTGTACTTTTGGCAGAAACGGGGTTGAGTCCGCTGGCCGATACAAACTCTGTTTTTTCCCAGCCCATTAACGGAACGAGCGCTAACTGATATTCGCCGTTATCGATTATGGTGACGGTTTTTCCATTGACTTTTTTTGTCGATTGTTTGATTTCCTTTCCGTCTAATTTCGGCAATGCATAATGTCCCAAACGCATTTTAACCGGCACCGTACTGGTTTGTTTATCCACTCGCAGAATTCCATTGGGCAAAGGCATTTCAGCAAGTTGCATACTCACCTGATCGTTTGTTTCTAAAACCGCATCGCGGTAATAAATGCCATCTTCATATTTTTTAAAAGTATACAAACGCCAAGGCTCCCATTCTTCCTTTTCATTTAGAAAAACATAGTTCATCGAGATTTCACCCTTTTTTCCATCGGCTTGCCAAGGAAAAGCAGAGTTATACGAAAGCTTATTATAGTTTTCGCTACTGCGAAAGCCCTGCCAGTCATCAGCTTTGCGCTCGTGGCACCAGGCTCTAATCTCCGAAGCTCCTAGGTTAGGATAATCGGTAATCAAAATATTAGAAGCGGACTGATACTTATTGTAAACCCGGCCTTTTTCGAATGTAGCATCCCAAGGACCTTCATTCTCAACAGCAGTCCAAAACGGATTATCATCAGGAACCAACAAGCCCAAAAAAGCCTTACCCATCCAGTATACACTTCCACGGGCACTGTATACTTGCACGGCAGGCTCAAAATGCCCGTAAAAACCTAAGGTAGGGATTCGATCCAGTAAAAAGTCAGGGTTTTGTAAAAACTGAAGTAATGTTCCTGACGAAATCCTGCGTAACCAACCAAAGTTGATTGTGTCATCCTGCAGCGTCCCGGTAAAGGGAAACGGACTAATCGACGCAATACGATAACTGATACTTCTACCAAACATAATCATCTTGCCATCTTCAGCAAACATATAAGGGTAATGGTATACTAAGTCCTGAAAATTGGTCTTGAATGCCTTGGCGATCTCCGGATAGTTTTCATCCCCGTAAACCGTAGCCCACATCGGTCCATAGACCTGAAAAGCCCACATACTGTAATAATCATATGCCGGGTTGTCATTATACCAGCCTTGACCTCTGTAATCTGCAAGCGATTTATTCAAATATTCTTCTAAAAGTGATTTGTTTACATCATAGCCTTGCGCGTCAAAAAAACTCAACACAAAAATGTTGAAGAATTTCCAGTTTGAAGGTACCGTAGGGCCATCACCATAGCTCAACATCGATTCCGCAAGACCATCTTTATTTTCCTGACTTAAAGGTTCCCAAAGCGTTTCAGGAGAAATGAATAAGGATATGGCTAATGCGCCATATTCAACAAGGTTCTGACTGGGACCACCGTTACCGCGTGGTTTAATATATGCCGGACTTTCAGGATCAATTAATTTTGGAATTTGATGCTGATAATATTCAGCCACTTTGATTCCATTTAATGTAAGATCTGGATTCTTCTTTAAGAGCGGAGCTGCTACAAACAGCGTGCGTACGAGACCTTCTAATTTTTCTGTAGGAACCCGACCTATATCGTGTGGATAACTCTTTCCCGGAAGCTTGGGAAATTTCATCGGGTCATCTAAATTATCTATATAACTAAAAGCACCTTCCAATAAATATTGAGCTGCATCCTCCCAATGTTTTTTAGTCATCCCTGTATGCGGGCTGGTCTCAAAATCTGGATTTTCAACCTCAAAAAGAGGCATTTCTCCATGAAGCTTTTTAGCCGGTTTTATTTCTTGTGCCTCAAAAGAAAACGCACTTAGCAGCGTCACTAAAAGAACAGCAACGTAGTCTATTTTTTTAAACTGAATCATCTCCGGTTTTTTTTATTTTGAATCTATAAAGCGATACATTTCTGAAGCGGCCAGCAAATAGGCACCAACTCCAAAATCTGCC
The DNA here is from genome assembly GCF_900129005.1 of Leeuwenhoekiella marinoflava DSM 3653. GTDB lineage: Bacteria > Bacteroidota > Bacteroidia > Flavobacteriales > Flavobacteriaceae > Leeuwenhoekiella > Leeuwenhoekiella marinoflava. Next base: position 26,688 of record NZ_FQUN01000020.1, on the reverse strand, counting down.
GTAGAATTCTTATCGACCACCTGTCCCGGAATTGCTTTTTCGCCGATAGGCTGAACATAACCTACGCTTCCGTCCTCTTGTAAGGCTACTTCTGTTAGATACTCCCAGCTCTTTTCAATTACCGGAACATAAGTTTCCTCATCTAAAACATCATTATTTATTCCCCATAAAAAAGCATAGGTGAAAAATGCGGTACCACTAGTTTCAGGTCCTGGTGCATGTTCCGGATCAAGAATACTACGCGTCCAATACCCTTGAGGTTGTTGTGCATCTTTAAGAGTTACTGCCATTTTCTTAAAGCGGTCTATGTACTTTTGTTTGTGTATTGCTCCTTCAGGAAGATCTTGAATAACCTTTGCCAAACCCGCAAAAACCCAACCGTCGCCACGAGCCCAAAAGTCTTTTTTACCGTTTAAACTTTTATGTTTAGGGTAAACATATTTCGCATCGCGGAAATAAAGTCCGGTTTCTTCATCAAGCATAATACTATCTGAATACGTCAGGTACTCGTTGAGTTTTTCTAAATACAACTCATTACCGGTAACATTATACAGTTTGGTCATTACCGGCATTACCATATACAAACCATCAGCCCACCACCAGTAATCCTTTTTATCGGTGCTCATCTCATATTCCATCACCTCTCGCGCACGAGCAATCTTAGCAGGATCTTTAGACCCTTCTAAGATATATAAATCTATATAGGTTTGAAAAGCAATTTGCCAGTCTCCAAAAAGAACATGATCATCAGTCTCCCCATAGTTAGATTTCCAATCCGATTTATCGTTAGACTTAGCTCCCATCCATTTATTATGTTCTGCCCAAGCTGTAGCATAATCTAAAAACTCTTGGTTTCCGGTAACTTTATAAGCTTCTATATTTCCGGTGTGATATGCTGCAGGATGCCAAAATGCAAAATCTGGTTCAGGGTGTGTTTCTTGCCAATGCTCATTTACTGAATTAATAATTTTTAATACAGAATCTTTACTTTTAGGTAATTGTATTTCTGTAGCATCTTGAGATGCTAGCTGTGCTTTATCTTCAGTATTATTCTTACAACTTAAGAACAAGATTGCACTCAAACCTAAAGGCACAAAACTTTTTAGATGGCTTTTTAAATTCATTCCTTAATTATTTATTTTTATATTTTTAATGGGCATGGTCAATTGAAATGGTTTCTCCACTCCATATTTTTTTCTGAGTCCAGGCTGCATATGCATCAGACCATAATGCTGCTGTTTCCGGTAAACCTAAGATCAAAAAAACTTCAGAACACAGGTATAGACTTCCTGTAGAGATATAGCCTTCTCCAATATTATTTTGAGCTCCGTATAAACCTACTTTTAGCCAACCTTTTTCATCAAAAGTTCCCGGTGCTTCTATTTGTCTTTTAACCATAGTATATAATGCTTCACGTACTTGAGCAGGTTCTACACCTTCTGGAAGTTCTTGTCTAAGAGCGATATGAGACAACAATTGAAAAGCGCCAAAACGATACGCTAAGGATCTACCTAATGGAGGATAGGTTCCTTCCGGACCAATCAAACGCTCTTGAATCGCGGCATAACGTGTAGCTCTCTCTTTAACAAGTTTAAAGTCTCGGTCTTTACCATTGCCGGTTTCCTGAAGTGTCTCGTGAATGTCTAGAAGAAAAGGCTGTATCACAAAACTGTTGTAATAATCCCAGTGAAAATCAGGCCCATCTCCATACATCCCGTCGCCTAGATACCACTCTTTGTGTTTATTCAATCCATAATCTATACGCAACATATCACCACTATCATCAAACTTCTCTAAAGCAGCCTCTACCATTCCCGAAAATAAAAGCCAGTTGCTGTAATACGGTTTTATTACTCGAGTAGACTTCAAAGCTTTGATGATATTTTGCTGAGTTTCTTCATCTAACTTATCCCAAACCTGAGTAGGAGATCTCAATAAACCTTGCGCTAAAAATGCGGCATCTACTAAAGGCTGTGCATCCTTATTAAAATTCATAAAGTCATCTGCTTCTGGATCTGTAGCGTTTTCCAAACAAGCTACTACTAAATCAATATACTTTTTACGCAGTTTGCCTTCTTTAGTATCGTCTGTCCCTAACTCTAACCAAGGGGCCATTCCTGAATATAAACGTCCAAAAGCCTCTAGATAAGTAACGTGAGTGCGCGCATCCCAAGCCCCCGGAGATCGTTCTACAGGCATGTTTTTCTTGAGTTTATCTTTTGCTAAATTTTGCAGCACAGGATCAGCGATTTTCAGCATAGTCCTTATCATATACTCCCGCTCTCCTTTCTGAGCAATACTTTTAAAACTACTGAAAATGAACGCTATAAAACAAAAGGTGAATATTCCTTTAAATGTTCTCATTGATTATTTTTACTTATAAATTTTGATCTGATTTTTGAAAAACCCTAACATAATCTACCTGATAGTTTTTAGGGAAAGGGGTCTGTGATGGATCTCCACCGTTGGAACCAATCGCCAGATTGAGTAACATATAATGCCGTTGGTGAAAACCATTAAAGCCATCCGGGTTTTGCGTTTTGGCTAAATCAATCTCGTTAAGTAACGCGTCGTCGAGATATAATTTGATAAACTGAGGAGTCCACTCCATTTTCCAAATGTGGAATTTTTTAGGCCATTGCGGGTCTTTCTTTAAAAACTCAGTAAAGGGAATTTGGGTACTGTCCCACGACACATTTTGCCAGTTATCACCCCAGGCGGCATTGGCCAGAATGTGGGGTTTTCCGTCAATCTGATAATATTCCATCATATCGATCTCGCCGTTTGAAGGCCAGTCTCTATCTACTCCTAATGTCCATATTGCAGGCCACATTCCGCTAGATGTGTCTATTTTAGCACGTACTTCTAGAATGCCGTATTTAAAATCAAATTTACCCCTGGTATTGATGCTCGAAGAAGTGTATTCTGCCACTTTTCTATTTTTCTTCCAGCTATCACTAGCAGAATCATACTGTGGATTTTTAACTTCTTCTTGTCTTCCGGTAATGCTTAGCAAACCATTATTCACCAATGTGTTATCTTCCTGATACCATTGCAACTCGCTATTTCTAACAAAGCCGTATTCGTATGACCAGAACTCTGGATTAGGCTTTTCTCCTGAATCAAATTCATCTTGCCAAACTAATTTATAGCCTGACGGAATATTTATAGTTTCAGTAGCTGTTTGTGTTTTTTGATTTTTACAACCTCCAAAAAACATAACGATAAGAATACTTAAGCTGAATTTTAAAAGTTTTACCTCATTCATTTACCTCTTCTATTTTTCAGAATTAATTACTTATCAATACAGCTCCACCCTCTCCTAAAACATCGACTTTAACTTTTCCGTTCTTTTTTACTTTTACCGATTTTATTGCAGCAGAGCGATCTTTTGCATCATAGATAAGTGTAAGTTCTGTATTTTTCAACATAGGAAGATTCAGCTCTAAAGTTTTATCTTTTTGTTCACCGTTTGTAATTGCGATATACCATTTATCACCTTTTCGACGGGCGATTGCTGCATAATCTCCCGGCTCGCCACCTACGTAAACGATCTCATCCCAAACTGTAGGAACCTCTTTTAAAAAGTCTAAAACAAAATCAGGTTGTTCTTCTAGATTATTAGGTGTTAAACCAAAATGCTGAATAGGTGAAAAATAAAGAACTCCTGTTGCTAATTCAAAAGCTTCTGTTGTTTTACGAATAGAGCCTCCTTTCTGATCTCTCGAAAGCTTTTTGTTTAAGAATACGGGACCAAAATCCATCGAAGCAACTGAGTTTCTTATAAACGGATGCAGCGTGCTTTTAAACGCGTGCATATCTGAAGCTTCTTGTGTAAAAACCAAATTCTCTGAAGCCAATACCGCTTCTGAAGAAACAAAGTTAGGATACATACGTTGCCATCCTCTAGGCAATGTACAGCCGTGAAAGACAACTGCAAGACCATAGGTATTAGCATCAGTAAGAATATCTTCATAAAGCTGCATGGTTACCTGCTTGTCTCCACCAAAGAAGTCAACCTTTATTCCTTTAACTCCTATTTCTTGAAGCCACGCCATTTCTTTTTGGCGTTTATAGGCAGTATTCATCAAATCTTGTGGAGTCTGTGGCGCATTATTCCAAAAGCCGTTAGAGTTGTACCAAAGTAAAATTTCGACATCTTTAGATTTGGCATAGTTTACCAATTCAACAAAACGCTCCCGACCAATTACAGAGTCCCAGTTAGCATCTACAAGAATATACTCAAACTCCATCTCTGAAGCCAGATCTATAAATAGTACCTGATCGTCATAATTCATACTGGCATCTTGCCAAACGATCCAACTCCAGGTTGCTTTACCCATTTTATAATCTACAGATGCCTCGTAACGTTCCTCTACAACATCAAAAGCAATAGTAGACTCAACAATAGGTTTTAATGATTTTCCTATAGAAATGGTACGCCATGGTGTGCTAGCAGGCATTGCCATACTTGCAAAAGCTTCTCCTATACCGTTATTCTCACCTTCTTGAGGAAATGCAAGCGGGAATAATCCGTCTTGTGTAGATTCTCCCAATCGCGAACCGGGATACGTTCCATCTACTCCGGTTTCAGAAATTAGAACCCAACCCTGCTCTGCATTTTTAAATAATGCAGGAAACGTATAACCCACACCATATTGTGACGGAGTTCCTAATTTTTCATCAAAAGTATATTCTTCTTCATAAGAAGGTTTGGTTTCTTCCCAGCCTGTTAACGGTAAGGCTTGATGCGTAATAAAAGAAGTTGCATCGTCTGGTAAATTAAAACCTGTAGCCTCAGATAAGATCTTAACTTTAGTATTCAGATCTTTTCCTATTAATTTGTAAGAAAATGCGATATCGTTATCTTCAACTCTAAAAACTACTTTTAAGGTATCTTTTTTAGCATTAGTGAAAGTTGCTACAAGTTCGTTTGCTGTATAACTCACCTGATTCACTTTAGCATTTTTCAATTCATACGATTCAGAAATAGTTTGTATGTCTGAATTTTCAAAAGTCAATCCTTTTGTGAAATCTCCTATCGAAGTCATTAAGCCTAAAGGCGAATCTTCCAAAAAAGATTCGCCATCAAGTTCTACTGAATAAAAAATGTTGCTTGCTTTAAGCTTAAGCTGAACTACCAAGCCTTCATCTGGACTCGTAACACGGGTAAGCGTATCTTGACTCCAAACTAAAGGTGCTGTTATTAAAATTAAAATCTGAACTACTTTCTTAAAGCTTATATTTTTCATCTATCACGTATTAAAATAAAGAGATTGTATAACTGTATGAGTACGTTTTGTCCTCTAATCTATATTCTCTAAAAGGATATTGTCCCCAACTGTTAAGTCCACCTAAACCGCGTTGTTTAAGATCTACGTGAAGAAATACTTTATCTTCTACGGTTAAATCTGTTGGATGCTTTTGTGCTTTGGTCATGCCAGGATCAAGATCTTCTGTAGAAACATCAAGCGCACTAAAACCTAACGGTTGATCTCCTACTATTTTCAAACCATTTCCTGAAGCATCAGTTAAGGTTAACCAACGCGTATCTGTATGATATCCTGACTCCTGTGGACGGATATACGTCCATGTAAATTGATTTTCTACTTTGTCTGTATAAATCCCTAAAAAAGCAGATTCATTTCTATCTGAATAATTTTCCCAAGGTCCGCGACCGTAATACGCTAAATTGTCATAATCACCATCCAAAACTAATCGCATTCCAAAACGAGGCATCTCTGGTGTTTCATCACTTTGAAGTTCAATATGAGCAGTAATTTTTATAGCTCCTGAATTTTCAATCAAATAAGCAACGCTGTAAGTTGCCGCGATATCTGGTAAAGTATACGTTATTGTAACAGGAAGACCTTTTTCGGTTTTTAAACCAACAAGTGTTTTTGTAACAACAGGATTTTTTGTTGCTTCTTTCCAAGCTGCTAATTTCTTAGGCATCCCATTACCAAAATCATTATCTGTAGGAGCTCTCCAGAAATAAGGCTGCGGAAATTGTGTGATTACAGACGCATCATTTTTCAGTTTATATTCTTGAATTTTACCGGTTTTTAAGTTGAAGATTCCAGTTACGCTTTCTGTATTAAAAATCAAAGAATCTCCTTTTTGCTCGTAAACCAATTCTGCTTCTGCTGATACTTCTTTAGTTTCAGCAAAAAAGTCTGTCTCACCTACTTTAAATTGTTCGCTAGCTAAATTATATCCAGCTGGTACTAATGCAGAACCCGATTTTGTAGAAGCAAAAACACTAAGATAATACTCACCATCTGTAGTTTCCGGGAGGTTCAACTCAACATTTTCTTTAGTATTTGGCGCTGCCGAAACGTTAAATGCACCGTTTGAAACCTCTTTACCATCTTTAAGTAACTTCCATATAAAATTGAACTCTTCAAGATTGGTATAATTGTATTTATTACTAACCTGAAGTGTATTTCCGTCAAGATCAAATTCTATATTCTGATATACTTTTTTAACCTCAGCTAACGAAGGGTGCGGCTCACGATCTGCCGTAATTAATCCATTAGCGTTGAAGTTCTCATCATTTTGTAAATCTTCTCCACCAAGATCACCACCATACGCCCAGAATTCTCTACCGTCTTCAGTTTCTGCACGCAATCCCTGATCAACCCAGTCCCAAATAAAACCACCTTGCATATGCGGACTACTGTCTATAATATCCCAATACTCTCTGAAGTTTCCGCTACTATTACCCATTGCATGAGAATACTCACACATAATAAATGGTCGTGTAACATCGGTACGTTCTGCGTATTCTTTCATACTGCGTATACCAGGGTACATAGGTGCTACCACATCTGTATCGCGGTTTTGACCTGCTTGTTCAAATGTTACCAGTCGCGTAGGGTCTGTAGCTTTTAACCAATCGTAAGCTTCATAAAAAACAGGACCGTTACCACACTCATTACCCATAGACCATAAGATAATTGATGAATGATTTTTATCCATCTCATACATTCTCTTAATACGGTCTAAATGTGCCGGTGCCCACTCTTCTAAATATGCCGGATGCTTATCCTCATCTATTCTGCCTTGCCATTCTGCTCCCATTCCATGAGTTTCAATATTAGCCTCATCTACAATGTAAAAGCCAAATTCATCTGCAAGATCATAAACCTGCTGTCCGTGTGGATAATGACTCATACGCACCGCATTGATGTTATTAAGAGCCATCAATTCAAAATCTTTACGTGTCATTTCTAAATCTGGCACGTGACCTTTATCTGGATGATGCTCGTGAAGATTTACACCATGAACCGTAACAGCTTTACCATTTACTAAAAGCTGAGCGTTTTTAAGTTCTACTTTTCTAAAACCGGTGCGACCGCGGGTTGCGGCAAGTGTATTTCCTTTTTTATCTTCAAGTTTAAAACTATAGGTATATAGTGTAGGTGTTTCTCCACTCCATTTATCAACATTAGGAATTGTTTTTTCAAAAGAAACCTTTCCACCCTCACGAGGAACAGCTTTCTTTTCTGCATACATCAAGTTTCCGTTTTCATCAAAAAGTGCTACTTGCAAACGTGCATTTTTAACTTTACTGTTTTCAAAAGACCGAATGTCTACAGCTGCTTGAAACTTTCCGTTTTTATAATTAGCATCTAGATCGCTATCTACCTTATAATCCCAAATTGTAGTTTTTGGCATAGCCTGAAGAAAAACGTTACGCTCAATGCCGCTTAAACGCCAGAAATCCTGATCTTCAAGATAGCTCCCGTCGTGCCAGCGAGTAACTTGTACTGCCAGTAAATTCTCTCCTTTTTTAAGCAAATCTGTAATATCAAATTCTGCAGGAGTTTTTGAAGCCTTAGTCATACCAGCTTCTTCTCCATTTACAAAAATGCGCGCATAACCAGATATAGAGCCAAAACTTAAAATCACCTCTTTATCATCCCAATCTTCAGGAACGTTGAACCTTGTTCTATAGCTCCCTACCGGATTGTAAGCTCCATCAATAAATGGCGGGTTCTTTTTGAAAGGATAGGATACGTTTGTATAAATAGGAATATCAAAACCTGCGGTTTCCCAATTTGAAGGAACTGCTATTTCATCCCAATTGCTCGCGTCAAAATCTGTTTTATAAAAATCCTGAGGGCGAGATTCTGGATTTTTTACAATATTGAATTTCCATGTTCCATTGAGACTTTTATAAAGTGTAGAATTCTCCGGAGTACGGCTTTCTGCAGATTTCATACTATCATAAAGAAAAAAGAAACTACGTCCTTCTTCTTTATTGCGGTCTACAATTGTTGGGTTTTCCCATTCATTTTGCTGGTTTTGGGCCACTGAACTATATAGAGTGAACAGGGTGAAAATGCTAACTAGTGTTTTTCTCATCGATTATTAAATTGGCTTTAAAAGCTTTTTTAGTTTAAGGGTAAATTGTCTAATTCTAAAAGTTGAACCGGTGTGGCTTTTTTATCAATCAAGCCTTCGCCATCAACCTGTATGACTTCTTGCTGAAAGATGTGCACTTTTCCGGTTTGTTTGTATAATTGCTTATCAAAGTTGGGCTCCCAATCTCCTACACTTATATCTGTTAGATCTTGTAGTTTCCAATCTTTTTGAGAAGCTAAATTTTTATAAGCTATTGTTATTTTACTCTCACGCAGATCGTCTCTAAAAAGCAGATAAACAGTTTTTTCGGATTTTTGTTTTTGAACAAAGATCTCTGGTCTACTAATGGGTATTTTTTTAGTTCCGCCACCTCCTAAGTCAAATCCTGAATCTCGAAAGCTTGTATGTTGTTTCTTCCAAATTCCGTTTTCCAGATAAACTATTTGGTATTGTGTTTTTCCTTCTACATTCCAATAATTTGCGATATACGGATTCCCTGCATCATCAGTTGTCATCGAGGTCTGATTGATCAAACTGCTATTTTGAGGAATCTCCCAGGCATTTTCTGCGGTCTCTTGGGTAATGGGTAATTCATAAGCTTCGCCAGTAGAACGCGTCCAAGTCTTTCCGCCATCTGTAGATTTTGCATAAGCAATGTCGTGATTGGTACTAACGTCCCAAGTCTCACGCCAAACCCAAGAAACATGTATCGTTCCTTGTTTATCTACATAAGCTTGCCAATAGGCATTACGTTTACCTTCGCCGTCTATAAGATTTTGGTGTAATTGCGACCAGACACCTGTTTTAATATCATACGAATTAATTACTAAAATCCCCCTTCCCGATTGCCCGGACCGATACATGAAAATTAAGTCTCCAGAATTTTTTAGATTGTAAAATTGTGGATAAGAAACTTTTCCCTCTTCAATACCTGTCATTTGCTTTTTAGCTCCTAATACTAGACTAAGAGGTTCTACACTTACAGCATATCGCAATTCATTATCGTGATGATCCCAACTTATATGCAAATACCCATCTCCATCTACTGCTATGCTAATGACATTGTGCGCATCTGCTGTATTACCGGTATATTGAGTTTTATGCACTTCCCAATCCCCGGCTGGAAGTGTTCTCTTAGCAAGAGTAACATAGGATTGAGCGTCATAATATGCAACAAACTGAGTGTTACGATGAGTCGTTACCGCATTTTGCCTAAAAATAACTGTATTAATAGAATTGTTTGCCCAACCAGAACCAATAATACTTTTTTTAAAAGCAACATCTGACAAGCCTTTACAAGCAGAAAATATGCTTATACTGCTAATCAAAAGAACTAAAAACTTTAAGTAAAACAATCTCATAAGAATAAATTATAAATGTACAAATAACATTTATAACTAACAGCTTTCGAATTTATTAATTTGAAGGTAGCCCATCAGTTTTCATTCCCTGTAAGATTAAACAGTGGGTAATGTATAAGTCTTCTTCACCCGTATCTTCATGAGCTCCGTTAATACCATATGGCCAAAAATGAACACCTGATTTTCTAATATATTCCTCATCATCACCGCTCATCAATTGTATGATTTCTGCAGCTCTTTCTCCATTATAACGATTATCTGTAAATAAATCATCATACTTCCAATGTGTTCCTACACCAACTGAATGAGCCATTTCATGTAATGCTGTACCTGTTCTTTGGTAACTTTCAACTGGCCCCATATTAATCCACCCGTCAAAATTAGCATTAGCTGTTGGAGTGCCTGGTGAATAATTAACCGTGACATGCTTAGTTATTGAAGTGAAGTTATTAAAGTACCAGGTCGCCTCATCAAAAGCACTCTTTATACGGGCGTGAATAGGATTACTTAAATCTAAAGTCCCATTAAAAGACCAAGTAAAATTACCCTCTGGAATGGTAGAAATAATCATCTGTCTTCCGTAAACTGCTTCACCATCAGATATCTTATAAGGACGAATAAAATATACCGACTGCTCTTCAAGATCTGTTATACGTTGTTTAAAATGATCTTCTATAGTAGCGTGAATTATTTTATTGTTATCTATTGTTGGTACTTCTTCAGTTCCCCACACGACTCCCATTTCTGTAATGGGTAAATCTCCACGATCTATAAGTTCTACTTCTACAAAAATATCGTGAGCACCAGATATTGAGATCACTTCCGGATTAAATAAGGCTGACTCTGCAATTAATGTTTTAAAATTAACCTCATCGCCATAAACTACACCTGCTTCATTTACAGCATAAGGTTTAGCATAATATGTAGTTACCTGTTTTAAACCCGTTAGACTCACCGTAAACTCACCAGACCCTTTAACGCTCGAGGCTAAATATTTGTCTCCTTCATTTGAGTCAGGAGTGGTACTTAAATAAATACCTCGTTCAGAAATACTGCCATTACCATCATCAGTTACAGCAGCATGTACAATCGCATTGAATGTATCTATATTTGATACCTCTTGAATACTTAATACTGCTTGTACAATATTTTCTTCTGGAGTAGGTCTTGACTCTATAATCACATCATCTGTATTGTCAGAACTACTACAGGATAATAAAGTGAAAATAAACAGTATTGAACATGCTAATCTGCTTATATATATTATATTCATATTTAATCTCATAACTTAAGTGTTTTTTTAATTTTGAGCTTGAGGGGTTGCCACAACTTTAATATTACGCGCACTAAAAACCTGATCTTCTGAGCGTACTATACTCTCATCATTAGTTGCTCCGCTAGCTCCTTCCATTTGCATATTAATAATTAGCCAAAACGGTTTATTGGTGTAATCTTTAATCTCGCTAGATCTCAACTCTCCATCTATATACATATTAACAGCCGTATCTATCTCATCAATACGACGCAAAATCAATTTATAACTGTGCCAGCTTGTTGCCGCATCAGGAACATCTGTTAAAACAGTTGTCCATATTGTCTTATCCCAAGACGGACCAGTAACTGTATTTTGTAAATTAGATGTGGTACCTTTGAATTCTAAAATATCTACTTCTGGAGGCCAAGAATCTGAGCCACTTATCCAAAATGCTGGCCATGAACTGGGAACAGTTGGTGCCATAAATTCCCCACTTATCTCCCAATAGGGTAATTCTTCTGTAACACGTATCTTATCTTTAGCATGTATTGCTCCGGAATGAAAAGTGATACGTAAATGAGGATCTGCTGTGCTATACCCCTCCCATTCCCAATTAGTCCACTTTGCTATTATTTCTAAAACACCCCCTTCTTTTAAAGATACGTTATCAGAAAACATACGGGCAGACCCATTATGATCTGATCCCCACGGGTACAGCATATTCCAAGTCTCATCAAATTTATCTTGAGATGTAAAACTTTCAGAGTCAACAATTATAACCGGCTTTACTTCAGCCTTAGTTACTACACTTATAACATCTCCATAGGCTATCCCTGCTTTATTTTCAGCGTATGCTCTAATAAAATATGTTGTATTTTCTTTAAGACCAGAAATATCTGTAGTAAACTCTCCTGAAGCTTTGACAGTATTTGCAGCAAATTGTGTATCGCTTTCTGCAAGCTCTTCTTTAACTGATACCGAAATTCCACGGCTTAATACCGATGCTCCTCCATTATCTGTTATATATGCTGTAATCGTCATTGAAGACTCAAGAATATTTATAACCTGTTCAATCTGTACAGTGGGAACTTGACCCGTTACCTCAATATCTGGCTTTTCTATTGATGCCAAATCATTATTATTTTCGTCAGAACATGAAAATAAAACTAATATTATTCCTAGTAAATAAAGTTTTTCTATATAAGATGATTTCATGATTTAGAGCTATACTATTATAAACAGGAAGCAGATTCTAACTGCTTCCTGTTTTCAATTAAAAAAAATGACCTGTTTATTGTTTTACCAGTTTAAATGACTCCACTTGTAAAAAACGACCTACCCCCTCTGCATTAGTAGTTTCTCCTCCTATAGCTACTTTAGTTGGTTCTGAAATTGTAAAACTTAAAATTCTTGTATTGTCATTTGCTGAGTCAACCCTATCGTAGACTAGCGTTTCTTCCGCTGTTTCTACGTCAACTACATCCGGTAAGGTGTTACCTTTAGCAACAACAAAATAAGCCTGGTCAGAAGTGCCACGAGTACCACTATAGTTTGTTGCAAAAATTGTCACCGTATAAGTATATGTCCCTGGTTCTAAAAATAAAACTTGATAAACCTTACCATTCACGATATTAGGTTGTCCCCAACCACTTTCTAAATCCCATTTTGCTGAGTTCCCATCATATGCCCCTTGAGGTCCGTTATCTGTATGACTCATTGCTGCATCATTATGTATCCAATCGGCAGGCGTACCCCATCGACTTCCAGTTGAAGCTAATTTGTAAGGTGCTGAAGCATTTTTTAGGTATGGAGCTTTAGAAAATTGATTTAACTCAAATGAATTAATTTTAAGAAATCTACCTGCTCCTGCATCATTTGTTGTCTGAACACCAATAGATAATTGCGTTGTTTCTTCTAAAGTAAACGCAAGTAACCTGTTTAGTCCGTTTGCTTTATTAACACGTTCAAACGCCAAAGTCATAGGAGATGTTTCAACATCTGATACATCTGGTAACTGAGGCCCTTTTGCAACTGTGAAGTACGCTTTGTCTAAATTATTATCTGCCCCCTCATAATTAGTCTCAGCAATATTTATTGAATATGCATAAGTACCTGCGGGTAAAATCACTGTTTGATAAACTTTAGCGTTTATAAGGTCAGGTTCACCCCATCCACTTTCCAGATCAAATAATTCACCATCTAAAGCACCATAACCATCGTGACTGAGTGCAGCTTCATTATGTATCCAACCTAACGGAGTTCCCCATCTGCTGCCTCCTTCTAAAATTTCAAAAGGGTAAGAGCTATTCAAAAGATAAGGAGGATCTGTTAATTTTGGTTCTGGAGTATAGCTTTTGTAATCTGTATAGAACGTATCAATACTTGTAGGTTCTGGTTTAAAAATAGTTCGATATTGATATTCTGAACCACTCATAAAATCTTCAATAAAAGCCATCGCTGAATCAATAGGCACATATACTTCTTCTATTTCAGAGGTATTGCTCGATGTATATTGAATTTCTGTACCTAAAACTCCTGTAGTTAAATCCATCGATGAATAACTAACCGTTAAATCATTTCCGATTAAAACATTGCTAATGACAGTTCTGTTGTAAAGCGTTTCCTGATAACGCTCCCCATATACTTCTGCTGTTATATTTACTGGAATAGAACTATTCAATTCCTCATCATAAGTGCGTACCTCTAAGTTATATATATTTTCTTCTAAATCATTTATATATACACTTAATGTATCTATTGGTTTTGTACGGTTTACCGGTACTACTACAGAATCAGCTTTATTATTCCAATACACTCTAAAACTTGTAATTTTAGGATCTGCATTAAGTACTCCGCGCAAATACAGTCTTTCTCTTCCTGTAAATACTTTTACAGAGTCTAATTTTTCTGTATAACTAATTTCACCACCATCAGTGAACTTTCTATAATCTTCCATCTCGTCTGAACAAGCTGCAACAACTAATGCCACAAAACATAGCAAGAGAAAAAATTGTTTTTTATAAGTTTTCATAAGAATACTATTTTGTGTTATTATTGTGAGTTACCATATGCCTGCAGCTCAGCTATTGCAAACTGCTTACCTCCTGCCCAGTTCTCTAAATTTTCGATTCTTATATACCTTACCTTCGGCATATCTATAGGTATATCCCAACTAAAACCTGACCTTGCAGTTTCAAAATCCTCATTAGTTTGCTGCCCATAAGGAAGACCAGAAGGCTTAACTTCTTCATATTCGCCCAATAAAGTCCATTTTGACAGATCTCCCGATGTCTCTAAAACATCTGATCCGTAAATTCTAAAACGTTTAGGACAAGCCAAATAGTAATATGATCTATCATTGAAATATTCAGGATAATCCCATATAACTATTCTACTAAGCTTAGCCTGTACCCCCATATCAAAAGTGAATATGTGATTTGATGCTGTGTATGTTGATGCTGTCAAATATATTTGAGGCCAATCCCATGAATTTCCATTCCACAGACCTTCTAAAGAAGTTGATGGGTGAAATGGTGCATCATTAGGTAATCTAACTCCTCTATAACCAGTCTTAGGAATTGCCTCTTCAAATAGTGGTTTTACCTCTGCAAACAAAGTGTCTGTATAGTTTAACCACCTATCTCTTACTGCAATAGCAAACTTCTTGTTTATAGTGTCCATCCCTCTAAGGGTACTTTTTACTTCATTAGTAGATGTATAAACACTGTTTCCTAAAGTAACCCAGTCACCGTACTCATCTTCTTCCATTACAAGGATGGCGATGTCTTCTCGGTCTGGGTTGTCTGCAGAAATATAAATACCTCCAAATGCTGGTGACACTTCTAAACTCTCATATATATCAAATATAGGTGCCAGATTAGGAGCTATGGTTATCATAACGGGATCTGATTGAACTTCACTTCTGTTAACGGTTGTAACCGAAATATCAACTTCTGAATTACCAGAGAACCCTTCTAATATCAAAGAACTATTATAGTACGATGATTTTACATTCATTTCTCTACCATTCTCCAATACATAATCTGCTTGAATATATAAAAGATCTTGATCTTTAGGTAGTGTATAACTCAACTTAGCTTTTCCTGCTAAGTTTTCTACCATGATATCTGTTACCTGACCCGGTTTTTCTGAATTACTTTCTAAAGGATCGTTAACATCTTCTTCTGAACAGCCCACTATAAACATAATAGCGATCAGGTACAAACCCATTTTTTTTAAAAATTTCCAATTCATAATATCTCTATTTAATTTTATTATTTTATTACCAACCTAGGTTTTGAACCAAATTTGAATTTTGTAATAATGTGTTTTCTGCAAGAGGCCAGAAATAATCTCGTGGCGAAACAAATCGCTGTTGGAAAATAGTTCTAATTTGATAATAGGATGCATCATCTTCTCCAAAAACATTCCACCCACGTATAGGCTCATTAAATTCTCGAGAAGCTTCTTTCCATCTGCGGATATCCCAAAATCGACTTCCCTCAAAGGCCATTTCAATATTGCGCTCCTGATGAATAATAGCTCTCAACCCTTCTTTAGAATTAGGCTTATTAGGATTTGAAGAAAAATTAGCCCAAGATTCCTGTACACCATCTAAACCTGCTCGATCTCTAACTCTATCCAAATATTCGAAAACTTCTGGAGACGGGCCTTGCACTTCATTTAAAGCTTCGGCATACATAAGGTATAGGTCAGCAAGTCTTAATTCTGGCCACGCATAATCTCTATAAGATGCAGATGA
Source organism: Leeuwenhoekiella marinoflava DSM 3653 (assembly GCF_900129005.1). Lineage (GTDB taxonomy): Bacteria > Bacteroidota > Bacteroidia > Flavobacteriales > Flavobacteriaceae > Leeuwenhoekiella > Leeuwenhoekiella marinoflava. The sequence continues at coordinate 10,940 of NZ_FQUN01000020.1, read as the reverse complement.
TTCTCCAAAACTCTGATTCCAATTCACTAATTTTTTAACATAATAGCCTGTCATATTAAAGAAGAAGGCTGTATTACTTCCTGCATAATCATTGTATTTACCTTTTATATGAAATTTAGTCTCATCATTTCCGCTATCATATTTATACCATATGGATCCATCAAAACCCAAATCTGCATAAAACCTGGGTTCTCTGTCATAGTTTAAAATAGAAGTGGTATAACCCTGTTTTATATTATACTTTTCGGGAGCACCTGCTTCTCTCAACTCAAGAATATCACTAAAGTCTAATGTAGTATCTTCATCAATAGGCACACCATTTTTAGTATAAAACTGTTGTGCTATTTTAAGTGTTGGAGACATAACCTTACGTGCATTATTTTGCGAGTGAGTAATATCTAATGGCGACATTGAGTTCAATTGTATTTCACCCGTTCTACTTACCGTATTACCCCAGATCACTTCTGAATTCCAACGTTCTGACACTGCATTCCTTATGGTTAGCTTTTGAGTCGTAGTATCTGTTAGGGTAAAACCTGAACCCGGAAACTCATACAATGAATGCCCCGCACCCTCAGCTGCTTCGATAGCCGTTAATGCTGCATCAGCTGCTAATTCCCATTTTGCTGCATCATAATCTGTATTAAATAATTGCGTACCATCTTTATTTACTAAACTGGCCAAATCTGAATTACCATTAAACAAAGGGCTCGCATCTGTTAATAAAATACGTGTTTTTAAACCCAATGCAATCGGTCTTGTGATTCTACCTAGTTCTGAATTTATATCAGTTATAGAAGGAGGTAAAATAGCGATAGCTTCATCACATAACTCTACAAGATATGCGATACTCTCATTCCAATTATCACGACTAACATCTAAGACCTCACTTGGCGCATCAACAGGAATATTCTCTCTCATAACTGGTATGGGACCATACATTCTCATTAAATAAAAATGATAATAAGCTTTGAGAAATTTAGCCTCTGCAATCCAACGCTCCCGCTCACTAGGCTGAATATCAGGAACCTTACTAGCGTCACTCAAATTTTCAATAAATATATTGCAATGTCGTATCCCATCAAAGAGGTTATATCCATCTCCAGGACCACCTCCATCATAATACCCGTCCCATGCATTAAAATACGGATTTGAAACACGTTGATTACCCATTGCTATATCTAATGAATAAATAGTCAGTGCCTGTCGCTGATCAGGTATCCACATTTCGTCTCCGGCTAACATGGCTGGATTGTGAATCAGACTCCCGTTTCTAGGCATATAAGCATAACAAGTAAACAAGTATTTTTCTGCCTCGTTGCGCAATTTAAAAGCCTGATCAATTGTTGCTACGTTATCTGGTACTACATCTAAAAATGAGTCTTCACAAGATTGTAAATTTAACATCATTGGAATAGCAATAGCAACACCCAGCTTTTTCCAAAGTGAGCATTTTTTCATAGTTAATGTTTTCATTTTAACTGTTTTAAATTCTTTCATCATCATCGCTAATTAAAAGTTTACTTGTAAGCCTAAGTTGTATACCGATTGAATAGGATATCCTAAACCGTTACCTCCCATTTCAGGATCCCATAAATCAAAGTTGCTCCACACAGCCAGGTTAAGACCGCTAGCATAAAGACGTAAACTTTTAATATGAAATTTTTCTAGAAATTTTTGTGGAGCATTAAAGCCAACCTCTAAAGTTTTTAATCTTAAGAAATCTCCGTTACGCATCCACCAAGTGGAAGTCTGGTTATTATTCTCTATAAAAGTCTGACTTAAACGGGGCCAAAATGCGTAAACGTCACGGTTCTCCTCTGACCAGTAATCCTCTGCTACAACTTTGAGCAGTCCATTTTGTGCTCCTCCATTTATAACAAAAGGAGAAATATTCTGTGGGTTGATGAAAAAGCTGGAACCCGCAGATCCTTGAAAGAACACACTCAAATCAAAGGCTTTATAACCTATTGTACCTCCAAAACCATAAATAATCTTCGGAGTAGTAGGGTTACCAATTGGCACCATATCACTCTGTGAGATAACCCCATCTCCATTAACATCACGATATTTTATGTCTCCTCCGGTATAATCGCCAAACTGCGTAGGGGAATTATCTACTTCTTCCTGATCTACAAAAAGACGTTCAGCGATATACCCATAAACCTGAGAAGCGTTTTGACCTATCTGCGACCTGTATGCTAAATTCTCCGGGTAATCGACCTCATCATATTCTAAAATCTCATTATCTGCATAGGTAAAATTAGCTCTCAATTGCGTCCATAAATATTTTCCCAACTGCTTGTTGTAATCTGCAGTAAGGTCAAGACCATAACTCTCTAACTTAGCAAAGTTTGCTTGTGGAGTAGCTGTTAAACCCAGAGCAGAACCTATATTAGATCTAGTCTGTAGAATATTTGTTCTATTCTGTCTAAAGATATCTGCTACGATATTAAGATCTCCAAACAGTCCTATATCTACTCCTAAATTTACTTGCTCTGATTCTTCCCAACCAATATCATAATTTGAATATCTTGAGATGTAAACCCCATTGCGATAATACCCAAAGTCCTGACCAAAACTTACACCATAGTTACCATCATCCAAATTAACATTAGAGAGATAGAAAAACCTATCTGAAGTATTACCTATCTGATCATTACCTACTAAACCGTAAGTAATTCTAAATTTTAAATTAGATACAACATCCTTTAAAGGTTCAAAGAATTTCTCATTAGAAATACGATATCCTAAACCTGCCGAAGGAAAGAAACCATACCTACTGCCTCTTGCAAAACGCTCAGAACCATTATATCCAAAATTACCCTCAAACATATAGCGGTTATCGTATGCATAAGTAAAGCGTCCTGATACACCATGGTTTCTACTCGCTAAAGAACTTTGCACACTACCAGAGTTTCCATTTTCATAACTGGATAGCAAATTAAGTAACATTGCAGAAACAGCATGCTTTTCGCCAAAAGTTCTATCATAATTGATAGCGGTCTCATTATATATTCTAGAATCTAATAACTTCTCACCTTCACTATAACCCAAGTATTCTTGTCCTACAGTACCTATAGAACTAGCACTACCGTCATTTAAAACTTGAAGTTCAATATCACCATTAACAGGGTTTAAATACGAGCTGTAAAAGAACGGATTATATTGTCTAGAAACATTATATGTAGAGTATCTACTCAGATATCCCATTGTACGCACTCTAAGACCTTCTGTTATAAAAGATAAATCTTGTTTCAATTCTAATTGTGGGCGAATAGTAGAAGTCTTTCTTGTTTGATACCCTCTTACCATCTGAGCATACGGGTTATTCAACAACGTTTCAGAAGCAACGCCTGTAGGTGCTCCTCCAAAAAGAGGATGCTCTATAAAAGGAAGTAATTCTGAAGGATAAATTGCAGGAAATGCAACCGGATTAGACCAAACAGCATTATTAAAAATTGCCTGACCACCTCCTACAGGACCATTATAATCATCAAATTGACCTGAAACTCTTATGATAGCTTCAGTAGTAGGAGTGAGCTGTAAATTAATGTTACTTCTTATAGAATAATTACGAAGTTTTATATTACTGTTGAAGTTGTTTATACCTTCAACATCAAGCACACCATTATCTATATTATAGGTTCCAGAAACATAATATCTTGCCTTCTCACTACCACCACTTACATTTAAATTCAAACTTTGATTTACTGTATAGTCTTTGATAAGTTGATCAATCCAATTATTGTTAGGATATAATAAGGGATTACCTCCTTGAGCAGTTCTGTCGATCTTAGTTTGAGAATAAGGCAGAATCGCATTACGGTCACGCGTAAGGGCTGCTTCATTTGCGAGCGTCATATATGTTATATTATCTGCAAAATTGAAGTTTTTAGTATTTGCCGAAACTCGTGTTTCAGATCTAAAATTAAACTGAGTTTCTCCTGCTTTACCACTTTTGGTACTAATTAAAACAACCCCGTTTGCACCCCGAGCACCATATACTGATGCTGCTGCTGCATCTTTCAATACTGAAAAACTCTCTATATCATCGGGTTGAATACGAGCCATATCTGTTGTGGTAGACTCTATGCCGTCAATTAAAATTAAAGGACTACGCTTTCCAGAACCAAAAGTACTCAACCCACGAATAAAGAAGTCAGAATTATCTGCTCCTGGCTCTCCTGTTCTCTGATAAGCAATCATACCAGATACACGACCCGCCATCATTGTTGTAAGGTTATTTGTTGGACCCTTTAATTCTTTAGGGTTGATTGTTGTTATAGAACTAACAACACTACCCTTTTTTTGTTTACCTCCAAAACCAATAACAACTGTTTCTTCTAAAGTATCCATATCAGGACTTAAAGTCAAGTCTATTTGAGACTCATCTCCCACAACCATTTCCTGACTAACAAAGCCCACATAAGTAAATACTAGAGTAGCTCCAGCTGGCACAGTTATAGAATATTTTCCATCAAAATCTGTACTTGTACCATTATTGGTGCCTTTCTCAACTATAGTTACTCCAGGGAGTGGTGTGCTGCTATCCCCTTCTAAAATGGTTCCCTTAATAACTCTTTGAGGAAGACTTGTTGATAAAGCAGCTCCATACAGATCTGTGGACATTGAATTGAGTAGCAAACAAAGTAAAAGAATTATTCCAGCTTTTTGGTACATTAAATATTTTTTAATCATAATCTGAATCTCTTAATTAGTAACTATTTTTCGATACTTTTAACTTTAATGGGTTCACAAGATATACTTGATATTTTTCGATTTTTTTATCCATAATTATCTATTTATTAATTGATTATTCTAAAATTTCTTATTTATTATTATATTCTAAATTAAAACTAAATCGATTGAGATATCTCTAAAATCCAATAGTCAAACTTGTAAATTGTTAAGGTGTTAGCGTTTTAAAAATCGACAGATCCCATTCATCGTGCCATTTAAATTCTAGTTCCTCGTTATTTACAGAGATTGGTAACCATATATATCTCCCATCGATATGATTTTTAGGATTCCATCGATCCCCCATATAGATATAAGCATCTTTCTTACCTGAAACAGGCAAAACAAATGTACTCTGAGAGCTAAAGGTCAATTCTGATTCCTCACCTACCGCCGGATTACCCAATTTTTTCCACGGACCTAACATGGATTTTGATTTAAATGATCTAGCAGGATTTGGATCCCAGCCTGTTAAACCCGATGTAATCATATAATATGTATCTCCTGATTTAAAAACTGCAGGAGCTTCATTTTGTCCCCCTTTCTGAACACGTACATAAGTATCTGTAAAATCTAGGTAGTCATCAGTAAGAAGTGATATGTGTAAGGTTTGGTTCTCTTCTGAAGAGTGTATATGGTAAGCTTTACCATCATCATCAACGTAAACCGTCATATCTCTTGACATCTGTCCTTTTTTAAAATCTCTACGTACGTATAAGCCATCGATTAAAGATTCCTTCCATTCTGGTGTCCACCATTCTAACTTTTCATCTTCTTCATTGTAAACTTTCTCTGAATCATCTATATTTTTAGGCCATATCTTAGTATTAGGTCTAAATGATTTAATGTATTTAAAGGGGCCTAAAGGATTGTCACTTATCGCTACACCGGTACGAGCGGCAGCATAGCCTTGACCCTTTAATTCTAGATGAAACCACATTACATACTTATCAGTTTTCTTATTATAAATAACTTTAGGTCTTTCTATTACAGACCCTGTTGTAATTTCAGAATTAGGGTCAGTACTTACAGACAATGCCACTCCTTCATTTTTCCAGTTATATAAATCATCAGAGCTATAAACACGTACACCAACCTGTGCTAAACTGTTTTGATTTTTATGTTCCCCATACCAGAAGTAAGTCCCATCTTCGTAATAAAAACCACCTCCGTGAGCATTTATATGATTGCCATCTGCATCTTTCCAAATATCTCCAGGAGTAAATGAAGAATTATTTAGATTTTGCCCTGTGCAACTTTGTGTAATTATTAAACTAAGAATAAGTAAAAATCTCATCAACTTGGTTTTATAGCCTTAATTATCAATTTTGATATTCTGTGTTATTTTTAATTTATAGCTGTTCACTACAAATACTTAAAACAACCTTCACAATTTTCTAACATTTAAGAGTTATTAAGAAGGGCTATATCAATAAAATTTAGGGGGGTATGCGGTCAAATTGCTCACAAATAGCTTAATTTATTAAATAATAGTCATCACGAAATTTAAATCCCTAATTATTTCTTAATTTTTCAAAAAATTAAATACTTGACATTAACATGAATTTAAAATACTTTTTTTTGTTAATCACAGGCTTAGTCAACACTTTTCTTTTTGCTCAAAAAAACGATGATCAAGAAGCTTTTCCACTTAGTAACAGACTTACATTTTATAGCCTCGATACACAGCAAGGACTTTCTAACAATATTGTAAAAACTATCGAGCAAGATTCTTTAGGTTTCATTTGGATAGGAACTTCTGACGGACTTAACAGATATGATGGAGCAGATTTTAAAATCTACAGAAGAGAGAACTCCATGCTGAGTAATAATTACATCCAAGATGTATCAGTTAACGAAGCTGGAGAAATCATTTTAGCAACAGATGGTGGTCTTAATATTTATAACCAAAGAACTGAAAAATTTGATTTACTCAACAATTACAATCCATACCTAAGACAAAGCATCAATTCTTATGAAGATCTTGGTGATGGTACTTACGCTGTAGGAGCATATAACCAGGGGTTACTTATATATGAAGGCTTCGAGGAAAAACTTTATTATGGTCAAGGAGATCAAAACACTAATGGATTAGCTTCTGTAAAAGTCTCTTGCATGACCAAACAAAAAGAGACTTTGTGGGTAGGATCTTTTGATAATGGGCTAGATAAATTTGATTTAAAATCCCATAAAATCACACATATACCACTAAAGATAAATAATGAAACTGTCGCTCAAATCAACACTCTTTTTGTTGATAGCCATAATAATTTATGGGTTGGTACAAGTCAAGGTTTAATAGGCCTCTTAAATTCTGGTGAGCAAATAAATATAACAGAAGGTAAAAATTCTCAAAGACTAAGCAATGATCAAATTTTAGCTATAGAAGAAGACAATTTGGGAAAATTATGGGTAGGCACCTATAAAGGAGGTCTTAATGTATTTGATATAGATGCTATAACAAAAGACAAAAAAGATTTTAATGTTATAAAATACACCCCAAAAGAAAACGGAACAAGTGTTTACAATGCCTCTATTAATGCTTTAAAGAAAGATAGAAATGGTTTTATGTGGATAGGTACTAACGCAGGAGTCAACTTTGTTGATCCTTCTGGAGAGCCTATAAAGTTGATAAAAAACAACCTGATGGGTGGTCAAAAGTTAGTACATAACCGTATTAACGGAATGTTTGAATCGCAAAACGGAAAGGTCTACTTAGCAACAGATGGCGGAGGTATTGATACATATTCCCCAGAAACCGGTCTTTTTAATCATGGTGTTATGAGTAAAAAAAATGGCTTAACAACAGACCATATCAATACAATTTTTGAAGATTCTAATGCAAATATCTGGATAGGCACCTACCAAGGCGGACTTAATAGATATAACACAAAAACAAAAAACTGGCAATATTACCTCAAAGGTGAGAATAAAGACGGTAGCGACGTGAGATGCTTATTTCAAGCCAAAAATGGAAATGTATGGGTAGGTACAAATAGAGGCGGTTTGTTTAAATACGACGATAACGCGAATACATTTAATTACAGCAGTGACCTAGATAAGATTTCAAGTCGTATGGATATTAGAGCCATTGATGAAGATAGTCACGGCGTATTATGGATGGCTACGTATGGAAATGGAATCATAAGGTTTAATCCTAAAACAGGAGACGTAAAATCATTTTATAATGGAAACCTAGAAGGCTTAACTAATAATGTAGTTTTTTGCATCAAAGTTCTTAACGACGATAGTATTGTTGCAGGTTTAAAATATGGAGGGGTTATTCATTTTAATGAGGATGATGAAACTGCTTTAAATTATACCGAAGCTAACGGATTAAGCAACAATACTGTAAATAGTATCGTAGTTCATGATTACGAAACTATATTCTTAGGCACATATAAAGGCATCACTAAATACAATTACAAAAAAGGAGAGGTAGAAAGTTTAAATTCTTTCAATAACATTCAAAAGAGTGAATACAACATAGGGGCTACATTTAAAAGTAAATCTGGTCATATATACTTTGGTGGTAACAAAGGCTTAAATGTTTTTAAACCCGAACAATTAAAAGTTAGTGCTCCTAAAAATAATATTATTATAAAGAACTTTAAACTTTTTGATAATGATGTTCCTATAAAACCAGAAGAATCAAAAAGTCTTTTGACTGAATCTATTTTATTCACAGAAAAAATTCAGTTAAACCATGACCAGACTAATTTCTCTTTAGATTTCACAAACTTAAATTATCCATTTGCATCTAATACAAATTACTCTTACTCCTTAGAAGGCTATGATAATCACTGGATTGATTTAAAAAATTCAACCCGAATTAATTTCAGCAATCTTACACCAGGTGATTATACCTTAAAAATCAAAGCTCAAAACCAAGGTAATCCTGCAATTTTTAAAGATTTAAAAATTACTATACTCCCTCCCATTTGGAAAACAATACCAGCATTCATTCTTTATATAGTTGTATTTATATTTCTCTTTTGGATAAGTCTCAATTATTATGCAGAGCGTATTAAGCTTCAAAATTCTTTAGTTTTTGAGCAAAAACAGAGACAACTTGAAAACGAATTAAATGAAGAGCGTATTCGATTTTACACCGGCTTTTCTCATGAATTAAAAACTCCATTAACTTTAATATTAGCTCCTTTAGAAACCCTGCTAGAAGAGACCGTACACAAACAACATCGTAAAAGCTTAAAACTCATAAAACGCAATGCAGACAACCTGTTACAGTTTATAAACAAACTGCTTGAGTTTAGAAAAAGTGAAAAGGGTTTAAGCAAATTGCACATTAATCAATACAACTTAACTAAGAATTTGGCCAACTGGCTTGCTAGTTATGATCCGCTGCTAAAGAAAAAAAGTATTGAGTTAGTTATCACAATGCCTCAGACACCTCTTCGTGTTTATTGTGATTTAGAAAAAATTCAAGTAATTATCAATAACCTTGTTTCAAATGCTATTAAATACAGCCCAAAAGGTGAAAAAATATACGTTGAACTTACGCAAGATGAACAACAGTTAATCTTAAAGGTTAGCGATAATGGCAGCGGCATTAAGGCCCAAGATCTAAATAATATATTTGAATGGTATTATCAGTCTAATACCTCTCTTAAAAAAGATGGAAGCGGCATTGGTCTTGCCCTTTCTAAGCGTTTTGCTGAGCTACATAAAGGAACGCTAGAAGTCACTAGCAAAGAAGGAAAAGGAAGCGTCTTTACTTTATATATTCCTAAAGATGAAAGCTTACTTGATGAGTATCTCACCGATAACAATTACCCACTAGATGATAAAAAATTAATTGAACACCAGATCAATACTAATAATTTAAACGTTGAAAAAAGAGAGGTTAAAAACATTCTTGCTTCTCCAGAAAATAAAAGAAAGCTTATCCTACTCATTGATGATAACCCAGATATTCTAGAATTTCTGGATAGTACGTTAGCTCAGGAATATGACCTCATTCATGCAGAAGACGGCGAAGAAGGTATTGAAAAAGCTATAAACTATATACCAGATCTGATTATAAGCGACATTATGATGCCCGTCAAAAGCGGAATTGACCTTTGTAATTTTATAAAAAATAAAAAGGAAACTTCACACATTCCCATAATTTTATTATCTGCTAAAAGTAACTTTGAGATGATTGAAACCGGCTATACTGAAGGCGCTGACGATTATATGCTTAAACCCTTTAATGTACAGGTGCTTAAAGCAAGAGTTACTAATCTTATTGAAAACCGGGTAAAGCTTCTACAACGATTTGCAGAATCTAATTTATCTGAAGAGGATAATGATCAAAAAAGGCTATTAGATCTAGAAAAAGAATTTTTATCTGAATTCCACAAAATAGTTTTTGATAATATGCAGCAAGGTATTAAGACCGTAGAAGTTGTTTCAGAAAAAATAGGTATGAGTAGATCTTCCCTTTACCGAAAAATCAAAGCAATAACAGGTCAAAACATCAATGAATACATAAGAAATATAAAAATTGAGCACGCAGCTTATTTAATAAAAAAGGAAAAATTCACCATCTCGCAAGCTGCTTATGAAGTTGGTTTTGGTGACGCAAAATACTTCCGGAAGATTTTTAAAGAAAAGTATGGTAAACCGCCCTCTGCTTTTAAACCGAGTTAAACCCTGTTCCCCGAGGGTAATTCACGGAATAGGGATACTGTTGTTAATTAATTTAAAATGATATATTTTTCAATTGAAATAAACAATGGCGTCTGTAAACAAATCAATATCCACAGATTCCCGGTGGCCTAACTGAAGGCTTATGAAGTACCCCGACCAATCTAAAACGAATCCAATTCCGGAATCTTCATCAAGCCTTTAAACCTGAGTTCGATTTAAGTATTAGTAGAAAAGTGCCACTTGATTGGTTTTTTGAGTTTCAAATTTAATAGCTGGTTTCTTATCCTGAAAGGAATATGCTATAAGGCTAGCTATAAGATTGGTAATAAAATTACCAAAACTTCTATGTCTGGAATGCTCTGCCTGGCAGATATTTTTGAGCTGATCGTTGATAGTCTCTATGACAGACCTCTTTCGCAATAGGATTTTATCTCGCATGGTCATCAGCACATTCTTCATATTATTTTTTATTCCTGTCACTAAATGTAACCCCTGATCGAATAGTAGTTCAGCTAGTTCCTTAGAGAGGTACCCTTTATCAGCATACA
>NZ_FQUN01000043.1 GCF_900129005.1 Leeuwenhoekiella marinoflava DSM 3653 | reverse complement strand
TTTAAAAACGTGATCACCTTTAATCTTGATGAATACTGGCCAATGGATAAGTCTGATGTGCAGAGTTACCATTACTTTATGCACGAGCATTTATTCAATCACGTAGACATTCCTGCAGATCAGGTTAATATTCCTGATGGAACTATTGCTCAAGAAGAGATCAAGCCGTTTTGCATTGCTTACGAAGCAAAAATAAAAGCTGTAGGCGGACTCGATTTTCAGCTTTTAGGTATTGGTAGAACCGGTCATATTGGCTTTAACGAGCCGGGATCGCATTTCAATTCGGGTACCCGGATGATTACTTTAGATTATTTGACCAGAGCAGATGCTTCAGGATCTTTTAGAGGGCTTTCCAACGTGCCTAAAAAAGCGATCACAATGGGTATCAATACCGTTTTAAATGCAAAACGTATTGTGCTTTTAGGTTGGGGTCAGAACAAAGCTGAAGTTTTAAAACAGACCATAGAAGGAGCCATTTCTTCAACCGTTCCTGCAACGTATTTGCAAGAACACGATAACACCACTTTTGTACTGGATGATGCAGCAGCATCAGAACTAACCCGCGTAAAAACACCGTGGTTGGTTGGTACCTGTGACTGGACTAAAGAATTGACTGCAAAAGCGGTTTTCTGGTTGTGTGAAAAGACCGGTAAAACGATTTTGAGTCTTACCGATAAAGATTATAACGATCAGGGAATGTCCGATTTATTGGCACTTCAAGGTTCTGCTTATAATTTGAATATCGAAATGTTCAACAAGCTGCAGCATACCATCACCGGTTGGCCGGGTGGCAAGCCGGGAGCTGATGACACCAACAGACCTGAGCGTGCTGAACCTGCAAAAAAGCGGGTGATTATCTTCAGTCCGCATCCTGACGATGATGTGATTTCTATGGGTGGTACCTTTGACCGACTGGTAGAACAAGGTCACGAAGTGCATATCGCCTATCAAACTTCAGGAAACATAGCGGTTTCTGATACCGAAGCTTTAAAGTTTGCTGAAGTTGCAGCTCAAGTAAGCAAAGGAGATAAAGAGAAATTTGCAGCAATTGCAGCGCAAATAAAGAATAAGCAACGCAATGAGATAGATCCTGTTGAAGTACGTCAGTTAAAAGGAATTATCAGACGCTGTGAATCTCTAGGTGCCACCCGTTTTGAGGGCGTTCCTGATGAGCATGTTCACTTTTTAGATCTTCCGTTTTACGAAACCGGCGGAATCAAGAAAAATCCAATGTCTCAAGATGATGTAGCTATTGTAAACGAACTCATTTCGACTGTAAAGCCGCATCAGATTTATGCAGCAGGCGATCTTGCTGATCC
>NZ_FQUN01000017.1 GCF_900129005.1 Leeuwenhoekiella marinoflava DSM 3653 | reverse complement strand
GGATTACCCGCCGCATCAGTTGCTGTAGCCATCACATCGTAAGTGCCATCAGCTAAAGCATTAGCCGCAGGAATAACTAACGTCCACGTATCATCACCGTTATCGGTTAAATTTCCGTCACCTTCGGTATATGTAACTCCATCAACCACAACAGTCAAATCATCAACTGAATCAGCTGTTCCGGTGATTGTTGGAGTAGGGTTATCGGTAACTAAAACATCTACCGTTGGAATCGTGGGATTATTAAGATCTAGTGTATATAACTGAGTAGTAGCAACTGTAGTCTCACACAACAATAGGTTTTGAGCAGTCACTTCAGCTTCTACGGTAAGATCATCATCGGCTACCAATTGTGCTCCCGCTACATCTACTGAAAAAACTAAGCCTGCAGCTACTGTAGTTGGATATTCAAAAGTATTTACTGTTACTACAACAGCATCGCCTACTTCTGCATCGCCCCCTACACTACCGGTTAAGGTAATTGCAGTACCTGCTTCTGCTGCATTGATGATATTATCTGCAGTTACTGCATCTAGAGCTATCGTTGGCTGTGGCCCTCCATCAAGCTCTACATCTACTACTTTTAAATCGCCCGGTGCATTCTCACAACCCGTTACCGCATCTACTAAACTTACATAAACTCTAAACGGACTGTCAGCCTCGGTTAAACCTTCTACTTCAAGTTCTCCATCTGCATTTATTGTATATGTGATACCATCCTCAACCAATCCATCTGTGATTGGAAGAGTACCGTTAGCATCCAGAAAATAATTGAAGCTTCCGTTTAAAGTAGTAGTTGGTACTATGTTTAATATTTCAGGAATACATATAGGAAGGTTTAAGCCCAATACTGTGATATCTCCTGATTCAGGCAATGGATTTACGGTAACTTCTACTGCTACACGAGCGGATTCTTCGGCACAACCCGTTACAAATGAAGACACATAAAAGGTAGTATCTTCAGTCAAAACTGGTGTGGCAAAAGTATCTCCACTAGCTACTGTCTCAAGCAAGTTACCTCCGGTTGGTGCATCATACCAGCGTAATTCTGCTCCGGTAGTAGCAGTAGTTGCTACTAAATCTGTGGTACCTCCCTCACATACTTCTACGTCCTGAGACGCAGCAGCAATTACTGGAAGACCCGAAGTAACTGCCACGTCGTATAAATCTAATCGTTGAAAAAGATTAACTCCTAAAAGCGAATTATAACGTACCACAATACGATCTACAGACCCTGCAACATCAAATGGAACTTGAGTAACAGCTCCGCCTTGCAATAGTCCTAGCAAATCAAGATTTAATAGGGATGAAAGACTCGACGTAGAAACTAATGTAGGTCCATTGTAAGCTTCAAATATTATATTATTAGCAACACCCACTGCTAATAATGTAGGGTCAACTCTTAAACTAATTTTAAAATCTTCAGTAGGTTGAGAGGGTGTCTCAAAATATATAATCTGCTCAATAGAAGCAGCTACATCAAGAACACCCAGACTTAATTGAGAAAAGGTTAAAGGATCTGAATCAATAGCATTCTCAGGATCTATCACTCCCGCACCTCCTAATTCTATTAAATCAAGATTTAATCCATCTCCATCAAATGAAGTAAAAGCAGGTTCATTACAAATACCTACCCCTGACGAATAAAAAACACCTCTTACATCTAGCGTTCTTGTATTTCCCAAACCTAATAAAGAACCTATACTATTAGTAATACGGATACTGCTATACGATTGAGAAGGAGTCATTGCTATAAATAGTTCTCCGGCTGCATTAGTAACTACCCGAACTCGGGCACTATCAAAAGTATTAGGATCTGTTGAATCTGCACTTAAAACTACAGTAGAACCATTTTTTGCTTCAACTGTAAACTCTTGATTACCTATGAGTACCGTGCCCAGTACATCACTCAGTAATTCGCCCAAGCCGCCACCAAGAAGTACTCTCAATAAATCATCTTCAGTATCAATTCTTATAAAACTTGTTGTATTTGCCGGTACGGGTGAAGTATATCCTACTTCAATATAGCCGTCATACGCTCCTATACCCAAAGCAATACCAGAGTTTGCTCTTACGGTTGCAGCTGTAGCAAGATTTCCATCGTGTGCTGCTGCAGCGTTAGTTACATGCCCCGCAACAGGATCAACATCTATAAGTTGGGTCGCGAAGGTTTGTGTTTGAGCAGCAATCCCACCACTACATAACAGTAGCAGTAAAAAAGTAATTCTGAAATAAAAATTTCGATAAGTAAAGTTCACCATAGTACAAGTGTTTTAGTTTGAGAGGTTTAAAAAACATTAAAATTTGAACAAAAGAATTCTACACCGAAAAGCTCAAATGCTTATCAGTCAAATCATTAGTATTCTTCTTTTACTTAGGGGGGGGTAAAAAAACCTTAAATCTTTAAATGAAAATTTAAAGTTGGGCTAAAGGTTGAACGTTTACTCTGGAGAAGGAGTAATTCAAGTTATTTAGAATAAAATTAGGAATTCAATCCGCATAAGGCACAATACTATCGATAAAAAGCTTTGGTTTATCGTTTTAGTCAAGCAAATTGATGATTTTATACAAGTTTATTATTTTGATTTATGTCAAAAATCTATTAAAATTCAAACAAATTTCAATGAATTTTACAAGTAAAATAAATTTTAAAATTCTGATAATCAGAAGTTATTTGTTTTTAAACGATGAAGACTTGCTTTTAGTGTAAACTAAATTTTTAGTTAATTAATTTAGTAAACACCTCTAACAAATAATGTAAGATTTAACTTGTTAAATATTTACCTGTTCCTTTTTGGTCTTATAATAAGTCGTAAATCTTGATTCTTACTTAAGTACTCTGTAGACCAATTGTAGAAGGTACGCACTCGGTTTCTATAATCTATAAGCGCAAAAAGATGTACAAATAACCAAATAAACCACGCAAAGAAGCCATTAAAATGTAAACTGGGTTTCGGTAGATCTGCGACAGCTTTACTACTTCCTATAATAGCCATAGAACCTTTATCTGTATATTGAAAAGCTTTAGTTTCTTTCCCAGCCTCTATTGCTTTTAAGTTCTTAGCCAAAGCACGACCCTGCTGCATAGCTACCTGAGCTAATTGAGGATGCCCTTTGGGAAAATTAAGATCTGTTGTACTAATTGACGAATCTCCTAAAGCATATATAGTTTCAAAACCTTGTACTTGATTAATACCGTTTACCAAAATGCGATTTCCGCGCTGATAGACTTCATCAGGTAAACCATTAAACCGGTAACCGGTAACACCTGTTGCCCATATCAAGTTTTTACTGTAAATATGGGAACCGTCTTTCATCATCACTTTTTCACCATCAAAATCTACAACACGTGTATTGAGCAAAACCTCAACACCCATTTCTTCTAATTCTTTAAGTGTATACTGCTGGCTTTTCTCACTCATAGGCGATAACAACTCCCCTCCTCCATTTATTAAATAGATTCTAGATCCACTACCTACTAATTCCGGGAATTCTTTTCGTATCGTATTGTTACGCAACTCTGCAAATACGCCTGAAATCTCTACACCGGTAGGGCCTCCTCCTGCTATCACCATATTTAAATACGGCAAGCGTTGCGATTGATCGGGTATTCGGGTAGCCTGCTCCAGACGTTGCAATAATAAATTACGCATCTCAAGAGCATCTTCAAGCGTTTTCATAGGTATTGCGTGCTTCTCTATCTGGTCAAGACCAAAGAAATTAGTTTGCGTTCCTGTAGCTAGAACTAAATAGTCATAACTAAGTTCTCCATTATCTAAAGTAATTGTTTTTGATTTAGGGTTTACTTCTAAAAAAGTCCCCATTCTAAATCTGAAATTTTGCTGATCTCTAAATAAATTCCTAAATGGAAAAGTAATACTCGAAGGATCTAAAAAACCGGTTGATACTTGATACAATAAAGGAGGAAAAAAATTGTAATTATTCTTATCCACTAAGGTGATTTCAAAAGCTGAAGACTTACAAAGTTTTCTGGCAAGATTGATACCAGCGAAGCCTCCTCCTATTATAACAACGTGTTTACTCATAATGATGGTTAATTACCCTCGAAATTAGTGGTTTTTAAAAAGATAGCTTCTGTTTTATGCTAATTTTAAAACTTCTAGATGACTCATTCTAAAAAGCATTTTCACTGCTCAAGTCTTCTATAAAAAATTATTCTAGATTAGAATAATTATGTCTTAAACTAACAGTAAATCCCAAAAGTTTAAATTAAATTTACTGTATGAATTATTGCAATATTCGTATAAAAACCAAGCTGTAATCGATTGTAAAAAGCATTTTTTATAAATTTTCGGCTTAAAACATTATTATTCTACATCAACTACGACCACCAGAAAATTATGGAAAGACACACCACGTTAGGCGAATTTATCATTCAAAACCAAAAAGATTTTCCCTACGCAAAAGGCGAACTTTCGTCACTTTTAAGTGCGATTAGGCTTGCCGGAAAAATGGTTAATCAAGAAATCAACAAAGCCGGACTCGCAGAAATACGCGGAAAAGCCGGTAAAGAAAACGTGCAAGGCGAAGTACAAGCTAAGCTAGACATTCTTGCCAATGACATGTTTATAAGCACCTTGCGCGATCGCGGTGATATCTGCGGGCTTGCCTCTGAAGAGCTTGAAGATTTTATTGTTTTTAACGAAGAACGCCATAAAAACGCCAACTATGTAGTGCTTATAGATCCGCTTGACGGTTCTTCAAATATTGATGTAGATATTACCGTAGGTACTATTTTTAGTATCTATCGTCGCATCAGTCCTATAGGTACTCCGGTGACATTAGAAGATTTTATACAACCGGGTATCAATCAGGTTGCTGCCGGGTATCTTATTTATGGTACTTCAACAATGCTGGTTTATACCACCGGTAACGGTACACACGGCTTTACTTTTGATCCTGGTATTGGGTCCTTTTTTCTCTCACATCCTAATATGACATATCCTAATTCCGGAAGAATTTACTCTGTAAATGAGGGTAACTATGTACACTTTCCTACCGGAATCAAGAAGTTTATACGCTGGGCGCAAGAACTGAATGAAGAAGAAAGTCGTCCATTTACCTCTCGATATATCGGTTCACTTGTAGCAGATTTTCACCGAAATATGTTATTAGGCGGCGTATATCTCTACCCTACAGGAACTACATCTCCTAAAGGCAAACTGAGGCTTTTATATGAGTGTAATCCTATGGCTTTTCTTGCTGAACAAGCAGGTGGTAAAGCTTCTGATGGTTATGGTCGTATTATGGAAAGAACACCTTCTGAATTACACGAGCGCGCACCTTTTTACTGCGGCTGTAAGACTGAAGTAGAAAAGATTGAATGGTTTTTAAACCAAGAAGATTAATTAGTGTTTAAATCAATTTTGAGAATCCGGGGTGTAGAAAAACATTTCGGATTTTTTTTATTCTAGTTTTAAATTGAAACTTCAATCTTATAAAGCAACGGGGTAAAAGCTTTTGAAACAACCAGCACCTGATCACCTATGGCTAATTTTGACGCTTCTTCGTGCTGAACTACAACCTTAACCACATCAGTATGAATTCGTACCGTAACGATACCAATAATCTCTTCTTGCTGAATTTTTAAAACCTCACCGGTAAACTTGAATTTTCCGCTTAGGTTTTGTTCTATAAAAATAGTTTCCGGCGTTCCTTGCTTGAGTATTTTTCCTTCTTCTAACTGATATACATGATCTGCTAACTTAACGATCTCTCCAACATCATGAGAGATCAAAATTGTAGTCAATTGAAATTCTTGATGCACTGTTTTTAAAAACCCCTGTAGCTTATGCCGTATTGCGCTGTCTAAAGCTGCCAGCGGTTCATCTAACAATAAAATTTTCGGTTTTTGTACTAATGCTCTGGCAAGGGCTACGCGTTGCTTTTGACCTCCACTCAAGCTTTCGGGTTTACGGTTTTGCAGTTGACCCAATTCCATTATTTCAATGAGATCTGAAATTGAACTATTTGTCTGATTTTTCGCTTTCGCGAAATTTAAATTCTCTAAAACCGTCATGTGTGGAAACAAAGCATAATCTTGAAACACGTAACCTACTTTCCGCTTTTGCGGACTCCAATTGATTTTATTTTCGGCATCAAACCACGTTTCATCCTCAACACATATTTGACCAGAATCGGGTTGCATCAAACCACTGATCATTCTTAAAGTAGAAGTTTTACCTACTCCAGATGGACCGTAAAGTGTAATAAGTTGTCCACTTTCAATATTTAAATTTAACCGAAGTGTCATCGTTCCTGTTGCTGCCTGCAATTCTTTATTGATATCTAGTTTTATCATTTCCAGAAGTGTTTAAAGTGGTTGCCGTTAACAAGGTAAACTGCAAGTAGAATGCAAAAAGTTATAGCAAACAAAACGAATGAATAAAAATTAGCCGCATCGTAATTCAAGGCTTCTACCTCATCATAGATTGCGATTGATGCAACTTTAGTCTTGCCGGGAATGTTACCACCTATCATTAAAACCACACCAAACTCCCCGACTGTATGCGCAAAAGACAGCACAATACCGGTAAGCAAAGCAGGTTTGATTTGAGGTAATTGAACTTTTAAAAGCGTTTCCCATTTAGACTTCCCCATAACAAAAGAAGCTTCGGTAATTGATCTTGAAATACCGCTCAAACCTGATTGTATAGGGTGAATCATAAAAGGCAAACTGTAAATCACAGAGGCAATCACGAGACCGCTAAATGAAAAAACCAGTTTAACGTCCAACCATTCATCAAGCCAGTTTCCGAATGTATTATTCGGACTGAAGACCATTAAAAAATAAAAACCTAAAACGGTGGGCGGTAAAACCAGTGGCATACTTACCAAGGTTTCCAAAACAGGTTTTATTCGAGATTTTGTATTGCTCAACCAATACGCGATAGGAACACCTATTACAATCAAAATTACTGTGGTAAACAAAGCCAACTTAAACGTCAAAAGAAGTGGTTCCCAATTCATAACGCCTGCAGCATTACTTCGTTTAATTTCACCATCGCAACCACGGCATCACCAGTTTTTAAACATAAAGTTTTAACGGCGTTTGTGCTTACGATTGCGTTAAGTTCACCCGTGATTGTTCTAAGATTTAGTTTGCTGAGTAATTGACCACGTTCAATCTTATTAATTGAAGCAGGAATTTGATTTTGCAAGCTTATTTTGGTTTGAGAATTGGTGCCGATGATGACTTCAGTTTCTTTGAATACTAAAACTACTTCCTGCCCTACTTTTAGATATGCAGCTGTTTTAGGTGTGTCAATCACAATAGCTTTCAAAACGAGTTGTGGCGTAACTTCAACGTGCGCCAATGTTAGATTTCCACTGACTTCTATTCTCGAAATATTTCCGTTAAGCCTATTCATTTACCGAATATCCAAATTCTAAAAGAATTTCTTGTGCTTCTTCAGTAAAAATATATTCATAAAAAGCTTTAGCCGCTTCATTGACTTGCTCTCCTCTTTTTATCAAAACAGCTGCTTGCTCAATGGGGCTATATAAACTGTCATCGACTAAAATCCAGTTTCCTTTAGTTCGAACTTCTGAAGCTTTAACCACAGAAAGTGCTGTAAAACCAATTTCGGCTGCGCCGGAAATGATAAACTGATTGGTTTGTGAAATACTCTCACCATAAACCAATTTTTCTTCTAAATGCTCGTATAATTCTTTTCGCTGAAGCGCATTAACTGCTGCTAAACCATACGGAGCTGTTTTAGGATTTGCGAGTGCTATATGTTTTACTTGAAGATTTGAAAGGGTTTCAAATGAAGGCTGAAGTTTTTCGTCTAAAGACCAAATAACCAATTTTCCATAAGCATAAATCTTTGGTATATCATAACTAAAACCAGCGTCGTATATGGCTTGTGGATATTTGGTATTTGCCGCGACAAAAACATCGTATGGAGCACCTTCTTTTATCTGTGCGGTTAATTTACCCGAAGAAGCAATAACAAATTCGCAAGCAATATCTGTTTGACTAGAAAACCTATCTGCTAACTCTTGCATCGCAAATTGCATATTAGCTGCTGTAGCTATGGTAATGGTATTTTTATTTGATCTTTTCGCGCAAGCGGAACAAAAAATAAATAGTACTACTAAAAGGAATTTTAAACAGCGTAGAAGCATCGGTGAATTTAGTAAATGAAAATTATAAATAGACTAACTTAATGCTTTCTATGCAAGCTTTATTTACGAATTCTAAGATAGATCGATCTCGTTAATAATCACCAACGCATCTAATCTCGCTAATCAATAAATGCCAAACCTATAAAAACTTTAATATCTATGAGCTCTTCGGTTGTGTCTGCGAGTTTGATACCATTGCTTTTTTGCTCTATAAATTGACAAAAGTGCAATAAAACTCCAGATTACATTGGTTACCAACGACGGTATTGCTTTATAATAGAAACAATTTATTGCTACCAAAATTCCACCTATAAGATTCATTAAAATACACCATGTACTAAAATCTTTATTTTTTACAAGTGTTAACGCGTAAGACAATACGACTAAAATGGAGCCTAGCCATCCTACTATATCGATGAATATCTTCATAGCCCTTTGAGTTTTTTTGTGTTCTATTCGTTCACTAGTAGTTTATCCATTCGGGTTCTAAAATCTGTTTCTGCCATTTTAGCTTCAAGCTGTTCTAGTTGTTCTAGCAATTGTTTATTGTGATTTAAAAGCTCCTGAAGCGCTTTTTCTCCAGCTTCCCAATATTTCTGAAATTTGGGCAGTTTTTGTTTGGCCTTTTGTGATAACATTAAATCGTATTTTCGTTTATCTTCAGCATCTACAACTGAATCTATATATCCTTTTTTCTTCATTTTATTAATGAGCTTTACTATTGCCGGATGCGATAATTGCAATGCTTCAGCAAGCGCTGTAACCGTCATCGTTTCATTCTTTTGCAACAGTAAAAAAATCATATGCCAGTTAGGCTCTATATCTTCATCATATTCTCTATACAGGTCTCGTGTTTGATACATAAAAGCATCACTCAAGCGTTTTAAACGCCCGGTAAGCCCTGAATACCCCATCTCCAATAAAAAATCTTCACTCATAACACATTTACGTAACTGGTTACGTAAATTTAAAATTCATAGAAACTTTGTAAGTAAATTGTTTGTTAAATTTTAATCAGTTAATAATCGTATTCCAAAGAAAACTAAAAAGCTCCCAAACCATCTGGTTTGGGAGCTTTTTAGTTTATAGTAGTAGAAATTATTAATCACAATTACCGGAAGCATCACAACTTTGACCTTCTAGCACTTCAAATTGAGCTATTTCCTGCTTTCCATACCATTCTGTATAAGCTTTACTCAATACATTAGAGAATTGTTTTTCTGGCTGCGCACCAGATACTGCATATTTTCTATCAAAAACAAAAAACGGAACACCGTTTACCCCTATAGCTTTTGCTTCGGCAACATCTTGCTCTATATAGGCTGCAAACTGTTTTTCTTTTAAAGTTATTCTGATCTCATCGACTTTAAGTCCTACCTCCTGACCTAAGCCTATAAGAGTGTCTACATCATCTACATTTAAACCATCTATAAAGTAAGCTTTTAGCAAGCGCTCTTTCATTTCATTCTGCAAGCCTTTTTGAGCTGCAAGATGAATCATTTGATGGGCATTGCGCGTATTTGCAACCACAACTTTATCATAGTTGTATTCAAGTCCAGAGGCTTTTGCCATGCCCGTTACATTAGCTAGCGCTTCTTTAGCTTGGCTAGCAGACATACCTTTATATTCTTGTAAAAAATCAACACTATTGATACTGGTATCAGTCTGTAAGTTGGGGGATAACGCAAAACTTTTCCAGATTACTTCTACACGGTCACGATGTGAAAACTGCTCAAGAGCTTTATCGAAATTACGTTTACCTATGTAGCAAAACGGACACATAATATCACTCCAAATTTCTACTTTCATCTTTTCAAATTCCATCATCTTTAATTCAAGGGTTCAGAAAATTGGTCGAAAACAGTTGTCAATACTAACATCAAATGGCAGATTTAATTAACAAAAAAAGCAGCTTTTCAACTGCTTCTCCTTATTTCAAAAAATCTTCTCTTGCAGGATTAAACGAATCGATTAGGATTCCAGATTCAAGACATTTAGCTCCGTGCGGTGTATTTGGTGGAACATAAAATCCGTCTCCGGCTTCTAAAATTTCGCTTTTTCCATTAATTGTGATCTCAAACTTTCCTGAAACCACATAGCTACCTTGCGTATGAACATGATTATGTATCGTACCAATAGCTCCTTTTTCAAACGTTACACTCACGACCATCAAGTCTTTGTGGTGTGCTACAATCTGGCGGGTAATACCGATATCGGCGTGTTCCCATTCTGTTTTATTAGTTTTAAAAAACACGTCACTTTCTTGTTTAATGCTCATTACTTATCTGTTTTGCATAAATTCTATTCCATTGATAACACCTCTTATTTCAGCCAATCCTTTAAGCCTGCCTATTGCTGTATAACCGGGATGTGCTAAGGGTTTCTTGAGATCATCAAGCATCTGATGCCCGTGATCTGGGCGCATAGGTATTTGCTTACTGTATTGTTTTTCGACTTCTAATAGTTCGTAAATCACGGCTGCCATCGGCACATCCCCATCCAAATGATTATCTTCATAAAAACTACCGTTAACATCTCTTTTTGTACTTCGTAAATGCACAAAGTGAATGTGCTTACCATAACCTTTAACAATTTGTACCAAATCGTTATCTGCCCGCGCTCCAAAAGAACCGGTACAAAAAGTAACTCCGTTATACGCGTTATCATTATCTGCCAATAAACGTTTAATATCTGAAGCCTTACTCATAATCCTAGGTAAACCAAAAAACGGATGCGGCGGATCATCCGGGTGAATTGCCATCGCAATACCAGAAGATTCAGCAGTAGGTAAAACTTCATCTAAAAAAAGCTTTAAATGCTCTTCAGCTTTTCGCTCGTCTATTGCTGAATAGCTATCGATAGCTTTTTGCAAACCGGCTAAGGTATATCCCTCTTCAGAACCCGGAAGCCCTGCAATTATTGCATCTTCTAATTGTTGTTTATCTTCTGACGTTGCTTGCTCAAAAAAACGTTTAGCTTCGGTAAGTATTGAATCGTTATAATCTTGTTCTGCGTTTTTTCGTTTTAAAATAAAACAATCAAAAGCCGCTAAATGAGACCAATCAAAACGTAGAGCGGTTGCTCCATTTTCTAGCGGGTAAGCCAATTGCGTACGCGTCCAGTCTAAAACTGGCATAAAATTATAGCAAACGACCTCAACACCTATTTCCCCAAGATTTATCAAAGAGGCTTTGTAATTGGCTATATGTTGTTTGAAATTTCCCGTACGGGTTTTCATCGCCTCTGTAATTGGTAAACTTTCGACGACCTTCCACTCTAATCCAGCAGCTTCTATTTTGGTTTTTCTTTTTTGAAGAGCTTCTAAAGACCAGACTTCACCGTTTTTAATTTCATGCATCGCATGTACCACACCAGACGCACCTGCCTGACGAATATCTTGAAGTGAAACGGGATCTTTAGACCCGTACCAACGCATTGTTTGAATCATTTTTTAAATTTTCTATTGAAATTAAACACCTGCAAATGCTTTAAACCCACCGTCTACCGTAACTACGGTTCCGGTTACAAAAGAAGCAGAATCGCTACACAACCAATGTATAGCACCGCTTAGATCCTCTGGGTTACCAAATTTACCCAGCGGAGTATGATCAATTATTTTTTCTCCACGATTGGTTAAGCTTCCGTCTTTATTGGTTAGCAAATCCCGATTTTGCTCGGTTAAGAAAAAACCAGGAGCTAAAGCATTTACCCGTATTGGATTCTCTTGTTTTTGAGCAAATTCTACCGCAAGAAATTGTGTCAAGTTTTCGATTGCTGCTTTTGCCGAAGCATACCCCATAACTCGGGTAAGTGGTAAATGTGCTGCAACAGAAGAAATATTCAAAACACTCCCAGTCTTAGACTTTTCCAATAATGGAAGAAAAACCTGTGTAGGCAAGAAAGTACCAGTATAATTGAGATCCATCACCTTACGCATTTCTTCAACATCTGCATCAGCCAGAGATTGCTCCGGTAAAATTAATGCCCCGGGCATATTTCCTCCAGCTGCATTAATCAAAACATCTATATAGCCCAGATGATCTTCAATCTCAGATTTTGCAGCAATTAAAGTTTCTTTACTCGTCACGTCTGCTAACACACCTGATGCTTGAAAACCTTCTTGTTTAAGAGCCTCTACCAAGTTATCTACTTTTGTTTTAGTTCTACCCAATATTACTACATGAGCTCCGGCTTTAGCAAGAGATCGTGTCATAGATTCCCCAAGCACGCCTGTTGCACCACTTATAACTATTATTTTATTTTCTACTGAAATCAGTGACTTCATATATACTATTTAGGTTAATATTTTTCAATCCTTTAAAGTAACAATATCTTGTTCTAAAACCTCAGGTTTGATATATTTTTCTAAAGATATATTTTGTCTAACAGTTTCTTGTAATGCTAGACTAGCAACTAATTTCGCTCCTAGATATGACAAGTGTGTATCATCATTTTTGTCTTTTTTATAATAAGGATTCTCTCCTTTTTTGAAGTGTAAATGTAATTTTTCAGACTCCTGAGATCCCCACTTTTTCTCTAATCTTTCAGTTAAAAACTGCATATCTATAAATGCTACCTCTAGATCTTTAGCAACCATACGTACGACCAAAGGATAATTGCCGTGAGTATCTTCAAGAGTACCATATTCATTAAACTTTCTTCGTACGATTGATGACATTAAAATGGGTGTGGCTCCTGCTTCTCTAGCCTCTTTTACATAACGCTCTAAATTATATCTATACTGTGTAAAAGGGTTGGTATACCGAGTGCTATCTTTAAACTTTTGATCATTATGACCAAACTGAATAAACACAAAATCTCCTTTTTTTAAAGAACTTAAGACTATTTCCCAGCGACCTTCAGTAATAAAACTTTTACTACTGCGCCCATTTAGCGCATGATTACTAACCTCTATATTTTCATCTAATAGTTCTGGCAGTACTTGTCCCCAACCATGTTCAGGATTCGTTTCTGGGTTTTTCTTATTTGACATAGTAGAGTCACCTATCAGGTAAATCGTAGGCTTATCTTGAGCAAAAAGAATTCCTGTTAAAAAGAAAAAAACAACAAATAAGGTTTTAAAAAATTGCATAACTATTCATTTAAAATTGAAAAAATAAACTCTGGTTTCCAGTTATCGTGACCCGCTAAAACATGAGCTTTTGTATAGTAATCAATCTCTTCTTCATAAAGTTGATGAGACCACCACACTCGTTTCTCTGGGTTTGCTCCGGCTCCTTTACTATTATATTCAGCATAAAAAACAGAGCGTTCTTTATGCGGAAACATTTTATCACCGTCCCATACTTCCCAACCATCAGGAAGTATATGAGCTCCTAAATCTGAATTGATAAATACTGTTTTAGCATAAGGTCTCCAAGGTCTTCCTAAATAGGCTTTAGTCACTCCTTCTGCTGCTGTGAGTTTACAATTAAGAAATACATAACCGTATTTTTGCTTAGCTGGTGTTGAAGCTGCAGTCACATATGAATTATTAAGACTATTGATTTCACAATGATCAAAAAATGCAGTCGCCTGACCAAAAATGAAATCGGTAGTACCTTCTATATAACAGTTATCAAATAGCACTCTATTATCTTCCCCTGCTGTATAAACCGTATCCTGACATCCTAGTATTTTACAATTTTTAAATATTGAACGGTCTCCTGCCGTATGCAAAGCAACAGCTTGACCTTGGTTACATGATGTATTTTGTATCGTTAAGTTTTCAGCATAAAAATCACGTCCTTCAACCTTTAAGGTATGTGAAGTAAAAGTGCTATGTATAAAACCAGTAAGTGAATCTATCTTACCAGAATAATCATTATTTACAATAACAACCCCATCTCTACTTTCTCCTACTAATACTATTTTACGCTTCCAGGCAGGCACTTCTATTTTTTCATTATATACGCCATTTTTAATATATATCTTGACATAATCAGGTCCTAAATCACGTGTGCTGCTGATGGCCTCTTGAATTCTTTGAAAATCACCACTACCATCTTTAGCTACTGTAATCTCACGATATATTTTTGCATCTTCCGCTTTGAAAACCCGATTTAAAAACGCCATGCTGTATTGCAAGGTGGATTCAAACCATGGTTGCATCAGCCAAAAAGAGTGTGGCGTATCTGGAATTGTATGCACTTCATTATAAATATTATTTTCGTCAAGAATGGAAAGCATATCATCTCTGCCTGCGTGAAAACGAGGCATCATACTATTTATAAATAATGTAGGAGGTGTATTTGCATCTACATATTCAAGAGGTGATGCTTCTTTCCAATTTTTAGGATTATCAGACTCTAAGCCATCAAGCCACTTACCTGCAATTTCCCCTTCTTCACTTTCAGGATGTATAAATGAAACAATCCCATCAACATTAATTATAGCTTGAATTGAATCTGAAACTTCAAAACTTTTACTATTGTAGACCGAAGATCCTCCGGTTACCCCTATCAATGTCGCAAGCTGTGCACCGGCTGAATTACCAAGTATAGCTATTTGCTTGGTATTTATTCCGTATATATCTGCATTTTGACGCATCCATCTAACAGCAGCTTTTAAGTCTAATACGGCTGCGGGGTATTTAGCTTCGCTACTTAAACGATATTCAGCAGTAACAGCTACAAAACCATTGTCTGCAAAATGCTGCGCCATAGGCCTAACATTCTCTTTGCTACCACTAATCCATCCTCCTCCAAAAACCAATAAAATTGTAGGCTTCATAATGCTTGTATCTTTCGGAAAATAGACATCTGCCTTTAAGTCTCTATCAGCTACAGTGTGATAAATAACGTTCTCACTTTTATTAAAATTTCCAGTTTCTAATTCTTCTATAGGTTTGATAAAAGGGTAATTGTTTTTTAACTTATCGTAGGTGGTTTTTATAGAGTATGGCTTTACAGCTGTAGATCTATTTTGAGCAAAACAAACTCCGCTCAATAAAAAGCAAAAAAGAACAATTTTAAATCTAAGTTGAATCATATTATTACTATTAAAATCTCTATCAATTAAACAGAAAAAAGCTTAACCGTAAATCGGTAAGCTTTTTTCACACTCAATTAAAATTCAAAAATTACTGGTATGCAGGATTTTGTTCAAATTCATTATTCTGATTCAAGTCTAACGCACTTTGCGGTATAGGTCTTAAAATCTTCAATTCTCCATTAGCTCCATCAAAATTGCCTTCCTCTACAAGGTAATGATAAGCAGAAGCACGTTCTACTAATTTACCAGTACGTTTTAAGTCAAACCAGCGGTGGTATTCTCCCATCAATTCACGACCACGTTCATCCAAAATATAATCGATATCAAATTCTCCTAATGTAACATCATCTACTCCTGCACGCTCACGTACTTCATTTATAAAATTAAGACCTGTACCAGGCTGACCAGCTTGTAAATGAGCTTCTGCTGCAATTAAATAAGTCTCTCCTAAACGAGAAAGAATAATGTCTCTTCTACTTGTATTTTGCCCAAAAGGTGCTTCAGGATCATCAAATTTTTTCATTGGAATCGTTTGATAATCATTAGTAGGATTTGCTGATGGTACATACGTACCATAATCATGATATGTTGCTTCTGGATGCTCGACTATATAAGCATCTTTGTCTGCCTGTGTAGCTTCCCACGCCGGAGCATAATAATGAGCTACCGGTAATGTACTCGTATCATCAACATCATAAAAATCAAAGTAACGCGCATAAACTTCAGTCATAAACGTAGTCGAATAGCGCTCATCATCTTCTTCAAAAAGATCTATTGCAAACTGTGTAGGACATAACGTATATGTTCTATATGGCGCATCACCAGCAATCTCACTACCTCCTTGGTACGGCCCAAAATAAGCAGTTTGCATATGCCCCAGACTAAAAGGGTCTGTACTCACCGATGCCGCATCGTATTGCACCGAAAACAAGGTTTCAGAATTTATCGCATAATCAGGAGACCAAAGTTCTTCAAAAGACAAATCAAGCGACTGCCCTGCAATAGCAGCATCTGCATAAGACGCCGCAGTTTCAAAATCTGTTGCGGCTCCAAAACTTTCATAACCTCTGGTTAAATACACCTTGGCTAACAGGTGATTTACCGCACGCTGAGTCACTTTGCCCTGATAAGCACCAGTACTTACTGCTGGCAAAGCCGCTTCTAGTTCGGTAATTATAAAATCATAGATCGCTTCTGCTTCCGCACGATCAAAAGAAAGCACCGGCTCTCTGAAGTATTCGGTAATTAAAGGCACTCCCCCGTAGGTTTGAACCAACAGGAAATAAGCGTTTGCTCTTAAAAAGCGTACTTCTCCCAGTTGCTGATCCAAAACATCAGTGGTTTCGGTAAGATCGTAGTAATAAACAGCGGTGTTTGCGGTTTGAATCGCTTTAAATGCAGTGTCATACAAGGCGCCCACTCCTTCAGACGAAGGATTCAAATTGGTATACCTGCTCAATCCCAGAGGCTCCCGGTCTCTTCCCTCTGCATACAGGTCTGTTCCGCAGGCATACAGCCAGGGAGAATTGCCGTACAGCTCTCTCAGCTGCGCATAATTTGCATTCAACAGCGATTGATAACCTTCGGCGGTAATGTAGAAATCTTCTGCCGTGGCATTGGATTTATTATCTTCTTCTAAAAAATCTGAACAGCCCGTTAAAAAGAGGACTAGTGTCAAATAACTTAAAGTATATACTATCTTTTTCATCTTCTTATAATTTTAAATTAAACCCTAACTGATAAATTACAGCACTGGGTCTACCTACATTTAAACTGGCTCCTGCCCACTCCGGGTCATACCCGTCATACTCAGTAAATACAAAAGGATTCAACACATTTGCATAGATACGCAGTTGCGAAAATCCTAAGGATTCTAACGCCTGAGTTCCTAAATTGTAGCCTAAAGCAATATTTTTAACTTTCACGAAGGAAGCATCTTTGTAATACCCAATGCCGTTATCGTCCCAAAACCTTCCTGCGTTCTGAGATTGTGGATATTGTGTGGAAGCATTAGGCGTTAAGCCGGCTTCATTTTGTGGAATGTAAACATCCAAATCTATTTTTTGACGCCCTCTGTCATTTACATTGGCAAAGTTAGAATGATACGGGCTATAAGTAAAAACGCCTTCGGTAACGATCACCGAAGCAGACAGGTCAAAGTTTTTTACTTTCAACGAACTGAAAAAACTTCCGGTCCAATCTGGATTTGATGAGCCTAAAATAATACGGTCACCATCAGGTGTATACCTGCCATCATCATTTACATCAAGCAGCTTTTCCTGACCTTCTTCCATTCCGTAACCAGCAGCTTCAGAAACTTCATCCGCTTGCCAAATTCCCGTAAATTTATAGTTGTAAATAGCATCAAGAGATTCTCCTAAAAATAGATTATTACCTATATCATCTACTTCACTTTGACCATAGATTGACCTTAATTCATTTGTGTTTTTTGTAAATGTAAAAGATGTAGTCCATGTGACATCTTCAGTTTGAATATTACGTGTAGTTAAAGCCAATTCAACCCCTCTGTTATTTACAGAGGCAACATTTGCATTAATATTAGAAAAACCGGTTTCACTAGGTAAATCTTGCGTAAATAACAAATCATCAGATAAACGATCGTACACATCAATACTACCGGTGATACGATCTCTCAATAAACCAAAATCAACCCCTACATTAAATTCACGGGTACGCTCCCACTGAAGTTGAGCATTTGCTATTTGGGTAGAGACAAAACCATTAGAAACAGAACCTGCATAATCATAATAGGTTTGAGAATTTAAAGTATTCAAAGAAGAGTACGGAGATATGATATTGTTTCCTGTATAACCAAAACTCATTCTTAGTTTTAAATTATTTATTGTTTTAGAGTCTGTTAAAAAATCTTCGTTAGAAATATTCCATCCTAAAGCAGCTGAAGGGAAAGAATCCCAGCGATTTTCTTTCGGAAATACAGATGATCCATCCCATCGATTTGACAAAGTCAAAAGATATTTATCATTATAAGAATAGTTTAATCGCAAGGCATACGATCTCAACGTATTTTTATTAAAACCTGAGCCTATATCAAAGGTACCTTGCTCACCACTACCTATATTATAGAAACTATTATCAAACGGCATATTTCTGGATGAAGAGAAAGAACTTTCATTTCGATTTGAAAACATGCTATAAAGCCCCAAGAAATTTAAATTATGTTTTTCATCAAAGGTTTTGGTGATGTTGAACTGATTATCCCAAGTATAATTAAAATTCTGACTGTTACTTAATTCTGCGGAAGGTAAATTGTTGTTATTTGCACCTCTGTTAGTAAGTGCACCCCAGGATTGACCGCGACGCGAATGCGTATAACCAGCTGCAAACGATGTCTTAAATGACAACCATTCTAATGGCTGATACTGAAAATATGTATTACCTATTACATTCCAACGACGAAGGTTATTAATAGTATTATTTATTTCTAGCAAAGGATTGTAAGTACTGGTTTTGTTTATGATAAAATCACCATTTTCATCTGTTAGCTTACCGGGTAGTGGAAAAAGTGTAACACCATCTAGGTCATATGGATCTAGAAAAGGATTTAATCGAAACGCTTGCTGCATCGCATTACCAGACCCTTGGTCTTGATTAATTAAAGTAACTGTGGCGTTAGTACCCAAAGTGAATTTATCATTGATTTTATGATCAACCCCTAGTTTTAAGGTGTACTTATCTAGTTCTTCATTATCAATAACACCAGTTTCATTCTGATAACCTATTCCTAAGTTATACCCTAAGCCATTCTCTGCTCTTCCCGATGCATTTACATAAGTGTTTTGTTGAATCCCAGTCTTTAAAACTGCATCGTACCAATCAAATGATTGGTTTTCAGCAACACGCCTCAATAACTCGGTATTACTTCCATTTCCTCCTACTGCATCAGCAAGCGTCGCGGCACTTACAGCTCCCGTGTTAGGATCTGTACCTGCAGTTGCTAAATAAGCAGACTGATGATAATCCCACCAAGTTTGTGGCTCCATCAATTCTGGCAATCTTGCTACATTTTTTACACCCACAAAAGATTCTACACTTACTTTTAAGCCTCCTTTAGCCCCTGCTCCACTGCGAGTAGTTACAATTACAACACCATTAGATCCTCTCGAACCATAAATCGCCGTAGATGACGCATCCTTAAGGATGTCCATACGTTCAATATCCTGCGGGTTTAAAAAGTCTATATTATCTGTAGGAACACCATCAACTACAAATAATGGATCTCCTCCTCCTCCAATAGAATTTTGACCTCGTATAGTTATATTAAAACCATCACCTATTCTACCTGTAGAATTGCTTACCTGCACACCAGGAACTAAACCTTGTAATGATTCAACAGGGTTTGTTATGTTACGCTCGGTAAGGCTTTCTGAATCTATTGTACCTACTGCTCCGGTTAAATCTGACTTTTTAACCGTTCCATATCCTACTACGACTACTTCGCTTAAAGACTGAACATCTGTCTCTAACGATATCGTAAAAGTGTTTTGAGTACCTACCGCTACGTTTTTAGTTAAAAATCCTACATAACTAATCACTAAGTTATTGTCATTTCCCGGAACCTGTACTTCAAAATTCCCGTCAAAATCTGTTACGGTGGCATAATTGGTTCCCTCGACCACCACATTAACCCCGGGAAGAGGCATCCCGTCATCTGCGGCAGTAATAGTACCGGTTATCGTTCTGGTGTCCTGACTAAATGTATTCCCGATAAAAAAACAGGACAACAAAACAACGAAGAATCCTGCTTTTTTTGGAATAAGAAAATTTGTGTGTCTATTTCTCATCATATTGATTTTGGTTATTTATACTATGAATTTTTAATTGCTGTAATCCACTCCGTTAATTGAAGTGTTTATATAATTTATGGGTTCGCAGTTTTCGACCAGTAAAGGAGTTTCGGCTCCCTTTATGGTTACATTTTTAAGCGTAATGCCCGAAACCGGTCTTTCTTCGCGACCTTTGATTAGCAACCCGTATTTACCACCCTTTTCTACTGTAATATTTTCTAAGTTAATATTACTTATACTAGGTATAAACTCCCCTTCCTGCACCCCATAAATACCGTAATAAGTATTGATTTTGAGCACCGCTTCTTTTACCTGTCCTACTTCAATGTCCTTGACATATACATTTTCTACAAATCCGCCACGCAACGTATTGGTCTTAATGCGTATCGCTCTATCTAGATTGGGGCTGTTCATGGTACAATTGCGAACAAAAACATTGCGCACTCCTGCAGAAATCTCGCTTCCCATCACCACACCGCCGTGGCCGTCTTTCATATCGCAATTTTCAACCACTATATTTTCACTGGGAATATTTACTCTTCTTCCGTCACCGTTACGACCCGATTTTATAGCAATACAATCGTCACCGGTATTGAACTTGCAATTGGTGATATGCACATAACTAGAATATTCAGGATCACACCCGTCATTGTTAGGTCCATGACTGTTGACGGTGATCCCGTCTACGGTAACATATTTTGATTTTAAAGGATGAATTACCCAAAAAGGAGCATTCGTAAACGTCACACCTTGAATAAGAACATTTTCACACTCTAGAGTTTGTAGAAATAGAGG
The DNA here is from genome assembly GCF_900129005.1 of Leeuwenhoekiella marinoflava DSM 3653. Taxonomy (GTDB): domain Bacteria; phylum Bacteroidota; class Bacteroidia; order Flavobacteriales; family Flavobacteriaceae; genus Leeuwenhoekiella; species Leeuwenhoekiella marinoflava. The sequence continues at coordinate 107,424 of NZ_FQUN01000017.1, read as the reverse complement.
GCGCAACTGATTTCCCTCACCAAAAACCCTCTTTTCAACCGGAGTACCATCTTCTATCATTTTAAATAGAGTTGGTAAATTGTGTTCATCTTTTTGTTTTGGATCTCCTTCCTGATATCCATATCTATCTGCACCACACCAAGGCCACCAATTAGTTTTATCTGCCTGCCCATTTAAAATTCCACTACCGGTAACCGCTATGTTTTTTTGTCCTTTAGCGTATATTAACGGAGAGTAATTCATAATCTCCATACCTTCATAAGAAGTATGTACTGCTGGTAAATAAGCACTCTTATCTTTTGTGAAAAGTATTTCTGCCCCTTTTTCTAAATGTAAGTTTACATTACTTTTTAAATGAATAGGACCAGTCAAATATTTACCTGAAGAAACCACAACTTTACCACCACCTGTAAGACTACAGGCTTCTATTGCTTTAGAAAATGCCTCAGTATTGAGTGTTCTACCATCTGCAACAGCTCCATAATCTTTTATATCGAATGTAGAATCTGGGAATTCTATAGTACCTATCTTTTCGATAATTGCATCTGCTTCACTCCAAACTGAAGTCTGTGGCGGTTCACTTGTTTCAGCTTTTTTCTCATTGTTTTTACAAGATATAGATAACAACAATAAACAGTTCAGTAAAACCAAAGCATTGTTACGCAAACGATTTCTTTTAAAATTCAACATATATAGATTTTTATAAAAATTTAGGCCTTGAAATTTTGAATCATTCAAGAAACAAATACAATCGATTGCACGAAAATAATTATTAATTATCAGTATGCAAATAAAAAGTGCTAATAATTAATAAAAAATCATATTTTAACAGTTAAAATTTCAATTTCAGAAAGTAAAACGACAAAAAATAGCATTATATACTTATTAAAATTGATAAAAAGACATAGACTTTATTAAAAAAAAATTAAATTGGAAACGATTACAATACCCTAAATAAAAAATGCGTCAAAAAGAGAAAGTCACAATCTACGATATTTCAAAAAAATTAAATATCAGTGCAGCTACCGTTTCAAGAGCCTTAAATGATAGTAACCGGGTTAGCCTTAAAACAAAAGAACTTGTTTTAAAAACAGCTAAAGCTCTCAATTATCAGCAAAACACACTGGCCTTGGCCTTAAAGAGCGGACGAACCTTTAACGTAGGAGTTGTAGTTCCTTACATTAATCACACGTTTTTTGCTTCGGTAATACGTGGTATTGAAGAAGAATTGGAGCCTAAAGGCTACCATGTTATTATATGTCAATCTCATGAAAATGTTGAAAATGAGGCTAAGCAAATAAAAACCTTACTCAACACGCACATTGATGGTATATTCATTTCAGTATCTAAATCTACAGAAGATATTAAGCATATTGAAGAAGTATGTGAAGAGGGTGTCCCTCTAATCTTCTTTGACCGTAAAAAAGATATTTCAGGGGTGAGTTCTGTTACTATTAATGATTATGAAGGTGCATTTGCAGCTACAGAACATCTTATTAAACAAGGTTATAAAAAAATTGCACACATAGGCGGTGACCCAAAACTTCAAATCTACAAACATCGTTATGACGGTTATATTGCCGCTTTAAAAGCTTATAACATTCCTATTGATAAAAACCGCATTCTTGAAGTAAGCAGTACAGTTGAAGCTGGCATAACAGCCGTACAAGATCTACTTGATAAAAAGATTGAGTTTGATGCGTTCTTCTCTGCCAGTGATTATGTTGCACTAGGTGGCATGCGAGAACTAAGAAGCAGAGGTTTAAAAATACCTGAAGATGTAGGTGTTGTAGGTTTTAGTAATGAACCCTTTACAAAGTACCTGGAACGACCACTTACTACCGTTGGTCAAACTCCTGTTTTAATGGGACAGATTGCAGCTCAAGTATTTTTAGAACAAATAAAAGACAATAATAAAAGTGTTCGGGTTGAGAAAAAAGTGGTGCTTATGCCAGAGCTTTATGAGCGTGAAACTTCATTAAAAAAAGGAAGCATTGATTAAATGCTTCCTTTTGAAATTCTTTTATTTATTAAAATCTTTTAAAGCGATACACCACGTTTCCAAGGAATAAAGTCATCCTGATCTAACGCATCTGCTTTAGATTCTACTTCACCGCTGGCAACTTGTATAACATGCTCTAATATTTCTTCTCCCATTTCGGTAATAGTTTTTTCTCCACGGATAACCCCACCACTATCAATATCTATAATATCTGGCATTCTGCGAGCCAAAGTACTGTTTGAAGCGACTTTTAAAACCGGAGCAATAGGATTTCCTGTTGGTGTCCCTAGACCGGTAGTAAACACAACTATATTAGCTCCTGCGCCTACCATTGCCGTTGTACTTTCAACGTCATTACCGGGTGTACATAGTAAGTTAAGGCCTGACTTAGTTACATATTCCCCGTAATCTAAAATAGCCTGAATAGGCGAAGTACCTCCTTTTTTAGCAGCTCCAGCAGACTTCATCGCATCGGTAATTAAACCATCTTTTATATTACCCGGAGACGGATTCATATCAAAACCAGAACCGACATCTATAGCAGATTTTTCGTAAGCTTTCATCAATTGCATAAAGCGCTGCGCATCGTCATCGTTAACACAGCGGTTTACCAATTCCTGCTCTACACCACACAATTCTGGGAATTCTGAAAGAATAGGTGAACCTCCTACAGCAGCCAGAATGTCTGAAGCATATCCCAAAGCCGGGTTAGCAGAAATTCCTGAAAAACCATCAGAACCACCGCACTCTAATCCCATTTTCAATTTTGAGATAGATGCTGGTTCACGCTTAATTAGATTTGCTTTCTTTATCCCTTCAAAAGAATCTTTAATGATTTTTGAAAGCATATCTTCTACAGTTCCCTCCTGTTGCTGTTCGTAGATCAAAACAGGTTTTTTAATTTCAGAATTTTTTTCGGCTAGCGCATTTTTAAAAATATCAATCTGCAAGTTTTGGCACCCTAAACTCAATACAGTCGCTCCTGCTACGTTAGGATTATTTACATAACCAGCCAATAATTTAGATAAGGAAACCGAGTCCTGGCGTATACCACCACACCCACCTTGATGGGTGATGAATTTTACTTCTATATTGTCAAAAATGGCTTGTTCTTCTTCAATTTCAGCAACGGCAGTATCTTCTGGAGCACCGGTAATTAAATTGCGTAATAATTGTCTCTGCTTACTCGCTTTATGAAAAGACAATTCTTTTTCGAAAACATCTTTAAGCAATTCGATATTTCGGTTTTCACAAAATACAAGCGGAAAAAACAACCATACGTTTTGAGTTCCTACCTGCCCGTCTTCACGGTGGTATCCCATAAAAGTTCTGTCTTTCCACTTTGTAATATCAGGGGCTATCCACGAAGTAGTTTCTGTTTTTTGAGAAACCGAACTCGCCTGATGTTTAACATTTTCTGTAGTTAGCAAACCTCCTTTTTTAATAGGACTCAAGGCTTTACCTACTAAAACACCATACATGTAAATCGCGTCTTCGGCAGCTAAATCAACTAACGATATCTTATGTTTCGCCTTAGAATCGGTTAAAACCTGAAGCGTTTGCCCTTCAAATTTTACGGTATCTCCTGCATACAAATCTACCAGTGCTACCGCTACGTTATCTTCTGGATGTACTTTAATCAGTTTGCTTTTCATATCTATCACTTTAAAGGCCTAATCAATAATCTTTATTATTGACTTAAGCCGTAAACTTTTTATAAGCGGCTTCTACACCATATTCTTCAATCAATTCTAATGCCTGAGCAATACGCGATTCTAAATCTGAAATCTGTGTAAGATCTTGATCCCAATACGTCATATTACTTAGTATTCGTTTTGAAATAGCACTGTAACCTCCTTGCTCCCAAGCAGCTTGAAATTCTGTAATTATTGCTGCATCATCTTTCACCGGTAAATCCTGTCCATTCCAAGTTCCTTTATAGAAACGAATTAAACAAGCCAATGCAAAAGTAAGGTTTTCTGGTAATCGATTGTATTCTTTTTCAAAAGCTAATAAACTAGGAAGAACACGAACCTTAAATTTAGACACCGTATTGAGTGCTATACTTGATAATTGATGCTTGATAAACGGATTTCTAAAGCGATCGAAAACTGCATCAGCAAAGGCACTAAGCTCTTCTTCAGAAAGGTCAAGTGTTGGATTAATTTCTTTAAAAACTGCATCTCTTACAAACTTACCGGTAAAGTCATTATCTACTGTTTCTTTAACGGTATCATTTCCGTAGAGAATAGAAAAAGGAACCATAGTAGTATGTGCACCATTTAAAATACGCACTTTACGCGTACGGTAAGGTTGCATATCTTCTACCACAAGCACATTCTCATCGATCTTATCAAAAGGAATTTTAGCTTTTAATTTAGCATCACCTTCTATCACCCACAGTAAAAAGGTCTCTGCGGAAACAATAAGGTTATCTTTAAATTTCAACTGACTTTGGTACGTCTCAATATCATCTTTAGGATAGCCCGGTACAATGCGATCTACCAATGTGTTGTGGAAATTATTGCTGGTTTCTATCCAAGATTTAAAAGCATCTCCCAACTCCCACAAATCTGCGTATTGCAAGATTATTTTCTTAAGTGTATCTGCATTATTGTTGATTAATTCACACGGAATAATCGTTAGTCCCATATCCGGAGCACCTTCAAAATGATTGAAACGCTTGTATAATAAAGCTGTTACTTTTGCCGGAAAGCTGTTGTGAGGCTTCCTATTAAGTGTATCAGTTTCATCAAAACTAATACCTGCTTCGGTTGTATTTGAAATCAGGAACTGCAGTTCTTCTCCTGTAGCCAAAGCCAGATATTTATCATAGTCTTCATACGGGTTAAGTCCTTGCTGAACACAAGAAATAGTATGAATTTCTTCGGTTTCCTCTCCGTTTTTTATTCCACGTAGAAATAGATTGTATAAACCATCTTGCTCATTAAGCATATTAATCAAGCCATTTGCTAAAGGTTGAATAACCGCAACACCAGCATTAAAATCAGCTTCTTTATTCAGCTTATCTATTATATAATCTACAAAGGCTCTTAAAAAATTTCCCTCGCCATATTGAATGACTTTGACGGGTAAGCTCTTTGTATAACCGGCATTTGCTCTGTTAAGGTTTTTCATAGGTTGTAATTGATAAATTATTCAAAAAGTGAAGGTAACCATAGGCTGATTGCCGGTATAAAGGTTACCATTAGTAAAACAAGGGCCATAACGGCATAAAGTGGTAAAAGCGGCTTCATTATTTTTTGAATTGATGTTTTTGCCACACCTACACCAATAAATAATACAGCTCCCACCGGAGGTGTACATAAGCCTACACAAAGGTTCATCACCATCATAATCCCAAACTGCACCGGCTCTACTCCCATACTGGTTACCACTGGTAAAAATATAGGTGTAAAAATCAGAACTGCAGGTGTCATATCCATAAAAGTTCCCACAAATAAGAGTAAAATATTGATAATGATCAAAATAACAAATTTGTTCTCGCTAAGCGAAAGTAATGCTGAACTTACGTTTTGAGGTATGTTTTCAAAAGACATTACCCAAGACATACTCATTGAAGTTGCAATAAGTAACATAACGATTGCCGTGGTACCTACAGAGCTTAAGAAAATACTCTTTAAGCTTGAAACCTTCAATTCTCGATATACGAATGATAAAACTAAGCAATATAAAACAGCAATCCCTGAAGCTTCAGTAGCCGTGAAAATACCGGTAACGATACCGCCGATTACAACCACTAATAGCAATAAACTAGGAAATGCATCTAAAAAGGTTTTCACTATAGTTTTTATACTACTACGCTCACCAGCAGGATATCCTTTTTTCTTGATCCAGAAAGCTGCTACAAGCATCAATGCTAGTCCCATTAATATACCAGGAACATATCCTGCTAAAAATAAAGACGCGATTGAAACACCTCCACTGGCCAGTGAATACACAATCAACACGTTAGAAGGTGGAATAATCAATCCGGTAGTTGATGCGGTTATATTGATTGCTGCACCAAATTCCTTAGAATAGTTTTCCTTTTCCATAAAAGGTCCTAGAATCCCTCCTATCGCAGATGTCGCCGCTACTGCAGAACCAGATATCGCACCAAAAAGCATTGCTGCAATTACATTCACATAAATCAATCCACCCGGAAGTGAACCAATTAAAGCCTTCGCAAAGTTGATGAGCCGCAGGGCTATTCCGCCTTGGTTCATAATCTGACCGGCCAATACAAATAACGGTATCGCCAAAAGTGAAAAACTATCAAGACCCGTCGCCATTCGCTGAGCGATTGTCGTAAAACTAGCCAATGAATCTATTGAGACCATTATCGTAAGCAAACAAGAAATACCTATAGACCAAGCCACAGGCACACCTATCCCCAGCAAAACAAAAAATACCAATACGAGAATTAAAACTTCAATCATGATGCTAAATATTTTTTAGGGTTTGCCAGTTCGATTCCTTTATACCAAATTATTAAGGCTCCACTTAAGGGAAGCACTACATAAACATATCCTAACGGAACCCCTAATGCCGCAGAGTTTTGTCCCAATTCAAAATTCACATAGACCAGATTTCCGCCTCCTATAATAAATGCAAAAAAAGCAAAGAGTATAATCAAGATGTTTATTCCTATTCTTAATTTAATTCGATTTGAAACATCAAGTTTAGGCGGTAAAACATTAATTGCTAAATGGTCTTGTTGACCTGCTGCATAAGCAGCTCCTAAAATCCCAATCCAGATCAATAAATAGCGTGCAATTTCTTCGGTAAATGAACTAGCTGATTGTAATACATAGCGTGAAAATACTTGCCACAAAACAGCTACAACGATTGAAGCCATTAGAAAAACTAGAATAGTTCCTAAAATTTTATCAAGTCTTTTTTTCATATTAATTGGATTTAACCGCTTGTATTTCTTCAATCAATTTTTTCATATCTTCATTCTCAGAAAAATCTTCATACATAGATTTCACACGATTGCGAAACGGCTCTTTGTCAGGGTAAATAACCTGTACCCCGGCTTTCTTAATTTCAGCCAGTGCTTCCATCTCTGCCTCGTGCCAAATTTTCTTTTCAAACTCTAGAGATTCCATCGCTGCTTCTTTAACCCACTTTTGTTCTTGTTCAGACAAATCATTCCAGATTACGGTACTAATTAGTAATTCATCCGGTAATGCTGTATGTTCATCAACTAAGAAATATTTACACACTTCGTAATGATGCGATAAATAAAAGCTAGGTAAGTTATTCTCAGCACCATCTACAACACCTTGTTGTAAAGCCGTATACAACTCTCCCCAAGCAATGGGTGTTGGTGACCCTCCCAGGTTTTTAACCATATTAATTGCTGTCTGGCTCTCCATAACACGAAGTTTGAGACCTTTAAGATCTTCAGGCGTTTTTACAGGCTCTTTAGTATAAAAACTTCGACTTCCGGCATCGTAAAAAGTTAAGCCTTTAAGACGTTGCTCGACACTCGCATTGAGTAATTCTTCTCCAATATCTCCTTCTAAAACAGCAAAACGATGTTCTGCATTTCTAAACAAAAAAGGAAGACCAAATACTTTAAGTTGTGGTGCAAAATTCTCCAATACTCCGGTAGAAACTTTGGTCATCCCAAGGCTTCCAATTTGTAGTAGTTCTAGACACTCTCGCTCTGATCCCAATTGCTGACTGGGATAAATATCCAAACTCATTTTACCGCCTGACTTTTTCTGAAGACGTTCGCCCATAAAAATCATCGCTTTATGAACAGGATGCGTTACATCTAAACCGTGTGCTAGTTTTATCACACGTTTATCAGAAACTTCGTCACAACTCATTACACCAAGTAAAAAGACAAGGCATAAAGCTATCAAATAGTAGTTTTGAATACGTCTCATGCGCGTAGTTTTTTGACAATATCCAGCGCATTTTTTATAGTCGAAGTCACACCCTCCAGATCGTAAGCTCCAGAAGTATCTTTTACAAAAAGCTTAGAACCAATTCCTACACAATGCACTCCTGCATCAAACCAGGTTTTTAAATTCTCTTCGGTAGGGCTTACACCACCGGTAGGCATAATACTTGCCCATGGTAACGGACCTTTAACGCCTTTTATAAAAGCAGGACCGCCCACTTGTGCTCCCGGAAAAATCTTAACCACTTCGGCTCCTAACTCTTCAGCAAAAGAAATTTCGGTTACTGAACCACAACCCGGCATCCAGGCTACTTTACGACGGTTACACGCCTTTGCCATTTCAGCATTTACAACAGGTGAAACTATAAAATCTGCTCCTAATTGAAGATATAATGATGATGTACCGGCATCTAAAACAGAGCCTACTCCCATCATCATTCCGCTTAGTTCAGCTTTAGCATATTTATTGAGTTCGCTAAAAACCTCGTATGCATAATCGCCACGGTTGGTAAACTCAAAGGTACGCAAGCCGCCATCATAACAAGCTTTTAAAACCTGTTTACAAACTTCAACATCAGGATTATAAAAAACCGGAACGATTCCGTTTTCTTTCATCTGAAGCACCACCTCTATTCGGGTATATTTTGCCATTAATTTATGTTTTATCTTTTAATTCGTCCTCCCGTGTTTCCTTGCATAACCTCAGTTATTTCAGCAACAGAAACCAGATTGACATCTCCTAGAATCGTATGTTTTAAAGCGCAAGCTGCATTGGCGAAATTCAAGGCCTTTTTAGCATCAAAATGACGCAAGCCATAAATTAGTCCAGCGGCATAAGCATCACCAGTTCCGATGCGATCAACCACTTGTGTAATCTCAAGCTCATCTGTCTCTATGTAAGTATTGTCCACAAAGGCTCTACCATAAATCTTTTGCCACGAAGCACTCAATCCTGTTCTGATCTTGTCAAAAACTTGTTTGATGTTGGGACATTCCGCCATCAAATGTTTACTCGCCTCGATAAACCCATCTTTGTCTAAACTGAAGCTTGTTTCTAAAATCTCATTGATTTCATTAACCCCACCGATGAATATTGTGGATAAGCCTACCAATTCTTTTAAAACTTCTTGCCCCTTACGACCGTATTGCCACAGGTTGCTTCGGTATGCCGGGTCTGCAGTAACGTGTAAGCCTTTTGCATTCGCAGAAACCAAAGCAGCTTTTAGCCCCTGATAAGCAGCTTCTGAAATTGCTGGAGTAATACCCGTCCAGTGAAAAAGACCTGCATTTTTCAATTCTGAATCCCAGTTTATTTTCTCTGGTTGAATATTAGCAAATGAGCCATTTAACCGATTGTAAGCAATCTGACTACTACGCATATCCGAGCCTACTTCTAGCAAATACTGCCCAATAGGATGATTAACTTTTTGTACTGAAGAAACATCAATACCGTATTGACGCATACTGCTAAGTGCTGCATCTCCCACAATATCGTTAGAAACCGCAGTGATATGTTTTACAGATTCTCCCAAGACAGCAAGCGATGCACCTACGTTCATCTCAGTTCCTCCAAAGAAAAAATCTAAAGATTTAGCCTGAGATAATTTGCGATTTTCAGCAGGAGAAAGACGTAGCAAGACTTCTCCAAATGTTATTATTTTTTGAACTTTAGCCATAGAATCTTAAAAGTTGAAGTATTCTTTAGCGTTATTATAACTGATATCGGCAATGGTTTTACCTACCAAATCCATGTTGTTAGGTAACTCTCCAGAAGCAATCTCTTTACCAAAAAGATTACAAAGCACGCGTCTAAAATATTCGTGACGCGGGAACGATAAAAAGCTTCGGCTATCGGTAAGCATACCTACAAAACAACTGATAAGCCCCATGTTAGAAAGTGCATTCATTTGCTTTTCCATCCCGTCCTTCTGGTCTAAAAACCACCAACCGGAACCTAACTGTACTTTACCTTTTACGCTACCATCGTTAAAATTACCTATCATTGTTGCCATCACTTCATTATCAGAAGGATTCAAATTATAGATGATGGTTTTGGTCAGTTTATCTTTGCTATCTAAAGCGTTCAAAAAGTTTGATAACGACTCGGCTTGTGTATAATCACCGATAGAATCCCAACCGGTATCCGGCCCTAACTGAGCCAGCATGCGCTTGTTATTATTACGCAGCGCGCCTAAGTGAAACTGTTGCACCCAACCGAACTCGTGATATGTTTCTCCTAAAAACAACAAGATTGCTGTCTTAAACCGCTCTGTTTCTTTTGTTGAAAGGCTTGCCCCACCTCTTCGCTTTTTAAAGAGTTCTTTGATCTCGGTTTCAGTAGCGGTTGTCCAAGAAATCTGATTCAAGCCGTGATCGCATAATCTGCATCCATTTTGATGGAAGAACTCAATACGTTGACGTAGTGCTTGCTTAAGATCATCGTACGTAGCTATAACAACCCCGGAAACTTCAGCTAATTGATTGAGATAATCGTTGAACCCTTCGGCATCAATTAAAATCACTTTATCAGGACGAAAAGCAGTACTCATCTTGAGTCCGGTTTTGTCACCATCATAAGCTCTGTGCTGATCTAGTGTATCTAATGGATCTTCGGTAGTACAAACCGTCTCTACATTCATTTGTTTCAGAAGTCCGTGACAGCTGTTCTCTTTGAGTTGCAACTGACGATTTACTTCTTTGTAAATTTCTGGACCCGATTGTGCATTCAATAATTCATCTATACCGAAATAACGCTTCAATTCTAAATGCGTCCAGTGATACAATGGATTACGCAAGGTGTGCGGAACTGTTTTTGCCCAGGCCATAAACTTCTCTTCATCTGAAGCATCTCCGGTAATAAAACGTTCGTTTACACCTAGCGTGCGCATAGCTCGCCATTTATAATGATCGCCATTCAACCATACCTTTGAAATATTCTCAAACTGACGATCAGCCACAATCTCTGCCGGTGGCAGATGATTGTGGTAATCTATTATAGGCTGTGGTGCGGCATACTTGTGATAAAGCTCTTCTGCATACTTGTTCGATAAAAGGAAATTGTCTTTTATGAATGTATTTTTCACCTCTGCCATTGTATCTACTGTACTCATAATATTATTCTATTTTATGCTTTGTAGATTTATTATCTACCCATCCAACCACCATCTACGGTCATAACAGTCCCACTCATATAATCACTAGCTTTAGAAGCTAAAAATGTAATTGGACCTTTAAAATCTTCAGGTTTACCCCATCTACCTGCCGGAATTCTGGCAAGAATAGAAGAACTTCGATCAGGATCATCCCGTAAAGCTTCGGTATTATCTGTTGCGATATAACCCGGAGCGATAGCATTTACTTGCACACCTTTTCCGGCCCATTCATTTGACAACGCCATAGTCAACTGCCCTATTGCTCCTTTAGAAGCTGCATACCCAGGAACTGTGATTCCGCCTTGAAAAGTTAAAAGAGACGCTGTAAATATCACTTTACCATTACCTCTTTTAATCATTTCTTTGCCAAGTTCACGACTTAAAATAAACTGAGCATTTTGATTAACTTCAATCACTTTATCCCAATATTCATCGCTGTGCTCTGCCGCCGGTGCACGTAAAATTGTACCTGCGTTATTCACTAGAATATCTATGGTTAGATTTTCTGATTTTACTTTTTCAATAAAAGCATAAAGCGATTTGCGATCTGAAAAATCACACTGATAACCTTTAAAAGATTTCCCAGTGGCTTCTACTGCTTTTTCTATAGCTGATCCTGAAGTTTCTAATGATGCTGAAACCCCAAGAATATTAGCACCGGCTTCTGCTAAAGCTTCCGCCATTGCGAAACCAATACCACGTTTACAACCGGTAACTAATGCTGTTTTTCCTTCTAAACTAAACAAACTCATCCTACTTCTTATTTTAATTCGTCTGGAGTTACTTTATCCATATCACCATAGTCTAGATTCTCTCCGGCCATACCCCAAATAAACGTGTAGTTTGAAGTACCTGCACCAGCGTGAATAGACCATTCAGGAGAAATTACAGCCTGATGATTTTTCATGAAAATATGACGTGTTTCGTGTGGCTGCCCCATAAAGTGACTAATAGACTGACCTTCTTCCAGATCAAAATAAAAGTAAACTTCCATACGGCGCTCGTGTGTGTGGGGAGGCATAGTATTCCATACATTTCCTTCCTGAAGCTCTGTCATTCCCATTTGAAGCTGGCACGTTTCAACAACACTATTCACGAGTAATTTATTTATCACACGCTTGTTAGAAGTTTTTGTATCACCTAATTCTACAACTTCTGCATCAGCCTTAGTAACCTTTTTAGTAGGATATGATTTGTGAGCCGGAGCTGAATTGATATAAAAATACGGTTGCTCTTCAGTTGCTTCAAAAACAACATCTTTAACTCCTCTACCTACATAAATAGCTTCACGGTGGCCTAGTTCGTAAGTCTCTCCATCAACAATCACTTTACCTTTTCCGCCAACATTGATCACACCTAATTCACGACGGTCTAAAAAGTTTTCAGCCTTAAGCTCATCAATAGCTTCTAGCTTCAAAGCTTTATCTACAGGAAATGCTCCACCTGCGATATAGCGATCATACATGGTATAAGTAAGGTTGATCTCATTTTTTACAAATAACTCAGGAATCAAGAAATGCTCTCGTAATTCACTGGTAGTATATTTTTTTACATCTTCTGGATGATGTGCGTATCTAAATTCTGACTTTGTCATTTTTGATATGTTTTTTTGGATAAATATTTTAAAATGGTACTTCTCAAACTTACGACTCCTGTTTTAAAATGTAAAATTTACATTTTAAAATTCCAAAACCATTTTATTCAAATTAGGAATCGAACTCAAATTTAAAGAGCTCCTTTCTAAAGCTTATCCTGTACTGTATGGTATTGTTTATTCTAACTTGCCGTTGTTATCTAATTCTGACAACTTGGTCTGTAAATCTTGCTTAAAAGCTTCTTCGGTTTTAATACCATCTTTTTCTTGATCCCAAGCGCTATTAATATAATAAGTCTGTTTTTCTGTTGATGGGTTGAATACAACCAAGTGATCGTATGGTCCTTCAACTGCTTTAGCCTGATCTGTCTTATAAAAAATCGCCATACCCAACTTATCATTTTCCCCTGCTAAAGTTTGCACTCCATAAGTCGCTATATACGCCCAGTCTCCATTCTCACTCGTTTCTTTCATTAATGGAATGTCATCAAACTTTACGATTCCTGTAGCTAAACCATCAAAAGAAACACTGGGTGTTAATTCAGCTTTTAAGAAACGATCTTCCGGAAAAATACTGATAACCGATTTTAAATCTGTTGTTACATCGCCAGTCTTCCAACCTTTATAATCTATAGTTACACTAGAGTTTTCAGCAGAATTATCGATCTCAACTAGAGTTTTTTTAACTTCGTCAAAGTGAGCTATGGTATCTCCTGTAAAACGACCATAACCTCCTATACCCATAGATTTACCTGCTTTTAAAATATCTTGTCCCCAAGGCGCATCATTATGGTATGAGTCAAAACCATCTGTTCCTACAAATGGCAAAACCAGTGTATCTACTTTTTTACCAAAAATATCTATTGCATTTCTCCAGTCTAGATACAAACGATAAGCGGTTTGTTTATTTTCCCAACCCGGACCTTCATATCTTATGTACCAAGAGTGGTCAGTATGTTGCTCAGGCACTTCCATCTCTTCTACATTTACAAAGCTTCCATCAATATACTCTCGAGTATCTTCTTTCCAGCTCCCTCCCTTTTTAACAGATATTTCTGTGTAAGTAGCAGGTTGAACTTCTTCTACTTCAATAATTTCTTCAACAACATTCTTGTCTTGTTTTTCTTTACAAGCTAATAACGTAGTTAGAGCAAAGGCTCCTAAAATAATTTTGGAATTCATCATTAATTTTTTGTTGCGTTAGCGATCTAATTGTATTGCAGCCATTATAAATGGACCGGTACCCTTAGGATCATTATCTTTTTTACGCTCATTGATGTAATACTCATAAGAACCGTCTCGATAAGGGTCCCCTCCTAAACCTGCTACTGCACAAACCTGAGTTAAAGTTATTGTCCCATCCTCGTTACGCTGAATAAGTTCTTGGGTAAGTCCATCAAAGGCCTTATTGGCTACATCTTTATAAGCCGCATCAAGATAGCCTTTATTCACTCCTTTTGCAAAGGCATATGCAAACATGGAACTGCCAGATGCTTCTAAATAATTACCCTCTTTATCTCCTAATGTAGGAACTTGATACCATAAACCTGTTTCATCTTGATACGGAATTAAAGCATCTGCCAGTTGGTTTAAATACTGAATCAGCTCTACTCTTTTTGGATGATCTTCAGGGAAATAATCTAGTACATCAACCAGAGCCATAGCATACCAACCTAAAGATCTTGACCAAAAATTAGGCGAAACACCAGTCTCTTGATCTGCCCATTTTTGTTCTTTACTTTCATCCCAAGCGTGATATAATAATTGACTCTCAGGATCTATCGCATGTTTTTGAATCAATTCAAATTGTTTAGCAACGTCATCTAAACCCTTGCCTTCTTCAAAAGACGAAGTGTACTCAGCATAATATGGTGCCCCCATGTACAGACCGTCTAACCACATTTGATACGGATACCGCTTTTTATGCCAAAAACCACCCTCTGAGGTACGCGGATGTTCTTTAAGCTGCTTATCTAATAATTGCATTGCTCTTTTATACTTCTCTTCTTTTGTTATTTCATAAACCGGAAAAAGAATTTTACCCGCATTAATCATATCTATATTGTAATCCTCTAACTTATAAGTTGTGATTGAACCATCCTCTTGTACCAATCGATCAGCGTATCCTTCAACATAATCAAAATACACTGAATCACTTGTCATCTCATATAAGTCGATAAAACTCTTAAGGACTAAACCATGAACATAATCCCATTTTGCCGTATCACGACCATCAATCTGATAAGACTCAGGGTATCGTAACATTATAGACTGAGCCATTTGTACAAACCATTTTTCTGAAGCCAGGTCCTGAGATTCTGTTTCTTTTGCTCCAGCTGTTTTGGTTTCATTCTTACAAGCTGACACAACTATTATCAAAACAACAAGAAAGGTAATTTTAAAAAAGCGTGAAATATTCATTATTAATTGGAATTGATTTTACGAAAACGATTTTCATATAAAAAAACAAGAATGCAATCGATTACACAAACTTAGTATTCCCTTTCAAATAATCAAAATAAAATCTAAAAGAATTACTAAGGGTACTAATTTTTAACAAAATGATCTACTAAAGACTAAACGTAAAAGCTAAAAAGTATTTTTTTTTAGCTTTTTAATAAAAAAATAAAATCTACATAAATACCAGTATTTATAATACTTGATAAGAATTTGACTAATCATAACTATCTCTACTTAATTGATTTAGCAAAATACAAAGCAGGTTAGTACAGGATACTCATAATTTAATATCCCTATAAATTTGAGTGTTAATAATTTTAACGTTTAGCTCTTGTCTGAAGTATTTGTTTAAAAAATTAAATTTAAAACAAACTGATTGCAATCGTTTTCGCAATTGGTTTAAAAATAAAAAATTCAAACCTTAGCTTCTCTTGTTTTATTGTATTAACCACATTACTATAAACTGTGCTTTCTTGAAATAATCTTTCTTCTTTGCGCAATCGTTTGAGATTTTAGAGAGAGTATTAAATAAACTAACTAATTAACCGAAAAAATAATGAATAAAAAAATACTCCTAATTTTATCATTTTATTTTATCGCAATCGTTTTCGCATCTTGCAGCAAAAAGGAATTTGATGAATACTATGGAAGACCAGAAAATCTGGAGGAACCTGTTTATCAAATATTAAGAGAAAAAGGAAACTTTAGTATGCTCTTACAAACTATTGATAAAGCTGGTTATGCAGATATTTTAGGGAAATCAGGTTACTGGACCATGTTTGCTCCTAACGATGAAGCATTCAATGCTTTCCTTCAAGAAAAGGGTTTTTCAAGTATTGATGATATAGATTCTACTTTAGCTGGCCAAATTGTTAAATACGGTCTTATTTACAATGCTTTTAGAACAGAGCGACTTCCTGATTATCAATCATCAGGCGGATGGGTAGAAAACGCTGCCTTTAAAAGAAGAACTGCATACTACGACGGCTTTAAAACTCAAAATATTGATGGACAAGAAAGAGTTGTTATTGGCTCAAATCGTAACAATACTGACGGAACAAACTACTATGTATCTGGAGACAATAACAATAAATACATAACATATTTTGCTGATGAGTTTTTAAATGCCAGAGGTTATGGAGCTTATGATTATAACTTCTTCTACCCTAACAATACACTTTCACCTCTTAATATCATGCAAGCGCAGGCAATAGACACAAATATTGTCGCTGAGAATGGCATTATTCACGAAACGGATAAGGTTTTACTTCCTCCAAAAAATCTAGATGATTACATCTCTCAAACGTCACAGTACAGCCTTTTTTATCAACTTCTTGGAGACAATCTCGTGACTTATGTAAGAAATGAGGAAGCTTCTAACAGTTATTACAATTTCACCGGAAACACTGATGATGTATATATTAAAGTTTATGATCAAGCCTTACCCTTTTCTCCTACCAATGAAAACTTTTTAAAGGAAATGGATAATGATGGGCAGGCCAACGGCTACACCATATTTGCTCCTGAAAATGCGGTGTTCCAAGAATTTATAAACGAAGTACTTCTTAAGAATTACCCTTCTTTAGACCAGTTACCAAAATATATATACGAAGATCTTTATAATGCACATATGTGGCCCAACAGTGTATGGCCTTCTCGATTTCAAGCCACCGTTAACGGCTTAGAAGAAGAACCTAGATTTGACTTTGATTCAGAAATCATAGATGCTCAACAATTGAGCAATGGGTTTTTCTACGGGACCAATAAGGTACAACCTTCAAACTACTTCTATAGCGTTTACACCTCGCCTTATTTAGATCCTGCCTATACCTTAATGACTCGATTATTAAATGACCCAGATGGGTATCGCAATCTTATAAGTAATATTAATCGACGTTGGACGCTTTTTATGATGTCTGATGAAGTACTTAGAAACCTTGGCTACGATTACAATATAGACCGTTCTGAATGGGTTTATGAGTCTCCTGAGAATGGAAACATTGTAACGGGGAATATCGCTAAGCAACGTGCACTACGCATACTATACAACCACATCGTCTTAACTCCAAATGACGAACTTGACAACCTATCGGGATCGGGAATCATCAGAACCGGAGACAATGAGTTACCTGGTGAATACATTAAATATGACAACAATACGGTATATGCTGCAGGAAATGAAGTCCTAGGCAATGTGGTAAATATTACTGGCTCTGAAACTCAAAATAATGGAATCGTTTATTTTACAGACAATCTACTCGAGTTTAGTGAAGAAGCTCCAGGGTTAGACTTAAAACGCCTCGCAGAAGAACCTAACTCGGGTTATGATTACTTCTTTAGGTATCTAGAAAATTCACAATTCTATAACCCAGATGGAAGTACCATCTCAATCGTTACCTTAGGAAGCAGATACACCTTTATAATACCAGATAACGACGCAATTCAACAGGCAGTAGACGATGGCGTATTACCGGCAACAGATACCGGAGCGCCCAACTTTTCTCCTAGTGAATTTGAAGGTCAGGAACAGGTTGCCAACTTTATAAGATTTCACATCATAGCCGATCGTATTATTTCAGATGACGGAAAAGTTACCGGGCAATACTCAACACTCCTTAAAGATGAGCTAGGCAACGCTACCTTTCTAGATTTTGAGACGTCTCCGGGTAGTTTAACTGTAACTGATGAGAATGAAAGGGTTGCCAACTTTATTCCTTCCGCCAGCAACAACCTAGCAGACCGATCTTTAATACACCTAATAGACAATTATCTTTCATTTACCGAATAAATAAATATGATACATAAAATTACCCATTTTATTTATGCGCTCTCATTTATCACTACTCTTGTGCTTACCGGTTCTTCCGCCGCTGCACAACAAGGAGAGATTGTGATAAGAGGAACCGTAATAGACGAAAGCTCCAACCAGCCAATACCTGGTGCTACAGTTATAGAGCAAGACAACGAAAAAAGAACCATTACCGGCGTTGTTGCTGATTTTGACGGAAACTTTGCAATTAAAATCAAAAACCCAAGCAACAATTTAGTGATTTCCACTCTTGGTTTTAAGTCCAAAACCTTGCCTATAACCAGTGACAGACAACTCACGATTAGCCTGGTTCCTGATATTGATGAGCTTGATGAAGTAATGATTACAGTTGAAAAACCTACCGAATCTGGATTACTTAACATCGCAGAACGTAATCAAACCACCAGTGTTGTTACGGTAAAAGCAAGTGATATTGAAACCACACAAGCCGCTTCTATAGATGAAGCCTTACAAGGTAGAATGCCTGGGGTAGACATCGTAGCTAATAGCGGAGATCCAGGGGCCGGAATGCAAATACGCATCAGAGGTACCTCATCGATCTCGGGATCATCAAATCCACTCATAGTGGTTGATGGTATGCCTTATGAAACCGAAGTTCCTAGTGGCTTTAATTTTGGTACTGCAGATGCTCAAGGCTATGCAGCACTCTTAAACATTGCTCCTACCGATATCGAATCAATTAGTGTACTTAAAGATGCAGCCGCCACAGCAATGTGGGGTGCTCGTGCTGCTGCAGGGGTTTTAGTAATCAATACCAAACGAGGATCGGTAGGTGAGCCTAAAATAAGTTATACGTTTAGAGGAACGTATTCAAGATTACCAAAAACCATCCCAATGCTCAACGGAGACCAATACTCTCAATTGATTCCGGAAGCTTTTATGAATAGAAATGGAGTTCCCTTAAATACTTTGGCTAATAAAGAGTTTCAATACGATCCTCAAGAAGTATATTTCTTTAAAAACTATGGTAATAACACCGACTGGGTTGCTGCTGCCACCCAAACAGGACTTACAGGGGAGCACAATTTATCTTTACAAGGAGGTGGTGAAAAAGCCCGATACTTTACCTCTGTAGGATATTATGATTCTAAAGGGGTTACCAAAGGTACGGGCTACCAAAGGATAAACGGAAGACTTAATCTCGATTATGTAGTTTCTGACCGAATAAGATTTAAAACGGACATCTCCTATACCCACAGTAACACCGATAGCAATTATGAAAACATTCTTGGAGAAGCCTATACCAAAATGCCCAATATGAGTGTTTTTGAATATAATGAACGCGGCCAACTTACGCCTAATTATTTCACTCCGGCACAAAACATTCAAGGTCTATATCCAGGAACGTTCAACCCACTTGCAATGGCAGAATATGCTTCCAACGAACAAACGGGAGAACGTATCGTACCGCACTTCAATTTAAATGTTGAATTGATTCCTAATCGTTTAATTTCAACCTTTGATCTACAGTTTGATTTTAACAGTACGAAGACAAAATCATTTTTACCGCAAATTGCTACGGGTAGACCTATTACAGAAACCGTGGTCAATAGAGTATCAGATTCAGATGTAGACATTACAAGTGTAACCTCTAAGACCAATTTTATTTATACGCCGGATTTGGGTGAAGATCATAGCCTGCAAACCATACTGTCCCTTCAAACAAATGATTATAGATATGAATCGCAAAACGCTTTGACCTCAAATACAGCTTCTTCATTTCTTACAGACCCTTCAGTACCCTCACGTACTCAAAATTCAGATCTTGCTCTAGATTCAAGAAGCCTGCAATCGAGAAATGTTGCCGGACTTATAAATGCACAATACAGCCTTCTTGATCGCTATATTCTAAATGTAGGGGTTCGTGCCGATGGGAATTCAAAATTTGGCCCTGGTAACCGTTATGCCATGTTTCCATCATTTTCCGGAAGATGGCGTATATCTGGTGAGCCGTTTATGGAAGATTACGACTGGATTGATGACTTGAGTATTAGAGCGAGTTACGGAAAATCTGGAGGTGTTCCCCGTGACGACTATGGATACTTTAGTAATTATACAAACTTTAACACACAGTACTTAGGATATACCGGTGTATACCCTTCAAATATTCAATTAACAAATCTTAAATGGGAAACCTTAACCGGAAAAAACTTAGGGTTTAATCTTCAACTATTTAACAGAAGAGTAATACTTGATGTTGATTTTTATCAGAATAGAACAGAAGATTTAATTTTTAGAAATCTAGACTTAACATCAGTTTCGGGATATAACAACATTGACCGAAACGTGGGTACCATCGATAATCAAGGTTGGGAAGTCGGACTCTACACTACCCCATATAAATCAGATAAATGGAGAGTCGAATTCAACTTTAACATCTCTCATAACCAAAACGTTATTCGTGAAATCTCAGAATTTTTCCCTAATGAGTCAGGTAATGTAACTGAAAACGGACAGTTTAAAAGATTTCTTCAAGTAGACAACCCTTTTGGCTCATTTTACGGCTATCGTTTCTTAGGTGTTTATGCAGATCAAGACGCAACCCAAGCCAGAGACGCAAACGGAAATGTGATTACCGGTCCTAACGGGCAAATCGTAAATATGCGTTTTAACTACCCTAATACTGACTATGTTTTTCAACCTGGTGATGCCAAGTATGAAGACATCAATAAAGATGGAAATATAGATAGTCGTGATGTGGTTTATCTGGGGAATAGTAATCCAAAATTTACAGGTGGTTTTGGGCCTACTGTAACCTTTGACAATCAATTTAAACTACTCATGTTTTTCACCTATAGACTTGACTTTGATGTTATAAACGGTACAAATATGCGTACCACCAACATGTACAATTGGGATAACCAAAGTACAGCAGTGCTCTCCAGATGGAGAAATCCTGGAGATCAAACCGATATACCTCGAGCTATTAATGGTGCTGGTTATAACTGGTTAGGTTCAGACCGCTATGTTGAAGACGCTTCGTTTTTACGCTTAAGATCGGTTACGTTTAGCTATGACTTTGGTAAAAAGTTTCTAAAAGACCTAAAAATAGATGATGCACGGGTTTATATCACTGCAGATAATCTCTTTACGTTTACAAAATATCTAGGACAAGATCCCGAAGTTAGACTACCCGGAGGAGATCCTTTTGATATTTCAATAGATTATTCAAGAACGCCTCCTACCCGTAGAATTTCAATTGGACTCTCAACTAGATTTTAAAAAAATACTGATATGAAAATAAGAATATTAACGATCCTAATTTTTGTCTTCACTTGCTTTTCTTGCGATGAATATTTAGACCTGCGCCCACCCAATGGTACAGTACGTCAGGATTTTTGGAAAACAAAAGAAGACGTTCAGGCTGCCGTTATTGGTATTTACTCAGAGATGGTAGGAAATGCAAGCTTTACCGAACGCCTGTTTATGTATGGAGAGCTAAGAGGAGATATGGTTATCCCCGGGCAAAATGCTTCAGACAATCAAATTTTCTTAAATACTACAAACATTCTTCCTACCAATGCACTAACAGAGTGGTCCATGTTTTACAGAACTATAAACTTTTGTAATACAGTTATAGACCTTGCTCCTGCCGTGCTTAACGAAGATCCTACGCTTGAAGAAGAACAGTTAGAAAATTACCTCTCTGAAGCCTTAGCAATTAGAGCGTATCTCTACCTGACGTTGGCTAAAACATTTAAGGACGTTCCATTAAAATTAGAGGCAACTTTAAACGATACTGATAATTTTCAACTTCCTACAACACCTCAAGAAGAGGTTTTTAGACAAGTAGCTGAAGATTTAAGCCTTGCTGAAGAATATGCAGTAGAAGAATATGAGACCATTCCTGAGAATAAAGGTCGTATAACAAAGTATGCAATCAATGCAATGCAAACCGAAGTCTTTCTCTGGCTCAATGATTTTGACAATGCACTCATAGCGGCAAATAAGATCATAGACTCCGGTAATTTCGAACTCATTCCGGCAAGCAATAGCTGGTTTGGTACCGTTTATGGAGAAGGTAATTCAAGTGAAAGCATTTTTGAACTACAATACAGCAATCAAAACCTTAACTCGTTTATAAATGTTTTCTTTCAAAGAGCTGAGTATCGTGCTTCAGCGGTAGCGGTAAGCGATGTTTTTGGTATAGATCAACAAAATCCAGAAAATCAGGATATCCGCGGAGAACGTGTTTCCATAGTTTCTAGCGGTGCTGAGATTTATAAGTTTATTGGTTTAAACAGAGATCAACGTAAAACCACCACAACCTCAGACACACACTGGTTTTTTTATCGCTATGCCGATGTGCTTTTAATGAAAGCCGAAGCCTTAAATGAGTTAAACCGTGGTGAAGAAGCCATCGCTATCATAGAAGAGATCAGAACACTTCGTGAAGCGCTTGAACTTACAGCACAAACTCCTGCAGCTAATGATCCCTCAAGTATAGCAGAGTATATTCTTGCCGAACGTTCAAGAGAACTGGCTTTTGAAGGTAAACGCTGGTTTGATGTATTGCGTTTTGCAAGACGTGATAATTATGCACGATTAGATCTGATCCTTACAATGGCGCTCTCAAGTGCTCCTCCTAGTCAACAACAGTCTATCAGGAACAAATTGCAGGATCCCAACAGTCATTATTTACCTATAAATCAAAATGAATTATTTACCAATAAACAATTGGTTCAGAATCCATTTTATAACTAAAAATTCAAGTCATGAAAAAATTAAATATAAAAACCGGTTTACAAGGGCTTGTATTGTTAATTCTAAGCATTACCCTTTTCAATTGTTCTGTAGATAAATACAAAGAATCGACAGATGAAACTGTTAACGCAACAGAATACCTTAAACTAAATGAAGAAGAGTATTCTATGTTCCTCGAACTCTTGGAGGTAACCGGATATGCCTCGTTTTTAAACACCTATGGGACTTATACGCTTTTCCTGCCTACTAATGATGCTGTAGAAAGCTACCTGAATACTGCAGGTGTTTCTTCTCCTGCAGATTTACCCATTGAGGATTTACAAGATTTGGTAAAACTGCACATTCTAGAGTCCAAAGTCATAACTACAGATTTTAACGATGGTAAAATTGCAACTCCCACTATGCAAGGCCAATATTTGGTTACAGGAGCCTCTAATCAAGGGGGATCATCAAGTATAATCGTCAACAAAGAGTCACGAATAGTATCTTCAAATATCGAAGTAGGTAATGGGATCATTCACGTGATTGACAAAGTTTTACCTATTGCAAAACTAAGCCTTGCTCAGCAGGTTGAAACACAAGAATCGCTTTCTATTTTCACCAGTGCATTGAAAGCAACAGGTTGGTATGATATTCTTGACAAACCGGTAACTTATGATCAAGACAGTATCTCGAGTCACCTATCGCTAATTGCACAAACCAATGAGGCTTTTGAGAGAGCCGGTTTTAGCAGCTATGAAGAATTAGAAGAGCGATACAGCCATTTGGGGCAGCCTACAAACCCAGAGGATAGCCTCAATTTGTATGTCGCTTATCGCATACTCCCAGGCTTAAAATACGTAGCAGATTTGGTAAACTCACCAACCCACAGTACAGAGGCTCCTCAAGAAGTGATCGGGATTAAGTTGGCACAAGATAGCGTATTGATCAATGAGCAAACCTTTGACGGAGTCCTTGAAAAAGGCGTGCTTTTAAATAGAGACCAGAGTGATGTTACTACAACTAATGGGGTTCTCCATTTAGTCAAAAACAATTTTGACATTAAAAAACGTTTTCCAACTCCTGTATATTTTGATCCCGGTGATCAACCAGAAATAAGACGACTAGCCTCAGTTTTTAGAATTCCTGGGCAAAGCGCTTCGTTTGCTAAAGAAGATCTACAATTTGTAGATTGGGAAGGTGATGATGAAATAATGTACCGAGTTGATACTCCTGGAGGAGGAA
This sequence comes from Leeuwenhoekiella marinoflava DSM 3653, assembly GCF_900129005.1. GTDB lineage: Bacteria > Bacteroidota > Bacteroidia > Flavobacteriales > Flavobacteriaceae > Leeuwenhoekiella > Leeuwenhoekiella marinoflava. Next base: position 83,538 of record NZ_FQUN01000017.1, on the reverse strand, counting down.
CCTATGGCCACGGGTATTGGGCTGATGTTATGCAAATTAAGCGTCTAAGAGATGGTTATGTTAATAACATCGAGTTTACAACTCCGGTAATTATAAAAGGTAGGTATAAAATTTGGGTTTCTTATCGCGCGGCACCTAACGCATCTCCTAATGTTCAAGTATTTTTTAACGATGAAGAATTATCAAGGCAATTAAACTTCACGGAGTACGGCAACACTACACAGCCTGAAAGAGTTTTAGAATCACAAGGGTATAAAATACCGGTATCTCCTCAAACTAATAGATTCAACTCAAGACTGTTAGGCATTGTTGAGGTAGAAACCACTGGGCGTCATAAAATACGTTTCAATGCCGTAACGAATGCCGGTCAGGAAACATGGATAGATGTGATCGAATTTAGACCTATAGAAATGGATCAGATCTACCCAAGGTTTTCACCAACCGGACTTGTAGAACAATAAAAAGATACCTGATTGAAAAATTAATTATAAAAGAATGACAACACTAAATACATATACCAAGTGGCTTTTCATAGGAGTTCTTTCTATGGGTCTTAGCAATTGCTCAGACCCTTGGGATGATCGTTCTGCTGAAGGGGATCAAAATCTTCAAAAAAACTTAAGTGAACGCCTGCTTGAGAATACCGAGACCTCCTCTTTTGGGCAATTATTAGTAGAAACCGGATATGATAGTATTCTAAAAGCCTCTAAAACCTTTACGGTTTGGGCTCCTACAAATGAAGCGATGAATCAGGTAGATGAGAGTATCTTGAGCGACCTCGAAAAAAGCCGTTTGTTTATTAAAAACCACATTACACTATCGGCCTATTCTTCTGTAAATAGTGAAGACACCCTTACTATTCATATGCTCTCCAATAAATACCTACAATTTATAGAAGGCAACCGTATTGCAGGTTCACAAGTGGTTACCGCAGATCAATACACTAGCAATGGTATTTTCTATACCATTGATCAAGCTCTAGAGGTACGACCTAATATCTGGGAATATTTAGAGGAGAATAAAGCAGAGTATTCAGTAGGTGCTTATCTATACAGTCTGGATGATTTTAATATTTACCATCGTAGAGACAGTATTGCAAAAGCAAATCCTGATGCGCAAACGCTATTTGCTGATTCCTTGACCAACTCGTATTTACACAATGTGTATAACCTAAATAACGAGCAGAATAAGTACACCTTTTTATTGATGGAAAATGATGGTTTTGAGTCTGAAACAGAAAAATTAGTACCCTACCTCAATAAAGGTGCTGTTGATTCTACCAAAATTTATGCACAATATTTTGCTTTGCGAGATATGACGTTTCAAGGCATTTATTCAAGAGAGAATTTGCCGGACACGCTAGTCTCAAAATTTGGTGTCAAAGTTCCTTTAGATCAATCGCAAATTCTTGAAGAGATTCCTGTGAGTAATGGTATTGTTTACCGCATGAGTACAGTAGATGTGCCTTTAGAAAAACGATTACTCACCACAGAGATCCAAGGTGAAGAACCTAAGAGTTTTAGCAGAAATGACAAAGAAGCCTCTACCTTTTATAGAGAACGACCTGACCCACAAGGAGGTATTGTTTACGATATAATGGTTCAAAATCATGGTGCGGCACAGTTTGCCATTAATTATGAGGCAGATGATATGTACAGTACTACGTATCAAGTGTATTGGCGCGCTGTAAATGACATTCAAAGCAACACGTTTCAACAACGTCTTCGCATAGGAGGAACCTTGTCTGAAGATGGCAGCGAAATCGTTGACCCTATTGCATTATTACCCTATACTGATGTTCCGCCAGATGTATACGATGAAGTCTACGTAGGTGAATTTACACTTGAAGAAGCTGGCAAAATAGACTTTATCTCGCTGATCGCTGCAAACACAGGATCTAACGGTAATAACACATTAACTCTGGATTATCTTAAGCTAATACCAGTCATCCAATAATTTCATTTAAACAAACTAATGATTATGCGAAAAATTTTACAACTAACCTGCTTAATAAGCATGTTTTTTGTGGGAACCCTTGGAGAAAACCTCTACGCACAAAGAGAACAGGAAAACGATAGCACCACTGATTCTGTAACTGAGCAAAAGGGGATTCTCATAAAAGGTGTTATAAAAGATGCAGAAAATGGCTTAGGTATATCAGGAATTAATATTGCTGCAGGTAATTATGCTTCGGCTATATCTAACGACGATGGTACATTTGAAATTAATGTCCCACATTTAGATGCCTTGTTAACCATTCAAGGACAGGAATATCAAGCTAAAGTATACCCTGTTCAGCAGCAAAAAGAAAACATCGAAATTTTCCTCTTTGAAGCTAATTACTCCCAATTTTATCAGCAGGCAGATCTTGCAGGCCCTGAGAAAATTCAGTTTGAAAATTCCGGAGCTTCTACAGTTACATCTTTAGAAAAGTCACAATGGGGAAACCCTGTACAAGAATCGGTAAGTAACCTTTTACAAGGACGCATTCCCGGTCTCAACATTGTGAGAAAATCTGGAGTGCCTGGATCTGGATCCTATATCACAATTCGAGGAATAAACTCTTTATACGGTACCAATAAACCGTTAATAGTAGTTGACGGGATGATTTATGATGATGAAGATTATGGCTCTGGAATTATTCAAAACCACAGTTCTTCTCCTTTAACTGATATTGATGTTAAGGATATTGAGGATGTTACCGTATTAAAAGATGGATCTGCACTTTACGGAACAAAAGGAGGCAATGGAGTGATTATTATCAACACAACCCGCCCCAACCAATTGAGTACAAAAATAGATTTTACAATGTATGGAGGTGTGAATCAAACACCAGACCAATTACCCGTATTAGGAGTAGATCAATACCGTACCTACCTCTCTCAAATCTTTGCCACTCAAGAAAATGGTCAAGCACAATTACAAAACCAACCATGGATGATAGATGATCCTAATAATGGCAATTATGCCCGCTATCATAACAATACCAATTGGCAAGATAAAGTGTTTAGAACTGGGATAAACCAAAACTACTTCTTAAAAGTGCGTGGGGGTGATGACATTGCAAAATATGGCTTATCTGTAGGCTATTTAAAAAGTGAAGGCGTTATGACTAAAAATGATTTAGAACGTTACAATATGCGCCTTAATGCTTCTCTACGACTTACCGAAAAGCTGTCTATGGACGCGCGATTCTCATTTGTTCGCAATATTCAAAATCAATTTGACCAAGGTTTAGCGTTTAAAACAAACCCGCTATATTTGGCCTTAACAAAAGCACCATTTACGAGTACAAACGTGATAAGTGATGCAGGAGAAATTTCTCCTAATCTTGCCGATGTAGACATCCTAGGAATAGGGAATCCTATAGCGATTATTAATGAAGGCATAGGACGAAATGAAAATTACCGCTTTTTCGGAAATCTGCATTTCAGATACGTCTTTAACGATACTTGGAACCTCAACACCATTTTAGGCCTCACCTATGACAAAGAGCGAGAGAACTTTTTTATCCCCGACTTAGGTATTGCAGATATTGTGTTGCCTACGGCAATTGCAAATAACAGAAGTGGTAGCGAAGTTCAAAGACTTTACACCTTATTTACTGACACCTATTTAGACTACAGCAAAACCATAAACAATTCACACAGCCTGGACATACGCCTAGGCTTAAGAACACAATCTAATCAATCAGAAAGTGATTTAGGTTTAGGGTACAACTCGGCTACTGATGATTTTAAAAATGTTGGTGCTGGTAGTAACCTGTTACGATATGTAGGAGGGCAACTTGGAGACTGGAACTGGCTCAATGCTTATATGAGTAACAGATACAATTACCTAAACAAATATTACCTCACTTTAAATGCATCTTTAGATGGTTCTAGCCGTTTTGGCAATGAGGTTAATGATGGGGGGATTAATTTGGGCGAAAACAGCTTTGCTGTTTTAGGTTCTTTATCCGGTGCTTGGCTTTTGTCATCTGAAGCCTTTATGCAAAATGCAACCGCAATAGACTTACTAAAACTTAGAGCTACACTTGGATTTAGCGGGAATGATGATATAGGTAATTATACTGCTCAAAAATTCTATGTTTCTCAAAACTTACTCGGGCTACAAGGTTTAGTAAGAGGCAACATCGGAAACCCCGGCTTAAAATGGGAAACTGTAAGAAAACTTAATCTAGGTGCTGATATCTCGCTATTTAAAGAGCGCCTTAATCTAAGTCTTGACGTTTATGAGAATACTACTAGCGATATGATTACCTACGAGTCTGTAAACGAAATCGCCGGTTTTGATTATGTTGTATCAAATAGCGGAAGTATGCGCACGCGTGGTGCAGAGTTAGCACTTAACAGTCGTATCATAAATACATCAGATCTGAAACTTGATTTTGGTGTAAATCTGGCGAGCTATCAAAATGAAATTACCGATCTTCCTGGAGATCCGATTTTTACCAATTTTGGTGAAGCCACGTATATCACAGCGCAAGGCTATGATGCCAATTTATTTTATGGTTACAAAACAAACGGTGTTTATGCCACAACAGCAACGGCACAATCGGAAGGACTATTAAAACGAATGGCAAACGGTGACTTGATACCTTATCAAGGGGGTGATGTACGCTTTGTTGATTCTAATGGAGATAACATCATCGACAGTCAGGATAAAGATATAATAGGAAACCCCAACCCCGATCTTACCGGTAGTTTTAATGCTTCGCTAAAGTGGAAACGCTTTGACCTTCAAGCCTTGTTTACATTTTCAGTTGGTAATGACATTTACAACGGGCTACGCTATAATTTAGAAAAAATGCAAGGTTATGAAAACCAAACGGTTTCAGTAACTAATCGTTGGATTACCGAAGGACAGCAAACCAACGTTCCACGAGCAGTTTGGGGCGATCCTATGGATAATGCGGCATTCTCTGATCGTTGGATCGAGGACGGCTCATACCTACGTCTTAAAACACTCGTATTGGGATACAATTTTGAAGTTAAAGACTGGAACTACATTAAGTATATAAGGCTTTATGCTTCTGCAAACAACCTCTTAACATTTACAGACTACCTTGGTTTTGATCCAGAATTTAGCCCTACCAATTCAATCTTTGGACAGGGAGCAGACACAGGGCTAACTCCACAATTTAGAAGTGTACAATTAGGATTACGCCTAGGCTTATAAAATATAGTATTATGAAATTTATTAAAAAATACACCTCCTATCATTTACTCCTTTTATGGGTGATTTCTTTAGGCTTATCATCCTGTAGTGAATATTTAGACGTTCCGCCGAAGGATAAATTAGCAGAAGAACAAACCTATCTTGATGTCTATGATGCAGATGCCATCATAACGGGTATATACGGTAAATTTATCACTCTTGCAGAAAAACATGTCATCTTAAACGAGTTAAGAGCAGATCTTTTAAGCACCACAGTGAATGCAGACCCCTACCTCTACGAACTTCAGATTCATCAGGTAAGTAGTGACAATCCATATGCAAATCCAAAAGCATTTTATGAGCTGATTAATAATTGTAACGATGCGCTCAAAAACTTTGATATTATGCTTTCTGAAAATCGTTTGACAGAAAACGAGCACGCACAGCGTTACTCAGATGTTGGAGCATTACGCTCTTGGTTATACTTACAAGTTGGTATTCATTATGGAAATGTTCCTTACATCACCACACCTATTGAAAATTTAGATGATCTACTCGATACCAACAGATATCCAAAGATTTCATTTGATGAACTTTTAAACGAATTAGTGAATTTTACAAACAACTTACCCTACACTACGTCATATGAATCTAACAGTTCTTTACTTATTGATGTAGATGGTTATAATACCGGTAAGTTTTACATCAATAAAGAGTGTTTATTGGGTGATTTAAATCTATGGATTGGCAATTACACGCAGGCCGCTTCTTATTACAAAACCTTAATGGCGAGTACCGATGATTGGAATATTTATAAAATGCCATTTTCTTTTCCTAACGATGAAGGTATCGCTGTAGAATATTTAAGATACAGAGACCAAGATGCACGAGCTTTAATCGATACCAAAACCGATGGTTGGGGTAGTATGTTTGTAAGAGATCGTGATGATCTTTGGAATACAGAGTGGATTTGGTCTCTGCCTTTTGATTCTAACTTTGCTCCTGAAAATCCGTTTATAAGGCTATTCTCTATTCAAGAAGGCGAATATCAATTAAAGCCCTCTCAGCGGTCTATAAACCTTTGGGATAGTCAAACCCAGCTTAACGGATTTCCCTACGACGCACGAGGAAGAAGATTTAGCTACTTTACAGTAGGTGAACAACCTGTAGTAAAAAAATATTTATATGGATATCTCGATCTAGAGTCTTTAATGCCTATAGATATGTTTAACCAAGACGGGCGATGGTTTTTATATAGAGCCGCTAAAATGCATTTGAGGTTTGCCGAAGCTGCAAATCGCGATGGCAATCATAAACTTGCAAATGCATTGCTCAACAGCGGTATTAGAGAAGCCTACACCGTTGAGGGTGCTGTAGACAAAACAGATATAGAACAAACCCATCTTCCCTTCCCTTATGATTTTGATGCAAGAAATGGAGACTTTCCTCGCTATAGAGCTACTTGGCATAGAAACACCGGAGTACGTGGCAGAGGGTATGTTCGTCCAGTTGAAGTTGTGGGGGATAGTTTAATTTCTATCGAAAACAACCTAATTGAAGAAGCTGCTTTAGAACTCGCCTTTGAAGGTAGCCGGTGGGAAGATTTGGTGCGCATTGCACGTAGACGGGAAGACCCTGCCTTTTTGGCCAACAAAATTTATGACAAATTAAGAGCCGAAGGCAATGCCGAAGCAGGTGCCGTACGATCAAAATTAATGAATGAAGCCAACTGGTACTTACCTTTTGAGTGGGAAATAAAGGAAGATTAAATGCTTGCTATTATATAGATCAATTGAAAACTAGACAAAATGAAATTTGATAAAAAATATTCAGTACTGCTGCTGCTATTTTCATTAGCCTTAAGCATGCTATCCTGTAAAAATGATGACGACTCCTTATTTTCTAACGAGAATACTACGAACTCATTAGCTATTGTAAAAATGTTAGAGGTGCGCTCAGGAATCAATAAGGTGCTTGTAAAAGCGGTTGTTGATGATCCTAATGTTTCTGAGATGATGATCTCCTGGGGAGATGATGCTAATGCCTTGAGCATTCCTGTTGATGCAAGAAACGGTGCCGATACTATTCAACAGACCATTACTAATCTTGAAGAACGCATCTATATATTCAGAGCCGTGAACCTAGATGCTCAAGGGAACAGCTCTAAAGAAATAACTGCCGGAGCCGAAGTTTTTGGCTCTGAATTTCAAGCAAATATTGCAAACAGAAGCCTCACTTCCAGCACGCTATTAGACACTAATCTTGATGTAAGTTTTAGTGCAACAGACTTGAGTAGCGGAATCATCAATACTGAAATTATTTACCAGAATACCCAAGGAGAAACCATTGAATTATCTATAGATCCAAAAAGAAATTCACTCAATATCCCCGATTATTTAGGAGAGTCTCCTTTTAAGTTCAGATCGCTTTATGTGCCTACACCAACAGCTCTTGACACCATTTACACAGCCTATACAGAGACCTCATTTGAACCCATTCCTGAAATTATTTTTGTTACCGATGATGCTAATGATGACGAGCAAATCAACTGGTTAAGAGATCAGGGCTTTTATGTGAGCACTTATTATAATTCTTCTTTTGATACCTCAGCACAATCCGATATCGACATGCTTAATGATGCCGATCTCATTATAATTGGACGAAGCGGAAGCTCAGGAGATTTTGCCGGCGCACAAAAAACCGCTTGGAACTCTTTAACTACACCGCTCATTCTTAATTCGCAGTGGATGGCCCGCTCCAACCGCTTAAATTGGTTTGACCACGCCTCAAACCCTGTAGAATATGCCCCGGGCAACGACGATGTCGTAAACGTGAAAGTAAATTCACCTAATGACGCAGTTTTTACAAATGTGACCCTTAGTGGTGACAATACGCTTCCGTGGCTTCAAACGCCTAATAATTTATTATACATCAACAAAACCTCTAATGGAGAGGTCCTCGCTGATAGTGCTCCTGGTGAAGCAGACAATGATGACGGTGGCTCTGTCCTTTTCGTTCGTTTTTCTGCTGAAACCGAATTCTATGATGGTGCCGGAGAATCAGCCGCAGGACCACGAACTTATTTTGGATTTGGAATTGATTTCGATGGTTCCTCCATCTATTTCCCTATTACAGCTGAAGCTAAAGAAGTTTACCTTCAGGAAATACTTAGATTGATTGATTAGTAGAGTGTCTCAGTTTTATAGAACAAGAAATGATCTTTACTTTTTTAGGATACCGAAAATATAGTTTTAACAGGAGTACGCTGAAAATCCCTTAAAGAGTAAGCTTTTATAAAAAATGGTAATTATGAATTTACTTATTAAAGTTTCAACTATTTTGATCCTGTTCTTTATGAACCCGCCTAGTGATCCCATTCTTGTAGATGAATCTTCAGCCGTACCTTGTTATCAATTAGATACTACCAATTGGCATTCTTGGGGTGGCACTCCATATCTCTGGTCCTCCAATGGTTATTCCTATATGGAACCTTGTTTTAATTTTACAGGTTCAACCTGGAGTATTAGTAGTTCTATAAATACCTACAAACAAATTGAAAGAAGAACCGTCTATGTTGATTATGAAACTTCTGGTCCAATTGCTAGTTGGGTTACTCTATATGAGTATGATGGCACTTCGGGAGCTACGTTAACTCACTCTTTTACGCCTCCCAATCCCGCTGATGTATCCTTCCTAGCATACACCTCTGATGTTATATATACTGACGGGAGTCAAGAGGTATTCACTTTACATATTTCTCCCAATTAACCGATATAACGACTTTGTTTGTGTTTAGATTGAGTTCTAATTTTGAGAGGACAATGCTACGGTTTATGCCGTGGCATTGTTTTTTTAGACCTATTCCTTCTCCCCTATAAAACAAATTTAATCAGCTTAGAACAGGATGACTATTGGGGTTGTCAAGATTATTTCAACTAAAAATGATCTTCTCCATTTTTAAAACGAGGCAACGCCGTATCAAAGGCGTAGATAAAGCGTAGTTAAAGCGTGTTATCACCCTAAACAGCATAGGTTTTTAACAATCAAATCGGTCAATATAAATCGGTTTTGAGTAAACTACCTCAGGGCAAGCCCTTGAGGCATTGGTTGGAAAAGAATTTTCAATTTCGAGGCAAGCCTTGGAGTATTAAACCTCTTGGCGGCGCCAATAAAAACCAGGATCAGCTTCATTAATCAGGGTTCGTTTAGTCAGGTTAGAACAGGACACTTTATACAGGCAGTACGTTTAACTTTGATAAGCACCACGGTGTTTCTTTTGGAATATAAACCTTTGCTAAACCAAGAAAATGATTAAAACCTCTTCTTCCTTTAACTATGTTCTGTCTGTATTTGTAATGCTCTTTCTGGTGTCAGCTTGCAAAAAAGAGCAACAAGATGGAGTGGCTTCAGAAATAACAAAACCTAACTTCTTAGTCATCATTGCTGATGATGCCGGGTGGAATGATTTCAGCTTTCACGGTTCAGAAATTAAAACTCCGGCATTAGATAGCTTGGCCAATCAAGGCTTGATTCTAAACCGTTTTTACACCTATCCTACTTGCTCTCCAGCACGAGCTAGTTTTCTGACAGGAAGACCGGCGAGCCGTATGGGTATTGTCGCTCCTATTAGTGGAAGAAGTGAACTAAAATTGCCTGATGGTATTAAAACATTACCACAAACCCTCAAGGAACTGAATTACAAAACCGCGTTGATGGGTAAATGGCATTTGGGTTTACAACCTGAAAACGGACCAGAGGCTTACGGTTTTGATTATTCCTACGGATTTTTACACGGTCAACTTGATCAATATGCGCATACCTATAAAAATGGCGATAGTACATGGTACAAAAATGGAAAATTCATCACTGAAGAAGGCCACGTTACTGATTTGCTTACGAAAGATGCGGTAAACTATATCAAAGACCAAGATTCAACTGATCGTTTCTATTTACAGGTTGCTTACAGTGCACCTCATATTCCGTTACAAGAACCTGACTTTTGGCTAGAACAATACAGTACTATAAAAGATAGCTCAAGACAAGCATATGCGGCAGCGATGGCTCATATGGATCACGGCATTGGTGAGATACTTAAAACTTTAAAAGATCAAAAATTAGACAAAAACACTGTTGTTCTTTTTGTGAGCGATAACGGTGCACAGGAAAAATGGATACCTACAACACAATATGATGGTAAATATGGTCCCAATTATAAGCTGGGTAGTAATCTTCCCTTACGAGATTTTAAAACCTCTAATTATGAAGGCGCAATACGGGTTCCGGGAATTATATCTTGGCCTCTACATCTCAATACCGGAACTTCAGAAAACTACATTAGTGTTATAGATTTTATGCCCACGTTTTTGAATTGGGCGAATGCTGAGAATATTCCGAATTCTGTAGAAGGAAAAATAGCTTCTGATTTGCTTTCAACAGAAAATCAAAACCGTAACGCTCCTATTTACATCAGAGGACACATACAAGAATCGGTTATTGTAAAACCTTATAAACTGATTCGTACCAGACATATGACTAGCGAAACAGATTTTGAACTTTACAACATTGAAGAAGACCCTTCCGAAGAACAAAATATAGCTAAAGAAAATCAACAACAAGTTGCAAAACTTTTAGCCATCTTAAAAGAAGAGTTTGCTAAAGATACAGACGAAGTTAATGTAGGTTTAAAAGATTAAATGTTAGTACTACTACATTTATTAACTTTATAATCCTTTTGAAGAATTCTTAAACTATTTTATTTAATGAAAAAAATAATTTTCCCTTTTATTACGCTACTTGCAATTACTTTGACAAGTTGTGATAAGCCTCAAGAAAAAAGTATTACTACTATTAAGCTTTCAAATCCTACCGATTTTGATCTCAAGCAAAAAGCCGTGGGTTTAGCTCTTGATGAACTTCCAAAACAAACAAGTTCATCAAAACATCCACTACTCTTAATTGAAGGCGACACTTTAGCTTCACAGTTGAGTGATTCCAACAAAGACGGTAGGAATGATGAATTATTTTTTGTTATTGATATTGTGGCAAATGCTTCAAAAAACATTCAGTTTAAATGGGTAGAAAAGCAACCTCAATATGAAACAAAAACCAGCATACGCTTTGGCAAAAGAGATTCAAAAGACCAACCGGTGAAGCCTGCAACTTCAGAAACATTAAGTGCTACAGATATGCCAAAGGCATTAGGTTTTCAGAAATACCAAACTGATGGGCCAACTTGGGAAAATGATAAGGTGGCTTTTAGACATTATCTGGATGGTAGAAACGCTATAGATGTTTATGGTAAAAAAATCGCTGCTATATCACCCGAGAATGTTGGTCTTGATTCAGCAAAAGCTGTGGTAGATAATTACCATACTATGGAAGATTGGGGTCGCGATGTTTTCCCGGTAGGAAATTCTGCTGGCCTAGGTGGTTTTGGAGTTATAGCTAACGGAAAAATTCAGCGTCTGGGAATTCTTGTAACAGACACGTTAAATAATATCGAAAAAACAAGCTTTAAAATTCTGGAAGAAGGTCCTGTAAAATCTTCAATGGAGTACAGTTATACAAATTGGAATACTGAAGAAAATACTTATCAAGCAAAAGAAATTACAACAATCTGGCCGGGAATGTATGCTTTTCAAAATACAGTTGCTGTTAACGGTCTAGCTCCACAAGACACGCTAGCTATCGGTCTCTCTAATATTAATAATAAAAAGGGTGTTGAAGAACTAAAAACCGAAAAATGGACAGCTTTAATTCAGCATGACTCGTTAACTTATGACAGAACCTGGGTTATGGGTACTGCTATTATTCTGCCTTCAGAAAAATATACCAGTTATAGCGAAGCTCCGGATGCAGGCAAGTTCATGCAGTCGTATCTCGCTAAAGTAAATGTCAAAAATGATGAAAGTATAACTTATTACGGAGTTTCAGGATGGGAGTTGAGTCAGGAAAAGCGTTTTAAAGATGTTGCTTTTTTCAAACAATATGTTACTGATCTCGCTAATACGCTTTATACCGAATTGGATATCAGTATAAATACCGAAAATCAAAAGATTTCAGAATAAAACCATGCAAATACAAGCCTTTACGATGAAACTCAAACCGGGTTTTGAAGAAGAATATAAAAAACGTCACGACGAGATCTGGCCAGAACTTCAGTCCCTTTTAAATGAATCTGGAATAAAACATTATTCTATTTTTTTGGATAAAGAAACCGGGACTTTGTTTGCTTTCCAAACCTTAGAAGAAAATCATACTACCGAAGCAATACCACAGAATCCAATAGTAAAAAAATGGTGGGCTTTTATGGCTGATATTATGGAAACCAATGCAGACAATTCACCGATAGAAACATCTTTACAAGAAGTTTTTCAACTTCAGAAGTAAGTTCTTAAAGACAAAAAGCAAGGCTGGCAAAATTGTCAGCATTGCTTTTTTTTATTTCTTTTTGCTTTCTCCTTTAAAGTTTTGAGAACTGTTTTTAAATAATACGTTGAATGTTGTCAGACTTCCGTAAATACGGGTGATGTATTGCTGCAAATCTATTTTTTCCTGATCATCAAGATTTTTGCTTGCGTTTATTTTCTGCTCCATTACCCGAATGCGATCACGCACCATTACGATTTTATGGAAAAAGGTATCTATAGGAATTTCTTTGTTAGAAAGACTAGGATCTGCTGGATTTAGAGTAATGCTCCCGCCCTTCCACTTGTCTGCAAGCGGAATTACTTCAGATATATCAGAATAATGCTTTAAAAGCCCTCTGAACGTTTTTTCAACTTCATAAAAGCTAATTGTATCAACCTCATCTTCTACTGCTTCAATAACTTCAAAATCTGTATCCAGATCTAAAGTTTCTAAGCCGCTTTCTATAAAGGTTACCCAATAATGTTTTGAAGTAACATTAGTAATTACGCCAGCTCCTAATTCGTCATGTTTTATGCGAGAGCCAATGCCCAAAAGTGTTGCCATTAGTTTTCAATTTAAATTCATTACAAGATAGAAAGCTATCTTATTTTAATAAAATTAAATAGAAATAAAGGTTTAAAAAAGTACTATAGCTTTTTATCAATCATTTCAAATTGATAATATTCTTCTTTTACACTTTCAAAATTGAGTCCATAATTAACAAGCATCGCTAATGAACCTAAGAAGAAAAAACGGTCGAGGAAGTAAAACATTTCAAAGTTGAAATAATACGCAAACAAAGCCGCGATATCTGAAAATATAAAACCGAATGCAAAAAAGATATATAGTAATGAACGATTGCTGTTGTATTTATTGTTATAAGCGATAGCCTGTACTCCTAATACCATCATTGCCGCGCCGTATGCATACAGCAAAAGAGGTTCTAAATTATCATGAAAAGTATGGGTAACCATACTCATATTCATAATAACATAAAGTGTATAAGTATTTGCCGCAACTAATAATAAGGTCACAACGATAACAGAAGGCTTAATATTTATTTCTGAAATCTTAGGCATTCGCTCTAAAACTAGAGTAACATAGCATAATATACCTATTATCAAATAGAGTTTGTATCCCAAAGGCTCTTCATAAAATTGAAAAAAAACATCACGAATAGTAAAAAATAGCAACGCAGAAAGCGTCCAGAAATTAACGATTTTCTTTTCTACCAAAAAGTAGATTAGAAAAAGTAGAATCGTCATTAAACGAGCTAATCTACTGGACTCTAAATCCATAAAAGCTACAATCGACAGGTTGATGATTGCGGCCAAGACAATTAAAGTGATAAAAACTAGTTTATCACTATTTAATAATTTAGAGCTCATAGTTTTATATTCACTTGATAACTTTAAGAATGATAATCTATATACGCAAAAGTTATAAATTCAGTTTTTATCGTTGATCTTTTTTAAAAATCAACAATAACACCTATACCTAGCTGTTGTTTCCATTGCGTTTTTGCTCCCATTGCAACTTCTTCTCCATCACCATTAATTTCGGTTGTCTTTATATCATTATCGTATTTAAGATGTGAACCTACTTTAGCAAGAACAAAACTATTTACTTTAAAATTTAAATTCATTTGCCAGTCAATATCTATATTACCAAAACTATTGAGATAATCTGTATACAGGTTTACGATGTTGGTCAGGTTGATATTCTCCATCACTTTAGCATTTAAGGAGCTTTGTAAAAGAATCCCCAACTCACTATTAAAGTTAGAACCTTCCCGTATAATATTACCTGCATCATCATAAACAGCTGGAGCTACACCAAAAGCTCCATTATTTGCTAACTCTTGATCTAAAACAAAAGTTGATTTATAAGTTAACGGTGATGCATAAACCGAAAGATTATCTAGACGTTGACCATACTCACCTCCTACACCCAGAAATACATAACCCGGCGCCAAAAATTGAGAGATAGGTGTACTCGTATCAGGATATTTATACCCGTTAGTAAACTGTGAGGCAAATCTAAATTTTGCAGAATAATACCAATTAGATATAGTATCGCGACGATAACCAAAGTCTGAAGTTACCTCAAGCATATCATCTGTTTTACGCAACTCCTGCCCTTCTTGACTATTTACCCCATATCGACTTGTGAGCTTATTACGCCATTTTCTTTGCTTGTCAGAATAATTTCTTTCAAGTACTAATTCTGCTAAACCTGAAATAGAATTACTTCCCCCAGCATTCCAATTTACAAAAGCTACTTCGCTAAGATCAAGACCTATTCGATTTACTTCTTGCCAGTTAGTCTTTGGTTTAGGCGCCAACTGTTCAGTTAAACGTTTTACCAAATTCTTTTTAATAGGAAGTGGAAAAGCAACATGTTGTGCTAATACCTGTGATCCCATAAAAAGAAATAAACTTAACAGACTTAAGAAGCATACTTTTTTCAAACTATAGGTTTTTAGGTTTACTAATAATTAAACGTACCAAACTGGGAATTAATTGTCAATTCTTTACTTTCTGAATTTTCAACACGTCCTACTACTTGTGCATCTATATTAAACGACTTTGAAATAGCTATAATTTCTTCAGCAACAGCTGGGGCTACATAAAGCTCCATACGATGCCCCATATTGAATACTTGATACATCTCTTTCCAATCTGTACCACTTTCTTCTTGAATCAATTTAAACAAGGGTGGCACATCAAAAAGATTATCTTTTATAATGTGTAGCTTATCTACAAAATGTAAAATTTTAGTCTGCGCACCTCCACTACAATGTACCATCCCATGCAGTTGAGCTTTATTAACTTCTGCTAAAATCTTCTTGATTACCGGTGCGTAAGTACGGGTAGGAGATAAAACTAATTTACCGGCATCCAGAGGACTATTTTCAACAGCATCAGTCAATTTTTTTGAACCACTATAAACTAAATCTTCAGGCACAGCTTTATCAAAACTCTCCGGATATTTTTCAGCTAAATATTTATTAAACACATCGTGTCTGGCAGAAGTTAAACCATTACTTCCCATCCCACCATTATACGCTGTCTCATAAGTTGATTGACCAAAACTAGCCAAACCAACAATAACATCTCCCGCTTTGATATTGGCATTATCCACCACATCTTCTCTCTTCATTCTGGCGGTAACAGTAGAATCAACAATTATAGTTCGTACCAAGTCGCCTACATCTGCTGTCTCGCCACCTGTACTTTTTATAGATACTCCGTGCTTTTCCAAGTCAGCAATCAGTTCTTCTGTACCATTGATAATAGCCGAAATAACTTCTCCTGTAATCAGGTTTTTATTTCTTCCTATTGTTGATGAGAGCAAAATATTGTCTGTTGCTCCTACACACAATAAATCATCAATATTCATGATTAGCGCATCTTGAGCGATACCTTTCCAGACTGAAACATCTCCGGTTTCTTTCCAGTACATATAAGCCAATGAAGATTTTGTACCGGCTCCATCTGCATGCATAATTAGACAGTGCTCGTCACTACCTGTTAAATAATCTGGAACTATTTTACAAAATGCCTGCGGAAACAATCCTTTATCTACATTTTTAATAGCGTTATGAACTTCTTCTTTTCCTGCTGAAACTCCGCGTTGCGCATACCTTTTTGAAATCTCCTGACTCATTGTATATTATTATTTTGCAAAAGTAAGAAATAAAAACGTCCTGAAATTTCAGGACGTTTTATAAATCTGTATAAAAAAGTTATCTATTCCGCTTACTGTGCCCGGCTTATTCTCATAAATAACATCTTCGATGGTTGCTGAAGATAACCTAACTGTATAAATCCACATATGATAACCATCGCTATTATTCGTTTTGACAGCTACTAAATTGTCATTAAATGCTGCTGAATTTACAGCTGAAATAAAACCTGGGCAACAGAGTTTGCCTTCATTTTGTGCCCAAGTATAATTCAGTTCTGAAATGCGGAATTAAATTTGTAAGAAGACCATATAAATGTAACAGTTGGCTTCATTATGATTATGTTTAATTACTTCTAATAAAACGTTTTCTATTGATTTATTTTTAACTCAAACTAAGCAACTCTCTGTTTTTTGCTAAAGGCCAGAGTTTATCTTCTACTAATAATTCAAGTTTATCTGAAGCATATCTTATAGTATCAAAAAAGGGAAGCACTTCATTTTTATAGTTTACAGCACGTTCTTTAACATCTAGCTTATTAGCAGACTTACGGGCATCAACCATAGCGTTGATGTCTTTATTAATCGTACCAATATATTCAGATATTTGGGTTATAAGAGCTAGCTGCTCTTGTGCAAGATTTTCATAATCCTTAGCGAAAATATTTTTCAGACCTTCGACATTCTTAATCAATAAATTTTGATACCGTATCGCTGTAGGAATAATATGATTTTTTGCAATATTACCCAATACTCTGCTTTCAATCTGAATACGCTTTATATATTCTTCTAACTCTATATCATGACGCGCTTTAAGTTCTATACTATTCATAACGGCCATTTCTTCAAAAACTGCAATAGAACGTTTATCTAATTGAATATTTAAAGCTTCAGGAGTACTACTGTGATTGCTCAATTTTCTTTTTAGTGCCTCCTTCTGCCAGGCTGCACTATATCCATCTCCTTCAAAACGAATTTTCTTGGAAGCTTTTATATATTCCCTAAGAACATTAAAAATCGCATCGTCTTTTTTCATTTTTTTCTTATCGACCAGCTTATCTACTTCATTTTTAAAGTCTTTAAGCTGCTTAGCGACGATTGTATTTAAAACTACCATTGGTTTCGCACAATTTGTAGTCGAACCTACAGCGCGGAATTCAAATTTGTTTCCGGTGAATGCAAAAGATGAAGTACGATTACGGTCTGTATTATCTAAAAGTATTTCAGGAATTTTACCTACTACATTCAGTTTTAAATCTGTTTTTTCTTGTGGCGAAAGTTTTCCGTCTGTTACTTTTTCAAGTTCATCCAAAACTGCAGTAAGCTGTTTTCCAATAAAAACAGACATAATTGCCGGCGGTGCTTCATGTGCTCCTAATCTATGATCGTTAGATGCCGAAGCTACTGAAGCTCTAATCAATTCTTCATTGTCCTGTACTGCCTTTATGGTATTAACAAAAAAAGTCAGAAACTGCAAGTTCTTCATCGGAGTAGTACCCGGACTCAATAAGTTAACTCCGGTATCTGTCGCTAATGACCAATTATTATGTTTACCACTACCGTTAACTCCTGCAAATGGTTTTTCGTGAAAAAGAACTTTTAAGTTATGGCGTTCTGCAATTCGATCCATCAAATCCATAATGAGTGAATTGTGATCTACTGCAAGATTTGCTTCTTCAAAAATAGGAGCTAATTCAAATTGGTTAGGAGCGACCTCATTGTGCCTTGTCTTTACAGGAATACCCAGCAACATACATTGTTGCTCCAAATCTTTCATGAAGTTTAAAGCTCTGGCTGGTATTGACCCAAAATAATGATCATCCAATTGTTGCCCTTTTGCGGGAGCGTGACCTAGAAGCGCCCTCCCCGTTTGCATAATATCCGGTCGAGAAGCTGCAAGCGCAGAATCGATTAAAAAATATTCTTGCTCCCAGCCTAATGTAGCGGTTACCTTATTGACGCTTTTATTGAAATATTTAGCCACTTCCGTCGCGCTATGATCAATCGCAGCCAAAGCCCGCAAAAGCGGGGTTTTATTATCTAAAGCCTCACCCGTATAAGAAACAAAAACCGTAGGAATACATAATGTAGTATCTAAAATAAAAGCAGGTGATGTAGGATCCCAGGCAGTATACCCTCTAGCTTCAAAAGTATTTCTGATTCCGCCGTGCGGAAAAGAAGACGCATCAGGTTCTTGCTGAACCAATTTTGCTCCTTCAAATTTCTCAATTGCGTTTCCTTCTGGAGTTTGCTCAAAGAATGCATCATGCTTTTCTGCAGTTGCTCCCGTTAATGGCTGAAACCAATGCGTATAATGTGTCGCCCCTAATTCTAATGCCCATTGCTTCATTCCGGCAGCAATACTATCTGCCATCAAGCGATCTATTTTAGCTCCTGTATTGATAGCATCTTCAACTGCCTGAAAAGCTTCATGAGACAAAACTTGTTGCATAGCATCTTTTTTAAAAACGTGTTTACCAAAAAGCTCAGATCTTTTCTTGTTTTCAGATATGATTATAGGTAAACGACTAAGGCTTTCCTTTAGGGCAAAAAATCGCAATGTACTCATATTTTAGTTGATTTTTATGAAATTCAGAATTGAGAGGTGTAAAAATATATGATTTCGTAATACACCCCTATTTTTTAGGGGTCTTATTAAATTTATTCCGTTAATAAAGCGCTTCACCCCCTATAATTACAAATGCTAGATATTAAAGAAATGTTATATTTGTTATTAGTTTAATTCAAAAAAAATTTAAATCAATTTATTATGGGCAAATCAAAATTAGAGTATCTCTGGTTGGATGGTTATACGCCAACTGCCAATCTTAGAAGTAAAACCAAAGTAGAAGAAGATTTCAGCGGAAAGTTAGAAGACTGTCCGGTTTGGTCTTTTGATGGTTCTTCAACTAAACAAGCCGAAGGAGGCTCTTCTGATTGTCTGCTGAAGCCCGTTGCAATATACCCAGATCCAGCTCGTAGAGACGGTTTCTTGGTAATGACTGAAGTTCTTAATGCTGATGGTACTCCACACGAATCTAATGCAAGAGCTACTATTGCTGATCAAGATGATGATTTCTGGTTCGGTTTTGAGCAAGAATATTTTATCATGGACAAAGAAACTCAACTTCCATTAGGTTTCCCAGTAGGTGGTTATCCTGGTCCTCAAGGGATGTACTACTGCTCTGTAGGGGGTAAAAACACACATGGTAGAGCATTTGTTGAAGAGCACGCTGATCTATGTATTGATGCTGGTCTTAACTTTGAAGGTATCAACCAAGAGGTTGCTAGTGGACAGTGGGAATTTCAACTTTTTGCAAAAGGAGCTAAAAAAGCTGGTGATGAGATCTGGGTTGCACGTTATTTATTACAACGTCTTACTGAAGATTATGGTTACTACATAGAGTACCACCCAAAACCAATTAAAGGTGACTGGAATGGTTCTGGTATGCACGCTAACTTCTCAAATACTACTTTAAGAACTGCAGGTTCTAAAGAAGTTTATGACACTATTTGTGAAGCATTCCGTCCGGTGGTTGCAGAACACATTTCTGTTTACGGTGAGTTTAATGATCAGCGTTTAACTGGTAAACATGAGACTGCTTCTATTCACGATTTCTCTTATGGTATTTCTGACCGTGGAGCATCTATCCGTATTCCAATTATCACAGTAGAAAAAGGATACAAAGGATGGTTAGAAGATCGCCGTCCTGCATCTAACGCTGACCCATACAAAGTAGCAGGTCGTATCGTTAAAACTGTATTAGAGGCTGAAGCAAAAATATAAGTTCTCCGTTAGCATAAATTTATAAAAGCCCGCAAATTGCGGGCTTTTCTTATTTATATTTCTCTCAAATACTAACTAAAAGCCAAGCCTATAAAAATGCAATAAGCTGCAAAAAGCACAAAACCTTTCCAGCGGTTTAATTCTAATTTTAAAGGAAGAAAGCCTAGCGGAAGTAATACAATCGCAAAGCCTAAAAGCCAAAACATATTATTCAAAATACTCCCGTCAATAACCTGTATAGGTTTTATAATTGCCGTAAGACCTAAAACCGAAGCAATATTGAAAATATTAGAGCCAATTAAATTCCCTAGCGAAAGTGCTTTCTCCTTTTTAAGCGCTGCAATAACTGAAGCCGCAAGTTCAGGAACACTGGTTCCTATAGCTATAACTGTAACCGATATTGCATAATCACTCACTCCTACTGAACGAGCCAAATCTTTTGCGCCGCTCACTAACCACTCCGAACCAAAATAAAGCGCTACACCGCCAATTATCAGCCAGACTACAATTTTAAAATAAGAAGCTCCAGAGAGTCCGGGATCTACCTCATCATCAACTGCTCGTGCTTTTTTCGCTCTGCGAATTAAAAGTATTAAATAAACTATTAACGAGAAAAACAGTATAAAACCTTCAAGCTTTGAGATCCTTCCGTCGTTAACCAAAGCCAAATACAAACCGAGTGAAAACAAAACCATTACCGGCCAATTGAATCTAAAAAAATCACGATCAATACCAAGTGTCGAAATAATAGCTGTAATCCCTAAAACCAAAGCTATATTCGCAATATTACTCCCTATCACATTTCCTAAAGCGATATCTGGCGAACCATCTAAAGCAGCCTGCAAACTCACTAAAAGTTCTGGAACTGAAGTGGCAAACGATACTACCGTAAGGCCAATAACCATTTTAGAAAGGTTAAGTTTAAAAGACAATCCTACCGATGCCCGCACTAAAAACTCACCACCTATAACTAGCAGCAACAAGCCCAGCATCACAAAAACTATACTCATAAAATCATTTTTAATGGCTGCGAAGATAAACAACCCCGCCTAACTGATGCGCTACTAAACAGAAGCTATTAGAGCTTCGTAAAGTTTCACTGCCTCCATAGCTTCTTTTACGTCATGAACACGCAAAATAGACGCTCCCTTTTGTAATGCAATCGTATTTAAAACCGTCGTCCCGTTTAATGCTGATTGCGCATCAATATCAAGTATTTTGGTAATCATAGACTTTCTAGAAAGACCTATCAGCATAGGTAAATCGAGGATTTGAAATTGATTTGTAGCATTGAGCAATTCAAAATTTTGAGATACTGTTTTTGCAAACCCTAATCCGGGATCTACTACAATATCATTAATACCTAATGCTCTCGCAGCAGCTACACGCTCACTCAAGTAGAGAATAACTTCCTGGATGAGATCCTCATATTGAGTGCGTGTTTTCATGGTTTGCGGTGTTCCACGCATATGCATCAATATATACGGAACTTGTAATTCTGAAACAGTCTGTAGCATCTGCTCATCTAGCAAACCTGCAGAAATATCATTTACAAGCGCAGCGCCTGCCGATACAGCTTCGCTTGCTACTTTGGCTCTAAAGCTATCTATAGATAAAAGTATATCAGGAAAGGTTTTCACTAAAAGCTCTACTACAGGAATCAATCTACTACACTCTTCATCTACTGAAATATCTTTAGCCCCCGGTCTAGAACTGTATGCTCCCACATCAATAAAAGTTGCACCATCAGCAAGCATTTTTTCAGCTTGTTTTAAAATATCTTGTTCATTTTTATAGCTTCCACCGTCGTAGAAAGAATCTGGAGTAATGTTGAGAATCCCCATTACTTTTGGAGTATTCAGATCAATTAGTTTGCCTTTACAGTTAATGCTTCTCATGAAATAGAGCGATGTTTTTCTAGATTGCTTATTTTAGGCGAAATTTACAGAAAATCGTTGACCTCAGCCGCTAATGACTAAGCTTTGAGTTTTAAAAATTCAATCTAAGCGGCTTTATATATTTTTAATGGAGCAAACTTCAGAACAGTACGATGCGGTAATTAAACGTTGCCGTGATTTATTTTCAAAGAAAATGAGTGATTATGGCAGTGCTTGGCGCATTCTAAGACTTCCATCACTCACTGATCAAATTTTCATAAAAGCGCAACGCATACGCGGGTTACAGCAAAATGCTGTTCATAAAGTTGATGAGGATGAAGCTTCAGAATTTATAGGTATTATCAATTATTCGATAATGGCACTTATACAGCTTAAAGAAGGTGTCGTAGAGCAACCTGATTTTAATCTCGAACAAGCGCTTACTACTTATAATGAACAAGTGAAAATCACTAAAGAATTGATGCAAAACAAGAATCATGATTATGGGGAGGCGTGGCGTGATATGCGCATCAGTTCACTTACAGACCTCATTTTGCAAAAGCTCTTACGCGTAAAGCAAATAGAAAATAATCAAGGTAAAACCTTGGTTTCTGAAGGAATAGATGCAAACTATCAGGATATGATTAACTATGCTGTTTTTGCGATGATATTAATTGAAGAAGCTGCAACTAAAACCTCTTAATTTGAAAAAATTAGTAAGTTTCGTACGCATTTTTGTTGGAGTCCTGTTTATCATTTCAGGATTTGTAAAACTCAATGATCCGGTTGGATTTTCATTTAAGCTGCAAGAATATTTTGCACCAGACGTTTTAAACATTGAGGTTATGAGTCCGTTTGCTTTAGGACTCGCAATTATTTTAGTCATTGTAGAGCTTGTATTAGGAGTCGCTTTAATAATAGGATACTACAAAAAACTCACGATGTGGCTTTTGCTACTTATGATTGTTTTCTTCACATTCCTTACGTTCTACTCGGCATACTTCAATAAAGTTACAGATTGCGGTTGTTTTGGTGATGCGCTTCCGTTAACACCTTGGCAATCATTCATAAAAGATGTTATTCTGCTGGTTATGATTCTCTTTTTGTTTTTCAATCTTAAGCACATCAAACCGTTCTTCACAAACTTCATGCGCTCGATCTTAATTTTCGTGACATTCATTGGCTGTTTAGGTTTTGCCTATTATGTTTTGATGCACCTTCCAGCAATAGATTTTAGAGCGTATAAAGTTGGAGCAAATATCAGTGAAGGAATGACGATACCAGAAGGCGCTCCGGAAGCTGTTTTTGATTACCATTGGAAATTCAATATTAATGGTGAAGAAAAAATAATTACTACTCAAGGGGAATATCCATCAAGTGAAGGTGAATTTTTAGGAGTAGAAACAGAAGTTGTTTCTAAAGGTTACGTCCCTCCTATTCACGATTTCACAATAGAAAAAGACGGCGAGAGTTATACTGAAGATTATCTCAATATGCCTAATCTTATTGTAATCATCGCTTATGACCTAAGCAAAACCGAATGGAATGGCTGGCCGGCAGTAAAAGAACTCACCAACGAAGCGTTAAAGAAAGGATATACGGTCATTGGCCTTACCTCCTCTGGCGACGAAGCGGTTCTTAATTTAACCAATAAGCAAAACATCAATTTTGATTTTTATTTTACCGATGCTACTACACTAAAAACTATTGTACGCAGTAACCCGGGGATTTTAAAACTCAACAAAGGCACAATCATTCAGAAAAAACACTGGAATGATATAGATGAAATTGAACTTGAAGTATTACCTTCTGCAAAACCGGCACTCAACCTGGAACTGAAGCAACGTTTGGATAGCATTGCGCGTTATGATCAATTGTACAGACCTTTATTACAAGAAACCGATGAAGCTAAGCGGATTGCGCTGGCCAAAGAAATGGGTGTTCCAAAAGAAGATTACACAGGTAATTTATGGAAAAAACAACGCATGCTTGACACCAGCAATCTTAAAGTCGTAAAAGCCATTCTTGATAATCACGGCTATCCCGGTAAATCTTTAGTGGGTGAACCTACAAATCTCATTGCGCTAGAAGTTATTGAACACAATCCTGTACAGATAGATCAATATATAGATTTGTTTAAAAAAGCGGCAGCCCAAGGCGAAATACCAACAACTAAAGTCGCGGTTTTAGAAGATAAGTATTTAATGATGCAAGATAAAGAGCAACTTTACGGAAGTCAGGCTCAGATTACTGCTGAAAATGGATTTTTCATTTGGCCCATTAAAGATGCTGAAACCGTAAATCAACGCAGAAAAGAAGCCGGCTTTAAACGCACTATTGAAGAATATGTCGCAGACTTAATGGGAAAAGATGCCAAATATAAAGCTCTTAAAATCTCTGAAATCAAAAGACTCTGATTCTATACATCTTAAATAAAGTGTTTTATGCTTTGCTAACCCTTTTTGGGGTAGTAACAGTCGTGTTTTTATTATTTACGGTGCTTCCGGGAGATCCTGCACGCATGATGCTGGATCAAAATGAAGACCCTGAGCAATTGGCGATCATTAAGCATAAGTACGGTTTTGATCAACCTGTACTTACACAGTATGCATATTATCTAAATGATTTGTCCCCGCTTTCTGTTCATCAAAAATCAGGAGACCATTATACAAGTTTAACTTCCGGGAAATATGAATACACCAAATTGCTTTCGGTAGAAAATCAGACGCTGGTTATTAAAAAACCATATTTACGCGAGTCCTTTCAAAAAACAGGAAAAACAGTAGTTGCGGTCATTTCTGAAACCTTACCTAACACTATTGTTCTTGCCGTTAGCGCAATAACACTTGCTATTCTTTTAGGTATATTCCTCGGCATCATTTCAGCGAATGCCAGAGACACTTGGCTTGATAAATTGATTCAGGTTATAAGCACTTTTGGGATGAGTGTCCCTAGTTTTTTCAGCGCTATTTTAGTTGCCTGGCTTTTGGGTTACGTATTACACAAGTACACCAATCTCAATATGACGGGAAGCCTTTATGAGATGGACGATTTCGGCGAAGCCATAACCATTCAATGGAAAAATATTGTGTTACCTGCTCTGGTTTTAGGAATACGCCCTTTAGCTGTTGTAATTCAACTGATGCGGAATTCACTTTTAGAAGTTTACAATCAGGAATACATCCGTACAGCACAAGCAAAAGGACTCAATCAGCGTCAAATTGTATGGAGACATGCGCTAAAAAATGCGCTAAACCCTGTGGTTACAGCAGTTTCGGGTTGGTTTGCCTCGATGCTTGCAGGAGCGGTTTTTGTAGAATATATTTTTGGATGGAATGGCCTTGGTAAAGAAATAGTTGATGCTCTTAACACCTTAGATTTGCCCATAATTATGGGAGCTGTACTAGTTATCGCAACGATGTTTATTCTTATAAATATTCTCGTAGATATTATTTACGGTCTCCTAGATCCTAAAGTACGTATTAAATAGCCATAATGTTGTAGAATAGGCTGACTAATCCTAATTTTATATCTTATTTGTTTTTATGAAAATCATACTTGCATTTTTAACAATACTTTGTTTTTCAGCAGGTTTTTCTCAGGAAAAATCATTCTCTACGGAAGCGCTTAAAGATCTTGTCATCAACACCAGCGGTTCTGAAGTCACTTTTGAATCTGTTTTAGAAAAGCATAAAGGAAAAACTGTGCTGATTGATATCTGGGCATCTTGGTGTAAAGACTGTATTGAGGGATTTCCTGATTTAAAGAAACTACAAAAAGAAAATCCAAATGTGTTTTATGTCTTTCTTTCGCTAGACAAAGATACAGAGCGATGGAAAGAAGGTATTGAAAAATACAAGCTTCAAGGAAGTCACTATTTCATCAAATCTGGATGGAAAGGACCCTTATGCAGCAGCATAGATCTGGACTGGATTCCACGCTATATCCTGCTTGATGAAAGCGGAAAAATTAAAGTTTACAAAGCAATAACCACAAAAGACAATCAACTACTAAATCAAATATAATGAGAAAGAACATCGTAGCCGGTAACTGGAAAATGAATACGGATCTTGCAGATACGCAAGAATTAATCGGCGGATTAAAATCTATTTCAAAAACTTCTGAAGCTGAGGTAATAATTGCACCTCCATTTACTAATCTTTACAGTGCTTTTGAAGCCTTAAAAGGAACAGATATTGAAGTTGCAGCACAAAACATGCATCAATCGTCTTCTGGTGCTTTTACCGGTGAGATCAGTGCTTCAATGCTTAAGGGAGTAGGTATAAAGACTGTAATTCTAGGACATAGTGAGCGCAGAGCTTATTTTGAAGAGAAAGAAGATTTACTTGCCGAAAAAGTAAATACAGCTTTAGAAAATGATATGAAAGTAATTTACTGTTTTGGTGAAGAGCTTAAAGACCGAAACTTCAGTGAACATTTTGAAGTAGTAAATAAACAAATCAGTCAGGCGCTTTTCCACTTAGATGCAGACGCTTGGAAACACATTGTACTTGCTTATGAGCCAGTTTGGGCAATAGGTACAGGAGAAACTGCTAGCCCAGACCAAGCTCAGGAAATGCACGCTTTTATAAGAAAAACTATTGCTGATGAATATTCTCAAAAATTAGCAGATAGCATAACCATTCTTTATGGTGGTAGTGTAAAACCTGCAAATGCAAAAGAAATCTTTTCTAAGCCAGATGTTGACGGTGGTCTTATAGGTGGTGCTTCTCTTAAAGCAGAAGACTTTATGGCTATCGTAAACGCATTTTAAAACAATTTATGGCAGAAGCATATTCTGAATACGAGTTTAAAGTAGCACCGGTAAATCCCGGTGCAGAAATACTCATTGCTGAATTGAGTCAGCTTGATTTTGAAAGTTTTGATGAGACAGAAGAGGGTGTAAAAGCTTACATCCTCTCTGCTTTAGATAAAGAAGATCTTTTAGAAGACATCTACCTACTCAAAAATCCTGAATTTGAAATTTCATACGCTGTTAAGCTCATAGAGCCCATAAACTGGAATGAAGAATGGGAGAAAAATTTTGAACCTATTGAAGTAGATGGTATTTGCTCTGTGCGAGCTCCTTTTCATCCCAAACCAGATACGGAATTTGATATTGTGATTGAGCCCAAAATGTCTTTTGGCACAGGGCATCACGAGACTACACACCTTATGATCAAGCATCTTTTAAAAATAGAAATTGCAGGTTTAAGAACTCTTGACATGGGTTGTGGCACAGGGATTCTTGCAATTCTCGCTGCTCTAAAGGGTGCAAAACCTGTAGATGCAATAGATATTGATCCATGGTGTTATGAAAATACTGTAGAAAATGTATCCCGCAATGGAGTTGATTTCATAAAAACTTACGAAGGCGACTCTAGCATTTTAAAAGGAAAACAATACGATTTAATAATAGCAAACATCAACCGAAATATCCTAATTGACGATATTCCCACTTACGCAGGTTGTTTAAATCACGAAGGTATTTTGCTCTTAAGTGGCTTTTATACGCAAGACATTCCGGCAATTACTAACGTTTGCAATCAACATGGATTAAATTTTATCATGAATTTTGAAAAAAATAATTGGGTAGCTTGTAAATTTGTAAAAAATTAATTCCCTGAATTTAAGTTTTTTACCGATGAGCACAAGAGAAAAAATTCAAGAAGAAGTAGATGTCCTCGAGGCAGAAGATCGCAATAATGAGATTATTGTATACAATGATGACGTAAACACATTTGATCACGTGATAAATACGCTAATACACGTTTGTGATCATACTCCTATACAAGCAGAACAATGTTCTCTTATAGTTCATTACAAAGGAAAATGCACCGTCAAAACCGGAAGCTATGACGATCTTGAACCACGTTGTAGTGCACTTCTAGATGCCGGCCTCAGCGCAGAAATCATATAATATCTAAAAATATTTCATAGAAAAAAAGCCTCTTTAAGAGGCTTTTTTCTTACCCTATATTCAATTTTATAAAATAAAAAATCGTTAAAAGTTATAATTTTAACGATTAAACACTGTGCATGTTGACATAAAATTATAATTTACAAGTATTACTAACACTAACTATTATTTTATGTTATCAAAAGCACTCAAAAAAATGGGCTTTCTTAGCCTCGGTATTTCGATCGTTTTTGCTTCTTGTTCTGAAGACGCATCAGACACTACAACAGAAGCACCTCAACCTACCGCTAACCTTGAGGTATCGCAAACAATCATCGATCAGGTTGAAGATTTAGGAATGAACTCTAATTATGTTCGTTGGGACGACTTTTACTTTCCTGATGGTACCTCAGCACCCAGACTTTTCTTAGAAGAAGATGTTGTCGTAACTCCAGAACAATTAGCTGAAATGACCGCTAGCATTCAGCAGACTAAAGAAGGTAAAGGAGACTCTAAACAATACAGAACTTCGGCATTAGTAAGTCAAGGGCGTACGATTTCAATTATCGGTTACACGGGAGGAAACCAAGCTTTAAGTCAAAAAGAACGTACAGCGCTTCAATGGGCTGTAGATAATTACAACGCCTTAAACGGAGTTTCTATAAGCTTTAATCTGACCTTTGGTACAAACTATCAAAATAAAGACATGGTGGTATATAACAATACCATAAACAATCCTAGTGGTGCCGGTGGTAGTGCGGGCTTCCCAAGTAATGGTCTACCTCATAAATTTGTACAGATCTATGGCCTTACCAATTATGACACGAATGTTGTTGAACATGTAATTACTCACGAAATTGGTCACGCTGTAGGTTTTAGACACACCGACTGGTTTAGCAGACAAAGTTGTGGGCAAAATGTAAATGAAGGTGGAGACACCAACCATGTACCCGGTACTCCAACAGGATATGACTCAACGTCTATTATGCTCGCTTGCTTCAGTGCTAGTGAAGATGGTGAATTCAACTCTAATGATATTACTGCCTTAAATAATATGTACTAAACAACAATAAGTAGTCACCTAAAAAAGTCATTTTTAAATAAAATGGCTTTTTTTTGTTTTTAAGCTTGCAGATATCTAAAGAAGACTTATATTTGCACCCGCAAAATGAGCTAAATTAATAGCTAGATTTTGAAAAATAAAGGCCTTGTGGCGCAACTGAATAGCGCACCTGATTACGGCTCAGGAGGTTCCAGGTTTGAATCCTGGCAAGGTCACAAAACGCTAATTCAATTAGCATCAAAACCACGCAATTCTTAGGAACTGCGTGGTTTTCCGGTTTTAGGCCTTTACTCCATTTGATGCTATTTTGTACAGAAGAAGGTTACTGCGGATCAAGTGCAAAATCTGGGTTTTTACGATTTTAAGAATATTCGGTATTCCTCACTCCTCTGAATTGTGATCTAAAAGCCTTTACTTTGGCATTAAAGGATTCTTACTATACAAAAAAAGATGGCAGGTGGAACTTTTCTTTAAATGGGTCAAACAAAACTTGAAAATAAAATCCTTCTGGGAAACATCTGAAAATGCCGTGAAAAATCCAGATTTATTGCGCGATAAGTGCTTACTGTCTGGTCTCTATTGTGCCAGATAAACTGAAACTGGAGTGTTCAACCTACGAATATTATAGGTTTTGGGCATCTCATTATTAGACAAAACCTCTATAAATGAGCTTTTATGAATATAGATTATAGTAATGTCAAAGAACTTGATTATAACCAACTTCACTCAGTCTATTTTAACTGAACAGTGATGACATAATATAATAACCTGTTAAAAATCATGATAGTATAGCAAATTAAGTACAGGATACCTCAAGATAAAGTAGTGTTTTAATGCCCCGCAGTACACGAGACCCTATTTATTTTGGCTTGAGAGCCGCAGTTTATTTTATTTAGAATGGACTGGTCTACCGGATTGGTAATCCCTTTTATCCCCGAGTCAGTCTCTTAATTAATTTATTATTTTCTGGAAACATGTTCAATAACCGATCTCTGGAAGCTAATTCAAAATCATCAAAACTAAATCCTGGTGATACGGTGCACCCAACAAAAGAGTATGAGCTCGGTGCCTCAACTTCAGCAGCAAACCAGCTCCCACCTTTTACAACAAATTGTGGTGTCTGTCCATTTTGAATATCTATTCCTATCAATTGGTTAGAATAGATTCCGAGCTCAGAAATAATATGTAATCTGATTGGTGATCCATCATAAAAGTGCCAAATTTCATCTTGATTAACTTTATGAAATGCAGAGAAATTATCGGATTCTAATAAGAAATATATACACGTCGAGTAGTTTCTATTTCCAGTGAATTTATTGGACAATATCCCTTGCGGAATCTCTTCTTCACTACGATAAGTCTCCTTGAAATAACCACCTTCAGGATGTGGTTTTAAGTTTAATTCAGAAATTAAGTTTTCTATAGAATTCATCATATCAATAGGGTTATCAAAGTTTATGGCTATGTTTTTGCTTCAGAAGAATTCATCTGAATTGTTCTACGGATTTGTCAAAGTTAGCGAAATACGAAAAAGCAGTTTTTAACAAATGATAAATAATAAAAAAAGGACTATTGCTAAATTTACAATTATGGAAGAGTTTATAGAATACATGCTACAGTTTGGTAATCTTAACAAACAGCAAATAAGATTTATCTCAAGTAAAGCAATCGAAACTGAGCTTAAAAAAGACGCCTATTTTGCAGAAGCAGGAAAAGTATTGAAACAAGTTGGTTTTATTGTTGACGGCATTCTTCGCATCTGCTATTACAATAATAAAGGCGAGGAAATTACCAAAATATTCATTGAAGAAAACAACTTGCTGTATAATTTAAGAAATGTTCCTTCAACCGAATATATTCAAGCTACTACCGATTCTAAACTCCTAACATTTTCAAATCAAGATTGGAAAGAAATTTCAGATACCATAATGGAGTGGGATAGTATTATTCAAAAAATAACCAACAAATCACTTATCCAAAAGTTGGAAAAAGTAAGTCCATTAATTTCTCAAGATGCCACGACTCGCTATCTCGAGTTTATGAAGAAATATCCAACACTGGTAAATCGCATTCCATTGTCATACATTGCTTCTTATTTGGGAATTACTCAACAATCCTTAAGTAGAATAAGAAAAAATATCCGATAGGTGGTTTTTTACCAAATGATAAATCGATTCATTTTTTAAGTTTTCATTTTTACAGTATAAATTTTAAAAAACTAAAAAATGAATAAAACAATTTTTATCACGGGAGCTTCATCGGGATTAGGAAAAGCGACAGCGAAATTATTTGCTTCAAAAGGATGGATCGTAATTGCTGGAATTAGACAGCCCGAAAAAGAAACAGAACTTATACAAATTCCAAATATTCATCTTTTGAAGTTGGATATCAATAATAAAAAACAAATTGTACAAGCAGCTTCCGAAGCAGAAAAGATAAGTCCGATAGATGTCCTGTTTAATAATGCAGCCTATGGACTTATGGGTCCTTTTGAAGGGGCTACTGATGAAGAATTAGAACAACAGATCAACACCAATTTTTTGGGGACAATTCTTGTCGCAAAGTCATTTCTTCCCTATTTCAGGACAAGGAAAAGCGGTACAATTATTACAGTAACCTCGTCAACCGCCAATCTTCCATATCCGTTTGTAGCGGTTTATGCAGCTACAAAAGCCGCATTAGAAAAATGGACTGAAGGAATGAGCTATGAGTTAAATGAATTTGGTATAAAACTAAAAACGATTGTTCCTGCTTATATGCAAACGAATTTTGGAAATAATGCACAAATAGTTTCTCATCAAGAGTATCAGGATGTTTTTAATCAATACATCTCGACGATGAAAGCAGATGCAAGTGCCAAAAGAGATACACCGGAAAGCATTTCAGAAATAGTTTACCAAGCAGCGACAGACAACAAAAAACAATTGCACTACACAGCAGGCAAGCTTTCGACAACAGAATATGAATGGTTGAAAAAAGATGGGATTGAAAAGGTAATTTCGGCAATGAATGAGCGCTTTTTTGAGCAGGACAATAAGTAGTCTATACATTCTCAAGACTCATTTTCTATTTCAGAAAAAGACCTGAATTTTTACGGGTCATCCCCCACGAAGTGACAAGCGTTTACGCAAAGCTTGAACTCAAAACCAAAAGACTCTTTTACAAATTCGGAATGCAGCAAGAAAAATAAACATCCTACCAAACCTCCCTTCTAAGGGAGGTTTCTCCTCATCCCCAACCCTTCCCCTTGATTCCTTCCCTAAGGTCGGAGAGGGAGATTGATTGTGACTTAAATCAAGCTTAAGAGAACTATTTTAAAACCTGAAGGCTAGAACGAATGCCCTTCCCTCGGTTCAGAATAGGCGCAAGGGCAGAGCGTTAAGAAAAGGTCTGGTAGACCTTTTTAGCGAATGAGCCAGGTGGCGCATAGGCTTTGAGATCGTATCTTTTCATTTGGCCTACTTTCCCTCAGTAAGGGTTGCTTTTAGTATAACAAAAGTAGCGACGCGGAGCTGACAAGACGGTTTTCGCCCCTAAGGCGAAAAATACCTATCCAAAAGGTGTCTTTTCTTTTGTTACTTTTCTTTGGACGAGCAAAGAAAAGTAAGGTAAGGTTCACGAGCTCCTATAAAATAAACCAAAAAAACAAAAGCAACCTACTACCCATAGCGCTTAAACTAAAAAAACTGTCTTTGCAGACAGTTTTTTACCAGAACACTAATGGAGCTTTGATAACCAATACAATCAAAGTCCAAATGCTTATTGTTGTTGTTTTCAGTGGCTAAATTAAGTTCTTTAAACCGACCTGTAGCGTAACAGAAAATTAAATAGATTAATCAAAAGTTAATTAAATTAAGAGCAGATTAACCAAAATACGATGGAGTCATTAGTGAGGCTCCGGTTATAAGTTGTACCTTAGAATCTATTACATTTGAATGCAGAACACGGATGCAATCTTGTGAAGTGACTGTTTAAAATATCAATAGTCCAATAAAATGTCTGTAATAACTAACTATGCTTAAACAAAAGAAGCTTTACATTCTTGTTTTTACAAATGCTATCGTGGGGCTATTTGTGGTACAGGTTTAATTCTTAAGGATTGGTCTAAATTTGGCCAAAGTGCAATTCGATAAAAAAGTGAGAGAAGCTGGTGTTTTGAATCCAGCTATAACATCCCTCCAAACCTCCCTTCTAAGGAAGGCCTCTCCTCATCCCCACCCCTTCTCCCTCCCGAAAGCTTTCGGGAGAAAAGGGAGTTTAATTCTTACTCAACTTGAAGCTTAACTACGGACTATTCAAACCCGGAGGGTTAAACAAATGCCCTTCCCTCGGTTCAGAATAGGCGAAGGAAGCTCCGAAGGACAGGAGCGATAGCGACGCGGAGCTGACAAGACGGTTTTCGCCCCTAAGGCGAAAAATTGCTAAGCGAGGGCGTCGTTTCTTTTCTGCATCCGACGACAGCAGGGAGAGGAATGCACTCTTCCAAAAGAACCTTTAGTCTTAAAACGACGTAGGAGTCTCTTGAGCAAACCGACGATAGGAGATTCACGAGCTCCCGAGATAATGAGAACGACGCGAGCTAAAGAAAATGAACAAAACATGATATAGAACCTATAACTTCTATTCGTGTTCCTGTTCTTTTGCCTTAATGCCAAGGAACCAAAAAATCAAGGCTTACATGAGCTTCTAAATTTTTTATTCCCTCCGCTGCATGCACTTAACTCAGGCGGCACACCGCCCTCAAACAGAACCGCCTGCGACGTTCCGCTCACTTCAAATTTCACGATACCTTCTTGTAGGCCATTTTCAAATCAGAACTAAGAATGTTATTCTTTAGCCTTCTTTTTTTTCAGTATAGCAAGAAGTTCCCGTTAAGAATTTCTGAAGCCTTGGAAGAAATTTAGGGATGCTGTTGTGGTTTTCGCCCCTAAGGCGAAAAATACCTATCCAAAAGATGTTCTTTCTTTTGTTAGTCCTGCGCTGAGCGATTGCCGAGAGGTTTCTTAGGACAAGAAAAGAATCATTAAAATCTACAGGAAGATTATCATCGGCATTTTGAGTGTCCGGAGGTAATTGGTTTAGTGCAAAAAAGAGTTTCATCAACATAATTGGAAGTTAATTTTTTAAGAACACCCTTATACTAAAGAAAACACAAACTTAGTTAGGACATTTAGGAATCTGATATAAGAATTTGTAAAAAATACTATCTCATAAAGTATATGAATAGAAACTAACGAGGGAATTTTAAATGTTGATGCATTTGCTTATTGGTACGCGCCACGAGTCAAAGACTAGCGGGAGTTTGGGATTGTATTATAAAACTTTAAAGAACCAATTGAGGTTTATAAAACATCACTGGGTTAATACAACCACTTACTATTATATTTTTCAGACAATAGTAAAGACACTTGACATTCAGTCGCATTAATCGCTATAAAAGTTGGGAAGCCCTGTATTATCAGTTATGCTGATACTACAAACAGCTCAAGAATCCACAGTTATTTCCAATTTCATCAATACTCAAATCGCTTTGAACTAGGAGATAAAATCAAAGCTTCAAGATCTATTAAACATTTGTTAAAACTAGTTTAGTTGATTACTAGGACTCAGTAGTTTATTGAATTTTCTTTCAGTATAGCAAAAAAACCACGCAACGCTTTTCTATAAAATACATCTCCTAAAAGAACAAACAATAATTTCAAAATTACATTAAAATGAAAAAATTAGTATTGACATTAGCAATGATTGCAGGCTTAACAAGTTGTAATAACGATGATGATAGCATAATTGACCCACCTGTTGCTGATACAAAAGAGTATACACTGAGTGAAAAAAACGATTCTGGAGTAAGTGGTACCGTAATCTTTACAAAAAATGACGATGGTTCTACTACTGTAGCTTTTGAACTTGAAGGTACAGAGGATGGTAATATGCATCCAGCACATATTCACTTTGGCAATGCGGCAGATGGTGGAGAAATAGCCATTCCACTGGAAGCTGTTGATGGTGAAACCGGAACAAGTACTACTGAGATCACTGAACTTGAAGACGGTACGGAAATCACCTATGAAGAGCTTATTGATTTTGACGGGTATATTAATGTTCATCTGAGTGCGGATGAATTAGAAACAATTGTTGCTCAAACAGATATAGGAGAAAACGCACTAACCGGCGAATCTGAATCCTACGATCTTGCTGAAGCTGATATTGCCGGAGTAAGCGGTACTGCTACCTTTGAAGAACGTGAAAACGGTGAAACTCTGGTTACCATTATGCTTGAAGGTACCGAAGAAGGTAATACACACCCTGCTCATATTCATGCAGGATCTGTAGAAGACGCTCCGGGAGCCATCATTATTACTTTTAATCCAGTGAACGGTTCAACCGGTATAAGTGTTACTAACATAGCAGTAACCGATGATTCTGAGGAAGAAGAAGGGGAAGCAATTACGTATGAAGATCTAATTGATTTTGACGGGTATATCAACGTTCACGAAAGTGAAGATAATCTAGAGACTTTGGCAGCACAAGGAAATATAGGTGCCAACGCTACAGAGGACTAATCAACAAACTGTTTTATTAAACTAAGAGGCTGCTTGAAAAGGCAGCCTCTTTACTTTTATCATAGGTAAAATTACAGATCCTATTCCTTTAATTTATACCCCTGACAGGGGAAGCTTAAAATCAAAATAGACTAACCTTAGTTGAAGCATTTTAAAGTCAAATATTATTCGAGGTACCTTTTAAAGTAACTTCTTTTATCAGGCGCTATGGCAGTACTTTCAGCTGCAATTCTTACCAAATTCGGATTCTTGTTTTTGCTGAAGGCTAACTCAAATAGCTGTGCTACCGTTAAAGTGCTTTTGGGACGGTCTAATAAACTAAATGAATCATTGACCGCTACAAGTCCTTCCTCCAGGATTCGCAAATAAGTACCTCCGAAACCGTAGTCTATAAATTGTTTCATAATTTGCTGATCATCAAATTTATGGGCAAACTTATAGCAGGGTTCTCTATGGTGTGAAACCTACACTAAAGCTTCACCTACTCTATAAACATCCCCAACACAAATATCCCGTTCATCTAAACCGGTTACGGTTAAGTTCTCCCCAAACATCCCCCAGGTCCAATGCAGATTGGGGTATTTATTTTTCCAATACGCATAGTGATCTGATGAATAAATGTAACAGGCCTGATAAATCCCTCCATGATTTTCACGATCTGAAACCTCATCATCTCTAACTTTTTCACTGCCCAAATAAACAGGTTTATCAATAGGTTCTTTAAAAATACCTGTGGATACCTCCTTGCCTTTCCAGATAATTGTAGTAGGTTTTGCTATGTTAATAGAAATAATTTTCATCAAAGCATATATCTTTTAGGACGCTAAGTTTTCTAAACGCTCTGCACGTTCATTTCAATAAACTTACAAATACTAAACTTTAGACAATTTAAGTTTGACCTTTTTTTAGACAATTCCTGTTTTACATTTATAATCAGCAATGAGCCATAAAAAAGTGATACTAACCACTTAAAGTGGATAAACAAACCGCTACAATATCTTCAAACATTTCTTTATCTGCATCAAATTTTACAGTCACTCGCAGACCATTAAGTGAATTGAAAACAAAACGCGCAAGTGAACGCGCAGAATACTTTTTTGTAAAAACGCCCTTCTCCTGCCCTGTTTCAATAACCTTGAACAAAGCTTCTTCGGTGTCATGCATTATGGCATTTGCGATCGTGGCAATTTCTGAGTCCACAGGAGCTAACTCCACCACTGAATTTACTAAGAAACAGCCTTTAGACCCACTATCACACAAGGCTTCCATCTGCACAGATTCAAAAAAAAACCTGATATAAGCTTCCACATCTTCAATATCTGTTTTATTTAGAACAGGGTCAATCTTGTCTTTTCTGTATTGCCGAAGTGCTGTTACAAAGAGGGTATGTTTATCCCCGTAAGTGTCATACAAACTAGAGCGACTTATACCCAGATTATCTACTAAATCCTGTGCTGAAGTTGCATTATATCCTTTTCTCCAAAACAAATTCACTGCTCTATCTAACACTTCCTGCTCATTGATTTTGTGATGAAATGTGGTTGGACTGTGGTTTCAGTGTGGTATCATTATGTTTTTACTTGAAATACCTTCAGTTTCTTTTAACGTAAAAACATTTTCTGTTTGAAAAACACTAATGTATCACAGGCTCTAAATTAGATTCCATTTTTAACATTCAGAAGAGCCCTATATCTAATTTCTGAAATCCCATCTGTTGAGTATAATTTATAATTATATAAAAAACAAGGTGGTTTGTACCTGTCTAAATTCAGCAATCAAATACTGGGTATAAATAGTATTAACCTTAGATAATATTCTATTAATAATAAATGTACAAAATACATTAATTTGAAAAGGGAATTTATCACTTCAACATCCATACAGTGAATTGATAATCAGAAATCTAAGATTCAAACCTCAAAGATAACCGTAGCAATTAAGGTTTTTATCTTGTCATTTAGCTAAGATATCTTCCCTACTACAACGAAGTAGAATTAAAAAAAACGCTTGAAACCCCTATTTACTCACAAATATTAACAGATCATTTTACTAACACACAAATCAACTATCATCTAAAAAAACTTTATGTCTAAACTTTTAATAAACAAAAAATATGAGGAATAATACTCTTAGGTTATACTTTACCAGTTGCGTAATACTGCTTTCATTTACTTTTATGCAAGCGCAAGAAATAACAGTAACAGGAAAAATTGTAGACCAAACAGGAATGCCTTTACCAGGTGTAACTATAAAAATAAAAGATAAAACAAAAGGGACGGTGTCTGATTTTGATGGTCTTTACTCAATCGATGCTGAAAATCAAGATGTTTTGATTTTCTCCTTTTTAGGTTTTGCTAGTCAAAATGTTACAGTTAACGGGCAGACTTCACTAAATATTACGCTCCAAGAAGACGCTTCTGAACTTGAAGAAATTGTAGTAGTAGGTTTTGGTAAAAAAAAGAAAGTTAATTTAACAGGAGCTGTAGCCTCTGTTGACTCAGAAACTTTTAAATCAAGACCTGTACAAAATGCTACTCAAATGCTTCAAGGGGTTGTAGGAGGGTTAAATATTAATCAAAGTAGTGGTGGTAGTTTAGAAAACAGACCCTCTATTAATATACGTGGAACCACAACAATTGGTAGCGGCTCTACAGGAAGTCCTTTAGTTCTTATTGATGGAATGCAAGGAGATATTAATGCTATTAACCCTCAAGATATAGAGAGTGTTTCTGTATTAAAAGATGCCGCATCAGCATCAATTTATGGCTCCAGAGCTGCTTTTGGGGTAATTTTGGTTACTACAAAAAGTGGAAAAAAAGGAGTTCCAAGTGTACAATATAGTACCAATTTTAGAGTAAGCAAGCCCATAAACATGCCGCAAATGATGGATTCTCACACCTTTGCTACCTTCTTTAATGATGCAAATATTAATGGGAATAATGGTCCAATTTTTAGCGAAGAACGTCTTCAAAGAATTAAAGACTATCAAAACGGTATTATTATCGACCCCATCATACCTAATTCAAATAATCCTTCAAGGTGGGCTGATGGTTATGATTTTGGTAATGCAAACGTTAACTGGTACGATGCTATTTATAGAGAACAGTCTTATTCACAAGAACATAACTTTAGTGTACGCGGTGGTGGCGATAGAGTTACGTATTACGTGTCTGGTAACTATCTAGATCAAAATGGTCTGATGGAGTTTAACCGGGATAAATTTAAAAGATATACTACAACCGCAAAAGTAGGTTCTGAACTTACCGATTGGCTTACCCTAAACGTTTCTATGCGATTTATTCGCGAGGATTTCGGGAGACCATCAGCCTTAAATGATAATTTATTTCAAGATTTAGCAAGACAAGGCTGGCCTGTTCTACCTCTTTATGATTCTAACGGTCATCTATATTCTTCTCCTTCCCCAGCACTTGGTTTAAGAGACGGAGGCCGCGATATAAGTCAAAAAGACTGGCTATATCAACAAGCTCAATTTATAATGAAACCTACTAAAGGTTTAGAAGTATTTGCTGAGTTTAATTATAGAATTAGAAATGACTTTAGACATTGGGATGTTTTACAAACCTATAATCATGACGTAAATGGGGATCCTTACCTTTACAATAGAAATTCTAGTGTTTATGAATATGCTTTCCGAGAAAATTATTTCAATACAAATATTTACAGTACTTATAATTTTGATATTGAAGAGAAACACAATTTTAGTGTAACCGCAGGTTTTCAATCAGAACTTAATAAATACAGAAGCCTGAGTGCAAACCGTACAGGAGTTATACTATCATCTTCTCCTGTTCTGGACCTCACATCAGGAGTTGATGCAAATGGAAATATTGTAGCTCCTTCCATAAGTGGAGAATATCAAAACTGGGCTACTGCAGGATATTTTGCCAGATTAAACTACAACTTTAAAGAGCGGTATCTTTTAGAAGCGAACATTCGTTACGATGGTACTTCCCGTTTTCAAAGTGATAAACGCTGGCAGTGGTTTCCTTCAGTTTCCGCTGGCTGGAATATTGCCAAAGAAGAATTCTTTGGAGATTTATCTAATACTATAAGTACATTTAAGTTTAGAGGTTCTTGGGGTGAATTAGGAAACCAGAATACAGATGACTGGTATCCTACCTATTTAACCATGCCAATAGGAACTGCTAACGGGGGATGGCTTGTTAACGGGCAAAGACCTAATACGAGCAGTGCTCCAGGTCTTGTTAGTAAATCGTTAACCTGGGAGAAAGTTCAAAGCTGGAATGCAGGTCTTGATTTTGCGATGTTTAAAAACCGACTCACAGGTTCTTTAGATTATTTTACCCGATATACTATTGATATGGTTGGCCCAGCACCAGAACTTCCAGTTGTATTAGGAACAGGAGTTCCTGTAACAAACAATACCGATTTAAAGACTTACGGTTTTGAACTCAGTCTTTCTTGGAAAGACAGACTGAGCAATGGCCTTGGCTACGGAATAGATCTTTTGCTATCAGACTCTCAAGCTGAAATAACAAGATACCCTAACCAAACTAATAGTTTAAATACATATCGCACAGGTCAAAAAGTTGGAGAAATCTGGGGTTATGAAACCATTGGTATTGCAAAGAGCGATGAAGAAATGCAAGCGCATCTCAATTCTTTACCTAATGGAGGTCAGGATGCATTAGGTAACCAATGGGCGGCAGGTGACATTATGTACAAAGATCTTGATGGAGATGGAAAAATAGATTCTGGCTCTTGGACTTCAGATGCTCCCGGAGATCGAAAAGTTATAGGGAATAACACATCCCGGTATCCATTTGCAATTACGCTAAATGCAGATTGGAAAGGGTTTGATTTCAGAGCTTTCTTTCAAGGAGTTTTAAAACGTGATTACTTTCAGGGAAGCTATTACTTCTGGGGAGTTTCAGACTCTCAATGGTGGTCTACAGGATTTGTTCAGCATGAAGACTATTTTAGGGCTGATGAAAATCATCCTTTAGGTCAAAATATAGATTCGTATTACCCAAGACCCTTGTTTAATACCAAAAATAAACAAGAACAATCTGGGTATTTACAGAATGCTTCCTACATAAGACTTAAAAATGTACAATTGGGATATACAATACCTTCTAGTGCTTATGAAAGTTTAGGTATCAACAGCTTTAGAATTTATGTTGCCGGTGAAAACTTATGGACGGAAACTGCGCTTTCAAAAATCTTTGATCCAGAGACAATAGGAGGCGGCACTGACGGTAATGGCAATGTTTATCCACTTTCCACAACCTTTGCTTTTGGCTTAAATATTAATTTTTAAAAATAATACGATGAGAAGATATATAAATATTTTAATACTATTTTCACTGTTTATTTTAACGGTAAGTTGTAGTGACGATTTCTTAGACAGGCCACCTGAGTCTCAAATTATTCCTGAAGATTATCTCTTTGAAGAATCCCAACTCGGAGCATATACCATAAATCTTTACGGAATACTACCTTCACACGGAAACTGGAGTTTCGGCACATTTGGTATTGACACTGATACCGATAATATGGCCGATTTAAGTTATGATAATAAATATGTTCCGGGCCAATGGAGAGTTCCCCAAACAGATGGCAGCTGGAGTTTTACGAATATTTATAACATCAACTATTTCTTAAATACGGTTTTGACGCGTTGGAAAAATGGAGAGATAACTGGAAGTGAAA
The DNA here is from genome assembly GCF_900129005.1 of Leeuwenhoekiella marinoflava DSM 3653. Lineage (GTDB taxonomy): Bacteria > Bacteroidota > Bacteroidia > Flavobacteriales > Flavobacteriaceae > Leeuwenhoekiella > Leeuwenhoekiella marinoflava. The sequence continues at coordinate 42,398 of NZ_FQUN01000017.1, read as the reverse complement.
ACTTAATTGAGCACTATATTGGTGAAGCTTACTTTTTTAGAGCATATGAGTACTTTAATAAAGTACAAGCTTTAGGAGATTTTCCAATCGTGAAAAAAAACTATGCAGATGATAAAGAAGTTTTAATAGAAGCCAGTAAACGAAACCCAAGATCTGAAGTAGTTCGCTTTATACTTTCAGATTTAGATTCTGCCTCAGCGATGATGGCAAGCAGCTCTCCTGATGCTAATAAAAATAGATTATCTAAATATTCGGCACTTTTAATAAAATCTAGAGTAGCTCTTTATGAGGCTTCATGGCTTAAGAATTTTAAAGGAACAGCATTTGTACCGAATGGAACAGGATGGCCTGGTGCTGAAAAAAGCTACAACCAAGGGTGGCAATATGAAGCAGGAAATATTGATGCAGAGATTGACTGGCTCTTAGAACAGGCTATGGAAGCTTCAGAAGAAGTTGCAGAAGCATTTTCATTAACTCCAAATAACGGGGTGTTACAGCAGACTGTGACTGATTCCCAAAATCCATACTTTGATATGTTTAGTGATACCGACATGTCTGGATATAATGAAGTGTTGCTTTGGAGAGATTATGACCAAGGACTTGGAGTTGTTCATAATGTTCCTGTGGAAGCCATGCGCGGTAATGCTACTGTGGGGCTAACCAAAGGCTTGGTTGATTCTTTTGTGATGGCAAATGGACTCCCAATCTATGCCTCTGGTTCGGGTTATAGTGGTGATGATTATATTTCAGATGTACGAGTCAATAGAGATGGTAGATTATGGTTATTTCTTAAAGAGCCAGATCAAATCAACGTTTTATACAATTTACAAGCTGGTACCCATGTAACTCCTGTTGAGCCAATACCTGAAATCATAAATCGTATTTATTCTACCGGTTATACCATTAGGAAAGGTTTGAATTATGATGGAGCACAAGCTAATAATGGACAAGGATATACAGGAAGTATTGTTTTTAGAGCTACAGAGGCGTATTTAAATTACATTGAAGCATCGTATTTAAAAACAGGAAGTATTAACGGTACCGCCGCTTCCTATTGGAGAGAGATCAGACAACGCGCAGGTGTAGATACTGACTTTAATAAAACTATTGCTGCAACATCCATGAGTATTGAAGCTGAAGGTGATTGGGGAGCTTATACAGCTGGCCAACTGATTGATCCTACATTGTACAATATAAGAAGGGAGCGTAGAAATGAACTCTTTGCTGAAGGTTTACGTTGGATGGATTTAAAAAGGTGGAGAGCTATGGATCAGCTGATGACTCAGAAATATCATGTTGAAGGCTTTAAATTATGGGGTCCAATGCAAAACTGGTATGACAGTAATGAGTTAACTTATGAAGTAAGTACTGCAACTGTATCCGCTCCAAGTCGAAGCGAATATTTACGTCCTTATGAAAAGACCGGAGGAGAGCTCGTCTACGACGGCTATAGCTGGGCAATGGCTCACTATCTAGATCCTATTGCCATACAGCACTTTTTAATTACTGCTGAAGGTTCAGATTTAAACAGCTCCCCTATTTATCAAAACCCGGGATGGGCATTAAAAGCTAATGAAGGAGCCCAACCGGTTAATTAATCTTTTTTTTCAAATCCCTTTTAACAAAGGGATTTGTTTTTTATTCTATTTGTAAGTGTTGATTTATAACTGAATAATTTTGATCTCAAATCAATTATTTAACTGCTGAAGGCGTACCTGCCTCCTCACCGATCTGTACATTTTTAAATCGTACTCCTTCAGTATGTTTTAACGTAAGTGCATTCTTGGCTTTATAAATACTTATATTTTCTAAAAAAACATCAAAAATGGGTTTTTCAGGATAACCCTCAAGCACAATACCAAAATTTTCTACTTCGTCAAATTTTAAATTCATCAGGGTGATATTAGAAATTTTAGAGATATGATCTCCATTTCCTTCTCCATGATAATTTGCAGTCATAAAGACGGCATCTTCAACTGTTTTAAAAGCCAGATCACTAATATGAATATTTTTAATATAACCGCCCCGATCAGAATTCGTTTTAAAATAAATACCCCGTTTTAAATAGCCCCAGGCTTCAGAATCGCTAACATAAACATCTTTAACACCGGCAGACATTTCACTACCTATAACCAATGCATGTAAACCTTTAAATTTACAATTACGAACGACTATTTTTTGAGAAGGAGTCACTGCGTTTGCCCTTCCTTCGGTATCTCTACCGGCTTTTATAGCGATATTATCATCGCTATTATTAAAGGTTACATTTTGAATCAGTACTTTGCTAGCGTATTCCAGATCAATACCGTCATTATTTTTATTTTGAGAATCATACGATATTCCGTCAATCGTAATATCTGTTGAGCGCAACAGATGCACACACCAAAATGGCGAATTTTCAAATTTTACACCTTCAATCAATATCTTTTTAGAATCAAAGAATTGAACCAACTGTGGTCTTAAATAATGCCCTTTTCCAAATTTACGCGCAGTAACCGGAGTTTGATTGTGATTCAGTTCCCGAGTTTTCAGCTTATCGGGATTTTCTTTGTCTTTAAATGCAGCCCAGTTTCCATTGCCATTTCCATTTACGACACCGCTTCCGGTAATGGCTATATTTTCTGCTTGATTGGCATAAATCAACGGACTGTAATTGTAAAGAAAAGTTCCTTCCCAACTCGTTGGAACTAATGGATAAAAATCAGGATTATCACTAAAGTTTAAAACTGCTCCTTCTTCAAGATGAAGATTGATGTTGCTTTTTAAATAAATAGGTCCTTTGACTAGGTAATTCCCTTGAGGAACAGTCAAAACCCCTCCTCCCTTACCAGATAGTTTTCTTATAGCTTTATCAAATGCAGGTTTTGCATCAGTTTGCAAACGTAATTTACTTGCAAAATCGGTCAATCGTACTTTATAGTTTGGGATTTGAGGCAGCTCAATTTGTTTTACGATTTCTTCTACAGCTTTAACATTACCAGCTATATCTTGACCAAAAATCTGTATACTTAAAATAAAAGCAAACAAGAAGCAACCTGCGGATTTGCAGACCTGCTTTTTCATTAAATTCAGCATAATTATAGAATTGATTTTTTAAAAATACCCAAACAAACTGAAGTAGCGAAATCGATTGTATAAATATTTTTAAGCTATCCGTGTTCTTTTCGACTAACCCGATAACTTTTAAAACAGTTAATTATGCTTCAGTTGCAAATCACGAATATAGATGACTATAAAATTCTTACCGAACGTGTAAAAGAATTACTTATTCCTTCTGAAGTGCTTGTAGTTTCAGCTTTGTCAAAACCTACGCTGATAGATGGCGAGCATACAACTGAAGGCTTAGAAGCCATAAATAAATATTTGGACGATCTCGAGAAATTCACAAAACAATGGTATGCGTGTCGCTGTGATATGTTTCCGTAAGGAATACAGTTAAAACGTATTTTTTACATTTAATTCTTATACTTTTAAGGCGTTTATTTTATGCAAAAGCCTTAATATGTTTACACGAATTTTATTTTCCCTTTTGATCAGTTGTTCTTTTTCGCTATTTGCACAGCAAACCAGAACTGTCACAGAATTACACGACGGTTGGAAATTTCATAAAGGCGAAGCCGAAGAAGCACAAGCTGAAAATTTTAACGACACGAAGTGGGAGCAAGTAACTGTTCCTCACGATTGGGCTATTTACGGTCCTTTTGATAAGGAAATAGACAAACAAACGGTCGCTATCACACAAAATGGTGAGAAAATACCAACTGAAAAAACAGGTCGTACAGGATCACTTCCGTTTACCGGTACAGGATGGTATCGCACTACTTTTGAAATCCCCGAATTTGAAGTTGGCAAAAAAGTCATCTTGCTTTTTGAAGGCGCTATGAGCAAACCACAGGTTTACCTCAACGGTGAAAAAGTAGGTGAATGGGCTTATGGTTATGCGTATTTCTATTTTGACATTAGTGAAAAACTCAGATCAGGGGAAAATACGCTTGCTGTCAAATTGCACAACGAAGAATTCTCCTCCCGCTGGTATCCCGGTGCCGGACTTTACCGTAATGTGAGCCTTATTGTAAAAAATCAGGAGAGCATCAATCAATGGGGAACTTTTATAACCACGCCTATTGCCAATGAAGAAGTAGCCAAGGTGAATATAAAAACTGATTTTTCCGGTGAACACTTGCGTTTGATTACTCGTATTTATGATAAAAATAAAAAGCAAATCGCACAATTAGAATCTGCTGAAAGTTTCAACAATCAATTTGATCAAAATATAAAAATAGAGACTCCAAACCTATGGAGTCCTGAAACGCCTTATTTATACACGGCGGTTTCTCAGTTGTATTCAGGAGATATTTTAAAAGATGAAGTAACAACGAAATTCGGAATTCGTTCCATTTCGTATTCCGCAGAAAACGGATTTCAACTCAATGGTAAAACCCGAAAATTCAAAGGGGTTTGTCTGCATCACGATCTGGGTCCGTTAGGAACTGCCGTAAATAAATCGGCTTTACGCCGCCAGATGAACATATTAAAAGATCTGGGTTGCGATGCTATTAGAAGTGCGCATAATATGCCTTCTTTTGAGCAGCTTGAACTTGCCGATGAAATGGGTTTTCTATTTTTGGCTGAAAGTTTTGACGAGTGGAAAAAGCCAAAAGTAAAAAACGGATACAATCGGTTTTTTGATGAATATGCAGAACAAGATGTGGTGAATTTGGTTAGAGCTACACGCAATCATCCTTCAATAGTGATGTGGAGTGCGGGCAACGAAGTACCGGATCAGTACGGAAGCGAAGGTGTAAAACGTGCAAAATGGCTGCAGGAAATCTTCCACAGAGAAGATCCTACGCGTCCTGTTACTGTAGGTATGGATCAGGTAAAAGCAACGATGGAATCTGGTTTTGGAGCAATTCTAGACATTCCAGGTCTAAATTATCGGGTACATTTATACAAGGAAGCTTATGAGAAATTTCCGCAAGGATTTATTCTGGGTTCAGAGACTGCATCAACAGTAAGCTCTCGGGGTGTTTATAAATTTCCGGCAGAAAAAGCGAGTATGAAAGAATATCCTGATTTTCAGAGTTCTTCTTATGATCTGGAGTACTGCAGTTGGTCAAACCTACCCGAAGATGATTTTATACTTCAGGATGACAAACCATGGGTTATTGGTGAGTTTGTCTGGACGGGTTTTGATTATCTTGGTGAACCTACACCCTATGATACCAGCTGGCCATCGCGCAGTTCGTATTTTGGAATGGTTGATTTAGCAGGAATTCCTAAAGATCGCTACTATTTATATCGAAGCCGATGGAATACGGAAGAGGAAACGCTACATATTTTACCCCATTGGAACTGGGAAGGTCGCGAGGGCAAAAAAACTCCGGTGTTCGTTTACACAAGTTATGACAGCGCAGAATTATTTGTAAACGGAAAAAGTCAGGGAATTCAAAAGAAAAAAGACTCTACACCTCAAACCCGTTACCGCTTGATGTGGAATGACGTGGTTTATGAACCGGGAACATTAAAAGTGATTGCATTAGATCAAGCAGGGAATCCTGTTGCTCAAAAAGAGGTTAAAACCGCCGGAAAACCATACGCTCTAAAACTTGATGCAGATCGAACTACTCTAAAAGCAGACGGCAAAGATTTATCATTTATCACGGTTTCTGTGGTTGACAAAAATGGAAATCCTTGTCCTACAGCAACTAATCAGTTAAATTTTAAAGTAACCGGTGCAGGGAGTTATCGCGCTGCTTGTAATGGAGATGCCACTTCATTAGAAATTTTTCACAAACCAACGATGCACTTGTTTAGCGGTAAGCTAGTTGTTCTGGTACAAAGTGATGAAGAGGCAGGCTCTATTAATTTAAAAGTAAGTGGAAACGGATTGAAAAATCAATCAATTGATCTGCAAGCAAAATAAACACTAGTCTTTTTTAAACGAAATTCTAAATTCTGTTCCTTCTTCCGGATTACTTGTGATGTCTAGTTTAGCTTCATTGAGTTCTAAAAATTGCTTGACCATCATAAGACCTAAGCCGGTGCCGGTTTCCATTGCAGTGCCTAGTTTTGATAGAATTTGCTCTTGTGAGCGCTTTAACTCTTCTAACTTTCCTTTAGAGATTCCGGTACCCTGATCGATAATAATGAGATTTACATAATCCTCTTCTATTTCATACTTTATAAAAATATATTTCCCTTTATGGGTAAATTTTAAGGCATTCGAAATCAAATTATGTAGTATGACAGATAAGTGCCCCGCATCTACTTTAATTTTTGGGATAAAATCTGGTTCGTCAACTTCTATTTTAATGTCTTTAAAGTTTGCTGCAGCTCTGTATATTTCTAATACATTTAATACAGCAGACGGTAAATCTACAGCTATAGGATTAACCAGTACACCATCTAGTTGCGAATGAGACCACTGAAGTAAATTATCAATCATCATCAGAGTTCCGTCAACTTGTTTTTTGAGTTCATCATTTAAATACTTAGTATCTTTAGAACTAATCATTTTTGCATCAGACATTGTTAATAACTGCTGAATGGATAATATAGGTGATCTCAAATCATGAGAAATTATTGCAAAAAGCTTGTCTTTATTAGTATTGAGCTTATCTAAAGCTATATTGCGTTTTAAAATAATCTCATGATTACGCTGAATAAGTTCGCTTTTGTGACGTAATTCTTCAGTAAATACCTCTTTTTGTCGTGAATTTTTCCATAATAAAAACAGTACTAAGAGAAGTAAACCTGTTAATAAAATAAGGCCAAAAAGCTGCAAACGCGTTTGTACTAACTCGTTTTCTTTTAAGATAACTTCAGAATTGAGTCGTTTATTTTCTAACTCTTTTTCTGCGAGTTGCATAATATTAACTTGTTGTGCAGTTTTTATATCGTAAAGCGAATCACGGTATTTTTGATTTATTTTAAGCTGCGCGTAGGCTTTCTTCAAGTTTTTCTGTGCGGCATATACTTCGGCTAGTATTGCTGTATTTCGTTCTAAATCCCATAATGATTCTGATCTCTGTGCATATACTATAGACTGTAAAGCACTTTTTTCTGCACGATTACTATCTCCTAATTTTAAATAGGTTTGTGCGAGCCCTGCATAAGCATATGATTTCTCCCAGCTGTTAGCATCAGCACTATCTTTTAAGATGTTTTGATGAAATGCTAATGCTCTTTTATAATTACCATTTTGAAATGCAACTTCCCCGGCTTTATTATAGTAGTGATGTTTTATTCCTGTCAAGTCATATTTCTGCGCAACTTTAAATGCTTTATCAAGAACTTCTTCAGCATTCTTGTAATCCTTTAATTCTAAATAGGAAATTCCTTGATTAATATATACTGCCCCCGTGAGTTCTGGACTTTCTATCTTCTCATAAATATTCAAGACTTGATCAAATACCTCAAGTGCCTCTTTATGGCGATCTATTGCCTGAATCACTAATCCCTGACCGATTAATGATTTAGCGATACCTACTTCTTTTTTAATTGCTCTGAATATAACTAGCGCATCCAGAAAATGCGAGAGCGACTCATCATATTTACCTTTTATATAATAAATCCATCCAAAAGCGTATAAAACTTCTCCGGTAAGTAAGCTATCATTAATAGTGATTGATGAGCTATATGCAAGCTTAAGTGATTTTAGAGCTCCCGGAAAGTCCTCATAAGCCAACTCTTTTGAATCCTCTATTTGCTGTTTGATATGGTTAACATCTGCATCTTGCTGCAAGAAGTTTGCTGAAAGGCTGTACTTGAAGCAGAATACACTGAAGAAAAAAACAATAAGATACTTCCGTTTAAACATTCTAAGCTCTTTCAGTAATTATTGTATTGACAGCGAATTAAATAAAAAATCTTTAATTAAAGGTTCTACAAATTAAAAATTAATTGGATAAAACCTTATTTTGTAACTTTATAAAAAAGAAGAGCATATGAATACATCACCTCGCTTAGAAAACGCTATAAGCAAGCTCTACACAGCTTTTCACAGCGGTTCACTCAATCCTGAATGCTGTAAAAGTTGCGCTGTGGGGAACATTCTAGACAACACAGATACATGGAAACACCTTACTGAAGGTCACGGTTCATTAAAACTCACCTACGTAGGAAAAGTAAATGAAGCACTTGGTAGAAAAATAAATGGTTATACACCCGCAGAGCTGCTTCAGATTGAAGCTGCATTTCTTGGAGGTTGTGGCTATTCTCTTCCTTTATCTCACAAAACCAATCGGCTGGTTGACCGCAATTCTAGAGAAGTTATGTTCAACGGGATGTGCGAAGCGGTTGCCGTACTTTGCAAGTTAGATGGCGTCTCCAATGTGATGGATTATTCTAAATTGTTTGAGTTTGAAAACAACCAGCCTGTAAACGAATTGGTGTATACGTATTAAAATAATAATTACTTAATTAAGTTCTGCAAAGAACTTTTATCTTTGATTTGGCTTTAGGGGTATTCTAAATTTTAGAATTGAGACAGTCCCTTTGAACCTGTTTGGCTGACACCAGCGTAGGGAAAAGTAACACTATTTCACTTCCTTTTTAGAGGAACTCTTTAGCCGTATAATTTAAAAAATACTCAATGAAAGAGTCACTCTATACACATATAGAAACAGTTAGAAAACAAGCACCTCTAGTGCAAAACATCACCAATTATGTCGTGATGAATAATACTGCTAATGCTTTATTGGCCATTGGCGCCTCACCCATCATGGCACACGCGCATCCTGAAATGGCAGCGATGCAAAAAATCTGCAATGCACTCGTTATCAATATTGGTACATTAGATGAATATTGGGTAGAATCTATGCGTATCGCAGCTACAGAAGCCAACCACAATAACAAACCTTGGGTTCTGGATCCTGTAGGTGCGGGAGCGACTCCTTATCGTGATGAGGTTTTAAGCAGACTTATTGAACTGAAACCGACTGCTATTCGCGGAAATGCTTCAGAAATACAGGCATTGGCTAAGCTGAATAAAACCCAAACCAAAGGTGTAGATAGTACTTCGGCTAGCTCAGAAGCTGTGCAGGCAGGACAAATTCTAAATAAAACATACGGAGCACTAGTTGTAATTTCAGGAGAAACTGACATCATTATTGACGGAGATCAGCTGATAAAAATCGATAATGGAAATGCTTTAATGACAAAAATTACCGGAATGGGCTGTTCGGCAACCGCAATTCTTGCAGCTTTTATTGGCGTAATACCTAACAAAACAGAGGCTGCGGTTGCTGCTACAGCCTTGATGAGTATTTGTGGAGAATTGGCAGCTCAAACCAGTAACGGTCCCGGTAGTCTCCAGGTAAATATTCTAGATATGCTGCATTCGATTACAGAAAAACAGTTTCAGGAAACCTTAAAAATTTCAATTTAAATGAAAGTAAAGTCTTTTCCTTATCGCCTATACCTTGTGATTTCTGAAGAAGCTTGCACCAAGCATAACTTTCTAAAAGTAGCTGAAGAAGCCATAAAAGGCGGGGTTGATCTAATTCAGCTTCGAGAAAAAAAGGACTCAACTTCACAGTTTCTAAATAAAGCGGTTGAACTTAAAAAAGTCTTAGACCGGTATCGGGTTCCGTTGATAATTAATGATAATCTCGAGATTGCTATAAAAAGTGGAGCAGCAGGAATTCACGTTGGCAATACAGACTTACCTCCTACTGAAATTAAAAAGCAGTGGCCGCAATGCGAAATTCTGGGTTATTCTGTTGAGTATCTAGAACAGCTGTATAATGAGCAAACCTATACTTCAGATTATTTAGGAATTAGTCCGGTTTACAATACCGATACTAAAACGGATACCATAACAACCTGGGGAATAAACGGAGTTCAGGAAATACGTTCAAAAACAAAAAAACCGCTTGTTGCAATAGGAAATATGAAAGCGTCAAATGCCCAAAAAATTGTAGAAGCTGGTGCAGATTGTATCGCTGTGGTTTCGGCTATTTGTTCAGCTTCCAACCCGTTTAAAGCTGCTCAATTACTTAAGCAGGAAATTGACCAGGGAATTAAAAACAGAGCTGCAGCACTTAAATTTTAATTTATGAGTATTTACGAATATCCATCTGTTTTAAGCATTGCAGGTTTTGATGGAAGCGGTGGTGCCGGGATTCAGGCAGACCTTAAGACCATATCTGCATTGGGCTGCTATGCAACAACAGTACTTACGGCTCTTCCGGTTCAAAACACACAGGGCGTTCAATCTATTTTTTCAATTCCTACCGATGTTGTTTCAGAACAGCTGAATTCTATTTTTGACGATATTATTCCTTACGCAGTAAAAATAGGAATGGTTCATACGCCGCAGTTGGTAGCAACTATTGCTGAAAAATTAAAGAAGTATCAAAATATTCCGATTGTTTTTGACCCAGTAATGGTTGCCACAAGCGGACATAAACTGATTGAAAACCCTACCATTAAAAAGCTGATTGACGATTTATTCCCGCTAGCATCGGTCATCACACCTAATATGGATGAAGCCGCAATTCTTGCTGAAATGCAAGTCGAAAATTTAGATGATATGCGCGAAGCCGGCCATAAGATTATGGAGTTAGGTTGTAAATCTGTTCTACTGAAAGGCGGACATTTAAAAACAGACGTACTCACGTCTCTTTATTTTGACACAGCTGGAAACATTCACGAGTTTGAGTTTGAAAAATTTGAAACCCAAAATATGCACGGTTCAGGATGCACACTTTCATCTGCAATTACTTCGTATATCGCTCAAGGAAACTCTTTATTAGAAGCCGTAACGCTCGGGCAAGATTACGTACATCAAGCTATTTTTCATTCAAAAGATGTCAAAATAGGAAAAGGCAGCGGACCGTTAAATCACTTTTTTAATCCTCAAAAGCTTATCAAAAATGAAATGGAGTGAAACCACCTGGGAGCGCATCAAACCCATTTATTCTGAAATTTTAAACATGCCGTTTATAACAAAACTAACTGACGGCAGTCTTCCGATGGAGCAATTTCAATACTACATAAGGCAAGATTCTGCCTATCTTGAAAACTTTGGAAGAGCATTATCACTCATTGCTGCACGTGCTCACGAAGTTGAAGACATACTGAGCTTTAGCCGTTTTGCCGAAGGTGCTATAGTGGTAGAAAATGCGTTGCACGAATCGTTTTTTAAAAAATATAATATTGAGAAGAATACCCAAATAAGTCCGGTAACGCATCATTATACTCATTACTTAAAAAGTACTGCGGCTCTTGATCAGGTAGAGATTGCGATGGCAGCAGTACTCCCCTGCTTCTGGATTTATAAAGCTGTTGGAGATGTGATCTATAACAATCAAAATAATCTGGAAAATCCTTATAAAAAATGGATTGAAACCTATTCTGGAGAAGAATTTGGAATTTTAGTTGAGCAAGCTATTACTATCTGTGATCGGGTAGCGGCAACGTGTACTACTGTGCAACGAGAACGTATGCACGAAGCTTTTTACACGGCAACTAAACTCGAATTTATGTTTTGGGACAGTGCTTCAAACCTAAGCAAATGGTCGTTTTAATTTTTTAAACGTTAAAATAACATTAATTCCGAAAAAATCTGTCACGCTTGCAAAGTACTATCGTCTTTAGGATAGTTACAATTGACAAGATGTTTTCATTTATTTATTTGGATTAGCCGCCTTCAATAGTGAAACAATTCCACGTTAATTATATACATCAAAATCCCTGAGAATAGCTCAGGGATTTTTCTTTTTAAGAATATTCCAACTCTCTTTGTATCTCACAGAAATTATGATTTCGATAATTAGACTTAAGAACCATATTTCATCAAAACAAATAATTGCAACAACTAATAAATAACAGTATTATATTTTAACTATTATTTAGTATTTTAAAGAAAACCACACGTCTTGTTGATTTCGTAAATATTGGTGAATGGAACAAAAGATTTATCAGAAAATTCTAATCAAATCAATATTTTATGAAAACAAATTTTACAAAAATTAGCATTTTCACAATGTTGCTATTCATAGCAACCGCTTGTAATAATGACGATGACAGCACAGTGGTAGTGGTAGAACCTACCTGTAATGATGGTATTATGAACGGTGATGAAACCGGCGTAGATTGCGGAGGTTCTTGCGGTCCTTGCGAAGTAATCTCTAACCCAGGCAGACGTGCAGATCTTTATGTTACTAACAATACTGACGGTAATATTTTTAAATACAGCATTTCAGGGGATTCTCTAGTAACTTACACTACTTCTTCAACAGCAGCTGAAGGTATTCATTATGATGCTGAGTCAGATCTTTTAGTTCAAGCTTCACGCTCGGGTTTAATGCTAGACGCTTATGCCGGCACAAGTACGCTAGGAAACGCAACTATTAATACTTCTTTTAGCACATTTGCAGATTTAAACAGTCCGCGTGAATTAGCTGTAAGTGGTGATTACTATGTTGTATCTGATAATGGAGAAAACAAGTTTTTTGTTTATTATAAAACGGGAACCAGTTTTTCTCTCTATTATACAATTGAAATACCATTTCAGTTGTGGGGTATTACCTTTAAAGGAAATGATCTTTACGCTGTGGTTGATAACTCTAGTGATTTAGCAGTATTTTCAAACTTCATAGCAAATGCTATAGACGGTACTATGATGCCTTCTAAGCGTGTTACTATTGAAGGTATTGTGAGAACTCACGGACTAACTTATAGTGGATCTGATGATGTAATGATCATGACTGACATAGGTGCAGCATCTAATGCTACAGACGACGGTGGTTTCCACGTAATTAATGACTTTTCTACAAAATTTGATGCACTTTCTGATGGTGATGTACTGCCTGTAAGTATGCAAACACGTGTTGCAGGTTCTTCTACATTGATGGGGAATCCTATAGATGTAGCTTATGATTCTGAAACTGGTGCTATTTATATCGCTGAAGTAGGCAACGGAAAAGTTCTTGGGTTTAGTGATATAGGCGACGGAGGAAACTTAACACCTTCTTTTAATATGGATCTCCCTACTGCTTCTTCTATTTATTTTTCTAGTGAAGAAACAGATGACAATACAGGTATGTCTTCGATGAACCAAACTACACGTTTGTATACCACATCTACTAATAATGGCAATATTACTGTGTATGATGGTACAGGTGCACTTTTAAAGACTGTGGCATCAAGTTCTGCTTCTAGTGAAGGTATTTACTATAATGCTTTAAGCGACGCCTTATTACTAGGCTCTAGATCTGAAGGTGAAATTCAATATTATAGTGACTTTATGTCTGTGATGAATGGAGGAATTGCTACTGCAGCTTTTGCAGGTGATTTAGCTACTTCAAGTACACGTGAAATCGCTGTTTACGGCAACAAAGTCGTTGTAGCAGACAATCCTGCAAACATGTTCTACGTGTATTCTTATACAGGAAGTGCTTTTACTTTAGAAAATACTTTTGATCCCGGATTTGAAGTATGGGGAATCACTTTTAAAGGTGATGATTTATTAGCTGTAGTAGATAATACTAGTGATCTTGCCATATTTGAAAACTTCTTTACAAATGCTATGGACGGAAGTATCACTCCTACAAAACGAGTATCTATTGCCGGGATAACCAGAACACACGGAATTACATATAGCGCTTCAGATGATGTTTTAGTAATGACTGATATAGGTCTTGCTGCAGGTGGAGCAATAGATGGCGGTATTAATGTAATACAAGATTTCAGTAGTGTAATTGAAGCTACTACAGATGGCGGAACGATAGGTCTTACTGATCAAAATATCATTGAAGGAATAAGCACTTTAATGAATAACCCTATTGATGTAGCATATGATCATAAAACAAAAACAGTATTTGTTTCAGATATTGCAACAGGAGCTGTTTTAGGATTTAGCAATGCCCTTACTACAAGTGGTAATGTTGCTCCTGATATAAACAATACACTTACTTCAGCATCCTCGCTGTATCTCTATAATAATTAAGTCTTTGATCTCTGATCATTTTAAAAGACCTCTTCCTGAGGTCTTTTTTTATATAAAATTTTCTAGAAAAGAATATAGCAGTAATAACCATCCAGAAGCCAAAAAGAAGCCACCCAATGGTGTTACAGGGCCAAGCAGCCTCAACTTTTTACCAAATGCTCCGGTTAGACATAATCCATAAATGGAGAATGAAAACAAAAAAGTACCAACTATAAAGCAAATAATAATAGTCTGATCTAATGTGCTAGTAAAACCTAAATTGAAACTGAGAACCAAAAGCACAATAGCGTGATACATCTGGTATTTTATCCCGGTTTCAAAACTTGCCATTTGCTCTGGCGTGAATTTTTTCTTTAAAGCGTGGGCTCCAAAGGCTCCTAGGAGGATACCCAAAAAACCATAAAGTGCCGCGAATACCTGACTCAGTAAAATAACCTGCATAGATTGTTTAATTAGCATGAGGCACAAAGCTACAACTTAGAAATGCTAAAACCTTTCCCTAGTTTATTAGTATTACTCATTTAAAGAGACGTTATAATTTTTCTAATACTGAGTTTTTATATTTATTTTCAGCTTAAATACTATATCTTCAAAAAATGAATCTAAAAAAATATATTCAAGACATTCCTGATTTCCCAAAGCCAGGAATAATCTTTAAAGATATCAATCCGTTACTCGCTAACCCTGAAGCAACTGCACAGACAATCAATTTATTTGCTAAAGGTTTGCATGGTTTTAATGCTACAAAAATTGTGGGAATAGAAAGTCGTGGTTTTCTGTTAGGAATTCTACTGGCTCAAAAAATGGGATTGGGTTTTGTACCCATTCGAAAACCGGGAAAACTACCGGGAAAAATCGTAAAACAAACGTATGCTCTAGAATACGGTGAAGATTCAATAGAGATTCAAGAAAATAGTATTGCTGAAGGAGATCTTGTAATCGTACATGATGATGTTTTAGCTACCGGTGGTACTGCTGCTGCTGCTTGTAAATTGGTTGAAGATTGTGGAGGCACTGTGGTGCAGTGCAACTTTTTAATGGAATTGGATTTTCTTGAAGGTCGTAAAAAACTCGAAAACTATGCACTGCATAGCTTGGTACATTACTAGTCTAAAGCGTTTTTAGTAACCCATAGTTTATACCCAAAAAGTGCCAATTGTAATTTGCTAGCTTTTGCCAAATCTACTTCCTTTTTAGTTAAGCTGGGTAATATCTTTTTATTGACTTTAGCTAATGCTCTAAAAAAACTTTTTTTCATAATTACGAGTCTGCTAATTTATACATCTCATTTTGGTATCCTCTCAAATTTAAGGTTTTAACACGATTCTGCGCGCGCTTACAGAAGGTGTTAAGACTAATTTGTGATTATCCAAAAATTGTCTCGATGATTGTTAAAATTAATGTGACCATAATTGTGATTTTTGATTGTTAATAATTATTTGATTACAATTACGGGAGTAAAAACCAGTCCTACAAGCTTTTAGTTAACTATTAATGAATTTGAATACAGAATTGTAAGTAAAAAGATGAGTTATAACAAATATTAAAACTTCAAACCCTTCAGTACAGTTATTAAATCAAATCAAAAAACAATTTTTTAATAAAAAACTGCAATCTTCATAGGCTCTTTTTGGATGGTTTTGCTAAACTGTAGACGAATTTAAACCTAAAAAGCGTTCAAATTTGAGTTTTCATCTTTTTTGACAGCCCCTAACGAAAGCTTCTGAAT
The DNA here is from genome assembly GCF_900129005.1 of Leeuwenhoekiella marinoflava DSM 3653. GTDB lineage: Bacteria > Bacteroidota > Bacteroidia > Flavobacteriales > Flavobacteriaceae > Leeuwenhoekiella > Leeuwenhoekiella marinoflava. The sequence continues at coordinate 26,712 of NZ_FQUN01000017.1, read as the reverse complement.
ATTTTATCTTGATAATTGAGAACAAAAAATCCGCTGTAAAAATAATTTACAGCGGATTTTTCAGTTCTGATTCATGAATGTATCTAATTATCTTCTCTTTTCTTAGTCGTTATTTCTATAGCCCCTTCTGTGTCTTCTTTCCAATAGTCTTTATACTTCTTAGTGTGTTTTTTATCTTTTAGAACATTAATAGACTCTATGTCTTCGGGATTAATAACTTTCAATTTGTATTCATATTCATTAACAACCTTCCCATCTATCACGAATAAAATTTTAGACTCCTCAAGTTTTCTAATTCTAGAATTTGGGTAATTAGAAGCACTAATAAAGCCTTTTTGACTAAAAACACTATCAGCTTCCATTTTCAACATTTCCGCTTTGCGTAATTCCATTTCTGCCTGACGTTCTTGCATTCTGGATTGCATTTCAGCCTTACGCAACTCCATTTCTATCATACGCTCTTTCATCTTAGCTGTTATTCCAGTAGAATCATTGTGTCTATTCTTTAGTTCTCCTCTATGCACCATCATTTCGGCTTTACGCGCTTCCATTTCTTGAATGCGTTCTTGCATCTCCTGCTCTCTTTCTTGCAATTCTGCGGCGCTCAATTTTGAACTTTGAACAATTGTATTATGGCCGGATACTACACCAAATGTTCCATCGGCGGTTCGATAAACTACAATACTTGTTAAGGCTTTATCATTTGTATTATAAGTTGCGGAAGCTTTGTTTCCGGTCTCACGATCTTTGATGGAGATTAAAATTTGAGTAATCTCCCCATTGCTGTTATACTTCAACTTAGAGAAATCCATTTCTATATTATAATCTGTGTCTAACTCTTTTACAAGTTGCTCAATATCCCCTTTTGTCATTTTAGGAGTAATAACTTTTTTAAAAGGTTTTGGTGAAACTTGTTTTGTTTTCGCTACAGATTGTTTGGGTTTATCCTCTATAATTTCAGAAAGATTTGTTTTGTTTTGTTTTTCAGTTTGAGAAGGTGATACGATTAAAGCATTTTCTGATTCTTCTACTTCAGAAGCTGAAAGCGGTTCTTCTTTAAACTTCACTTCTTCTTTTACATTGAAACTCCACATAAATACACCGAGTATGGGTACGATAAGGAGAATCTTCCACTTTCTAGATTCGCTTGATGATTGCTTGTTTAACATAACTATTCGTTTTTTGATGAATGATTGATAAAAGGAATGGGCGAGTGCCGGCACCAGTTTTGGCGCAGCAACTTTTACCAGTGCAAGCTGGTAATTTTTTCTGTTCTCTATTTGACTGGCCGTGGTCGCATCTGCAAGATATTCCAGATTTTGTACTACTGCACTTTTATACAACCACGCCAGTGGATTAAACCACTGCATAATGAGAACAAACTGAACCAAAAACATATCGAGACTGTGTCGTTGACTAGCATGCGCCTGCTCATGTAAAATGATCATTTCTAACTCTTCTTCGCTATGCGCCTGCGTATCTAGTACGATATAATTGAAGAATGAAAATGGAGCATCTAAACCGTCTATCTGTACAAAATGATAGCCATTGCTGGTTTGTTGCCGGGTATTCTTTAAAAAAGAAAAGATCTGAATCAGTTTTCTACTGAAAAGAAAAAGCATAACAGCGACTCCAATTGAATACACAAAAACACCAAGCTGCCAAAAATTGAAACCCTCATCACTAACAATTGAAGCCTGAGCTTGAAGCAACAATTCTTCAGGAATATCAAAATCTACAACAGGCATCTCTTTATAAACCGTTCTCGTTAAAACCAATACCGGCGCGATGAGAGCAGTGAAAATTCCTATTAATAAGAACTGCCTGTTTGTTTTAAAGAAGGTCTCGTTTTTTAACAATGCAACATAAGCCATAAAAAACAGGCTTAGAATTGCAGCACTTTTAAATATGTAAATCAATACAGCCATCTTAATTTTTCTTTTCGATAATTTCTAATATTTCGCGCAACTCATCTGCGGTTATTTTTTCCTCTTTAGCAAAGAAAGAAACCATGTTTTTATACGAACTATCAAAGAACCTTCTGGTCGCTTCATTCCAAAATTTCTTACCATAAGCCTCTCTGCTCACAATAGGAAAATACTGATGCGTTTTACCAAAAGCTTGGTGACCTACATAACCCTTTTCTTCTAGATTGCGTACAATTGTAGAAACTGTATTATAATGCAGATTTTCATCTTCCAAATCCGCTTGCACTTCTTTTACAAAAGCCTTTTCAAGCTTCCAGATTACGTGCATGATTTCTTCTTCCTTATTGGTTAACTTTTCCATATTATATTTTATAAAGGGCTGAATCTAAAAGCAATTATTTTTTTGATTAATGAATTCAAAACTTATTCAAGTACTAACATTCTAATTATTAGCTTACAACAAACATAAAACGAAAAAATTAGTTATACAACTATTTTTGTAGTTTTTATTTTAACTAATAATTTTCGGGTTACTATATTATCCTTTATATTAACTAAGAGAACCGCATATTTTGCGCTATTTTTACAAAAACAGCTTAACCTTTGGACATTCTTGAAAATTTTAGGATACTCGATTTAGTCGATATTTTATTAGTTGCTACCCTACTCTATTACCTGTACAAACTGGTAAAAGGGACTGTGGCAATTAATATTTTTCTGGGAATTTGTATTATCTGGGTCATCTGGAAAATCACACAATTGCTTCGAATGGAAATGCTAAGTACCATCTTAGGGCAATTCATCGGAGCAGGAATGTTTGCCTTAATTGTGGTTTTTCAGCAAGAAATCAGAAAGTTTCTACTGATGATTGGTTCTACAAATATTGGTAGAAAAACAGGTTTTCTTAAACATATAAAATTCCTTCAGGACGAAGCAAAAGATAATTCTGATACTAAAGTTGAAGAAATAATTGATGCCTGCGAAAAAATGGGACAAACACGTACCGGAGCATTAATTGTTATACAACGCACTACACATCTTGACTTTGTTAAACAAACGGGAGATGAAATGAGTATTGAAGTGAACCGCCCTATTCTTGAAAGTATTTTCTTTAAAAACTCGACCCTTCACGACGGTGCAGCAATAATTGAAGATAACCGAATCGTTGCTACACGTGCTATTTTACCAGTTTCTAATGAGCGAAATATTCCCTTGCGTTTTGGACTACGTCACAGAGCTGCTCTAGGTATTACTGAAAAAACAGATGCGGTCGCACTTGTGGTAAGTGAAGAAACCGGAAACATCAGTTATTTAAAAGATGGTGAATTTGTACTCTTTAAAAACTTAGCAGAACTTATTGAGATTTTAAGAAAAGATCTCAGCTAACAATTATGAATATAGAAAAATCAGAAAATACTCTAGTAGTCGTCAATTACTGCCGCAATTGCTCAAAAAATCTGAGTCCTCATGCTGTATTCTGTAATTATTGCGGTGGAAAAATCATTAAAAATCGCATTACAGTAAAAAATCTTCTCGAGGATTTTAACGATCGGTTTTTGAGTATTGACGGTGCATTTCCCAAAACATTTCTAGCCCTTTTTAGAAAACCGGAAGATGTGATAGGCGGCTATATAAACGGTGTTCGAAAAAAATATATGTCTGCTTTTGGATATTTCGCACTTTCCCTATCAATAGCCGGGATTTATGTTTTTATTCTCAGAGAATATTTTATGGATTCTATCTTCGAAAGCATTGCTTTCCCTGAAGAGAAGAATCAAGCTCAATTAAATTTTATAAAGAAATTTGCTGCAAGTTTTAATGAGTATCAAGCCCTAACCAGTATACTTAGTATTCCCGTTTTAGCTCTGATTTCCCGAATTGTATTCTGGAATTATAAACAATTTAATTATCTGGAGCATACGGTGATTTACCTCTATGCTTTTAGTCACATCAACCTTACCTTTTATATTTTGGCCATTTTAACGATCTGGTCACCCAAACTTTACTACTTTTTCAGTTTTTTAGGAATAATAGGCTATATCATATATTTATGCTATGTTCTTAAAAGACTTTACCGCTTAAGCTTTTATAAGCTCATTATAAAAACCTCTCTTTTTGCTCTTGTGGGAAGTATCTTCCTCATAATAATCACAATAATTGCCGTGGTTATCATGGCTAAAATGGGTATGTTTGATGAACTTATTGAAAGCATAAAAGCTGTAAATGAAGCAAAAAATTAAACCGGCTGCTTACTTGCAGTAAACTGTACTTCATAAAGATTACGGTAATGCCCATTCTCTACCTCTAGCAATTCTTTATGACTTCCCATTTCTACAACCTGACCTTTTTCCATCACAATGATTTTATCAGCTTTTTTGATGGTTGCGAGTCGATGCGCAATAACAATTGAAGTTCGTCCTTTTGTGATTTTATTAATCGCTTTCTGAATCAAATGCTCACTGTTAGAATCTACTGAAGAAGTTGCTTCATCCAGCACCAAAATACTAGGATTACTTACATAAGCTCTTAAGAAGGCAATCAGTTGACGCTGTCCACTAGACAACATTGCTCCACGTTCTTTTACATTATAATGATATCCATTAGGCAGACTAGATATAAATGAATCTACACCTATCGCTTTGGCCGCGGCAATCACATTTGCTTCGGTAATATCCGGATTATTCAATGTAATATTATTTAAGATCGAATCTGCAAACAAAAACACATCTTGTAAAACCACAGCAATTTCTGATCTTAACGAAGCGACTTCGACATCCTTTATATCAATCCCATCAATTTTAATCACACCGCTGTCTATTTCATAAAAACGACCTAATAAGTTAATAATCGTAGATTTTCCGGCACCGGTAGAACCTACAATTGCAACGGTTTCACCCGCTTTAACTTCCAGGTTGATTCCGCGTAAAACTTCTTCATCTTCAACATAGCTGAAGCGTACATTTTCAAAACTTAGAGCTCCTTTGATGTTATTCAATACGTGAGTTCCTTCATCATCAATACGCGCATCTGTTTCTAAAATACCAAAAACACGATTGGCAGCTACCATACCCATTTGCAGGGTATTGAATTTATCTGCAATCTGACGCAATGGCGTAAACAACATTTGAGAAAACTGTATAAAAGCAGTAATTAAACCTATCGTAATCACATCACTTTCTACCGCTCTTAAACCTCCGTACCAAACTAATAGCCCTATTGTTATTGAAGTTACAACTTCAGCAATAGGAAAGAAAATAGAGTTATACCACACGGTTTTATTCCATGCAGCCATATGTTTTTTGTTAATCTCATTGAATTTATCCTGCTCAATTTCTTCCCGGGAAAAGACCTGCACGATCTTCATTCCCGTTACCCGTTCTTGTACAAACGAATTGAGATTGGCAACCTGCGTACGTACTTCTTCAAAAGCAACCTTCATTTTCTTCTGAAATACCCGTGTTGCATAAAGTATAAACGGAAGAATAACAAAAACGATTAGTGATAATTGCCAACTTTTATATAGCATAACCCCAGCGATAACCAGCATTTTAAGCAAATCACTAATAATCATAAACAGACCCTGACTGAATATACTTGCAATCGTTTCGATATCATTTACCGCACGGGTCACCAGTCGACCTACAGCAGATTTATCATAATACTGCATTTTGAAATAGATCATATGCTTGAAGAGTCGGGTTCTGATATCAAGAACGACTTGTTGCCCCAGCCAGTTTGCGAAGTAGATAAAAAGCAGTTGAAAAAGAGACTCGCCTATAAGTACCAGAAAACTCAAACCTATAAAATAGATCAGCGTATCCATGTTTTTAGGCTGCATACCTTCGTCCATCGCATACTCAATAAACACAGGGCGTAATACCGCACAAATCGAAATAAGTATAGCTGATATTGCCACAAAATACATGCGCATTTTATAAGGGCTTGTGTAACTCAAGAGCTTTTTAAACAAGCCAAAATCAAATGCATTTCCTTTACTACTTGCCATAGGGTAAAAATATTTCTTCAGGATAGCGTACTTCCGTAAGGTATAAACCGTGAGCCGGGGCTGAAGCTCCGGCTTCAGAACGCGTTCTACTTGCTATAATCGTTTTTAAATCTTGAGGATTTAACTTGCCTAAACCAATTTCAAGCAAAGTTCCTACCACCGCCCGCACCATATTCCGCAAAAAACGGTCTGCACTTATTTTAAAAAGCAACGTATTCTCTTGTTTAATCCACTGCGCTTCTACAATCTCACAAAGGTAAGTTTTAACGTCTGTATTAGAACGACTGAAACACTTAAAATCCTGCTTACCTAATAGAAATTTTGCTGCCTTATTCATCCTATCAAAATCCAATTCCTTTTCAAAAAAATAAGACTGATTTATAAGAAATGGATCTTTAAATGTGTGCACTTTATATACATAACTTCTTCTGGTAGCATCAAAACGCGCATGCGCTTCTTCCCTTACTTTTAGAATGTCATTAACCGCAATAGCTTCCGGCAGAAAGCGATTCAATCTAAACTGCAGATACTTGATCTCCTCTGGTGTCCATTCAGTTTCAAAATCAAAATGTGCATATAACTGTTTCGCATGTACACCAGCATCTGTACGGCCTGCTCCCACTACACTCATTTCTTTCCGCAGCAAAGTTGAAAGTGCTCCTTCTAAAACTTCTTGTACCGTAATACTCTGATGTTGACGTTGCCAACCGTGATACGGCCCGCCATCATAAGCTATGTCAATAAAATACCGCAAGCGTTCTGTTTGTGATTGAAGCTGCAAAGATACATCTTTGCAAGAGGTCTTCTAATTTTGAGAATTCTTTATCTGTTATGAAAAAAATACTACTCCTTAGCGACACCCATAGTTATATTGACGAACGTATATTGACTTATGCCGAAAAAGCCGATGAAGTCTGGCATGCAGGAGATATAGGCGATCTAGCTGTAACTGAAGCACTGCAGAAAATAAAGCCTTTACGGGCTGTTTTTGGCAATATTGATGATCATGAAATAAGAAAAGAGTTCCCATTGAACAACCGTTTTTCTTGTGAAGGTGTAGATGTTCTAATCACGCACATTGGCGGTTACCCCGGAAGATATTCACCTGCAATACGAGAAGAACTGAAAGCCAATCCGCCTAAATTATTTATTTGCGGGCACTCCCATATTTTAAAGGTAATGCCAGATCGCAAACTCAATTTATTACATATGAATCCCGGCGCTATTGGAAAACACGGTTTCCATAAAGTACGCACGATGCTGCGCTTTACCGTAGATCAAGGTAAAATAGACAATCTCGAGGTTATCGAAATGAAGCGCTAACCAGCTTATAACTAAAAAACCCTGCTAGTTGGCATACTAGCAGGGCTTTCGCACTAATTAACTAAGATATTAGGTCTATCGCAACCGATCAACAGATTTTACAAGATCCTCATCCCGCTTAATTGCTTTGTTAGCCAAAGCGATAAAAACGATAGAAATGATGGGGATTAGCATCCCAATACCCTTCTCTGGGGCCGCCGCCCCTCCAGATAAGATTTGCGATTGATAAAGCAATACACCTAGCAAAATAAAGTTCAATATTATATTCAATCTGCCCAGAACAAACTGAAGCTTCCTATTTTTAAATAAAAAAATCGTGATAAAAGAAAAAAGAGCGCTTCCAGAAAACAAAGCAACCAATTCTAAATGGTCTACAGCATAAACAGGTTCTCCTGTTGTTGTACTGTAAACAGGTATTGCAAAATGTAACCCGACAGACACGATTGCCGCCAGAATTAAATAAACACTTTGTATACGTTGAATCATTTCTTTCTTCAGTTAAGATTGACAAAAATATAAACTTCTTTCAGACTAGACTCATTTTAATAAAAAATATTGTTGTATAATTGCAATAGATAGTGTAACCGCTTCTAAGTTGGTTATTTACTCGCCAAAAAATTTCTCAGATCTTCTCTCAAAATTTTTTGATCGCATTCAAATCAATTCAATACAGAAATTCATACTTATAGTTAATGTTTAATATTTCAGAATTAAAAGCCAAAAAGCTGCCTGAATTACAGGAAATCGCCAAAGGTTTAGACATCCCTAAATACAGATCCCTTAAAAAATTGGATCTGGTCTATAAAGTTCTTGATCAACAAGCCGCAGATCCTAAAGCGGTTGCAGAAGTTATAGAAGAAAAATCACCTGATACTCCTGCTCCTGCAAAAACAAAAGCTCCAGAGCGTAAAACTACACCAAAGAGCTCCCCAAAGAAAAACACACGTCCTGCGAAAGAGTCAAATAGTGATACTAAACAGGATACAAAAACTCCTCCTCCAGCAACTGCAGCTAAAAAAGAGGACAAGCCAGACAATACACAACGCAAACCAAGAAATCAGAAATCTGATAAAGATAATTCTCAGAAACCTGAGAACAAACAATCTGAGGTTAAGCAACCTAGAGCGCATAAAGATGCTAACGCTGGCAATTCAAAAAGCAGACCTAGTAAAGAAAACAATACAAACGGTAATTCTAATTCTAACAGCAATTCAAATAACAACCGCAACAGCAATAACCGCAATAATAATCGCAATAACGACAACGGGAATAAAGATACCCGCAATCGCTACAGAGAGCCAGATTATGAGTTTGACGGCTTAATAGAAAGTGAAGGAGTATTAGATATTATGCAAGACGGTTATGGGTTCTTGCGTTCTTCAGACTATAACTATTTATCATCTCCAGATGATATCTATGTATCTCAGTCTCAGATCAGATTGTTTGGTCTAAAGACAGGTGATACAGTTCTTGGAGTCATTCGCCCTCCTAAAGAAGGTGAAAAGTATTTTCCGCTTATTAAGGTTTCAAAAATTAATGGTCTTGACCCAAGTGTGGTGCGTGATCGTGTTTCTTTTGAGCACCTGACACCTTTATTTCCGAAGGAAAAATTCAATATCGGAGAGCGTCAAAGCACAATATCAACACGTATTATGGATCTTTTTGCTCCTATTGGAAAAGGGCAGCGTGGTATGATTGTATCGCAACCAAAGACCGGTAAAACTATGTTGCTTAAGGATGTTGCAAATGCCATAGCAGCAAACCATCCTGAAGTGTACCAAATGATTTTATTGATCGATGAGCGTCCTGAAGAAGTTACCGACATGCAACGTAATGTAAAAGGCGAAGTAGTTGCTTCAACTTTTGACAAAGAAGCTCACGAGCACGTTCGCGTAGCGAATATTGTTCTCGAAAAAGCAAAACGTCTAGTAGAATGCGGTCACGATGTTGTTATACTTCTTGACTCTATTACACGACTTGCAAGAGCGTATAACACCGTACAACCAGCATCTGGCAAGATATTAAGTGGTGGTGTGGATGCAAATGCATTACATAAACCAAAACGCTTCTTTGGTGCAGCCCGAAATATCGAAAACGGAGGATCTCTTTCTATTATCGCTACGGCTTTAACTGAAACAGGGTCTAAGATGGATGAAGTGATCTTTGAAGAATTTAAAGGTACCGGTAACATGGAACTTCAGTTAGATCGTAAGATTGCTAACCGAAGAATTTTCCCTGCCATAGATCTTACTTCTTCAAGCACACGACGTGATGATTTATTACTTAGTAATAATGCAATACAGCGTATGTGGGTGATGCGTAAATACCTCGCAGATATGAACCCTATTGAAGCAATGGAATTCATTAGCGACCGTATAAAACAAACCAAAAACAATGAAGAGTTCTTAATCTCTATGAACGGGTAAAAAGAATCTAAATATCTCAATAAAAAAAGCGGCATCATTAATTGATGTCGCTTTTTTTATCACCCCTTTTTCGAACTAGCTCCTTCCAAGTAAAAGCATAATGTTACCACACTGAAACCACACTCCTACCACACTTTACCACAAAATCTGTGGGTGAGTGTGGTTTGATCACGGACTGACTTTGGGGTTACCTATAAGCATTCCTATCTTATCAATAGTATATGTATAGTTATTGGGATTATGCGAATAGCTTAGGATAAGCTGCAATTAGCCATTGAAGCTCTACAAGAGCTAAGAATCAAGCATTGATGGGAAGCTTTAGATCTGGAAATTCAACAGCTGCAAAAAGCAAAGTTCAGTGACTTGGAATCCGGCATATGACGGAGTAAAAAACAATTACGGGCAAGAAGCTGCTACTTATTCTATAAAACGCCCTCCAACTGGACAACTTGATCCCTTAATTGGATACCACAGGAGTTAATACAAACAAAAAAAACTCCCACGCCGAAATGCGTGGGAGTTTCAAATATTTTTAAAACTAACTTGTTATAGCGTATTTACATGCTTAGCAAGTTGAGATTTTAAGTTAGCAGCTTTGTTATCATGAATTATATTATTCTTAGCTAACTTATCAATCATAGAAATTACAGAAGGAAACAAGGTCTCTGCTTCTTTCTTATCAGCTTCACGCAATTTTTTCATTGCATTACGCGTAGTTCTACTCTGATAGCGATTTCTTAAACGCTTAACTTCGCTGTTTCTTATTCTCTTTAAAGATGACTTGTGATTTGCCATTATCTTGTTCTGTTTTAAATTGTAGCCCGTAGGGGAATCGAACCCCTCTTACCAGGATGAAAACCTGGCGTCCTAGCCGATAGACGAACGGGCCATTATGTCAAATATTCATGCTTAAGGTGCACAACCAACCTTTGTAGTCCGTAGGGGAATCGAACCCCTGTTACCAGGATGAAAACCTGGCGTCCTAACCCCTAGACGAACGGACCAGTATTTCGCTCAATTGCGGATGCAAAAATACACATATTTTATTATCACACAATAGCAAAACAAACTTTTTTTAAATTAATATGCTTTTGCAAATAAAACTCGCATTTTAGCAGGCTCCCCACTGTAAACACAAACGCCTTCCTCCTCTTTATAATCTAAAGGAATACAGCGAATTGTTGCTTTAGTTTCTGTCTTAATGCGTTCCTCGGTCTCTTTTGAGCCATCCCAAAAAGCACTTACAAAACCTGTTTTATTTTCTAAAACATCTTTAAATTCATCGTAAGTCTCCACTTCAGTGATATGCGTATCTCTAAAATTCTTTGCTTTATCATGTAAAGCTTTTTGTATCTCTACAAGCAAATCCTGCACACGAGAGACAATATCATCTTTAGAAACGGTCTCTTTAGTCAATGTATCCCTACGAGCAAGCTCTACGGTACGCTTTTCAAGATCCCTAGGACCTATAGCAATACGCAAAGGCACACCTTTTAATTCATACTCATTGAATTTCCAGCCTGGCTTGTGTGTATCTCTATCATCAAACTTCACACTAACCCCTAATAATTGCAATTCACGCTTAAGCTCTCTCGCAACTTGAGAAATTGAGTCTAACTGCTCCTCACTTCTGTATATAGGAACAATCACCACTTGTATTGGAGCCAACTTAGGAGGCAACACCAAACCGTTATCATCACTATGCGTCATGACCAAAGCCCCCATTAAACGTGTAGAAACTCCCCAACTGGTTGCCCACACATGCTCTTGAGAACCTTCTTTAGTAGCAAACTTAACATCAAAGGCTTTTGCAAAATTTTGACCCAAAAAGTGAGACGTACCAGCCTGAAGAGCCTTACCGTCTTGCATTAAAGCCTCAATACAATAAGTCTCTAAAGCTCCTGCAAAACGCTCGCTTTCGGTTTTTGTACCTTTAATCACAGGCATTCCCATAAAGTTTTCAGCAAAATCAGCATACACGCGCATCATTTGTTGCGCCTCCTCAAGAGCCTCTTCTTGAGTAGCGTGAGCGGTGTGACCTTCTTGCCAAAGAAATTCTGCCGTACGCAAGAATAAACGCGTACGCATTTCCCAACGCACAACATTTGCCCACTGGTTTACTTTTATAGGAAGATCACGATAAGATTGAATCCATTTTCGATAGGTATCCCAAATAATCGTTTCAGAAGTAGGTCGAACAATTAATTCCTCTTCAAGCTTCGCTTCAGGATCTACAATAATACTTCCATCTTCATCATTTTTTAATCTATAATGAGTAACAACCGCACATTCTTTTGCAAAACCATCTACGTGGCTCGCTTCTTTACTGAAATACGATTTTGGTATAAATAGCGGAAAATAGGCATTCTCATGACCGGTATCTTTAAACATACGATCTAGTTCTGCCTGCATTTTTTCCCATATAGCATAGCCATAAGGCTTAATCACCATACAACCCCTAACTCCTGAATTCTCAGCAAGATCAGCCTTTACAACGAGTTCATTATACCATTTTGAATAATCTTCTGCGCGAGTGGTTAAATTCTTTCCCATAAATATTTATTTGGCACAAATATTGTGTCTTTATAAGTGTTTTAAAGTTTTGCTACATCTTTGTTAAATGCATAAAATTGACGGCAAAACTAACTAAATTTACAATGTACAACAATAAAATACGGATGATATGCGCGGCTCGAAAATAACTCAGAAAACATTACTTAAACCTATACTTGGTCTTCTTGCCCTTGCAGGATTAGTTTCTTGTGGACCTTCACAATACACTATGAATGATGGGATTTACGGAAGAAGTACTCGCGTATACAATGATAATGTTCAACAGCAAGAAGTTGCATCAACTGAAAACGGAAGCGTTTATGCTAATTATTTCAACCAAGGCGCTGAAGATTTAGATGCTGCTCAACAATCTGGTGAAATCTTTACCGATATCGATTCATATTCTTCCAACTCAGAGTATACTGATGATGAAGCTATTTTAAATGAAAGCTTAACTTATAATGCTCAGCCGGGCTGGGGAGACACATATGATGAAGTTATAGTTAACACCTATGCTAACTTTTATCCAAATATGGGTTATGGATTCGCAAGACCTTTTTGGAATAACGGCTGGGGCTACGGAGGTTTTGGCGGCTGGGGCAACCCTTACGGAGGTTACGGCTGGGGGAATCCTTACGGAGGTTATGGTTATGCCTATAATGGCTGGGGCTATGGCGGATGGGGTTTCCCATATAATGGCTGGGGATTTGGATTTAGTCCTTTTTATGGTTATTACGGGGTGAACACTTTTTACGGCTACGGATATCGCAATGCCTATAGAAACAATTATTATTCTAGATATAACAGCGACAGAATTGCATATGCAAACAGTCGTAGATCGAATAATTCTTACTCAAGAGGCAGAACAGCAAACTCTTCGAGCTCAGCAAGAACTAGCTCACGCAGATCCTCTGATGTTAATTATGCACGCACAAGTCGTACGTACAGCAGAAATAATGTAGGTGTTAATCCTTCACGAAGCAGCAGAAGTTCTTCTGCTAATGGAAATAGAGTTTCAAGTAGAAATTCTAATTCTATTTACAATTCTACCGCTCGAAGAAGCAACAGCAATACGATAAGTAGAAATTCTAACTCAAATACGATCAGAAGATCTACACCATCAGCTGCAAATAGATCTAGTACTTATTCAAGAAGCAGCTCTTCTTCACGTAGTTCTGCTGTATCTAGAAGCACACCTACACGTAGTGCAGCACCTGCTCGTTCTAGCGGAGGTAGCAGCCGTAGCAGTGGAGGTAGCCGCAGCAGTGGAGGATCTTCAAGACGTGGTGGCGGCAGATAGTAATAAAATACAGTTCAATTATTTATTTTTAAGATGAAAAAACTTCTCATACTCCTATCTATAGGTTTAAGTATGCAGTGCCTTACTGCTCAAACAGTAGCAGATGCAGTACGCTACAGTACTCAAAACCTAACAGGTACCGCAAGATATCGTGGTGCCGGCGGAGCTTTTGGCGCTCTAGGTGGCGATGTTTCTGCAATTAACAGTAATCCTGCAGGATCTGCCATATTTAATAATAGCACAGTAGCTCTTACACTATCTTCCGGCGCCTATGATAACCAGACATTTTATAATGATGGTATCACCTCAAATAAGGACTCTAATATAGATCTCAATCAATTTGGTGGCGTATTTGTTTCTAATGGAATTGGAAAGATTCGCAAATTTACTTTTGGTTTTAATTATGACAGAACCAACGATTTTGACAATGCATATATCGCTTCAGGAGTAAGCAGCAATTCTATTGCAGATTATTTTCTTGGAAATGCTCAAGGCACACCTTTAGATTTACTGGAACTACAATCAGGAGAAACAAACGCAGACCTGTATCAGTTTTTAGGCGAAAATGAAACCTTTGCCACTCAACAAGCCTTTCTGGGTTATCAAGGATATTTAATTGATCCTGTATCTTCAGATTTAGACAATACGGAATATGTAAGTGCTCAAAATGGAAATTCTTTTAATCAGGAATATCAATATACTACCAGAGGAAACAACAGCAAATTTACCTTTAACGCTGCAGGGCAATTTAGCGAAAACCTTTATTTAGGATTAAATCTAAATGCACACACATTTAATTTCACAAGAAACACAGTTTTTTACGAAGATAATAGTGGTGCAAACAATGCAGTAAGCAACTTGCGCTTTGACAATGAATACAGAGCTTTTGGTTCTGGTATTTCTGCTCAGCTAGGTGGTATTTATCATATTTCCCTTTCTTTAAGAGTTGGTGCCACTTATGACACTCCTACCTATTTCACAATTTCAGAAGAAACAGAGCAATACCTCGGTACTTCAGGTACAAACGGTGATGCTATATTAAACCCTAATACCATCAACATCTACGAAGATTACAATCTTAGAACACCGGGAAAAGCAACAGGAAGTATCGCTTATATTTTTGGAAAATTAGGCTTTTTAAGTTTTGATTACTCTTACCAAGACTATGGTTCTATGAAATACTCACCTGATGAAGATGTGTTTTTTCAACAAATGAATAACCAAATCAACAACCAACTAAAAGGTGTTTCCAGCTATAAATTAGGTGGTGAATTTTTAGCCGGTGATTGGAGTTTTAGAGGGGGTTACCGTTTTATTGAAAGTCCATATAAAAATGAAGAAACACTTGGCAATACTACCGGCTATTCTTTAGGACTAGGCTACACGCTAGGCAATGCAAGAATTGATATTGCTTACGACTGGGCAAAACAGGAACAGAATGCTGCTCTATACGAAAGCACCTTTACAAATACTGCTTTTATAGATAACATAAATACAAATATTCTAGCTACAGTAAGCTTTCAGCTATAACACAAACAACACTCTTAAAATGCCTTCCGAATCATTGATTCAGAAGGCATTTTTTATTGATAAAAATAATACCCGAATCAATAAATGAGATACACTTGTAAAGCAGTTTAAATTGTTAATTTAACTATCTTTGCAAGCCTTTAGCCCAAGCGGCGACTAATAGCTTTATGAAAATGAATTTTGATAACGAAGAATTGAAAGCAATTGATGAAATAGGTGATAATCATCATGGTACATCTGCAGAAACTCCTTTACGGGATGATGCTTTTAAATTAAGTGATTCTGAGAAGATTGAACTTATAAAAGAAGATGTTGCGCGCATTATGCAAACGCTAGGACTAGACCTTACAGACGACAGTTTAAAAGGCACTCCCAACCGAGTAGCGAAAATGTTTGTAAATGAGATTTTTGGCGGTTTAAACCCTGCCCGCAAACCCAAAGCCTCTACATTTGATAACAATTACAAGTACGGCGAAATGCTTGTAGAGAAAAACATTACTGTTTATTCTACTTGCGAGCATCACTTATTACCAATTGTAGGAAGAGCTCACGTTGCCTATATTTCTAATGGCAGTGTTGTAGGACTTTCAAAAATGAATCGCGTGGTCGATTATTATTCAAAAAGACCTCAGGTTCAAGAACGCCTTACTATGCAAGTAGTTCAGGAGCTTCAAAAAGTTCTAGGCACGCAAGATGTTGCTTGCGTTATTGACGCAAAACATCTTTGCGTAAACAGCCGTGGGATCCGTGATATCGAGAGCAGCACGGTAACCAGTGAATTTGGTGGTAAATTCAAAGAAGAAGCTGTTAGACGCGAGTTCTTAGATTACATCAAACTTGATACTCCTTTTTAATTACGCATTTTATTTTTAGTCTTGTTTCCTTATAAATAATACGCTTTAAAGCACGCATAACAACTAATCTATGTCGACCTTATATCAAAAGCAAAACATCGCACTTTACAATTCTCTAAGTGGTCAAAAAGAAACATTTAAACCTCTTTTAGACGGAAATGTTGGGATGTATGTTTGTGGTCCTACGGTCTATAGCAATGTACATCTCGGTAATGTACGTACCTTTATGTCTTTTGATATGATCTTTAGATACCTGAAGCATTTAGGATACAAAGTTCGTTATGTACGAAATATTACTGACGCAGGCCACCTTACTGACGATGCTGATGAAGGCGAAGATAAAATCGCAAAAAAAGCGCGTTTAGAACAAATAGAACCTATGGAAGTTGTACAACAGTACACAATCGACTTTCATACTATCCTTCAAAAATTCAATTGCCTTCCTCCCAGCATAGAACCCACTGCAACCGGTCATATCATTGAGCAAATTGAGATAATTAAAGAGATAATCGACAATGGTTTTGCCTACGAGAAAAATGGTTCCGTTTATTTTGATGTACTCAAATTTAACGAGACTCATGAGTACGGAAAATTAAGTGGTCGCAATCTTGAAGATATGATCACGAATACGCGCGAACTAGCCGCACAAAGCGAAAAGAAAAATGCTCAGGATTTTGCACTTTGGAAAAAAGCCGAACCTCAGCACATTATGCGCTGGCCATCGCCTTGGGGAGATGGTTTTCCGGGCTGGCATTTAG
Organism: Leeuwenhoekiella marinoflava DSM 3653; assembly: GCF_900129005.1. Taxonomy (GTDB): domain Bacteria; phylum Bacteroidota; class Bacteroidia; order Flavobacteriales; family Flavobacteriaceae; genus Leeuwenhoekiella; species Leeuwenhoekiella marinoflava. The sequence continues at coordinate 10,034 of NZ_FQUN01000017.1, read as the reverse complement.
AGTGTACCGCTATGAGCACCAAATATCTTGGAGATCAATTTGATATTCACGGTGGCGGTATGGATCTAAAATTTCCGCATCACGAGTGTGAGATTGCACAGTCTGAAGCTTCAAACGGTAAAAATCCGGTGAATTACTGGCTGCATGCTAATATGCTTACCTTAAACGGTAAGAAAATGTCTAAAAGTGACGGAAACAATATTTTTCCGGCTCAGATCTTTACCGGCGACAGTCCATTTTTAACTAAAGGCTTCTCCCCTAGTGTTGCCCGCTTTTTTATTATGCAGGCACATTACCGCAGTGTTTTAGATTTCAGCAATGATGCACTATTAGCTAGCGAAAAAGGCTTCAATCGTCTTATGGAAGCGGTAAATCTATTAGACTCACTTCCTACTGCAGAGACCAGTTCATTAGACATCTCAGGTTGGAAACAGTCTTGCTATACTGCGATGAATGATGATTTTAACTCCCCCATCTTAATCGCTCAACTTTTTGAGGCCGCTAAGTTTATTCATCAGATAAAAGATGGCAAAGCAAAGATCTCTCAGACAGACCTTGAAATCTTCAAAAAAAGTATTCACGCATTTGTTTTTGACATATTAGGGCTTGAAGATGTAAATGCCGTAGCCGAAGCTAATACAGACAAACTGAATGGAACGATAGAGCTTTTAATTCAGCTTAGAAAAGAGGCAAGAGCTAATAAAGATTTTGCAACCAGCGATCAGATTAGAGATCAACTTTTAGAACTGGGAATTCAACTGAAGGATGGTCGAGAAGGAACAACCTATACCTTATCTTAAAATCTCAAACGGTGAAAAGTCTAGTAAAAAAAATATTGATTTTTCCTATTCGCGTTTACCAGAAACTCATTTCACCATTATTACCCCCTGCTTGCAGGTACGAACCCACTTGCTCTCATTACAGCGTTCAGGCTATAGAAAAACACGGACCTCTAAAAGGAACTTGGCTAGCTATAAAACGTATAGCAAGCTGCAATCCCTGGGGTGGTTCAGGCTATGACCCCGTTCCTCCTAGAAAAGGTAAAAACTCATATAAAAAATCTAAAAAAGATTAAGAAGCCTTTTGGCTTTCCTATATTTACAGCACAAAATTTTTACAGCTTATGCTCCCTTTAAAAATGACCTGGAACCCTTCAACGGGTCTCGATTTAGGATTCTTTACCATTCATTATTACAGTTTGATGTTTGTTATTGCTTTTTCGTTAGGCTGGTACCTGATGAAAAAAGTTTATAAAAATGAAGGTGTTGAAGAAGAAAAACTAGATCCGCTTTTTATCTACTCGGTTTTAGCAATTTTAATAGGAGCACGCCTAGGCCATGTGTTCTTTTATCAAACAGAACTACTCTGGCAAGATCCTCTTTCTGTGTTTTTACCTTTTCGATTTGTACCAGAAATTGAATATACCGGTTTTCAAGGTTTAGCCAGTCATGGTGCAGCCATCGGGATGATCTTTGCCATGTATCTTTATAATAAAAAGATTTTAAAGAAAAGTGTTCTATGGCTTTTAGACCGTGTAATCTTACCAGTTTCTTTAGGAGCCATTTTTGTTCGTATTGGCAACTTTTTCAATTCGGAAATGGTGGGTAAAATTACCGATTCAAATTTAGGAATTAAGTTTGTTCAAGATCAATACAACAAATACGAAGTACAACGCTTAACCGGAATACCTAACGAACACAAAGCATACAGTGCTTTAACCGATGATCCTCAATTTGCAAATTATATTGCTGAAATACCGTATCGCTTTCCGGGACAATTGATGGAATCTTTTGGGTATGTATTTGTATTCCTCATCTTAATGTTTGTTTACTGGAAAACAGATTTACGCAAAAAAGAAGGCTTTCTTTTCGGACTTTTCTTAGTTCTTTTATGGACGGTTCGTTTTATAGTAGAGTACTTTAAACGCGCTCAAGTTGAAGGCCGCGAGGATTGGATTTTCGGTTTTAATACCGGTCAGATCTTAAGTATTCCGTTTATACTAATTGGTATTTTTATGATCGTACGCGCCTTAGGCCAGAAAAAAGAACCTCAATACTAATCTGCCATGTTTAAGAAAATAGTTTTTCTCGTTTTAGGTTTCAGCACAATTCTTTCCTGTAAAAATCAGGAATCAGAACCTGCAGAGATTCCGCAAGAACAAATAGCGTTTACTCAGGAAGGAAAACTTCAAATTTTTAAACAAAACGAAGAGAAAGTCTATTTCAATATAGAAATCGCAGATACCGATTATGAAACCGAAACCGGACTGATGTACCGGGAGTCTATGAAACAAAATCAAGCGATGCTTTTTGTTTTTAAAGATGAAAGACCGCACAGCTTTTATATGAAAAACACCTACATTCCTTTGGATTTATTTTTCATTACAAAAGATCTGAAAATTGCTACCATTATTGAAAATGCAAAGCCTTTAGACGAATCCAGCCTACCTTCTGAAGTTCCGGTAATGTATGTCTTGGAAACAAATGCAGGTATTGCTGACTTATGGGATATTAAAGAAGGAGATTCCATTAGCTGGAAACGCAAATAATGGATTACTCCAAGGTCTTACAAGAAATTAAAGAGGAAATCGCAACCTTTAAAAATACCGGAAAAGTAGCTACTTACATTCCTGAACTTGGTAAGGTTGACCCTTCAAAATTCGGAGTCTATCTACAATGTACTGACGGAAACGGATACGGTTTAGGAGATTCTTTAGATTGTTTTTCCATACAAAGTATATCAAAGGTTTTAAGCCTAGCTCTGGCTCTTAAACTCAAAGGAAAAGAGGTCTGGAAACGCATAGGCGTAGAACCTTCAGGAGATCCTTTTAATTCATTAGTACAGCTAGAATACGAGAAAGGAATCCCCCGAAATCCTTTCATAAATGCAGGAGCTCTTGTTGTTGCAGACATTCTTATTTCAGAATTAGAAAATCCTAAAGAAGACCTTTTACAATTCGTACGCAACATCGCAGAAGATCAAAGTGTTGAATATGATGAAAAAGTAGCCGCTTCTGAAATGGAGCATAAGTTCCGTAATGCTTCGCTTACTCATTTAATGAAAGACTTTGGCAACATCAAAAACAATGTTGATGATGTGCTTGATTTCTATTTCCATCAATGCTCTATTGCAATGAACTGCAAACAGCTCACACAAGCTTTTACAATTTTCCTGAACTATGGAAAATATGATCTTAGCAAAGAAGCAGCAGTTCTAGACCCAATTCTCGCTAAACGCATCAATGCATTGATGCTTACGTGTGGTTTTTATGATGAATCTGGAGAATTCGCATTCACAGTAGGCTTACCCGGTAAAAGTGGTGTTGGCGGCGGCATTGTTGCGCTACATCCTAGACACTACAGTGTAGCTGTTTGGAGTCCTCCACTCAATAAAAATGGTAATTCTGAACTGGGTATGAAGGTTCTGGAGTTACTAACTACCAAAACTGAGATTTCAGTTTTTTAAAAAAGTAATGAATACAAAAAAGGGTCTGATTTTAAAATCAGACCCTTGTTTTTATATGATTAAAGCAAACTGAAAGTTACGCCACAGTCTCCTCTTCTTCTTTTATTTTTTCTGGCTTTAAAGCCTTTTTCTGAATCGTATCAAACATAACTGGTGTTGCAATGAAGATCGAAGAGTACGTACCCACTACAACCCCTACGATCAATGCAAACATAAAGCCCATTATACTTGCTCCACCAAAAATGAAGATCGCAAGCAATACAATTAAAGTAGTCATAGACGTATTTAAGGTACGACTAATAGTGCTGTTAATCGCCTGATTGATAATAACACCCATTTTGCGATCTGTACCGTACTCCTTCATAAACTCTCTAATACGGTCAAATACAACCACGGTATCATTCAGCGAGTAACCAATAACGGTTAGTATCGCAGCGATAAACGACTGGTCAATTTCCATATTAAATGGCATAAACTTATAGGTCAATGAGAAGATACCTAATACAATCAACACATCGTGGAATACTGCAGCAACAGCACCCAATGAGAATTGCCATCTTCTAAAACGCAATAAAATGTACAAGAAGACAACCACTAATGAACCTAAAACAGCCCAGAATGAATCTCTTTTAATGTCATCTGCAATCGTAGGACCTACTTTGTTATATTCTAGAATACCTACTTTTTCTTCTGTTGAACCACCTTTTACAAACTGTGCAAGGGTTAAATCTGCAGGCAAATAGCTTTTTAAAGCTGTATATAATTTCTGCTGAATTTCGTCATCTACTTCAGACGATTCTTCTTCAATTCTATACTTCGTAGTAATCTTTAACTGATTAGCCTCTCCGTATGTTTTTGCTTGTGCACTTTCTAACTCAGCAATTAATTTGTTTTCAACCTCAGTAGCATTAACCGGCGCTTCAAAACGAACGGTATAATTACGCCCACCAACAAAATCAACACCCTGATCTAGACTGTTAGTGAATAACGATATTAAACTTACTAAGATCAATACACCACTAATCACATAAGCAACTTTTCGTTTTGCCAAGAAATCTTTATTGAAATTGGTAAACAGATTTTTGGTTGCTCCAGTACAAAATGCAAGAGACTTACCATTTTTACCATACCCGTCAATAAATAGACGTGTAACAAAAATTGCAGTAAATAAAGAAGTAGCAATACCTATCATTAAGGTAGTCGCAAATCCTTGAATAGGACCTGTACCGAATAAGAATAAAATCAATGCAGTTAAAAACGTAGTAATGTTAGCATCAAGAATTGATGACAATGCATTATTAAAACCATCTTTAATCGCATCTTTTTGAGACTTACCTTTTGCTACTTCTTCTTTAATACGCTCAAAGATTAGCACGTTTGCATCCACAGACATACCTATCGTAAGCACAATACCCGCGATACCAGGAAGTGTAAGCACCGCCCCAAGACCAGCAAGAATACCAAATATAAATAAGATGTTTACCGCTAATGCAACATCTGCAAAAAGACCAGCTTTACCGTAGTAGAACACCATCCAAACCAACACTAATAAAAGTGCGATAACAAATGACATCAAACCACTATTAATCGCTTCTTGTCCTAATGAAGGACCAACAACATCATAAGAAATGATTTTTGCCGAAGCAGGAAGTTTACCCGCTTTTAATACGTTTGCTAAATCCTGAGCCTCTGTAACTGCAAAGCTTCCTGAGATTTCAGTAGATCCACCTTTAATTTCCGCTTTAGCAGTAGCTGCAGAATAAACCGTTCCGTCAAGAACAATTGCGATAGCATTTCCTTCACCTGCAACCTCACCAGTTAGTTTTGCCCACTGACCAGGACCCTGACCCTCAAAGTCAATACCTACAGAAGGCTGACCTGCCTGCGTGTATTGTTGACGTGAATCTTGCACTACATCACCATCCATAGCAGGAGATCCGCTACGGTCTGATTGCAATGCGTAAAGCGGTACAACATCAGATTCTGCTTCAGTAATACCCCATCTGAATTTTGCAAAACGTAATTCTTGTGGACGAAGTCTTGTGATTTCAGGCTTTGCTAAATATCCATTTATTGTCGCTGTATCTTTTACCTGAGCATAACCTACGATTGGAGCCTGAGCATATTGCTGAATAGCAGGATTAAAACTAAACACCTCAAATAAAGGATTGTTCTGTGCAGCAGGACTTATTGAATCTTCTTCACTAGCAAGTAAGTCTTCTATAGAATCATCAGCTTCTGTAGAATCTACAGTCGTTTCAGTTTCTTGTACTTCAGCAGGAGCTACAATATCTTTTAAAACACTGTTTACTTCTAATAAATAAGGCGCTACCTGAGAAGCATAATGCGTTTTGTAAAACTCTAATTGAGCAGTACTTTCTAATTGAAATTTTACACGCTCTATATCTGTAGCTCCGGGAAGTTCGATTAATATACGCGATTGGTTATCTAAACGTTGAATATTAGGTTGAGTAACACCAAACTTATCAATACGATTACGTAATACTTCAAATGCAGAATTAATAGATCCTTCAATTTCCTGAGCAATGATTGGTTCTACCTCAGCATTGGTCATATTAAAGTTAATCTTCTCTCCTAAAGTCGTATTTGCAAATACATCTGGAGAAGCTAATTTGTTATCTCCGGGTATTGCTTCAAAAGCATCAAAGAAATCTTCTAAAAAACTATTTTGGCTACTTTTTTGAGCTTCTGCAGCCTGATCTAAAGCCTGATTAAAAGCAGGATCAGTACTGTTATTGCTTAAGCCTCTTAAAATATCTGCAACAGAAATTTCAAGAATGGCATTCATACCCCCTTTAAGATCCAGACCTTTATTAAGCTCTTTATCCTTGGCATCATTATACGTTATACCTAAAGCTATAGGGTCATTACCTATAGAATCTAAGTATCGACGCTCAACCTCACCTCTTCTATCTACATAATCCTCAACAGAATTGGGTACTTTTTGCTCAGCAAAAGTAGCAGCTTTGTCTTCTGTTTGATTTGTGAAATACGTAAATGAAAGCTGGTATAAACTCACCAACCCAAATAAAATCGCAAATACTCTAATGAGTCCTTTATTTTGCATTACTCTTTAATATTTATTAATTCTTCCCGAACCTTTTTCAGGCGATTTTGTAAAACGTGCAAATATAGGGTTTCAATGCAGAAATGCCAATAAATATCTTTTTGATTTCTTTAACCTTTTAAAAAACTAAAAGACAAATCATTAAGCACTATTTTGATTGATTTTCAACCCAAATTGCATGTTAAATTTGATACTTTAAAATTAAACAAATCGAGCCTTCTCCAATTTATTTAAACACCTAGCCAAGGCTTTTTTACCTTATAAAAAGAATTCAGTTTTTAAAAAATTCAGTTTTGATTGTCAATATCAAAAAATATAATAATGTTTTCCAATATTTAATTGGCCTTTTTTTATAACATTTCAATAAATACTTAGAATGGAAAACAGTGATGCCAGAAATTGATTTATAGAAATAAAAATTATAAATTTTGTCAACTCTTAACTGTTGATAAATAATCAAAGTACTTATAACCAATATTTTACATTTATTTTTCGTAAACTTTATAAAATATCGAGTTTTTTTTGTTTGTTTTTCAACTACCTTCACAATAGCTAAACCTCAAAACAAAATACCGATGGCCACACCAGTTACCGCACCCGTTTCTCAAACGTATTCTCAAGATGAAGCCTTTGAAGCTTCATTAAAATATTTTAAAGGAGACGACCTTGCAGCTCGTGTTTGGGTCAATAAATATGCTCTTAAAGATTCCGAAGGCAATATCTATGAGAAAACTCCTGATGATATGCATCGCCGTATCACAAAAGAGTTGGCTCGCATTGAAGCCCGATATCCAAACCCTATGAGCGAAGAAGAGGTTTTTGACTTGATTAAAAATTTTAAATACATCGTTCCTCAAGGAAGTCCTATGGCTGGAATTGGAAACCCTTTTCAAGTAGGGTCTTTATCTAATTGTTTTGTTATAGGAAATGACGGCGCTTCTGATTCTTACGGTGGGATTATGAAAATAGATCAAGAGCAGGTTCAACTCATGAAACGTCGTGGCGGTGTAGGCCACGATCTCTCTCACATAAGACCTAAAGGTTCTGGTGTGAAGAATTCTGCATTAACATCAACAGGTCTTGTCCCTTTTATGGAGCGCTACTCCAATTCAACCCGTGAGGTTGCTCAAGACGGAAGACGTGGCGCTTTGATGCTTTCGGTTTCTATAAACCACCCAGACGCAGAAGATTTTATCGATGCAAAAATGGAACAAGGTAAAGTAACCGGCGCTAATGTTTCGGTACGTATCGATGACGGTTTTATGCAAGCGGTGAAAGATCAAAAAAAATATACTCAGAAATACCCCATATTCAGCAAAAACCCTTTGAATCAAAAGGAAATTGAAGCTGAAAAACTCTGGAAAAAAATTGTTCACAATGCTTGGAAATCCGCAGAACCCGGTATTCTATTCTGGGACACTATTTCACGGGAATCTGTACCAGATTGTTATGCAGATTTGGGCTACAAAACAGTATCTACAAATCCTTGTGGCGAGATTCCTCTTTGCCCCTATGACTCGTGTCGTTTATTAGCTATAAATCTATTTTCTTACGTTGATGAGCCTTTTACAGAGAAAGCTTCTTTCAACTTTGATTTATTTAAAAAACATGTTGCAAAAGCGCAGCGGATAATGGACGATATTATTGATCTCGAACTTGAAAAAGTCAATGCTATTCTCCACAAAATAGAAAGCGATCCGGAAAATGAAGAAGTTAAAAAGGTTGAACATAATCTATGGTTAAATATTAAAAAGAAAGCCGAAGAAGGCCGCCGTACCGGAATAGGTATCACCGCCGAAGGTGATATGCTTGCTGCACTAGGCATCAAATACGGAAGTAAAAAAGGAAATGAATTTTCTGTAGAAATTCACAAAACCATCGCTATTGAAGCCTATCGCGCATCGGTTGACGCTGCTAAAGAGCGCGGCGCTTTCCCTATTTTTGATTCAGAACGCGAGAAAGAAAATCCGTTTATATTAAGACTTAAAGAAGCAGACGAAAAACTGTATTATGATATGCTCGAGCATGGTCGTCGTAACATTGCCTTACTTACCATTGCTCCTACCGGAACAACCAGCTTAATGACACAAACCACATCTGGTATTGAACCGGTTTTTTTACCTGTTTACAAGCGTCGCCGTAAAGTGAATCCAAATGACAAAGAAGCTCGTGTGGACTTTGTTGACGAAGTAGGTGACTCTTGGGAAGAATATGTGGTATTTCACCATCGCTTTAAAGAATGGATGAAAATCAACGGCATTGCTACTGACAAGAATTACAGTCAGGAAGAATTAAATGAAATCGTAGCACAATCCCCCTACTATCAAGCAACCTCCAATGATGTTGATTGGCTGAATAAAGTACGCATGCAGGGAGCTGTACAAAAATGGGTAGACCACAGTATTAGTGTCACCATCAACTTACCTAACGATGTAGACGAAGAGCTCGTAGGCGACTTATATCTTGAAGCCTGGCAAGCCGGCTGTAAAGGTGTAACTGTTTATCGCGATGGGTCTCGCTCAGGCGTTCTAATCTCTAACGAGGAAAAGAAAGAAGAGGAAGAACACGAAACCCTAACAGCATTCCCGACTAAGAGACCTCAAATTCTAGAAGCAGATATTGTACGTTTTCAAAATAACAAAGAAAAATGGATCGCTTTCATAGGTCTTATAGAAGGAAAACCTTATGAAATCTTTACCGGTATTGCTGATGATGAAGACGGAATCTTATTACCGCGCTGGGTTGAAAAAGGTCTAATTATTAAAAACCGAAACGAAGACGGAAGCTCTCGTTATGATTTTCAATATCAAAATAAAAGAGGCTATAAAACTACAATTGAAGGACTCTCTCATAAGTTTGATCCTGAGTACTGGAATTATGCAAAATTGATTTCTACAACACTTCGCTACGGAATGCCTATTGAAAAAGCTGTTGAATTAACAAATAGCTTACAATTAGACAGCGCTTCAATAAACACATGGAAAAATGGTGTAGCTCGTGCATTAAAACGCTACGTAGCAGACGGAACAGTAGCTCTTAAACAAAAATGCGACAACTGTAATTCTTCAGAATTAATTTATCAGGAAGGCTGCCTTACCTGTAAAGACTGCGGCTCTTCTAAGTGCGGATAATAATTCCGGTAAAATATATAAAGCATAAAAAAGAGAGGCTGTCTAAAAAGTCAAGACAGCCTCTTTTTTTTATGGATTTATTCTGAATATGTTTTACTTTCATGGTATGAAAGCAAAACCTGTTTGGAAGACCGACCATCAGTCTCAGTTGAGCCTGCTTCCGCCTAGTTATGATGATTTTGTACCGCAGAACCATCCTGTACGTATAGTAAATGCGATTGTCAACCGGATCGATATAAGTTCCATTGAGGTCACTTATAAAGGCGGTGGTACATCAAGCTATCATCCCCGTGCACTGCTTAAGATACTGATCTATGCTTACCTTCGCAACCTGTATTCCTCCCGCAAGA
>NZ_FQUN01000009.1 GCF_900129005.1 Leeuwenhoekiella marinoflava DSM 3653 | reverse complement strand
AAATTTAACCACAAAGGAATCGACTTCCAGTACTTAGTTTGCTATGCTCACTTTCATCCGGCGAACGTGGTTCACTTTGACCGGCTTATCCACTAATAACAATTACAATTATATCTGGTCTCCCAAACGCAACTTCCTCGACTAATTGTCTATATGCGTCGACGTATAGTTCGACAATTTCATCGAACTTATCCAGTGTTGGTTTGTCTGATTTTAGAATATTGTTGAAATCCCTTGAATTAATGGCATAATTGTCCTCATCATTGTTTAAAAATTCACATTTGAAACAGCTATCAGATGTAAAACCAGGAAAGTCTGGATGTACCTTTTTATTAATTGCTTCATCAGAGTAATCCTCATACATATCTTCGTGAAAATCTTCATCATCAAACAATGTAGAAACTTCACCTGTATCAGAATCTACTTGAGAATTTAATTTGAGCTTATAACTTGATGTAGACTCAATAGGATGGTTAAAATTTAACATCCATTCTTGGTAAAGCTGTATCTCTTTTTTTGAGCCAATAACAGAATACTGGATTTGTGACTTATGAGAATTATTTGACAAGGAATAAAACCCAGTTGTCTCGATACCTTTTTTTGGGTCTTCGCATAAAAAATCTTCGGCAAACTCTATCAGAGGTTCTTGTAATAAAAATGCTTCCATACTATAGGTCTAGATTTAGTTGAATGTCCTCATTATTGATTGCTATAACTTTGACATTACTTTTTCTTGATATTCCAAAATCAACATCAAAAAACACTTTTCTTGATATTTCAATTTTTGTTTCAAAGTCCCTTAAAATCCATTGATTTTTCCCAAAGTAGTTTCTATAAAAAAATAAATGATTTAAAAATTGTTGGTTTCTTTCTGTACTCTTAAGTTGGTTAGTCAATCTTGTAATTCTTTTGGGATTATCCAAAGGTTTAATACCATCAATTGAATAGTAATATTTGGGCTCTAAAGTCAGATATAAAACATTATCGAGCCAATTAAAGTGAGTTTGAAATCCTAAATGTTTAAAGAAAAAGGATTCTTCATAATAAGTATATTTAGTTACTAAACTCCTTGTGGTATTGTTTGTTCTTCCTTTATAATTAACTTTCCTATAAATTTCTGCTCTACTATTTTCTTTTACATTCGTTTCAACAGGTTCATCATTTAGCTTGTCAAAGTAGTATCTATTGAAATCTTTGTTATAAATAACCCTCTGGTGGTAGAAGAAATTTTTTAAATAAGAATTGGTTAACCTCACAAGATTCCTTCTATTATTTTGATTGACCGAATACTCTGAAACAAGAGTTTTTGTTGGTTTCCCTTCTTTAAAAATTTGATAGTAAAGGTCATCTGAGATATCTTTAAAATCGGAAAAAGAATGCAGCTTTTCTGAAATCAATACAAAATGAGGAAATCTTGATTTATCCTCATTTATTATATTAAATATCTTTTTTACTTGTTTGAACTTACATTCATACTGGTAAATATATTTAGGAAGGCTAATCCTCATTAAGTTTGAGAAAAGCCTTTCACCAAATTCTTTATTGATTCTAGGAACAAATTTTTGCTCTAAAACTTCTTCAATATTAGAAGCTTTAGTCATTAATCTATTCTTTAGCTTATCGAATACTATTTTATGTGATTTTTTATTTCCTTTGAGAATTAAATTTTTATCCACAATCTTAGCATACAATTCATTAGTTTTTACAAAGAACACCACAATTACAACAGGTAAATCGTGCTTGTTCCAATACTCAATGTCATTAGTCTTAGCAATAAATTCAAATGAGTCATTTGTTTCATTGTTAATATAGCTACCTGTCACTGTAGACTTCAACTGAATTTTTAGAATTTTGGCAGTAGCTTCTGTTTTTCCGTTATCAGTTTTACGTGTCAACTCTATTTCGCCATCGATACCAAAGTCGTGTTTAGCTTCTTCTCTAAATATTAAGAAAGGACTATGATTGACACAAAAAGTATTGAATTCTGCAACACCTTTCTCTCCAGTAATATATTCTTCTCTTATTATCTTACTCATAAACCATAATTCATTTGCACTTGTTTCAAACTGTTCCTCTATCAGATGTATACCTGCTATTAACTGTTTGTTTGATGATTATCAGTAAGTAAATCTTTAACACTTACATCAAGTAGCTCTGCGATTTGATACAGTACTTCAAGACTTGGTTGTCTTCTGTTGGTTACGTAACTATTAACCATATTATAGCTTTTTTGAAGCTTTTCAGCTAACCAAGTTTGTTTGATTCCTTTTTCTTTTAAAACAAGTTTAATCCTATTCATCAGGTATCATTTTATAGTTCACTAAAAATATAATTTATATATCATTAAATGATGTATTTACATTTATTTTGGTTAATGTGTATATTTTCTAGGTACACCTGCATATTTATAGTAAAACCAATTACTATGAAGAAATACAAAACTTACTATACAGGTGTTGAGGTTATGGAATATTGCCAGATTTCAGAACGTACATTACGTTACAGATTAGCTACTCTTAAAAAGAAATACATGGGTCAATCCTCGTTATTATCGAAACAGAATAATATCTGGCGAATCCATAACAGCATCTTAGAACATTTTGAACCCAAGCGTAAAAGTCTAGACTGATTTAGAACCTCAACTCGCATAACCTTTCTTACATACAAGGATTGTAAACGCCTTATTGCACGTTCTTAGAGTTCCAAATAAAATTTTTATAGAATTCTATGTACGGGTAAACTCGACCTGCAAAAGGTTGAAAATGGGTTTGATGATATCACTATCGGTCATTTTAGTATTCATTATCTATGTGATAAATCAATTAAAAAAATATTTTCAGATTTAATTTTTATAACCTGCAATTGTTGGATATCGTTTGACACCATTAATATCGATAACTGGAATAGCCCCAATATATTCAGATAAAGAATCTGTCATGATTTGGTATGTAGGTTCTGTTTGCTTTTTATCAACTAAAACGCCATCATGAATTGATAGTGGTAATACACCATTTTCAACTAATCGTTTACAGATTACATCAATAAAGATATTGCTTTCAATTTTTTGTAATCCAATAGAAAACTGTTTGTAATCTCTTCTTTTCTTATTCTCAATCACTTTAAAGATTTCAGGAAAGCTTTTTTTAAACTTGTTTTTCAGCTTTCGGCAATCCTTATTCTTTGAATAAGCTATGAGCATCCAATTCTTTTTAGCAGTCTCTCTATCACATTCAAAAACTTCACTTAACTTTTCATACCATCCACCATTAATTGTAATCTCAAAATACTTATCAATTTCAATTTTAAGCCTGTCTGATGCTTTTTCTTTTAGTTCTTGAAGAGTTACATTAAAAAGTACAGGTTGTGAGTTAGAGAGGTCTAAATAGGACATGTCTTCATAACCAATTATAAACTGTCTTAGGTCGCTTGCCATCATGGTCAAGTTCGTATTTAACCTTCTGTTTATACCTTTCCTGCTGAAAAGCCAAGATTTGTCCTTTTTGGGGTTTCGCAAATTATTTACAGTTGATATTCTGTTGAGGTATTTATTTTGGAGTATCGCCTTAGCTCTAAGGAGAGTATCCTTATCAATCTTGCCGTCACTATATTTTTGCTCTAATTTCTGAGTATATTTTCGTTTATATTCGTAACAATATTCTTCTGCTTTGTCAAAGTCAAGAACCATTTTTGATTTAAAGTGATTCCACATGTCGATTTTGATATATTTCGGCAGCTTTTTCTTTCTTTCAGTTTGAAGGTCATATTTCCTTTTCTTTATTTTGAATAAGCTCGAATTCTTACCAAAAGCAATCTCAATACAATTCTCTTCTTCCCCTTTTTCTGAACTCTCTATAATCCTAATGTTTACAGGGGTTTTAATACTCTCTTCAACCTTATTTATATAACAATAGAATAACCTACTACTTTTATAAGTTAAGTAAGAATTGTACAAATGAAAATATCTACATTTATTTAATGAATAATCTGATTTACTTAATACAAATCCTTGATTTATTAAATAATTTAAATAACTCTTATAGTCATTTCCAATTATCTTAATTAAATGTTTGGAGGATAGAGGTACAAAATTGAAACCATTAAGATTTACTTCTTTAAATCCATTTCCTTTCGGGTCAGATAGTATTGCAAGCAATAAGTAAAATTTTTCTAGCTTGTAATTCAATGGGATTAACTCATCATCTAATGATTGGATTGAATTTTTGCTTGGCTTTATATCGTCTAATCTATCAAGTAACCTTTCTAGTAATTTTTGTGGCAAATAAATTTTTAGTGACATACTATCCAATTAGATTTTTCGACAAAATCTTATCTATTTCTTTGACTGGATATAGATATAAATCACCAATGGTAGTAAACGGAATATGCCCCTCGTTTCTGTATTTAATGATTGTATTTTGAGATATCCCAAAGAGCAACTTCAAATCTCTGTTGCGATAGTATTTTTTAGGCGGATTTACGTGTGTTTTATCCAGTTTAGCTTCAAGTTGGGATAACTTGTCGTGTAGTGGTAACAAAAGCTTTTTAAGCTCTTTAAATGGAATAATTGAAATCTGTGATTCACTTTGCATCATAACTAATGGTTTTAAAATTATTATGATACAAATATCCCCTGTTACTAGAGCAATAGCGAGGGATTCCCTTTGATTCCCTCAAAGGTTAACGTTGCTATTTACATTTCTTGAAGTATTTTTTCTCTTCTATTTGAAAATTTCTTTATGATGAGGTCTAACAGGTCAATTTCTTGTCTACTATATTTATAAACTTCATCTTCCTTTTTCTTTATTCTAGAAAATTCTTTGGATATATCTTTAATTTTTACAGAGTCTCCCTTCTCATTAAGAAAATAGATGTTTGCATTGTCTATGTACTTTCTCAGGTTGGTATCTTTATTTATTTGATTCTGGCTATCTACATCTAAAATTCCACCTTCAAAGAGAGCTCTATAGAAGAAAGCTACATCCAGTTTTTGAATTTTAAACTCCAACTTTAAGTTAGTTGGGTCTTTATCCGATATTTCTTCAAAAGAGTATTTATCTAGTTCAAAGTTTTCAGCCTTCTTAATAAAGCCTACAAAACTATCAAGGTATTCTGCTATACGTTTAAGCATTTGTCTTGTTGACTCTAAACAATCCGACAAAAACAAATAGGCGTACAGTTGGTTGATTTTTTCATCTTGAATTTTTGAATTTGCTTCTATCAGTCCATATTTATCAAGTATCATATCTTCCAATTCATCCCTATACCCATCTGGACTATTGTCCGCATCATAATAATGAAAATCATCAATACCATTAATTTGAGCTAATTTCTGTATGGAGTCACCAAATGTCGAATTTGGATAATAGCGAAACTCCATTGGTTTATACTTTGGAGCATCGAGTTCTTTATCTCTGTAATAAAAATGTTGTAGGGTTTTAAGAAATTCTAAATCATTAAAATTTAATTCAAGTTGCTCTTTATACTTTTCCAATACGTCCTGATGAATGACTTTTGTTACTTGAATTTTAATTGGATTATCAATATCAGCAACTTTGTCAATCTTATCTTTAATTTTTTCCTCCCAACTGCTGAAAAAATTATCTGGCATATCATTTACCCAATTGCCGAAAAAGGAAATGTTCTCATACTTGTTGTGATACTCAACAACTGGATTTACTATCTTTTCAATTTCAGAATTTAGGTCAATAATATGCTTCATATTGTAAAAAGGATTTAGTCAATAAAGATAAAAAACTATGCGAGTTTCAAACGTAGCTTATTCATATCTTTTTTTACGCTACTATCCAGAACCTTTGCATAGTGTTGTGTCATAGTTATTTTAGAATGCCCCATCATAGATGATACATTTTCAATTGAAATACCGTTACCTAGTGTTACCGTTGTAGCAAATGTATGTCGAGCTACATAATGCGTGAGCTTCTTTTCTATACTACACAAAACAGCAATTTCCTTTAGGTACTCATTTATCTTCTGGTTGCTAATGGCGGGTAGTAGTTTATCATCTTCTAGATTTTGATATTTTTCTATAATACGTTGTACTGGTGGTAATACTGGCACATTGGATTTTATAGAGGTTTTAGCCCTGTTTGTCTTAATCCATAATGTACCTTCATTATCTTTAATAAGGTTTTTTCTGGTTAAGTTTTTCACGTCAACGGGTGCGTAACTGGTATAACAAGAAAATAGGAATATGTCTTTAACACGGTTCAATCGTTCCGAACTAAATACTTTATTTTCTATGCGTTGAAGCTCATCTTGTGTGAGGAATACAGCATCCTTAATCACTAGTTTTTCATCATAGACTAAAAACGGATTTTTCTCTATAAGATTTCTTTTTATCCCATAGCGGCACATGGTTTTATAGCATTGAAAGTATTTCACTACCGAATTATGATTAATGCCTACTTTACCTTTAAATCTGGATTCGTACTTCAGAAAATGCTCTAGTTCATAAATGAATGCATTATCTATCTCCGTGATGTCTAAGTCTTTTTTTCGATATTTCTCATGTAGAAAATTAGATATTAAGTCTTTTGCTCGATTATACTTCTGCAAAGATGCTTTTGTACGTTCGCCAGCTTCATACTTTCTCTTGAAATAGTCATTGTGTTCTTGAAATAGCTTCAGAATATCTCTGTGATTAGATTTATCCGGTTTACCTTTAAGTTGGTTCTTTATATCGTTTAGGGTGACATTTTCATTAGCTTTAACCAGTTTCAGATAAATTGATTCCACCTTAGATTCTATCAGCTTTAAAGTCGTTAAACAGTTTTTTTCGCTAGTAATACGTAGGGTGTTTTTTAGCTTGTTAGTAGATTCCCATCGGTCCTTTTCAATATACTTTCCAGTACTTAGGGTTGAGGTTTTTCCATGTAACTTGATTTTGGCATAAATAGCCGATTCACCATTATTATTTTGCTTGTCAGTTTTCAGGTAGAAATAAGTTCTAATCATAGTTTTACTAATTTATTTTTCGACGAAATTATTAGTAAACGCTAGGTATAGCTAGGGATTCCCTGTGATTCCCTGAAAATTTAGTTACCCTATAATAAGATGATTTTGTAGGGTAACCATAAGGGTAACTGTACTTTGACCTTTAAAGTGTATATTGATACAGGTCTAAAATAAAAAAACCCTTTAAACACTGAGTTTAAAGGGTTTTGACTTTTAAAGTGTCATTTGACATCTTTATCAGCGGAGAAAGAGGAACTATCCAAATTCTTATCTTTTGAGGTTTTATAGGGCTTAAAACGACCCTTAAAATTTACTGACACCGAATTCGCCCCTTTTTAACAAAAATTTGTGAGTTTTGAAAGGATTTGACAAATTGAGTCTACAAATTCCAATAAATGAATTCAAACTATATTGTAAAAATGCGTTTATAGCAAACTTATGAGATAATTACCAAAAATCGGTGTTTTTCTCGAAAGTTTACTAAAATTGAATCGTTCAGCTTTTACAATATGAAGCTTAGAAATCAATCCTACAGAATAATATATTTAGTATTATAATGGTAAATATCAATTAAAAAGTTTATATTTAACCATTATATTGGTATAACATGTTAGAAGTAACTACAATAAAAGATGTGAAAGTCAAGATTGGCGAGGCGTGCAAGGCGCTTCGGAAATCGAATGGGCTCTCTAGAGACGAACTTGCGGAAGTGTTGGATGTTGCGAGCACAACCATTCAAAACATCGAGAATGGTAAAAATGCCACACTCGATAACGTTTTAAAAGTAGCAAATCATTTTGGGTTATTACAATTTATTGCCAAAGAAATAGATAAAATTAGTATTGATCAAAATGACATTTCACTGTATTAATAGATGGCTAGAGATAAAATAATCGATGTTATTGCATTTGGCAAAGAAATTGGAAAGTTGGGCTATGATATAGATCAGGGCAAATCTTTTTTTCAATATAACCCTGAATTCTTGGAGTCTGGTCAATACTCAAAACTCTTTCCCTTTATTTTTAAACGCACCAAACCTGCACAAGTATTTACCGAATACCAACAAGATACTTTTCAAGGCTTACCACCTATGATAGCTGATTCGTTACCGGACACTTTCGGTAATATCATTTTTCAGGAATGGTTAACCACGAGAGGTGTCCAAAAAGTAACACCATTGGAACAACTGGCTTATGTAGCAGATCGTGGTATGGGAGCCTTAGAATACAAACCCATTGAAGAATTACCCAATTCACCAAAAGTAAATATTGATAAAGTAATTAATATCTTAGAGAAGGTACTTAAGCTCAAAGAAGATACGACAGGTAAAGATTTAAGCGAACTATCTCTTTTAAATGTATTTAAAATAGGAACTTCAGCAGGTGGTGCCAGGCCTAAGATCTTAATCTCGGAACATAAAGAAACTGGCGAAATCATAGCCGGAGATAGAGAAACGAGTGAGGACTATAATCACTATCTAGTCAAGCTACACCTTGATGACAGCGATGGCTACAATAAAGAAAAAGTAGAATACGCCTATTATTTACTAGCGCAAGAAGCAGGTATCGATATGATGCCATCTAAATTAATCGAAGATAAACATTTTGCTACGTTACGATACGATAGACAACACGGAGAAAAACAACACGTATTGACTGTTACAGGGCTAACGGGTTGGGATTTTAAAAGCCAACCGGAAAACTCATCTTACGAAAATGTTTTTAAAGTAGCCTTAGGACTTGAAGTACCACATAAAGATTTACAGCAACTGTTCAAGCGTATGGTATTTAATGTTGTATTTAGAAATGTGGATGACCATTTAAAGAACCACAGTTTTATTTATAACAAAGAAACGAATAGCTGGAACTTAGGGCCAGCATACGATTTGACGTATGCGCTGAATCCGCTGTTTACATTCAAAACAACTTCAAGAGCTCTATCCATTAATGGAAAGCGTGCAGAGATCACCATAAAAGATTTACTTACCATTGCTGAAGAATTTGCTATAAAAAATCCTAAAGGGATTATTGAGGATGTACAAGAATTGATTCCTCGATGGATGGAGATTACTACTGGATTGGAGGTGTCAGACAATATAATCAAGGTCATTCTAAAAGAACTAAAGAGAATAGTATAATGGCAAATAGTAAGCACGCACATTACCGATATAATATACTAGATTATTGTTTTAAAAATTTAGCTCTTTCAAAGAAACAGCTACTTTCATTTTTAAACCAAAAACTAGAAGATAATTATGATGGAGAACAAATTCAATTACGCCAACTTGATTCTGATTTAGCTATTTTCCGAAGAAAAAAAGAAGGTTTTGAAGCGCCCTTGCCACCCAATATTCGCATTTATAGATATACAAACCCAAATTTTTCGATCGCGCAAAGACCTTTACTAGAATATGAACAATATTTGGTAGATGCAACAAGTCGTTTACTCGAAAGATTTGAAAATCATCCAAAATATAACAAGCTGGCAGAAGCTCTAATTAAGTTTCAAGATGAAGAGGAACAAGAAAATGATGCTAAAAAAATCTTGTTTTATGATCATAACGAAGAATACAAAGGGATAAAACACCTCAAGCCATTATATCTAGCGATTAAGAAAAAACAAGCTTTACAAATAATTTATAAAGGCTTTAAAGATAAGGAATCATCGATTTTTGAATTTCATCCACATATTTTAAAACAATATAACAGAAGGTGGTTTGTTTATGGACTAAATAAGACTAGAGATGTCGTAGAATGGAGTATTCCTTTAGACGAGAGAATCATAACTTTTGAAGTACTGGAAGATGTTGAATACATAGAATCACATACTGATTGGGAAACATTTTTTAGAACAATGGTAGGCGTTGTAAGACCTATTGAAGCGCAAGTAGAAAAGGTAGTGTTACGCTTCCATAACGGGAGAGAAAACTATTTTAAAACAAAACCATTTCAACCGGATTTTGAAGAGTTTTTTGAAGAAGAAAAACAAGACCAAGTTTGGTTTGAGACTATAATAAATAAAGAATTAGTACAACAGTTATTATCCTACGGTCAAGATTTAGAGGTGCTTGAGCCAGAGCGATTAAAAGAGCAAATGAGAGAACAATCAAATACAATGCAGCAGTTTTACACTAGCTAAGTATGCGAATACCTTGCATACTTTATTCATTAATTTGCAGAGTAAAATTAAAAGAGATATAAAATAATTATGACCTTACACGAAGCTATAGAACAAGTACTGCAAAACGCAGAAAAACCTCTTTTTTCAAGAGATATAGCTGATATTATAAATAATCAAAAACTTTACAAACGTAAAGATGGACTTCCTGTATCTGCTTCGCAAGTAACAACAAGAGCTAAAAACTACTCAAAATTGTTTACAAAGGAGATAGGCAAAATTAAATTGGTAAAAGATGATATTGTTAGCTTAAAATTTCAACACTATCGTAATAGGCTGGTACATGAATCCAACGCGATAAGAACTTATGGCAGAGCAAATAAAATTGATGTACTTGTTCATGCACTCGAAGAACTATTGCATGAGGATAATTACGAATACAAGCACAATATTATTTCAGAACCAGAAATAAATTATGCAGATAGAAAAAATCATCCTCGAGAAAAATTGCTTGTGGCTCATAAGCTATGTAACTGGTTTTTTAAACAATCAAAGAGTAACTCGTTAAGATTAAGTGATAAGTTAATAGCAGTTTTATCAGGCCTAAACTGGTTTGAAATAAATGACAATTCTATTGAAACTTATTTTGAAGGGTATAATGATTTCCTGTTAAAAATTGCAGCAGATAATAAAGGGGCAACGTTCTCAATTAAAAGTGAGCATAACCCGAACCTTTTTAATGAATTTGAATATGATAATCAAATCAACAGGATCGTTTCAAAATTAATTGACCGAGGTAATTTTACCTACATAATGTCCCAAACTACAACTACAGGTATTTTCATTCCACCATTTAGTAGAAGTGCGGCCAGAAATTCAAGAAGGGAGTTCGACCTTATTTTATCAAAATTACAGAATAATCATAATGATTTAGATAAGGCTATACTAATCGTGCCGTCAGGTGTTTTAAGTAGTCAAGCATCATTTAATAAGGAAGCTAAAGAGCAAATAATAAACTCTGGTGCTTTAGAAGCTGTTATTGCCTTCCCTAATGGCATGTTCGATAATACAGCAATAAATGTTTCTATGCTTATTTTCGATTTTAATAATAGAGATAATCAAGTATTCTTTTTAGATGCCTCAAACATAGTAAAAGAGGATATGTCAGAGGTAGTTAAAACTATTAATACTAAAAAATTAGTTCGAGATGTTTCCAGAACGATAACAAATCAAGACCTTTTTAATTATGATCTAAACCCAAAGCGATATGTAGTTGATATTGATGATATAGAGGTTAAACCTGGTCATAATTTATATCATGTTGGCCAACTACTCGAACAGCGTAAATACGGTGCCATGTTCCGTAATAAAAACAGTTTATATGTTGGCGGTGAGTATAAGCTGATTAAAATGGGAGACATTGATAAAAATGGTCTTTATTTTGAGCCAAAGGACAATATGCTAGGTATCGACCACGACGAAATTCAAAATATAGATAAACATTTAGTGAGAGGTGGCGTAGTCTTAAGTGCGTTTCATAATAAAATTAAGGCATCGGTTTTACCAAATGATATGTCTTTTGCACTAGGACAAAATGTGTATTGGTTGAAATTTAATGACAATAAGGTTTTAGGTGAATACGCTGCTAGAGAATTAACCCAAGCCTATGTAACTAAACAAGTAGAATATTATTCCAAAGGGGCTACTATAGCTAGATTGAGTATAAGGGATTTAATGGAAATTCAAATTCAGATTCCAAGTCTAGAAGATCAAAAAAATATCCTTTTTAAAGAGTTTAGAAAGTCAGAAAAACCAGCTCAAAGTGAGAATGTTACAAACCAAGAACAAGATTTCATTAAAACGCTTAAGCACACACTTAAACAACCCTTATCTGGTTTGGGCAATGATTTTACATCATTAAAATCTTTTTTAAATAAAAAAATAAAAGCCGAAGACACAATTGAAAGTAACGAAACAATTGTACCGGTATTTGATACAGATACACCAGAGCAAATAGAAATCCACACCTTAAGAAACACTCTTGAAAGAATGGAACGTGCTGTAACCGATATGGATTATATTTTAGAGCAAGCTATCAAAATAATTTCTATTTCAGAGCCACTAAAAGAAAACATTCAACTCAAAAAATTTTTGCAAAATATAGCTTCAGAGTATCCTCAAATTCAATTTAAAATAACTGGTAGAGAAGTAGAGTTTTTGGCAGACCGTAAACAATTAAGAATCCTAATGCATAATTTTATTACTAATGCTATAAAACATGGATTTAAAGATAGTTTAGAAAAACCCACAATATGGTTAGAGATTAAGACCAAAGATGCGATTTCATTTCAGTTGTCAATCCGCAATAATGGGATACCACTACCACCAGAGTTTACCATTCAAGATTTCCTAGCAAAAGGAAGTTCAATAAGGTCAGACGTTGGTAGTGGTTTCGGTGGGTTCTTAATAGGCTTAATCTTAAAAAAACATAAAGGAACTATTGAATTAATAAAAAATGAGGGCTTTGGAATAATGCCGCATAACGTAGAATTTTTAATAACAATACTAAAATAAAAATAATGTCAAAACCTTTAAGAATATTATTAGTTGACGATAAAAAAGATTATTGTGAATCCTTATCAGGAGTAGCGCGTCATAATAACATTCAGTTGGAATATAAATTAGACTGGGAAACTGGCTTCGAACTATTGCGTAATGATCCAACAATAGAGTTTGTCATCCTAGACGGGAAAGGCAAAATTGAAGCAGATCAGGAAACGGAAAAGGATAATTTTGTGATAAGAGCTATGAGAGACATAGACACATATTCAACACAAATAGGGAAACACATTCCTTACTGTGTAAATACAGGTTTCATTGACCGTTTTGAAGCTTTAGAAGATAATGTCAAAATTTTTGAAAAGAAAGATAGTGATCGAGACTTGATGTTCAAATATATAGCAGAACAGATAGCTATTTCAAATTATAGAACTGCTAGAATAGACTTTGAAGAAGCTTTTGTAGCATTTGATAAGGGAATTATTTCGAGAGATTTTGAAAGTATCCTTGTTTCAATCATTAATGCATATAAAGATAGAGATTATCGTAAAGTTAACTTGAATGCGCAACGTGATTTTTTAGAGGGAATTTTTATTTCTCTTAATAGAGAAATACCTTGTATTCCACCAGCCTTGTTTAAAGGAAATGGTTTACCAAATCATGAATCCTGTACGAGATTTATGGAAGATAGAAATGCCAATGGTCATAAACTTAATAAAGGTGTACCTCAAGAAATTAAATCCGCTTTTAGGAAACTAAAGGAGTCAACTAATGGCTATTCTCATTTGTCAGATGAAGATATTGTAAAAACACCGTTTAGAGCTAATATTCATTTAATTATGGAAATCCTAGAATGGCTTCCAGAATTTGTAGAAACTAATTATAATAACCACATCTAAATACATGATCACAGGAGAATTAAAATCACAAATTGACGCTATCTGGAATACCTTCTGGACTGGAGGAATATCCAACACCATCACAATCGTTGAACAATTAACATACTTAATCTTCATAAAAGATTTAGATGAAACCGAAACACGTAACGAGCGTATGACAAAACGCTTGAAAAAAGAGTACTCCCCTATTTTCGGGTCAGAACAGCAGAACTTTAGATGGAAGAATTTAAAAGAAATGGACGTGCAAGCGCGTCATGCTATTTTTAAGGATTCTGTAGAAGGTATTTTCCCTTTCATTCGTAGTTTAGGAAGCAAAAAAAGCTTGTTTAGCACTTATATGAAAGATGCCTCTTTCGGTATAAATAAAGCAGCTACCTTAGACCAAGTAATGGAAAAGCTAGAGCGTGTAGATATGTCTAAACAAGATATAAAAGGCGATATTTATGAGTACTTATTATCTAAGTTAGAAGGTGGTGGTACATCTGGCCAATTTAGAACACCAAGACACATTATTAAATTAATGACAGAAATGATGCAACCTACGCTAGAAGATACCATTTGTGATCCATCAGTAGGTACAGCTGGTTTTCTAGTTGCTGCCAAAGAATATATAGACAAGCATTATAGTGTTACCGAACTAGACAAACATAAAGACCACATCAACAAGCACATGTTTAACGGTACCGAGTTTGATGCTACCATGCTACGTATTGCCTCGATGAACCTCTTTTTACATGGTGTAGAAGAACCTAATATTGTAGATGTAGATGCCGTAAGTAAAGACAATGAAGTAAGCAATGCCTACACCTTAATCCTGGCCAACCCACCTTTTAAAGGCACCATTGATAAAGAAAGTATTGCACCGGGTTTACGTAATGTAACCGATACGACCAAAACCGAATTACTCTTTTTAGCCCTCATGCTACGCCAACTCAAAAAAGGAGGTCGTGCCGCCGTAATTGTACCCGATGGGGTATTATTTGGAGCCGGGAAAGCCTTTAAAAGTATTCGCAGCGAGATTGTAAAAAACCATAAGTTGGAAGCAGTCATCTCTTTACCCAGTGGTGTATTTAAACCCTATTCTGGAGTAAGTACAGCTATTATGGTGTTTACAAAAACCGATAATGGGGGCACCAATAACGTATGGTTTTATGATATGCTGGCTGATGGTAAATCACTAGACGATAAACGTAACCTATTAGTGGCACCTGAAGTCTTTGATGCCTTTTCGTTTGGTGACGCTTTCGCGAAAGAATCTACAGAAGACCAACAAAATCTACATAGTAAATTTAACCTACCAGATATTTTAGCCCGTTATCCAAAACGTAACCAAGATAAACGAGCAAGAACAGAGCAATCTTTCTTAGTACCGTTTAAAGAAATTGAAGAGAACGATTGGGATTTATCTATCAATCGCTATAAAGAAATTGTTTATGAAGAAGTTGAATGTGATGCGCCTTCAGAAATAATTGAAAGAATCAATCTTTTATCTGAAGAACGTAATAAAATATTGGCTAATCTAAATTCTATTTAATAATGATGAATTTAGAATATAAAAAATTAAACGAAGTTTTAGATTATGAACAACCGACAAAATATATAGTTGAGACAACTGATTATGATGATAGTTTTGAAACACCAGTTTTAACAGCGGGTAAATCTTTTCTGCTTGGATATACTAACGATCAGGAAGGAATATTCAAAAATGTTCCTGCTATAATTTTTGATGACTTTACGACTTCTTTTCATTATGTGAATTTTCCTTTTAAAGTGAAATCCTCTGCAATGAAAATACTGATACCAAAGGGGGATTTTGTTGATTTAAAGTATGTGTATCAACAAATGAAACAAGTTAGAATTGACACGCAACTTCATAAACGATATTGGATTTCAAGATTTTCTAATAAAGAAATTCCTTTTCCTAAAATTGACATTCAAAATAATAAATCTGAAACCCAAAAACACATCGCCAGCATACTAGACGATGCAGCAGCCTTACGCAATAAAACCAAACAACTACTCACAGAATACGACTTGCTAGCACAATCTATCTTTTTGGATATGTTTGGGGATGTTGTGAATAATCCAAAAAATTGGAAGACGAGGACAATAGAGCAATTGGTAGTCAATGAAAAAGGTTCTATAAAAAGAGGTCCTTTTGGTGGCGCTTTGAAAAAAGAAATATTTGTAGAACAAGGTTATTTAGTATATGAGCAATACCATGCGTTAAATAATAATTTCAATTTTGAGAGATATTATATTGATGACAAAAATTTTAAAAGACTGAAAGGATTTGAAGTTAAACCAGGAGATATAATTATAAGTTGTTCAGGTGTATATTTGGGTAAACTTGCAATTATTCCTAAAGATGCCAAGAAAGGCATTATCAATCAAGCCTTATTAAAAATAACATTAGATGAGCAAAAAATGAGAAAAGACTTTTTTGTTTTTCATTTTACACAACAGAATTTTAGAGATAAATATTTTGGGGCTAATAGAGGTGCAGGAATTCCTAATTTTCCACCAATGGCAAGCTTTAAAAAGTTTCCATTCATTGCACCACCTATTAATCTTCAAAATCAATTTGCAGAAAAAATAGTGTTAATTGAGCAACAAAAAGCCTTAGCCAAACAAGAGTTAAAAGAAAGTGAAGATTTGTTTAATTGCTTATTGCAAAAAGCGTTTAAAGGGGAGTTGGTGTAGTTGGTGTCATTGCGAGGACGTAGGACGTGGCAATCTCATTAATAAAAAAAAATTATAATTATGAAATTAATAAAAAGAATATAAATTTAACAAAATAGGGTCGAGTGGCCGAGAAGAACGTTTCGCACAATTATTATCATTTGAGATATACGTCAAGTGAGTGCTAAATACCAATGTCAAGAGAAGTTGAATTTATTTTAGCTGCAATTGATAAAACAGCCAGAAATGTGCTTGTTAAGTTGTTTAGTTTAATGTTGTTCATACGTTGATATGTTATTTTAATG
The DNA here is from genome assembly GCF_900129005.1 of Leeuwenhoekiella marinoflava DSM 3653. Classification (GTDB taxonomy): domain Bacteria; phylum Bacteroidota; class Bacteroidia; order Flavobacteriales; family Flavobacteriaceae; genus Leeuwenhoekiella; species Leeuwenhoekiella marinoflava. Next base: position 236,734 of record NZ_FQUN01000009.1, on the reverse strand, counting down.
ACCTCTATCACAATATAAGCAATTATTATACCTGAAAAGTGTAGCGGTATTATAGCCATTTTATGGTGAAACTACCGACAGAGCATTGTTCAATCATAAGCCTGCTACTAGCGAATCTCGACCCTTATTTTTATAATGAAGAAGAAAGAAGAACATCCTTGGATTAAATTTAAAAAGTATCCACATATAGGTTTTCCATTAGAGCGTAAAGACACCTCTAAATTGGAAGGTTATATTATGGATGAAAATAAAGTTGCAAAGCATAGTTTTCTTCCTTTTTTACACCGCACTATTTTCCAAAGAAAATTTAGAGCGAATACAAAAGGTTTACTTAATAAAAGTAAAAAACGCACAAGAGTTAAAGGTAAACCCAAAGCAAGAGAAATATATTTTGCTAGTCATTTTGATGCTCAAATTTATTCTTACTACAGTTATCTACTTTCCAAAAAATATAATGATTTACTCAAAACTAAAAGTTTCGATAAATCTATAGTAGCCTATAGAAAAATAGAAATTAAAGGAAAGAAAAACAAAAATAAATGCAATATAGATTTTGCTTTAGAAACGTTTCAGTTTATAAAGGATAATCAAGATAAAGAGCTGACTGTTATTGTCGCAGATGTAACTAAATTCTTTGACAGCTTAGATCACAAAATTCTTAAACAAAAATGGGCAGAAGTTTGGGATGGTTCAATAACGCTTCCTAAGGATCATTTTAGAGTTTACAAATCTTTAATTGATATGAGATATGTAAATGAGGACTTATTGTTTAGAAACTATAAAGACGAAATATGGGTTAAAACGAAAACAGCAAATGATCCAAAGACAAATATAAAAAGGCAAAAACCAATAAAACACAAACGGTTTTTAAAAGATAATAATGCCATAGCGTTTTGTGAGAAAGCTGATTTTTTAAAGAATAGTTTGCATTTAATTTCAAAATCTAATGCAAAAAAGGGTATACCTCAAGGCACAGCACTAAGTGCAACATTAGCTAATATTTATTTGTTAGATTTTGATCAAGAAGTTCAAGATTATGTAGATGGCAATAGCATAAAAGGATTTTATCAACGGTATAGTGATGATCTAATCATAGTAGTGCCAAGAGATAAGCAAGAAGAAGCTATTAAAAGAATACGCTTTTTAGTAGAGGATAAAGCTAAATTAGAAATACACCCAGATAAAACAAAAGTATATCATTTTCATCAGGAAGATGGAAAATTTAAAGGTATTGAAGTTGATGAAAACACGGGTAAAGAAAAAAATAAAAAATTAGAATATTTAGGTTTTGAGTATGATGGGCAACGTGCTTTGATAAAGACTGCTGGTTATTCAAAATTTAATCGTTCTATGAAGCGAGCTTTTAAGAGAGTCACTTCTTTAACTATCAACGCAGATACTACCGATGATAAAATTCATAAAAGTTCATTATTCAAACGTTTTACTTACAAGGGTGCTAAAAGAAGGCAGATTTATAATGGTAAGACTAAAACAACACGATACGATTGGGGCAATTACCTAAGTTATGTAGAAAAGGCAAATGCATCATTCTTTGAGTTTAATAATGGTAATCAAATTAAAAAGCAATCAAGAAAAAGCTGGAGAAGATTTAATGAGTTGATGGTTGGTGCAATTAAAAAGATAGAAATATTTAAAAATGAATAAATACTTAAACATCTACAAGACTTATACAAAAGTAAATAGAGAGAACTACCAGTTAGAAGACGATCTAACTAGGGCTTTAGCAATCGCTTTACAAGAAAACGATGTGTTTTTACATCAGTTTTTAAAATATATTTTGAATCAAAAAGAGAATGCTTACAGTAACCTTTTTGATGATTATACAAATAAAAACCCAATAGAAATTGATATTCAAAAACCTGTAGAAACTATAGAAGGTTTTGATCATTTATTTGCAGTACGCATAAGTGGTGATGCTATGGGAAATGATTTCTATAATCAAAATCACGATCAAGATTATAATGCAATTACTGATATGTTTATTCAAATAGATAACATGGCTATCATTTTTGAAGTTAAACCTAATAATCATAATAGTACAGCACAATTATATAACCAAGCATATAATACGATTAAAGGTAACGAGTCTTTAACAATCCAAAACGATGTTACAGCTGTAGATTTTAATTGGCCATTAATTATGCAAATTGCAGTTCGTGTAAACAATTATCAGTTTGCTATAAAAAAAGAATCTAGGTTATTAGATAATTTTATTTCGTACATAAAAATGCACAACTACCAATGGCTACCGCAATTGTCACTAAGTGTATTGAGCTTTACTGAAAATAGTAGTAGTATTTCAAAAAGGTTAAATGATGCTATTGAAAACTCAGACAATACAGCAATTAATAATCGTTTGGGTATTAAATGTAATTTTGGTTGGGCAGAAGAAGTTCTTATATACTTAAACCAAAAGACAGAGGAGGTTCGTTTTTCTGTATATCCTGGTAATACTAAAGCACAAGGTTACCATATTTTTAAAAGTGAAGGAGAACCTCAGTTTAAAAAAACGCTTTATATAAATAACGAGGATAGAAAAATTAATAAAAATTACCATATTAAATTTTCTGGTCAAAGTTATATAACTGGACTATGGGCAGGAGAAAAAGATTTTAAAAAGCCACTATATACCAAAGCTAATTTTTATAATCACTCTGGCAGAAAGAAAAGAAGTTTGCATTGGGATACTATTAAAAACCTACTTGATAATGTTTTTGATGATGATTATGAATGGAAAAAATACTGTAAATGGGATGAAAAGTTAATTGACTCTAATCGTTCTCAATTTGACATTTCTTTTGGTTACGAACTAAGTATAAGTATTCCGTTTAAAGAATTACAAATATTAGATACAAATAAAAAAGATTTAACAAGTCTGATTAATTTAATTAATGAAGTTAAAAAAGCATTTAAAACGGTTTTAATTAAATAATGAATTTCAAAGAAGAAGTATATCCAAAAAATCTAAACCTTTTGCTAGATAAAGCAAATGACATTTCCTTAAATGTTATTAAGAGATTAAATCATAAAAAATGTTCAACGATTGCAGATTTATATTTTGAGTTACATAAGACTTGTACCGTTCAACCAGAGTATTCAGTGATACGTAATAAAAAAGCATTTAATGAGTTGGGATATCTTCCAAATATAAAATCAGGAAAAGTAAAATCTAATAATGAGTTTAAAGGCTTGTATGTTTTTGGAGAGGAGATGGATTGTAAAGTAAGACCAGTATATGTTGGTATTAGTAGAACTGTATATAGAAGACTAAGACAGCACGGTTTTGGTAAATTGCATAATGAGTCAACCCTTGCTTATTTAATGGCAAAAAATGAAAATGAAGATCTTACTAGAGCAAGTTCTAGTAATAGTATTCTAGAGCCTAAAAGGGAGATTTTGAGAAATTTTAAGGTGGCGCTATATCCAGTATTAAATGACTATGAATTGTATTTTTATGAAGTAGCATTAGCAGGTATTTTAAAAACAAAATGGAATACTTTCCGAACACATTAGTATATTAGAAGTATGAATTCAAATTTCCAGTTTCTTAAAAACGAGTTTGCCACTTTTCATGATAGAGCGGTTAAGGCAGAACAGTTGGTTATTACAGACCCACGTACATCACTTGTGTATAGTCGTATGGCGTTAGAAGAAGCTATAAATTGGATGTATGCTAATGATGAAGACCTGGAGCAACAATATAACACCACCTTACATAACTTATTAGTACAGCCAGAATTTAAAGAACAATTCAATCATAAATTATATAATGAATTATTCATTATTAAGAATGCAGGAAACTTAGCAGCACACAATAAACCTGTAAACGATATAGATTCACACAAAGCTATAGAGGCACTCTTCTATTTTGGGAAGTGGTTTATCAAATCATATGCAAAAGAACCAGTAAATGAAATCGGAATTTTCGATTTTCATTACATTCCTAAAGAAGGTGGTAGTACACTATCACGAAAACAAATACAGCAACTACAAAAGCAACTTGATAAAGAACTAGACACGTATCAAGAGCAACTAAAAGCCAAAGAAGCCGAAAGGCAGCAATTGGCTGATGAAAATGAATTATTTAAGAAGCAAATTGAAGCACTACAAGCGCAAATAGAAGCAAATAAAGTAGAGGCTAATGTAGAAGATGAAGTCAACCACCCACGTAACGAAGCAGAGACACGCAAATATCTTATAGATGTAGCACTTCGTGAAGCAGGTTGGGATTTAAAGGGAATAAACGATAAAGAATATAAGGTGCAATACATGCCAAAGTCTACAAATAAGTCGGAAACTGGATATGTAGATTATGTACTATGGGATGACGATGGTTTACCATTAGCGCTAGTAGAAGCAAAACGAACCTTGGAAAGTGCGAGTAAAGGTGAAAATCAAGCACAACTGTATGCCGATAGTTTAGAAAAAATGCATGGTCGTCGACCAGTAATGTACTACAGTAATGGTTATGAAATTTTCTTATGGGACGATCAGTTCTATAAACAATCACGTCGAGTTCACGGTTTTTATACCAAAGCAGAATTACAAACAGCAATGTTTCGTCGTACACACCGCATGGATATTCGTACAGCACCAATTGATACAGAGATTTCAGGACGTTCGTATCAAATGCGTGCCATAAAAAGTATTACAGAACATTTTGCAGGTAATGATAAAAGCGATGGTAAATTAATAGGAACTAATCGTGGTGCACTTTTAGTATTAGCTACAGGAACAGGTAAAACAAGAACATCTATTGCATTTTCAAAATTAATGCTAGAATGCAATTGGGCAAAACGTATTTTATTTTTAGCAGACAGAACTAGTTTAGTAGATCAAGCAAAGCGCAACTTTGTAAAGCATTTACCAGAGCATACTAGTGTCAATCTATTAGAAGAAAAAGACAATCCAGACGCACGCTTTGCGTTTTCCACCTATCAAACAATGATGGGTTTAATAGATCGTAGTCGTGATGAAGAAGCGCGTTTTTATGGCGTTGGACATTTCGATTTAATTATAATTGATGAGGCACACCGTTCTATATATAAAAAATACCAAGCCATATTTGAGTATTTCGATGCCTTATTCTTAGGGCTTACAGCAACACCAAAAAATAGTATTGACAAAAACACCTATCACATTTTTGGGCTGGCGGATAAATCGCCTACAGATGCATATACCTTTCAAGAAGCAGTAGATAATAAACATTTATCACCATACAACACGATTGAAATTCCTACTAAATTTCTTCGTGAAGGGATTAAATACGATGAATTGTCTGATGAAGAAAAGGAAGAATTTGAAGAAGAAATATTAGACGGTGAAGAAGCAACAGGTAATGAATGGATAGCCTCTTCAGAATTAAATAGTTGGTTATTTAATAAACCTACTGCTATAGAAACCTTGCGATATGTACTTGAACATGGTATTAAAAAACGTGGTGGTGACGAATTAGGTAAGACCATAATTTTTGCTAAAAACCAAAAACACGCACAGTTTCTTAAAGATACCTTTATGGAGCTCGATAAAGAACAATTTGGTAATGATTATGTAAAAGTAATAACCCATAATGAGCCTAAAGCTAAAGAGTTTATAAATCGTTTTTGTGACGAAGAGAAAGAACGTTTACCACAAATAGCTATTTCAGTAGATATGATGGATACAGGGATTGATGCACCCAGTTGTGTTAATCTCGTGTTTTATAAGCCAGTAAAATCATATTCTAAATTTTGGCAAATGATTGGTCGTGGTTCTAGATTACGTCCAGATTTGTTTGGAGCAGGTGAGGACAAAACACATTTCTTGATTTTTGATTTATGTGGCAATTTTGAATTTTTTAATGAAAACCCAGAGGGTATTGAAACAAGCTCACAAAAGAGTTTGACGGAGATTTTATTTGGTTTACGATTACGACTTGCAGAATATTTAAAAAGCAATCAGTTTATAGATGATAAATCATTACAAGATTTTAGAACCGAATTATTAGATGGTTTGCATCGAGATATTTCCACACTGGATTTAGAGCGGTTTGATGTAAAAATGAAACTAGAAATTGTCCACGAATTTGGGAACGATAATCGGGAAGTCTGGAATCATTTATCAAAGCGTGATGTCAAACGTATAGAAGATGAATTAGCATCTTTAGTAAAACCACAAAAAGGAGATACAGACTTAGCCAGGTATTATGACAAATTACTATTTACATTAATCACGAAAAGACTAGAAACACCTAATAGCGAAGAATATATGAATAGCTTTATGATACCTATTTCAAAAGTAGTAAGTACATCAAAAAAGCTATTAAAGAAAACAACAATACCGGCTGTCAAATCTAAAGAAGCATTAATCAAGTTACCGCTGGAAGAGGATTTCTGGAAAGTAGAAGGCATCGTTCATCTTGAAAAACTAAGAAAAGGAGTGCGTGAGCTCGTAAAATATATAGATCCAATAGACCAACGTTATGTAACTACAGACTTTGCAGATTATATTATTGAAGACAAAATTGTTGCAGGAGGAATGGCAAGTGAGGGTGATCCTATATATGCACCGTCACCTTTTCAAAATAATGTCTATCGCCTAGAAGAATTGATACGTAAAAATGAAGATCATATTACAATAGCAAGGATAAGAAAAGGGGAGACCATTACGAAAGAAGAATTGGAAGTATTAGAGAACATACTATTTACGGGTGGTATAGAAAAAGAAGCCATCGAAAAAGAATTAGGTACTCAGTTTAGCCTAGTAAAATTTATCGTGTCATTAATGGGCTTAAGTCCCGAAAAGGTAGATGCTACTTTCGCTAAATTCATCAATGACTTTCGGCTTAATGCCATTCAAATAGAGTTTCTGGATACCATCAAGAAATTCTTAACCACAAATGGAACCATCGAGCCTAGTAAACTATATGATTCACCTTTTAAAAACTTCCACAGTATGGGTATAGATGGCGTTTTTACGGAGAAACAAGCTGATGTGATTTTTAAAATTGTGGAAGACTTCAACCAGGCAAACTAACACTTCTCTCTCCATTATTTTTGGAACTATGCAATTACATTGCATATTAGGATCGTAGTATTGCAGTATTAATCTTAAATACAATGCAATATGGAAAAAGACTATTTAAAATATTACCATCCCAAATACCTCATAGGAATTGTAATTGTTGCTTTCGTTCTGATATACCTGACGAAAGAATCCTTTGGTTTATCGATTTCAGTTTTTGGAGGTTTAACCTTGCTAATAACTTTAATAACAAAGTATTTATGGCAGTTTAGACCATTTAAGTGGTTGTTTTGGGTTGATGATTTCTCCGGTAGATACGAGGGAAAATTGGTATATCAATATAAAGATGATGGTGGAAATGTAAAAACAGGCGAATTAGAACATATTAAAATTGTTTCACAATCAGGTAGTAAAATAACTGTTTCGTCATTTACGAAAAAGCCTGATGGTTCTCTATCATCACCATCCATAAATAAGGGGATGTATGTAGAAACCACTCCGGATGGCCAACATTATAATCTTATATACAACTATCATAACGAAGGTAGTATAGAACAAGGCTTTCCACCACACTATGGTACAGAAGTAGTTAAATTTATTAATGATGGTAATGAAAAAATACTATCAGGAAGATATTTTACAAATAGGTCACCCTACCAGACCAAAGGAGAATTTAAAGACCTCAAATGGGTTAGTAATAACAAAAAACACGATTTTTAAAATGGCAGTATTAAACAAAGAATTTAACAAGTTTGACCAAGAAATCAAGCTAAGTAAAAGTAGAAAAGAAGATCTAAAAAAGAGTAGAAAAGATCTAAAGAAAAAAATTAAAAAATGGTTCAGTGAAAATAAATCAGATGAAATTCAACCAAAATTTCATCCCCAAGGTTCTTCTGAAATGGGAACCACCATAAATCCAATTGTAGCATATGATGGAGATGGAAAACCTTTATTAGACTATGACACCGATTATGGCGTTTATTTTATCAAAAAAAATGATGATGACATTAAACAATCGATTAATACCTGGCACGATTGGGTATATAAATCAACTGAAAATCACACCCAGAAAGATTCTATAAAAAAAACAACTTGCGTAAGAGTTGTGTTTGCCGACGGCCATCATATAGATCTACCAATCTATTTTAAAGAAGATGATACTATTGAGCTGGCTCATAAATCGAAAGATTGGCTAGAAAGTGATCCAAAAGAATTTTATGAGTGGTTTAATGATAAAAAGAAAACAAGGTCTAGATTAGAAGCTATTGTACGTTGTTTAAAAGCTTGGAAAAATTTCAGAGAAAACAAAAACTCTAATTTAAAGCTACCTAGTGGATTTGAGCTAACCATTTTAGCAACTAATCATTACGTTGATGCAGATAATTTAGACGAAGCTTTTAGAGAAACCATAAGAGCTATTGATGCAGAACTGAATAAACATAACGGATTCAAATGCTTTAGACCTACAACTCCTTCAGATGAAGATGTATTTGAAAGCTATAATGAAACTAGAAAATCAAACTTCTTGTCAACACTTAATAGCCTTAAAGAAGATTGTGATAAAGCTTCGGAAGAAAAGAACTTTAAAGCAGCGTCTGAAATATTAAGAAATAATCAGTTTGGAGTAAGATTCCCTTTAGGTGATGACAAAGGTGAAGAATCTAAAAGTAATCATCTAAAAAGTTCTCTAGGTTCTGCAATTATTAAACCAAAGCCATATGGATATTAGTAAAGAAATTGAAGATGTTTTAACAAAGCATAATGGGTTAGTTTACCACTTAAAGAGTAATTCTTTAAGTGGTGAATTATTTCTGCCAGATAGTGATAGCTATGAGGTAGTCATAAAACTAGATATGTATCCAGAAGTGTTTCCAACGGTCTTAGAGGTTGGAGGGCGCATTCCAAATAAATTGGATAGGCATATGTATACTGATTCAGGTTCTTGTTGTTTTACTACCGTGGCAAAATCTCAGGTACTTTTAAAAACTAAAATAAAATCTTTACTCAATTTTATCGATGAGATTGTAATTAGGTATTTCCAGAACAATTCATATTACGAAATCAATAAAAAATATTTCTATGACGAATATGATCACGGTTCAATGGGAATAGTTCAATCCTATCAAGATATTTTAGGTGTAAATGATGTCAAGAATATTGGTAGATTAATGCTGCAAAGGTTGCAAAATAAAAAACTAAGTATAAGAGATTTGTGTTATTGTAATTCGGGTCAGAGTCTAAAAAAATGTAATAGTGGATTACATTGTAACAATTATAGGTTATTTAGAATGATTGATAAAGATGTGCTTTACAATGATTTAAAACATTTTAAAAACATTCTTCAAACACACTGATTAAGGTTATTCAACTTATAAAACTGCTATTTATGAACCGATTAGGAATGCTATTCGGCTCATAATAACAAATCCGAATAGTAATTACAACCCGTTACACCCCATTCCTCTACATTTCGCAAAAAGGTTCTCCTGAGCGCAGTCGAAGGGCTTCATTCCGAGAAAAGCGGTTCACTACACTATCTTGAACCCAGTCGCAGAAAAAGCGACAGCATTCGCCTAACAAAAAGATTACCACAACCTTTCTCTACACAAAGTTTAAAATTTTCCCCGAGACGAACTGCATAAACCAGTCGTGCCTTCTTTTTTATAAGTTCTTACTCGTTCAAAATTTTAGTATCTGTTACCGAAAAGGTAACGGCGATGGCGCTATGGGAAGTAAGTGAATAAAATTGATATGAACGCTAATCTGTATCATTTTGCTACAAATAAACTTGGTAATTATTAAGGCATATAGAATTTAATGTCAAAGGAAAAGGAAAACGCTCAAGATATAATAAGTATGTGATTTTAAGAGAAAATGAGTATCAAATAACATCAATATAAACCATCTATAATGGATTAATAAATTAAATTAATTATATGATTGTCAATCAATTAAAATTATATAACTTCCATTTATTACTAAAAAAAGAATGGTGTTTAAAGTACCTAAAATAGCTTTTCAGCTTTTGTTGAAAAGTATGAAGATCCTGAAATGAAATGAAGGAATCGAATAGCAAGAGGGTAACAGGCAGTCGCCCTGTTACGGATATTCGATTTCGCTATAAACATACTGTTTATAAGATGTTGCAGGGTTTTTCTATTTTTTTGAATTTGAATAAAAACGCTGTTTTTTACTAAAAATATTTGTTAACCGTCGTAAACAGGCAATAATTTTACTAAAAACTATGGATAAAGGATATGAACAAGAGGAATTTGAGACGTTAAAGATTAAACGTTCTGTAGCTGTTGAATTTAGGAAATTTAGTAAAATCCTGTCGAAATCCCAATCGATGACATTACTCTTAATGATGGACTTTTTTAAGGAAAATGGAATATCCCCAGTAGAGTCAATGGGACCTAATATGGAAACCTTAGAAAAGCGAATTTCATTGCTCATTAAGAAACGGATGAACGGAATGATTGCCATAATGAAAGACATTGAAAAGAACCAAACGAAACCAACCGTTGCAATGCTGTATTCTCTTTTTGAACAAACAGAACCACCCAAAAAGAAATTGATATTTGAAAAAAAATATGTTGAAGAAAAGAATGAAGTCCGTTATCGGGAAAAGAAATATCTGGACACAAATGATAATGAGCAATGGAAAAAGTAAACTACATCATCCAACTCAATGAAGCTTTTGAGCGTTTTAATAACGACCGCAGGATCAAACAAGGTCATATTACATTGTATCTCGCATTCTTTCAAAAATGGAATCGAGAATATTTTAAAAAGACGATAACCATAAACAGGGAATCGATTATGCAAAAAGCAAAGTTCAAATCAAAAACAACCTATCATAATTATCTCAAAGATCTTAATGATTGGGGCTATTTAAAATATTTCCCGTCGTACCATCCGGCTCAAGGCTCAATAGTTGAGATGTATATTTTTTTTAGTTCAGATGGTCAAAAATTAGCCAATAGCGTACCAGAACCAGGCCAAAATTTGGTATCTTCTTATAAACATAAAACAATAGAAAACTTTAATAAACTGGCAAGGCCAAAAAATGAACTGGTTGTTTTAAAATTTTTTAAAGAAAATAATTGGCCCGCTATGGAAGGAAAAAAGTTCTATGCACATTTCGAAGCCAAAGGTTGGGAGCTGAGCAGAGGGCTGAAAATAACAAATTGGAAGACAGCCGCCAGTAATTTTGTTGAGAAAGGCATAAAAATAAGGGAGGAAATCCCTAAGCCAAATTCTGGCCAGCAAGATAATCTGCGAAAATATGATAACAGAGACAAAAACTACGGGATGCCCCTTTAGAACTTATTTAAATTTTGATCGTAGAATCGCCATATCCTTACTCACTTTCATATCTAAAATTTTAGCATAATGCTGAGTAGTTTTGAGGTTAGTGTGGCCTAACATTTTACTCACGGATTCAATCGGTACGCCATTGGTAAGGGTAACCGTTGTCGCAAAGGTATGTCTCGCCAAATGAAAGGTTAGGTTTTTGGTAATACCCGCCAAAGTTGCAATCTCTTTGATATACGCATTCATTTTTTGATTGCTAAGTACTGGCAGTACCAAATCTTTTTCTTTCAGCAGCTCATTATCCTTATACTTTTCAACGATAACTTTAGCAATGGGCAAAATTGGAATATTACTTCTAGTATCGGTTTTAGAGCGTTTTGTTTTCACCCATTCCTCACCATCTGCACCCACACTAATATCACCTCCATTTAGCTTTTTAACGTCCGCATACGCAAGACCCGTAAAGCAGCAGAAAATAAATATATCGCGAACTTGATCGAGCCGTTCCATTTTCAATTCGAGCTCTATTATTTTTTGAATTTCTTCTTCAGTTAGAAACTCGCGCTCTACTATTTTTAGCTTTCCTTTCCAATGGAGAAAGGGATCTTTATCGATCCAATCGTTGGCGTGAGCAATCCGGATGATCTTTTTAAAGTTAGTGATATACTTAATGGCTGAGTTGTGTGCACACTTGCGTGTGGTCTTCAGATAGTATTCAAAACCCGTAATAAAGGTATGATCTACATCCTGTACAGGAATATCATTTTTCTTGTATTTCTTCTTTATAAAGCTTGCTACGTGTTTTTTACAAGTTCGATAGCGTTCTGCGGTTCCGGCAGAAAAATCTTTGCCGATAAGACTTTCTACTTTTTCATTGTGTTCTTGGAAGATCTCCAGTAGCATTTTCTGCGTTTTGTCTTTGCCAAGTAAGACATCCCTAATATCAGTCGCTGTATAAGTCTCATTTTCTCTTTCAAAATTTTGTTGAATGGAATAGACTTTATTTCGCAAAATACTCAGATGTTGATTGATATTTTGAACCTCTGGCGAATTACCCATTGCGAGTTGAGATTTAGAGTTCCACCAATCGACGTGAGTTTTGCGGTGGATACTGAATTCTGAGCGATGTCCGTCAAGCGTGATTCTTAGGTATATATTGGTCTTTCCAGAAGAATCTGCTTTGCTTTTTTTGATATAAAATAAAAGAGAAAGTGAGAGTGACATAATTTTTAGTGTATCGATGTCCACCAATGTACTAAAAAAATCTGACTTTGATGTAGAGTTAACTATTTTAAATACAGTTACTTAAGGCTATCTGGTGGAACTTTTTTAGGATCATCAAGTGACACCGAATTAGCCCCTTTTAGACTGCATTTAAATGATATCAAATGATATTGAATAAAATGAAAAACCCTCTAAATCATTGATTTAGAGGGTTTTTGTTGCCGTTTATAGGTCTTTCAGCGGAGAATGAGGGTTTTGAACCTATTATACTTCATTAGGACTATTATACATAGATGTCTTATTTTACAAGGGTTTATGATATTCTTATATTTAGTTATATATTTGTTTTAGTATTAAAACATAACACTTATAACACCTAATTCGACACCCAATATTTTACGATGAATTATTCATTTAGGCTAAAATACCCAAATTTAGATAAGACGTCACTTATTTATTTTACTGCTTCTTTCAAAAATGAAGGTAAGACATTTGTTTATTCAACTGGGGAGAAAATCCATCCCAAGGATTGGGATTTTGAAAACAAAAGACCGGCAAACCTATCTGGAAGAAAAAAGGATGCAGAGTTGCGCAGGGCAATTGAAATTCAATTATCAAGATATTCCAATTTTTACATTGAACTCATTAGTCGGTATAAAACCATTAATGAGAAGTTGACTATTGAAATGACTAAAGAGGAATTCAATATCGAGTTTAAAAAGGTCAGCAAAAATGCAAGTGACTTTTTTAAAGTCTATGAGCTTTTTCTTCAGGATAAAAGAGATGACAATACAGATCAAGCAAACACACTTACAACAATTCGGAGATATGAATACAACAAAACCTTATTAGAGGATTTTCAAGCCCACAAATCATATAATTTACGTTTCAACACGATCAATAAGGAATTTTACAATGCTTTTATCAGTTATTCGGTTGAAGTAAAAAAGCATTCTGCAAATACGTTAAGTAGAAATATTGGGTTGTTTAAAACCTTTATGAATTGGGCAATATCACATAAGTTCACGTATAACGACGAATTTAGACAGTTTAAAAATATCAAAAGATTTAAGACTGATGAAGTAGCATTGACCAAAGAGCAAGTCGATGAAATATACCAATTCGATTTAAAGAAAAACGATAAGCTGATACGCGTTCGAGATTTGTTTGTCTTTGGATGTAGTACTGGAATGCGTTACTCTAATTATTCAAAAGTAAAAAAGAACGATATCGTTGATGATTTTATCAATGTTATTGATGTAAAAGATCGTTCTAAGTCATTGTCTATCCCTTTGAACAGGTATTCAAGAGAAATTTTAGAAAAATATGACTATCGGCTTCCTAAAATTTCTAATCAAAAGTTTAATGACTACTTAAAGGAATTGTTTGAAGCAATGGAATATAATCACATCGTGAAAAAGACAATGCGTTATGGCAATGATATTATAGAGACCGAATCGGCATTTTCAGATCGGATAAGTTCTCATACGGCAAGAAGATCTTTCATCACAATTATGAAAAATGAAGGAGTTCCCGATAAAGTGATTATGAGTTATACAGGACATAAAAGCATAGAGGTTTTCAATAATTATTATAGGCCCAATCAAGATCAGCAAATCAACTTTATGAATAACGTATGGAAATAGATAACTTTAAAGAAAATCTCAAACTTTCAAGAAAGCAAAGAGAACTTAAGCATTGGACAAAAAGATATGATATTGCTTTAAAGAATTTTGAAACCGCCCCTATAATAGATGATAAACATAGAATTGAAGAAATTCGAAGCCATATTGAAAATTTCAAAGAAAAATATCCGTTTTATGCTGTTTTACTGAATTTAATTGAAACAGAATCCAATAAAGATTCTCTGAGATCAAGAATTGTACAAGAAATTATTTCTTACTTAGAAATCGCGCACCAAAAAGGAGGAGAATTTTTTATTAAAAAAGGAAATTATCTGTATAAGTCAAAGAAAATCTATTCGACCGAAATAAAATCGATTAGAAAAGACCTGAACGCGATGCTCTATTATGCCTTTACCATTAATGATTTTCAGCAAAAAACAACTTCGAAGATTGACTCAATTACCAAAAAAGAATTAATAAAGGTACCTAAGATTCCCTATAAAAAACCAGGCCGAAAACCTTTTTCAGAAAATGATTTAGTTGCATTAAAATACCTTATAATCCATAAGTTTTATATATCTGAAATGCCATTACATCCAGATTCGAATTTTGAAAGTATTGGTGATTTTCAAACTAAAATTTCTGAAAAGGAAAATGTCAACAAACATTCATTTAAGAATAGCTTTAATAAAATTGCGGATGAAAATTTGGAGACATTCTGTAAAAAAAATCCACAGCTAATAAAGCAACTTAAACAATCTAAAGCACTAATAAATTATCCTAAGTGTATCGAATTTATAAATCGTTTTGCAACTGATTAATAGTTATTAGTCATTTTAGAATTAATTCGAATTAATTCTACCCACTTCATTATCATTCATTTGCATTGTAATCTTAAAACAATGTAATAATGAACAATCCATTTGAACCACTCCACAATGAGATAATTGAACTAAAAAGTTTAGTCCTTCAATTACTTCATAAACCAGAAGAGGACCTATCTAATAAGCTTTATACCTTAAATGAAGCTTCTGATATACTTAAAGTAGATAGGCAAACTGTACGCAACCATATAGACAGAGGAACAATCAATGCCACTTTTATAGGTAGAAGGATTCTTATACCTCATAATGAGCTTTTCGATGCTCTGAATGAAGTTAAATCGATAAAATATAAAAGATAATGGAGGCTATAAAAAACGGAGCCCCTAATATCCTGAGAAATATTAGAGGCTCAAATAGTTTAGACAACTACAAAGATAAGAAAAAAGACCCTACAATAGACCTATTAGATTTAGAGAGAGATTTTACAGCTCTAACTGTAAGGAACGAAAATCCATTTCCTATTGAGGTTTTTCCGAAGACTTCGCAAGAAGTACTATTTGAAGCTCACGATAAGTATCAATTTTCAATTGATTATTTAGGAGCAGGATTTCTTTCTGCAATGTCAGCATCTATAGGTGTAACTTATAAAGTCGAAGTTAAAAAAGGCTGGTTGGAAAAATGTAACCTTTTTATGGTCATAGTTGGTCGCCCAGGAGACGCCAAAAGTCACGCATTAGAATTTTGCTTTAAACCCATCCATATAAGAGAGAACGAACTTTTTTATAAGTATGAGCGGGATTTAAAAGATTATGAGGATAGTTTGGAGAGCGAGCAAAACAAGGTAAGCAAGCCCTTTTTAGAAAGATTTCTAATAAATGATGCCACACCTGAAGCTCTTGTTAAAGCGCATTCCAATAATAAAAGAGGATTATGCATTTATATGGATGAACTACACGGATGGATCAAAAACTTCAATAGATACAATAATTCTGGTGAAGAACAGACATATCTAACTTTTTGGTCCGGGAAAGGTATTACAGTTGATAGAGTTTCGAGCAAAAGCATTCGTTTAGAAGATCCGTTCATTGGAGTAGTTGGAAGCACACAGATCTCTGTCCTTAAAGAATTTGCAAAAGGTGGAAGAAGTGAAAATGGTTTTTTGGATAGATTGTTATTCGTTTTTCCTGAATTACAAAAAAACCTAAAATGGAATACTAACAAGGTCAATGAAATAGTTTTGCAAAATTATTTTACGACCATATCTAATCTTATTGATCTTCAATTTGATGAAAATAATGAATCGCATATAATTCCAATTGAAGAAGAAGCCAAGAAGTATCTGTTTCATTGGCAGAATTCACGTCCAGAGAATCATTTGTTTGAATATGAAAGGAGTATTGAGGTTAAGCTTCAACAATATGTCATTCGTTTTGCTTTGATAATACAGTTGTTATTTCATGCTTCTGAAAATGCAACTGATCGTGAAGTTCAGCTGTTCGCTATAAAGAGAGGAATTAAATTATTTGATTACTTCTATTTTAATGCTATCAAGGTAAGAGACGAGACTATTAAAAAAAACTATTATGAGTCTTTGTCTGAACTTCAAAAAACAATTCTAGATGATTTACCTACCAACAAAAGTTTTGCAACAGCAGAAGGTATAAAAATAGCTTGTAAAAAATTGAATGGTAAACCCAGAGTGAGTGAACGTCAATTTAAAACTTATTTGAAAGATAGAAAATTATTTAAAAAAGTAGCGCACGGTATTTATGAGAAGCTACTATGACTGCACTTTGTTCATTTTCTTCATTATTAGAATTAAGTTATTGTTAAACAGCATTTTAAGTCTGTTTGAAAATGCAAACAAAATGCACATAGTGCAAAATGTAATTTCATACTCAACATCAAAATGCAGTCAAAATGCAACCATAATGAAGTCTTAAATTCTTCGGAAGCCTTGCTATTACTGAATAGTGAACAAAATGAAGATAATGCAATGTACTATGTATAAATATACTTTAGAAAAAAAGTCATTAAAACATATTTGCCCTAAATGCGGTAAAAAAAGATTCGTCAGATATGTTGACCAGGAAAAGAAAGAATATTTATCAAACGAGGTTGGTAGATGCGATAGGGAAGTGAAATGCGCCTATCATTATACACCAAAAGCGTTTTTTAAGAACAGAGGGCAGTTATATGAACCAATTATAATCAATAAAGATTTACAGCCGAAATCAAAAAAAGGAAGCTCATTTCATTCTGATCGAGACTTGCAAGACACTTTAATGGATTATGATAAAAATATTTTCATCATCTATCTGAAAACGCAATTTGAAAACAAGGAGGTTCAAAAAATGATTCAGGATTATCAAGTAGGAACGGCTTCATATTGGTACAATTCGACTGTTTTCTGGCAAATTGATGAAAATAAAAATATTCGTGGTGCAAAAATTATAAAGTATAACCATTCAGGAAAAAGAACGCAATATATCAACTGGTTACACGCCATCCAGTTAAAGGAAGGTAAAATAAGTAGCTTCCAATTAAATCAATGTCTATTTGGTCTGCATTTGACGAAAAAATATCAAAAAACCATCGCCATTGTCGAGTCAGAAAAAACGGCTTGCGTTATGAGTTTGCTTTTTGATAAATATTTATGGCTTGCGACCGGTAGTTTGAAAGGTTTAACAAAAGAAAAAATAGAGTGTCTGAAAGAACGAAAAATTATTCTCTATCCAGACTTGGGTAAGGTTGGCGAAACGGCCAGTCCTTTTGAGCAATGGAAAGTTAAATGCAATGAATTTGAAAAATCAGGATTTGATATCGGAATTTCCGATTTGTTAGAGCAGAAAGCAACTTCTTTACATAGAGAAAAAGGCTATGATCTCGCAGATTACTTTTTGGAAAATCGAAATAAAAAGCCAAGAAAAATCATTTCAACACATCAACAGAAGTACATAGACTTCTATTTAAAAAATCAAAATTTGAAGACTTTGATTGATGTTTTTGATTTGCAAGATGAGAATGGTAATAGGATTAATCTTTAATAGAGAAAAGTTGTAATGAAAACGAAAAGCACGTTGACGGTGTATGCCGAAGAAATAGCAAGTAGAACAGGGGCAGAGCCCCTATTGCTCTACTTGCCCTGCGGGGCTGAACCCTTGCTATGACTGCGTCAGCAAGGATTTTAAAAGTATAATAAAATATAGCAGAAATATATCTAAACAATTAAACATCTGATTATCAGTATAAAAAATATATAATGACGAAAAAAAGCATTTTAATATCAGCCCATCATCATAAGGAGCTAAAGAAGTTATCTGAAGCCTACAACCTTAGTTTCTACAAATTAGTAGAAGAAATGATTATTTATTTTAAGAAAACGGGTATCAATCCAACAGATCCAAAAAATGAAAATCCTTCAAAAGGATTAAGGGAATTGGATAAACGGTTGGTCTCATTTTTAAAAGTACAGGAACGTGATATTTTGAAACCACTTCGGCAAGAAGTGTATAATTACTCAAAGGAGCTAAGCGAGGAAAATGAAGAGACACGACAGTTATTGATTAAAGTTCTAAATGATTTTAATCAGTATGAAATTAATCGTGCATCAAAAGTATTAAATGAGGTTCAAACCCAACGAAAAGCAATTTTGACTTTAGCCCAACTAATGGATAGCAAAAATAAAGCGGGTTGGGTTACAAAAATTAAAGAAACGTTTGAATAATGCCAATTAGCAAGCCACATAGCACATTGGGTGCGGAAAACACAGGAAGCTGTTCCTCACTAGCCAATTATCTGGACAAGGAGAATCGGGAGCTTGAATTATTGATAAATAAAGAGAACAGTTTAAAAGAAATCAACCAATTCCAAAATCGAAAACAAGACTTTTTCAATCATAATAGGACTGATATTGGATTGGTTGAAGTCATTGATAGTATTGACAATAACAGAAGGAAATTGGGTAAGAAAGACGCTAAATATTATGCGCCTACAATTAGTTTTAGTCAGGCGGAACTGAACCATTTGGTTTCCTTGGCTACTGACAAAAAAGAGGTTACTGACGTTTGGCAGTTGAATTCAGAAGAATTGAAAAAATACAATGACATTTTAAAAATTTACATCAAAAAAGTAATGGATAATTATGCTGAAAATTTTAATCGTCAATCAAAAGGATTGCATACAGGGCAGGGTCTTGTTTACTATGCCAAAATAGAGCATTTCAGAAAATTTAAAGGTACTGATCCCGAAGTTGTGGAAGGAGTTTTTAAAAATGGCGATTATAAGCCTGGTCTGAATAGCCACGCCCACGTGATTGTTAGCAGAAAAGATAAAACCCAACTTTTAAAATTAGATCCTACAACCAAAGAACGTTCTACCCAAAGGAGTATTGGGGGAAATGCTTATCAAGTCGGTTTCGATAGAACAAAATGGACCGAGAAGAATGAAAAAGCTTTTGACCTCCTTTTTAATTACAGAAGACCGGAACGTGAAAAGTTTAGAAATCAAAATATTTTGAAGAATGGTTCGCCAAGAGAAAGAGATGTAGTAAATCGGAAAATTAAAGGTCAAGCCATCAAAATTGAGAATGAGATTAAAAAGGAAAAAACCCAACTATCAAAGGGATTTAAGAGGTAAGTGCATTGTTTTTGTATATTAAAAATGCATAGCCATATTATAATAATATTGCATTATAGTATTATGACATTAATGCTATAATGTATTGCCATAATAATCTTTTAATATAAAAATGGTTTATCGTAAAATGGTTTTAAATTAATAAAGTAAAAACGTTTTTCTGATCGTTCTTCAACAAAAGCATTAAGATTAAAAAAGCCGTAGATTAAAATTATAAATTCCTAAATTTGTAGGGAACAAAAAAAATAATATAAGAGAGAAATAAATTTTTAAAATAATATAAAAGCGTTAAGCTTGATTTGGTTTCGAAAAATCACCAGTTTTTTATAACCGCCATCTCAATGCAAGACGCCCAGACTTTGGTCTGGGCTTTTCTTGTTGATGGTTGGTCTCTGGTGATACCTTCGAAATCTTCAAGTTGAGTTCCAGGCTTTTTTTATACCCAATTATGAAACAAAAAGATATAGTAATCACAGGCAAATTGAGCCTTGACGCAGAAGATTTGATTAAAGAATATTTTGCAGTTAAAAGAGTGAAAAAGATTGAAGGGTTTTTAACTTCTGAACTAGAATTTATACATCGACATCACGAAACTTATGCTTATAGCGAAATGAGAAATGCAGACTTCCATGCAATATATCAAATCAAAAAATGCGATATATGTTTTAAACCTTATGAAGTTAGCATAAACGACAGAGCGCACTTATACCGATACCTTCAATCAACTTACAAGCTATGCCTTGGTTGTAAAGGTTTTCATTATGGTGTAGGACAAGTTTTATCTATAAAACTCGATGGGGATATCGCCTCTTAATAATATCAATCATTTAAATATTCTACTTATGAAAATCAATATATCAATACTATCAATTTTATTTTGCATTGTTCTAACCTCTTGTGGTTCTGACAAACTGACCAATAGCAAAGCCGAATCCATCATCGAAGATTGCCAAACCAATGAAAGTTTAGTCAAAACAAAAAAATTCACTTATGGAACTGTGGAAATGGACGATATGCTCAAATCCAAATTTCCAGACTTTTTGAAACCTTACCAGAAATTGGAAGAAAGGGGAATTGTCAAAATTGGGTCTTTAGAACGAGTTGAAGGTGGTATTATGGGTAAAAAAGATAGTTACGAAATAACATTAACCCCAAAAGCCGAAAAATTTTTGGTGGATTCAGAGGTAGAATCTTCAGGTAAAATAAGAGGTAAGCTTAAAATTTGTGAATACAAATTCGATAGTGTAATCGAAATCCAAGAGATTCCTGAACGTAACGATGCAAAGGTCAAAGTGTCGTTCGCTCGATTTAATGAAACGCCATTTTTCGAAGATGCCGACGAAAATAAAAATCCAAAGAAAATTGTGGAAACAGTAACCTTTAGAAAAACGAATGAGGGTTGGAAGCTTTGTGATCAAAAAGGCTAGAAAATCTATACTATAGTAATCTTTAGAGATAAATACCATTATTCAGTAGTTTTCTCGAAAAAATACTATTGAATGTATCATATACACTTAATTCTGAACAATAAATTAAAACCGCTATCTGGCGGTTTTTTTTATTTCAATTTTTCATATCTATTGGATAAATATATAATGTTATACTGTGTATTCTTAAATCTATTAACATATATTTATAACCTCAAACAAAAAACGATGAACCGGATTAAAGAAGTTTTGAAAGAGAAAGGTGTCAAACAAGTTTGGCTCGCAGAACAGTTAGGCAAAAGCTTTAATACTGTAAACGGTTACGTTCAAAATAGAGCGCAACCCAGCTTGGAAATTCTTTTTAAAATAGCAACAATTTTAAATGTTGAGCCAAAGGATTTATTGATAAGAACCGAAAATAATTAATTTGAGCTTTTTTTAATTTTTGTAAATAATTATTTATGAGCATAAAAATAAATAGAGGGTCCGAGTGGATAAAATGCGACCTTCATCTGCACACACCTGGTACTAAACTCAATTCAGCTGGCTTTGAGCTTGAGGAGGGAATGGATAAATGGGAAGAGTACTGTAATAAAATTGAGCAGTCAGATGTTATGGTTTTTGGGATTACTGATTATTATTCCTGTGATAATTATTTTAAATTTTTATCTCTATTTTCTGAAAAATTCCCTGATTCAGAAAAAGTCTTCTTTCCTAATATAGAATTTCGTTTAGATGTTTCTGTAAATAAAACTGCTGAGGAAGTAAACCTACACGTTCTTTTTTCAAATAAGAAAAGCATTAGCCAAGAACAAATTCGAGAATTCTTATCCAAACTGGATACAAATATTTCTAAAAACGGGGCTTTTTTAAGTTGTGATAAACTTGATTCTCACGATTTTCAAAGAGCAGCTATAAAGTACTCCGACTTACGACCTGCCTTAAATAAAGTCTTTGGCAATGATGAACCATATCTCATTTTTGCCGCTTCAAACAACCAGGGCTTGCGTGCTGATACGAAGTCAGCAAGGAAAATGAACATATCTGATGAAATAGATAAGGTATGTGATGGATTTTTTGGTGGCGCTCAAAATACTGATTGGTTCTTAAAAAATGATCGATATGAGAAACATCCAGATGGTACGCAAGATAAGTCTATGCCGTGTCCTGTTCTGAGTGGTTGCGATGCTCATTCCTTTTTTGACATAGAACATAAACTTGGAAAAGAATATTCCAAAACGGATGCGCAAGGGAAACTTTGCGACTTTTCTCAAATTACCTGGATCAAAGTAGAACCTACTTTTGAAGGCCTTAGATATCTTACCTACGAGCCAGAAGAAAGGGTCTTTATAGGAACACAGCCCGAAGTCTTAGATAGAGTTCACAAAAGTAAAACTAAATACATTTCTAAAATAGAGATTGGTCAAGTTGAGGGCTACGATGAAAGCCAAGGGATTTGGTTTCGCGATCAAGTGTTTTATCCAAGTAATGAGTTGACGGCTATTATTGGTAATAAAGGTAAAGGTAAAAGCGCTTTAACTGATATAGCGGGATTATTAGGAAACTCACATAATGAAAGCTATTTTTCATTTTTGGATGTAAGGGGTAGGAAGTTTAGAAAGAATGGTCTAGCAAGTAATTTTAAAGCAAAGTTAACTTGGCAAAGTGATAATTCGGAAGAAAAATGTCTGAACGAACATATTGATCCCAATGCCGAGGAAAAGGTAAAGTATTTACCACAAAGTTATTTTGAAGATTTGTGTAATGAAATTGATGATAATGAAAATTTTATTAAAGAATTAAATCAAGTTGTCTTCAAGCATATTGACGAAACCGACAGATTGAGAAAGGACACTTTCGAAGATTATATTGAGGAAGTTAAAACGAACTGTGAATCTTCCATTGAAAATCTTCGAGGTGATTTGAATGACATTAATCACGACATCGTTAGTTTACTCAATAAGAACACCACCGAGTATATAGAGGGTATTGAAAGTAAAATTAAAAATTTAAGGGAAGATTTAGATAGTCATATTGAAAATAAACCTATTAACCCATTTCCGGACGATACAGAAGCAAAAGATGAAGATGAAGAAGCGGACCAAAATTATAAAAAACTAAAAGAGGAAGAAAAAAAATTACAGGATGCCAAAGTTGAAGAATCTCAATATCTCGAAAAACTAGAAATAGTTAACGGAAACTTGATAGAATTAGGACAAATCAAATTTAGATTCCACGAAGAACAGGAACGAATTAAGACTTTCAGAGAAAGCGAAGTAGAATACTTGGAAAAATACGGTCTTGACATAAGTGATATTTTTCCAACACCTACTATTAATTTAGTGCCTATTGAACAAAAAATAACATCCTTAGAAAGAGAGAAACTCAAGTATCAATTGGAATTGGGGAAATTGGAATATACAGATGAACATTCTGACTTATTTGAGAACGCCCAAAGCCTGTTATGGTTTAAAATTGAAAGCTTCCAGAAAGAATATGACCTGGTTTCCAATTCTCTTGATGAAAAACAAAAATTTATTGAAGCCTATAATGCTTCATTGAAAGATTGGGAAATTAGAAAATTAGCTATTGAGGGTGAAGAAGAAACCCCGCGTGCGGGAACTTTGAACTTCTATAAAAATGAGTTGAAAAATATTGCCGGAGACCTTCCTCAAAAGATCATTGAATACAAAGCTACAAGAAGGAAGATATCCGCGAATATCTACGATAAGAAAAAAGAGATTGTAGATATATATTCCCAGCTCAAAAGGAACATTGATAATAAATTAGATGAAAATTCAGAAAAGATACAAGGATATCGAATTTCTTTAGAAGCATCATTTCAAATAAAAGGTTTAAAAACCAACTTTTTAGATTATATCGATAAAGGTAAAGTAGGGTATTTTTACGGTAAAGATGAGGCAAATAGACGATTTAATGATTTTATAAAGGATTTAGACCCTAATGATAAAGAAGCTGTATTGAATAAAGTAGATGAGATAACAGCCATTTTGGAATCCACGGAAGATCAAAAGCAAAACCCTTTTTTTCAAATTCGTTCTGCTAAATCCTTGGAGGATTTATTCGATTATGTTTATGGTTTAGAATTTTTGAATGAAAAGTATGCCTTGAAATTTGCAGGAAAAGATATTCAACAGCTTTCCCCTGGTGAGAGAGGTGCAGCCTTAATTGTTTTCTATTTACTATTAGATAATGATGAAAAGCCTCTAATTATCGATCAGCCCGAAGATAATCTCGATAACCAAAGTGTTTTTGAAATTTTAGTGCCATTTATCAAACAGGCAAAGAAACATAGACAATTAATTATTGTTACGCATAATCCTAATTTGGCTGTAGTAGCAGATGCAGAGCAAATTATTCACGTAAATATAGTAAAAGAAGAAAATTATAAATTTTCATTGAATGCAGGAGGTATTGAAAATGAGAGGATCAACAAAGAAATTGTTGATATTTTGGAAGGTACAATGCCCGCATTTGACAAACGAAAGATAAAATATTTGAAACAACGAGTTTCTAATTAAAGAAAATTAAAATATATGGACGGTAAAAGCCTAACCCCACAAGAAATAAAATTACAAGAATTAAAGAATATTTTTCCCGAAGTTTTTGCCGAAGACAAGGTAGATTGGGAAAAGCTCAAAGCCACTTTAGGAGAAGATATCAATTTCAGCAACGAACGTTATGTTTTAAATTGGGCGGGAAAAAGTGAGGCGTTTAAAGTGTTGCAAGCCCCAACTACCAAAACCTTGATTCCTGCAAAGGATGAATCTGTAAATTTTAACGACACCGAAAACATTTTCATTGAAGGCGAAAACCTGGAGGTGCTTAAAGTATTGCAGAAAAGCTACTTTGGTAAAGTAAAGATGATTTATATAGACCCACCGTACAACACAGGTAACGACCATTTTATATACCCCGATAAGTTTTCTGAAACCAAAGAAGACTACGAAAAACGTGTTGGCGATAAAGACGAAGATGGCTATATGACCAAAGACGGCATGTTTAAAAAGAACAGCAAAGAAAATGGTCAATACCATAGCAATTGGATGAATATGATGTACCCACGTCTGTTTTTGGCGAAGAATCTCTTAAAACAGGATGGTGTTATTTTTATCTCTATTGATGATAATGAAGTGCATAATCTGCGGATGATGATGAATGAAGTTTTTGGAGAGGAGAATTTTGTTTCTAATACAATTTGGAGGTCAAAAGATAATAGTAATAATGATGCAAAAGGTTTTTCTACTGACCATAATCATACTTTAGTTTACTCTAAAACGCAAGAATGGCAGCCGACATTAATAAAAGATAAATCAAAGCAAAAACATTTCAAAAATCCAGATAATGATAAAAACGGACCTTATTTTGATGGGAATCCTCTTAACTCTCCAAATTATAGAGAAAATTTAATCTACAATCTTACTTCGCCAAATGGGAATATAATAGAACCACCAAAAAATGGATGGAGGTGGTCAAAAGAAGTAATGGATGAGAAAATCAAATCAAAGGAAATTTATTTTACTCCAGATGAAACCAATATTCGTAGGAGAACATATTTGAAAGATATGAAAGGATTGCCGCCTTCCAGTTTGATGATTGATTTAAATAAAACCGGACATAATCGTCAAGCTAAATATGAATTATTAAGCCTACTACCAGAAGATTTGTTTGACACACCCAAACCAATTAAATTAATTAAATATCTAATTCAACTATCAAGTATTAATAATGATGATATCATTCTAGACTTTTTTTCAGGTTCAGGAACTACAGCTCACGCTGTAATGGATTTAAATAAAGAAGATGGAGGAAATAGAAAATCTATTTCAGTACAATTACCAGAATTATGTGATGAAAAAAGTGAAGCCTTCAAGGCAGGTTATAATACAATAGCGGACATTGCCAAAGAAAGAATACGTCGAGCTGGAAATAAAATCAATGATGAAATTAAAACAAATTTAGAAGCGAAAAAAAACGAAATTCCATTTGGTGATGAGAAAGCTAAAATAAAATTAGATTTAGGCTTCAAAGTTCTAAAACTCGCAGACAGCAACTTCAAACAATGGCAACAAATTAAAAACAAAGACGCCAAAGCTTTGGAAGACCAAATGAAACTATTTATTGACCCAGTTGCCGAAAATGCCACCATCGAAAATATGGTGTATGAGTTAATGCTTAAAAGCGGTAAGAACCTTAATAGCAAAATTGAACATGCTAAAGGATTTTGTGCCATCAACGAAAATGAACTCATTTTACTTTTAGAAAAAGCAGATCAGAAAATCATTAATAACATTATTGCTGAAAAACCTAAAAAAGTGGTGGCATTGGATAAATTGTTTAAAGGCAACGACCAATTAAAAACCAACACCGTTTTGCAGATGAAGGATGCAGGAATTGAGTTTAAGACCATCTAAAAACGATATATTGACAGGAACAATGAGCGCAAAAATTAAAAAAATAGAGGTTGATGGTCATATTATTACCATAGTAAATCATAATTCAGATGATTTTATTAGCCTTACCGATATGATAAAGGCTAAAGACGGTTCGTTTTATATTAGTGATTGGTTGAGGAACGCAAATACGCTTGATTATATCTCGGCTTGGGAATCTATGCACAACCCCAGTTTTAATTATGGCGAATTCGCCACAATTAGACAATCAGCAGGTTCAAATGCCTTTAAAATAAGTGTGAAGGAACTTATTGAGAAAACCAATGCATCTTGTGTAATAGCAAAAGCTGGACGTTATGGAGGTACGTATGCCCATAAAGACATTGCCTTTAATTTCGGTATGTGGATTAGTCCTGTGTTCCAGCTCTACATAGTTAAGGAATACCAACGTTTAAAGGAAGTTGAAACCAATCAGTACAATTTAGAGTGGAATGTAAAACGGATATTGAGCAAGGTTAATTATCACATTCAAACCGATGCAGTAAAAGATTATATTATTCCACAATCCAAATACACAAAGGAAACGGAATGGTTGGCGTATGCAGAAGAAGCAGATATTTTAAATGTAGCATTATTTACTTTTACGGCTAAGCAATGGCGAGAGGCAAATCCGCAACTTGCTTTAGAAGGTAAAAATTTAAGAGATATTGCCAGTATCAATGAATTGGCGATTTTGTCCAATTTGGAATCTGCCAATGCCGATATGATTCGTGAAGGAGAAAATAAAAATGAACGGTTTAAAAAACTATATAAAATTGCACAGTACCAAAAAGAAATTTTAGATAAACAGGACTTCTTAAAGTCCATCAAAAAAACAACGGACGATGTGTATTTAGATAAAGGCAAACCTAATAATCTGCAAGAATAATGAAACTGACTTTTGAATCCGATCTGCAATTTCAGCAAGATGCCATTAAATCCATTACAGACCTCTTTGAAGGACAACCGTTGGAAGATGCGGTACAGGAATTTGACCTAACGGAAAGTGGCACCTTAAGCCTTATCAATGGCGTGGGGAATAACCTTGTTATTTCCGAAGAGCAAATTCTATCCAATCTACAAGACATTCAGGAAACCAACGAAATTAAAAAATCAACGGAATTGGATGGGATGAATTTTTCTGTAGAAATGGAAACCGGAACAGGAAAAACTTATGTTTATTTAAGAACCATTTACGAACTGAACACGCTTTACAATTTCAAAAAATTTGTAATTGTAGTACCTTCTGTAGCCATTAGGGAAGGCGTTTTAAAAAATCTTGAAATCACGACCGAGCATTTTCAAAATCTCTACGATAATGTGCCGGTAAATTTTCAAGTATATGATAGTTCTAAAGTTTCGGCATTGCGCAGTTTTGCCACCAATAACAACATTGAGATACTGGTAATAAATATTGATTCTTTTGCTAAGGATCAAAATATTATCAACCAACCACATTACAAGGTGAATGGTCGTAAACCCATTGAGTTTATTCAATCCACAAATCCGTTTGTGATTATTGACGAACCTCAAAATATGGAAACTGAAAAACGTACGTCTGCCATTAAAAATTTGAATGCTATCTGTACGCTTCGCTATTCTGCAACCCATCGAAACCAATACAACCTTACCTATAGCTTAAATCCTGTTAAAGCTTATGATTTAGGCTTGGTCAAGCAAATTGAAGTAGATAGCATCATTGAGGAAAATGCGTTTAATGATGCCTTTGTATCGGTTGATTCCATTACCGCCACTAAAACCAAGGTCACAGCTAAAGTTTTTATCAATGTAAATGACAAGGGCGGTGTTAAAAAGAAAAAAGTTACGGTTTCAGTAGGGAAGGATTTGTACGACCTTTCCAATGAACGTGAAATTTATTCTGATGGTTATTTAGTCGAAGAAATTGACGCAACCAATGGTTGTATATCCTTATCTAACGGCAGTATTTTATACAAAGGCGATAGCCAAGGCGGATTAACGGATGAATTGATGAAATTCCAAATCCGTAAAACCATAGAAGAACATTTAAAAAAGCAGAAGCGTCTCAATAAATTGGGAATTAAGGTATTGTCGCTGTTTTTTATTGATAAAGTTGCTAATTACCGAAGTTATGACGCTGATGGTAATTCCGTGCAAGGAAAGTTTGCCAGCTGGTTTGAAGAAATTTTTAACGAATATATTTCAAAATCTACCTTTCAAGGGTTGAATCTATTTCCAGTTTCTGATGTGCATAATGGATATTTCTCACAGGATAAAAAAGGAAAATTAAAAGACACTTCAGGAGAGACCAAAGCAGATGATGACACGTATAGTTTGATTATGAAGGACAAAGAGAAGCTTTTGAACCTCGAAAATCCTTTGCAATTTATATTTTCACATTCCGCCTTGCGTGAAGGTTGGGATAACCCGAACGTCTTTCAAATCTGTACGTTGAACGAAACAAAATCCGATATGAAGAAACGTCAAGAAATTGGTAGAGGCTTACGTTTGGCAGTTGATCAAAACGGAAAGCGTACCTATGATCAAAATATAAATCGTTTGACCGTTATCGCAAATGAATCTTATGATGATTTTGCCAAAACCTTACAAAAAGAAATTGAAGATGAATGTGGTGTAACGTTTAAAGACAGGATAAAAAATAAACGCACACGAACCCCCATTAAATACCGAAAAGGCTTTGATGCAGATCCTAAATTTCTTGAAATATGGGAAAATCTCAAAAAGAGAACGACGTATCGTGTAGATTATAAAACCTCTGATTTAATTACGCTTGCATCAAAATCAATTAAAGATTTACCGGAAATCAAAGCCCCTTCAGTACGTTCTACAAAAGTCAAACTTCATATGACCGATGAAGGTCTTGAAACCAGTTATGCAGGAGATAAAGTTGAAACCTATGACAGTTACACGTGGCCAATACCTGATGTTTTAGGATATATCCAAAATAAAACGGAATTGACACGTTCAACATTACAAGCGATTTTGAGTGAATCTGGCAGAATACCTGATATACTCATAAATCCCCAGTTGTTTTTAGACCTTGCTTCACAGGCGATTAAACGAACCTTGTATGATTTGATGATTGACGGCATTAAATATGAAAAGATTGGTGGTTCAGAATATGAAATGGCTTTGTTTGAAGCGCAGGAATTGGAAGTCTATCTCAATGACTTCACATTCAACGTGAGCGATTCATCAAAAACTATATATGAAGAATTTATTCCTTTAGATTCAGGTGTAGAAAGCAAATTTGCAGAAGATTGCGAAACGAGCGACCAGATTCAATTCTATTTCAAATTACCGACCTGGTTTAAAATTCCAACACCCATTGGAACATATAACCCTGATTGGGCGGTAGTGTTTAAGGACGATAAAAAAATCTATTTTGTTGCAGAAACAAAAGACACCGGATCACCCGAAGTCGATTTACACAAACTAAGTGCCGACGAACAATTGAAAATTAAGTGTGGGAAAGCACATTTTAATGAGTTTGATGCTTTGGAATATAAGGTGGTTAATAAGGTAGGTCAACTGATACATTAGAAATTAATAATGAATAGCAACATTCTTATATACGAAAATCAGGACGGTAACATCAAAATAGATGTCCGTTTGGAAGAAGAAACCGTTTGGCTTACCCAAGCTCAAATGCAGGAGTTGTTTCAAAAATCAAAAGCCACAATTAGCGAACACATAAAAAATGTTTTTGAAGAAGGCGAATTAAATAAGGAAGTGGCTGTTCGGGAATTCCGAACAACCATTTTTAAACAAACTACGCAAGCATCTTAATTAGCAATGTGGAGGAGGGTGGAAGTTAAAATAATATAAAATTAGGTTTATGTATATATCTAAAATAGCAATTACAAATTATAGGGGTATTAAAGAACAAAGGATTATCCATTTGGAACAACTTTCATCAATTGTTGGGAAGAATGATGCAGGGAAAACAATTGTACTATTTAGCGTTGCTACCTTTCTTGATATTAGAAGCTTTCCGATTACTTTTTCAGATTTTAATGATATTGACCAATCAATAGTTTTAGAGTTTGATTTTAAAGATGAAAATATATCAGAATTATTAATGTCTAAATTAAAATCCAAAGTCAAGAAGGCAGATGGATTAGATGAGTATATAAAGAGTTTTATTTTTGATGGAGCAATTAAATATAAGAGAGAAGCAGTAAAAGTTGATAAGAAATTTTCTTCTGAATATGTATTGATGGAGGATTTTGAACAAGAAGATTTAAGAGGCCTTTATTTGAAGACTGATGAAGAATTAAATGCCTTATTAGAGACTTATGGAATTGAAATTCCAGTTAAAGGGAAAGGCAGAAATTCTAAAATTGAAAAAATAAAATATATCAGAGAACGGTTTTCAGAAGCTGAAAGAGCTTCTTTTTGGATTGAAGATGATGCTAAAATATCAAGTTTGTTCCCCGCCGTAGAAATGTTTAAAGCAGATTATGGATTAGAAGCTGATACAAAATTTAAAACCAATTCTGTTAGTGAAATTCAAGACTACTTCGACAAAGAGGCAGGGGAAGAAAATACTAAGCTAAAAAAGGTAGAGTCTGAAATCATTGAAGAGATGAAAAAAGAGGCGGAATCTGTAAAAATCTATATGAAAGACTATGCATCTGCTTTAAGAGCTGTTCAGATTATACCTGTTGTAAATTGGAAGGACGCTATCAAGGGAGTTGATGTAAGTTTTCAATTTGATGGAGATGAAAAGTTTATTCCAATGAGCCATAAAGGCACGGGGTACAGAAGGTTGTTTATGGTTGCACGATTTCGTTATTTGGCTGAAAAGAGTAAAGGCAATAACATTATTTACTTAATTGAAGAACCTGAAACCTTTCTACACCCAACAGCTCAGCTTGATCTATTAAATGCCTTTAAGGATTTATCAAATGATAATCAAATTATTATTACAACACATTCGCCAGTTTTCGCAGGTGCAACAAGCGTAAATGGTGTGGTTTTATGTAAAAAGGATATTCAATCTAATTATTCAAATGCGTCAAAAGAGAATGATACTGAATTTCTAATGAGCATTGTAGAAGAATTAGGTATTAAACCGAGTTATAATCTAAGAGACCATCATGAGAAGATTGTTTTTGTGGAAAGTTCCAATGATGCTAAATTCTATCATCTGCTATGCGATAAGCTTATTGGAAGTAAATTACTTCAAAACAACAAGATACTTGTTCTTCCTTTTGGAGGCGGAGAAGATATTGAAAGCTTTTTAAACATTGATTATTTTGACAGTTCTAATCGAGGTTTGTACCTCATAATTGACAGCGATAAGAAAGAAAATAAACAAGATAAACAAAACCAAAGAGCAGAAATATTTAGAGCAAAATCAAACGGAAATGCATACGTGATTTCCAAAAGCTGTATTGAAAACTATTATCATCCAAGAGCTTTTGAACGAGTTTATGAACTAGAAGAAAATACATTTGATTTCTTTACTGAGGATGAAAATGTGAGAATAACTATCAAACATATAATTGAGGAAAAAACTCTTAAAAATAAAAATATCAAAGAGAAGAACAACTTTCGGATATTTAATGAAACGACAAAGGTAGAATTTGAGGAGATTGTCGAACAGGAGTTGATTGATTTTCTTAAGGAAATAACCTATTGATATGTTCAGCGAAATCCTAAAATATCAAAATCAAGTCGGTAACATCAAAATAGATGTCCGTTTGGAAGAAGAAGCCGAATTAAACAAAGAAGTGGTTGTTCGAGAATTTTAAACAGTAAATAACCGGTTTTTAAAAACTTGTCTTCTGCCAGATTCGTTAATTACAGCTACTCTTATATTCCAAGGAGCGCAGGTTAATCTGTACTTTTTTCCCTTTATCAGATTTTTGCTTTTACTTCCTCCAATGTAGGTTATGTAATCACCCTTTTTGGCTTTAAAAAGTTCAATCCTACTGTTGGCATATTGAAGTTCTAATTGCTGATGGTATGCATCTATTGTTTTTTTAGCTTCTAAATATTGCTCTTCGGTTATCATTTGCTATAAGTTTAACGGAGAAATTGATTCCAATACCCATCTTAAGTGGTATCAAGTTAAGTTTTATGAGAGAGAAAAACAAAAACTTAAAAAATTAAAAACCTTACAAACAACACCTAATTCAACACCCATAAAAAGAAAGCCCCGTAAACACTGGTGTTTCGGGGCTTTTCAGCGGAGAAAGAGGGATTCGAACCCCCGGAGGTGTGACCCTCAACAGTTTTCAAGACTGCCGCATTCGACCACTCTGCCATTTCTCCTGAGTGTCTCATCAGCTATTTGCTGATTGCGGGTGCAAATATAGAAAGTTTTTTCTGATTGACAACACACTTTTTTAATGAATTTTCGACTTAATTATTTTTTCCGGTAATGGGTATTTTATCACCCTTAAAATGAGGCTCTTTGTCAATTGAAAGTTCTAACCATGCTTTTACATTTGCAGCAATCTCTCTAAATCTGTTTCTACTTTCCAGCTCATATTCGCGTCGATCTCCATTATATCCGTAAAAATTAAGCCCCATAGAACGGGCTATATAAACTGCACGAGGTAAGTGAAAACGTTGCGAAACAACGATTGCATTATCAACTTCAAAAATATAGGAAGCCCGGTAAACTGAATCATACGTATCAAAACCTGCAAAGTCCATAAAAATATCTTCTTCAGGAACACCGCGTTCTTGCAAATACTTTTTCATGGCCACCGGTTCATTATAATTTGTTGTACGGTTATCTCCAGAAACTAAAAACCTACTTATTTTACCGTTATGATATAATAACAGAGCAGATTCTACACGATCTCTTAACATCGTAGAAAGTTCACCATTACTGCGCACACTAGCTCCTAAAACTAATGCGGTATAGGTTTTAGGAATTTTATTGATATCATCATAGATATATTGTTCTGTTTCGCTCTTAATATGATAAGATAGGTAACTCGTTAAAATGAGAACAAGTAAAGCAGCTAGAAAGAGGTAACGCAGTATGCGTAAAGCGAGTATTTTTTTTATAAACATAAAATCTGCTGGCAATTTAGTCTTGTAAACTTATCATTTGTTTTAATGCTAACGTAAAGATTAGCGAATAACGTATCAAGAATTTTAAATGTGATGATGGTTTTTAATAATGATTACATAAGAATAATTTAGCATTAGGTAGAAGATTAGCAATTTTAGCAGACTATATTTGTCTAAAATTTTAAGATGGATGTAGTTTCGAGCCTTAAATGGCGTTATGCAACAAAGAAGTTTGATGAGAATCGATTTTTAGAAGAACAAAAATTAGCGGTTTTACAAGAGTCTTTTAACCTTACGGCAACCTCCTATGGTTTACAGCCGTTACGTCTTGTAGTGATTGCGAATAAAGAAATACAGGCTAAATTGATGGAAGCTGCTATGAATCAACGTCAGGTTTTAGATGCATCACATCTTTTGATTATTTGTATAGAGCGAAAGGTAAAAGCCCCGTTTGTTACTAATTATTTTGATCGGGTGCAGGAAATACGCGAAACTCCAGAGACTATTTTGAAAC
Source organism: Leeuwenhoekiella marinoflava DSM 3653 (assembly GCF_900129005.1). GTDB lineage: Bacteria > Bacteroidota > Bacteroidia > Flavobacteriales > Flavobacteriaceae > Leeuwenhoekiella > Leeuwenhoekiella marinoflava. The sequence goes on along the minus strand of NZ_FQUN01000009.1, from coordinate 202,654 downwards.
CTTTCAAAGAAATGCTTGCGAATAAGTTTGATAATCAATCTAAATCAGAGACACGCGAATGGGCTATACGCCAGGCATATTTAGCCATGGGTAACTTACTTACCGTTTGTGCATTAGAGAAAATAGATGCTTGCCCCATGGAAGGTTTTGAGCCTGAAAAATTTGATGAGATTCTTGATCTTAAAAAGCACAATCTGGCATCAGCACTTATATTGCCTGTGGGGTATCGTGCCGAAGATGATATGTTTGCAGATTTTAAAAAAGTACGCAGACCTCAAAAAGAGACCATCATTCACTTATGATCTGTAATACCGCTCAATCATTATAGGTTCTAAAATGGGCATATTGTAATCGTAGGTTTCTTTTGGTTTGTATATCTTCAGTTTATAATCAAACCTATTATCAGGGACTATAATTGGCATCAGATTTTTAAACCCATCCGGTTTTTCTGCCGGAGCTATAAATTCACTCAGCGCCTTTTCGGTATCAGGTAAATCCAGGTCTGAAAAGTCTTTAGCATTTAAAGTGAATTTTTGAAAGAGCGAATCTGCCGGAGTTAATCGCATTTGCGAGGGTACTTGTGCAAATAAAAAACTTCCAAAACCTAAAATAGATAGTATAGTAACGTAAAATTTCGTACTCATAGTTGTGGTTTTTAGTTACCTATAAATACGATTTTAGTTTTATTATGTGACAGATGCACAATAATTTAACACTTTAGTAATCTACTTTGTCGGTAATTTCAAGACCATAACCTACCATACCTACGCGTTTTTGGTCTTCGCTATTAGAAAGTAAACGTATTTTAGAAATTCCCAGATCGTGTAAGATTTGAGCACCTATACCAAAATCTTTTAAATCCATTTTAGAATTGTTTGTAAGTTCGCGTCCGGTTTCTTGGTGTTCTTTTAATTCCGCAAGGCGGAAGAGTAACTTACTGGCAAAATTTTCTTGATTTATAAAAACGACCACACCCTTTCCTTCAGAATTGATCTTTTCAAAAATCTGATTGAGTTTAGTATCTGCTTGCTCAGTTAGTGTACTTAGAATGTCATTATTCACAAAAGATGAATTCACACGAACAAGAACCGGTTCATCGTTTACCCAGGTGCCTTTTGATAGCGCAATATGTATTTGATCATTTGTAGTTTGCTGATACGCGCGTAGTCTAAAAGTTCCAAAAAGAGTATTGATTTCAAAATCTTCTTTTTTAACGATAAGCGAGTCGTGTTGCATACGGTACGCCACAAGATCTGCAATGGAAACAATTTTTAGATCAAATTTTTCTGCGATTTCAAAGAGTTGCGGTAAGCGAGCCATGGTTCCGTCTTCATTCATGACTTCTACGATGACACCAGCAGGGGCAAAGCCCGCAAGGCGTGCAAAGTCTATAGCGGCTTCTGTATGACCTGTTCTTCTTAAAACACCGCCTTCTTTTGCTTTAAGCGGGAAAATGTGCCCCGGTCTTGTGAAATCCCACGGATTCATATCAGGATCAGTGAGTGCTTTTACAGCTTTAGCGCGATCTAAAGCACTAATACCGGTCGTAACTCCGTGACCATTTAAATCAATAGAAACAGTAAATGCAGTTTCCATAGGGTCACTGTTTGTGCCTACCATCATTTCTAACTTGAGCTCTTTGCAGCGTTCTTCAGTGATAGGAGCACAGATAAGGCCACGGCCGTGCGTTGCCATAAAGTTTATTGTTTCTGCAGTGACAAGCTCTGAAGCGGCTAGAAAATCACCCTCATTCTCACGGTCTTCATCATCTACAACAATGATTACTTTACCTTGTTTTATATCCTCAATAGCTTCTGGTATGGTATTGAGTTTGGTCTTTTTGGCGCGCGTTTGCGTATCCATATTCTTTCTTTTTTAAGCGGATATAAAGGTACGATTTAGCTTGCTCTTACCTTGAAGTAGCATTACTGAAACTTTAATAAAACCCCTTATAATGTCTCCAGTAAGATTTCTGCAGCATCCTTGAATTTTTTAGAATATCCGTAAGCTTTATAGTTTTTTACAATGTCTTGAAGCTCTCTTTTTGTTTTGGTTTTTAAAATTGCCTTTTCAGAATTAGACAAGTCAAAATCCATCAAAGGTTGCTCAGGATCAACTTCGATATCTTTTTTCTTTTTGAACCATTTTTTGATTGGATCTAAAAATCCGTCTAGATCAAATAAGCCTTGATCTGTTGTAGCCCGGTAGGTTAAATAAACGCCTAACGGAAACAAAATAAGTGTACTCAGCCAGCTGGCTAGCCAAGCTGCAACGGTACCATCTTCGGCGCTATTCTTTGCAAAAATACCGATGAAATGGTAGGTTAAAAACAACACAACTCCAATAACAATGGGTAATCCCAAACCACCTTTACGTATAATGGCGCCCAGAGGAGCACCTACAAAAAACAGAATTATGCAGCCAAAGGCAAGAACAAATTTTTCGTGTAATGCAATTTCATATTTACTCAAAGTTTTGATCTTAATACCGTTGTCGGTCTTGCGTTGTTTTATTGAGGTGATGTTGTTTTTTACAGTGGTTTTTGCATAATCTAAAACTTGAATTTGTTCTGAAAATTCAAAATTATCGATTAGGTTTTCCTTTAAAACGCGTGTAGTGTCTTTCTTTATATTCTTTAAGTATGAAGAATCAAGTGGGCGCAACTGCATTTCTCTTACCTGCCCTTTTCCTAAAGAAGTTAAATACTGATTGTAATTTTTAGAGATGTCTGCAAGCGTGTCATTCAGTTGGGTAACGGTGAGCATGGTGTATGCATTATCGATACTCTTCTCATCCATATCTACATTGCTAAGCTCTGAAAGATCTATGTTTATGGTATAGGTCTCAAAATAGCTTTTTACATAGGGTTCTCGCTTTTGCTTTCTAAAATCCTTTTGCTCAACCTCATCGTAGTAATTGCCGTCAATTAATTTTAAGGAAAGTACATTATCTCCTTCGGCACTTATCAATTCACCTTCGCGAGCTTTGATTACGGTATAATTACCCACTCTGGAGGGATCTTTCTGATAAATAATGACATCTTTTAAAAACTGACCTTTTTCACCTTGTTTATCGGCTACTTTCATCACATAATCTTCACCTATAGCGGTGTATTGCCCCTTAGTAATTGCCATAGCTGGTTTTACCTGGGCGATATTTCGGCGCAAGTTAAGCGACTCAAACTCAGCCGCCGGAATCACATAATTGGCAAACAAGAAAGATGTTGCGGCTAGTGCTAGAATAAAGATGGTAAGACTGCGCATCGCACGCTGTAGTGAAATGCCAGTAGATTTCATCGCTGCAAACTCATAGTTTTCTGCAAAATTACCGAAGGTCATGATACTGGTAAGCAAGACCGTTAGGGGTAAAACCAGTGTTACTAATCGGGGAGAGAAGTACATCAAAAATTTTACAATAATCATAAAATCAAGATCTTTCCCGGCTAATTCTTTGATGTACAACCATACGGTTTGTAAGACAAAGATGAACATCAAGATGATGAACGTGCTGAGAAAGTTCTTGATAAATGTTGTGAGAATGTAACGGTCTAGTATTTTCAAGAGAACCTAGTCTAGTCGGTTTATATAGTAGTCTCCATATTTGTTTTCATCAAAAACAAACATGTTATCAGGTAAAGGTTTATCAGTTTTAAATGAGTTAACGGTAATTGTGATTTTACTGCCGTTATTTTGAGTCATGATCAATCGATAAATGTGTTTGGTTTGCGCATCAATACCTAATAAAGCAGACTTTAACTCACTGTTAGAGTCCATAGGGGTGAGTTTTACATATTGAATTTTACGACCATTTACATTTTGCTCAATATCCCATTTATAGGTATACCCTTCATTGAAAAAAGTTAGCATTTTAGAAGGGGTAATGGCATCATCATCTCCCGGATCCTGAGTAGAAATTGTGATTTCTTCGTCTTCAGGGATGATGGTATATAACTTTTTACCGTCGTACATTTGGGTAGTACCCATTAAATTCAGTTTGTATTTATCACCGTATAAAGTCACATCACCACGGGTTTCCTGATTAATGCCTGCGGCATCATTAGACAACCCGTACTTAAAATCAATGTACATATTGTCATACGTTTTTACTTTGGCAGAAACTTCATCCAGCAATTTTTTTGCTTTAGCATCCTGAGCAAATAGGGTAGAAGCTCCGGTACATGCAATAAGCATCAGGGTAAGTACTTTTATTTTTGAAAATTTCATATTATTCATTGTTTAATAATTGGTGTAATCCATTCATATCATTCACGAGAACTTGTCTGGCTTTACTGCCTTCAAAAGGTCCTACAACACCGGCAGCTTCTAATTGATCTATAATTCGCCCTGCGCGGTTGTACCCCAATTTAAGCTTCCGTTGTAGTAAAGACGCACTTCCTTGTTGCGCTGTTACAATAACTTCTGCAGCATCCATAAACAATACATCCCGATCACTGGCATCTATATCAAGACCTGTGCCACCTTCTTCTCCTACATATTCAGGCAGCTTGTGGGCATCAGGATAGGCTTTCTGTGAACCGATAAAATCGGTTATTTTTTCAACTTCTGGAGTATCTACAAATGCACACTGTATGCGTACCAGTGAATTACCTTGAGTGAATAACATGTCTCCACGACCAATCAACTGATCAGCACCCTGGCTATCTAAAATGGTTCTTGAATCTATTTTTGAAGTTACTCTAAAAGCAATTCGCGCCGGAAAGTTGGCTTTGATAATACCCGTAATTACGTTTACCGAAGGGCGCTGTGTGGCAACAATAAGATGAATACCGATTGCCCGGGCAAGTTGAGCCAGACGTGCGATGGGAGTTTCAACCTCTTTACCTGCAGTCATAATCAAATCTGCAAACTCATCGATCACCAGAACGATATAAGGTAAAAATTTATGTCCGTCGTTAGGGTTTAATTTGCGTTTTTTAAACTTAGCATTGTACTCTTTGATGTTGCGAGCCATTGCATTTTTAAGCAGATCGTAACGCTGATCCATCTCGATACAGAGTGAGTTTAAGGTGTTGATGACCTTAGCATTATCTGTAATAATTGCTTCTTCAGAATCTGGGAGTTTTGCCAGATAATGACGTTCAATTTTATTGAACAGAGTAAGTTCAACCTTTTTGGGGTCGACCAAAACAAATTTGACTTCAGCGGGATGCTTTTTATACAATAACGAAGTTAAGATTGCATTCAATCCTACCGATTTACCCTGACCGGTCGCACCTGCCATAAGCAAGTGAGGCATTTTGGCGAGATCTACTACAAAAGTCTCGTTAGAAATGGTCTTTCCTAAAGTAAGCGGTAATTCCATTTCTGCATTTTGAAAACGTGGAGAAGCAATCGCTGAACGCATAGACACAATACGCGCATTTTTGTTAGGTACTTCAATACCTATAGTTCCTTTTCCTGGAATAGGTGCAATAATACGTATTCCCAGTGCAGAAAGTGACAGCGCAATATCATCTTCAAGATTCTTGATTTTTGAAATACGCACACCAGCTTCGGGAACTATCTCGTACAAGGTGACTGTAGGACCTACTGTTGCTTTAATATGTGCAATATCAATTTTGTAGTTTTTAAGGGTATCTACAATCCGATTTTTATTTTCTTCAAGCTCTTCTTGATCTATCGTAATGCTTTGTCCTTTTGTATAATCTTTCAGCAGCTCAATAGACGGAAACTTATAATTGCTCAGTTCTAAAGTTGGATCAAATTCACCAAAGTCTTGAACCAGCTTGGTGCTTAGATTTTCAACAAGTTCTTCCTCTTCAACGGTCTCTTCAATTTCTATTTCAAAATTCTCTTCCTCTTCAGGTTTGTTAACCTCGAGTGGAGCAGGTTTAGGTTCTGGCTGGGATTTTGTTGTTAATACCGGTTCTTCAATATCTTCAAGGTCTTCTTCAACAGGGAGCTCAATATGATCTTTATCAAAAGCGGTGTCTACAAACTCCCTTTCATCTGAATCATCTGTATTGAATTCTGAAGAAATAGCTTGTTTTTTCGATTTAAGATATTGACCTATAAGTTCCGGAGTCAGTTTTAGCCTTACGGCGAAATAAACAATGGCAACAAAAACAAGTACCAGAATAGTGCCGATCATTCCTATAAAATCCTGAAGGAAATCATTGAGTTCAAAACCTACCATACCACCCAGCAACGGATTTTTATCTGCAAAAAAACCGAAGAATACCGAAAACCAAAGCATCACAATAATTCCCCAAAACCAAAATGACTGAAGGCTTTTTTTGGGTTTGTCAAAAAAGTAATAAAAACCGGTAAGCGTTACCAATACAGCTAAGGCAAATGCGGCCAAGCCAAAACCTTGATAAATGAAAAAATCACCAATACCTGCACCAAATTTATTGAGCCAATTTTGAGATTCCATACTACGGTCGCTAAAACTATCTAGCGTACTTTGATCTACCTGCCACGTAAAAAAGTAGCTGATAAAAGAAAACAACAAGGCAAGTCCTAAAAGGAATAAAAAACTCCCCAGAACTATTTTCTGTTGTTTAGACAGCTTAAAAGAGAACTTTACAGGCTGCTTTGTAGCTTTAGTTTTTGTTTTGGTTTTTTTTCTCGCCATTCTAAGCTTAGACTAAGTAGTATTTAGGTGATAAAACTTTACACGCCTACAAATCTGAAAAATCATTCAATTATTTGCGGTTTGATTTCCGGATGGTTTTAACCATTAGCGGGTAAAAATACAAATATCAAACGGTACTAAACTTATAAAATTTTAGAAGAGTTTAGGTATATAAATAATAAAGCCAATGATCGCAGCAATAACGGCTGCAAAGGTTACCGCACCGGCAGAAACATCTTTTATAACGCCTATTTTTTTATGATACTCAGGATGAATAAAATCTGCTATTCTTTCAATAGCCGTATTGAGTCCTTCTGTAGCTAATACGAGCGCTATTGCTAAGAGTTGAATACACCATTCTGTAGTAGAAATATCTAATATAAAGCCCAAAATTGTAACAGCCAACGCGCACCCCAGTTGTACTTGTATGCTGGCTTCTTTACGCAATAACCACGCACCTTTAAAAGCATATTTAAAGGCTTTGATTCTATTCATTGCAAAATTCTCTTTAGGCGGTTGCGTCATAGTTTAATTTAAGGAGCTTAGTGCAGCTTCATAGTCTGGCTCCTGACCAATCTCAGGTACTTGCTCACTGTAAATAATCTTATGATCAGCATCTAAAACAATGACAACGCGAGAATGCAATCCGGCAAAAGCACCATCAGCGATTTCTAAACCATATTCTTTACCAAAAGAACCGTCTTTAAAATCTGAAAGCGTTGTAACATTATCTAGACCTTCTGCACCGCAAAAGCGCGCTTGTGCAAAGGGTAAATCTCTGGAAATGCATAAGACCGCAATATCTTCTAAAGTAGAAGCCTCTTTATTAAACTGTCTAACCGAAGCAGCGCAAACACCTGTGTCAACACTAGGAAAGATGTTCATGACGATGCGCTTTCCTTTATAGTCTTCAAGGCTTATTTGAGTTAAATCTGTAGCAGCGAGTTTGAAATCTGGGGCAGTTGTGCCTACTTTAGGGAGCTCTCCATTAGTCTCTGTAGGGTTTCCACCAAGGGTAATTGTAGCCATAAATTTTAAATTGGTTTTAGTAAAAGTAGGTAATAGTAGAAGGACCTCCAATTAAAGCTTTGCTAAAATCATATTGGTTTTTAGCTAATCAAAGTAAATAACTACAACCAAAAAAAGTCCTCAGTCAAGGGAGCTGAGGACTTTTCAATTAAAAAATCTAACCTACATTTATCGGTCTATAGAACCCAAAACCTTCTGAGCAAATCCGTTTGCTGCATCACGTTCTGACATTCCTTCTGAGATCATTTGGTGCATTTCAACAGCACCACAAAGATTGGTGATCAACTCGCCTACAACATCCATATCTGCATCCGTTACCGAACGGTGTTCTGTAAAAGACTCTAATACATCAATGGTGTTTTGTAGCGCTTCAGCACTGTTGTTTTTTTGCAGATGCTTAATTACTGGTAACTTCATTTACAAGCTCTTTTAGGTTTTCAAACTTATTGGTTTGAACCTGATTAACAAAAGTTCCGTTTTTAAAAGTGGCAAAAGTGGGTAGATTATCTACAGTAGCCATTTTTCGACTTTCAGGATATTTTTCTGCATCTACTAAATAAAATTTAGCATGCTCATTCTCAGAAGCAAGTTTCTTAAACTTGGGCTTCATCAATCTGCAGTTACCACACCAGCTTGCCATATATTGAACAATTACAGTTTCGTTATCACTAACTAATTCTGATAAATTGTCTTGATCAAGTTCTTGAATCATGATGTATGTTTTTAAGGTTAATTTCTTAATAAATGAAGTTGGGTGAAAGAAATTAATTTGAAGCTAAATAGGAAGCAACACCGTCACGGTTAGCGTTCATTGCATCTTTACCTTCTTCCCAGTTAGCAGGGCATACTTCACCATTTTTCTGAACGTGAGCATACGCATCTATCAACCTTAAAAATTCTTTAACGTTACGACCTACAGGCATGTGGTTTACACCTTCGTGAAATACAGTTCCTTCTTCATCGATAAGATAAGTAGCTCTATAGGTTACATTGTCACCATCAACAGTTAAGACCCCTGTTTCTTCATCATAGCGCTCGTTAGTAACATCTAATATACCTAGACGGTTAGCAAGGTTGCGATTCGTATCTGCTAAAATTGGGTAAGTAACCCCTTCAATACCGCCATTATCTTTAGGCGTATTCAACCATGCGAAGTGTACTTCTGGTGTATCACAAGATGCACCTATAACTAACGTATTACGTTTTTCAAACTCACTCATTGCTGCTTGAAAAGCGTGAAGTTCTGTAGGACATACAAATGTGAAATCTTTTGGATACCAAAAAAGCAAAACTTTCTTACCGTTCTTTTTTGCTTCGTCTAATACATTTAATTTAAATGTATCTCCCATTTCATTCATAGCGTCTACAGCTAAGTTTGGAAATTGTTTACCTACTGATGTCATTAAGTTGTTTTTTAAATTTTACAAAACAAAGATAGCTCCCTAAATCGATTAATGACAGTTGTGAAAATGCAAACAAATTATTTTGATATAAGCTTTATCTATGCTTTACCAAGAATGCACATTCTTTTAGTAGACCCTTAAGAATAGCAGTTTAAAAATGTAAGACCAATAAATTTATTAGTTGTTTTTTAAGGTAATGATAAAACGTAAATGTTATAAAAATTCACTTTTTAATAGAAAGCAATTAAGCCGTTTTACTTTCTTTCAGCGTTCTGATTTTTATACTGAATGCAGCAAAAATTAAGGTCATAAATGGACTCAACCAGTTGAATATCGCATAGATGAAATAATCTGCAACAGAAACACCTAAGACACCACTCTGGTATGCTCCACATGTATTATAGGGTACAAGTACTGATGTTACCGTACCACTGTCTTCTAATGTTCTACTCAGGTTTTCTGGGGCTAAACCTTTATCGCGGTAGGCTTTTGCATACATTTTACCGGGGACCACAATCGCTAGATATTGATCACTTGCCGTAGCATTAAGACCAATACAGGTGGCAACTGTACTGGCGAATAATCCAAAAGTACTATCGAATAAATTGAGCATAAACTTACTGATGCGTGCCAAAGCGCCAATGGCATCCATAACACCGCCAAATGTCATGGCACAGATGATTAGCCAGATTGTGCCCAGCATACCGGCCATTCCGCTTGCGGCAAAAAGATCATTGAGGTTTTCGTTTGTAGTTTCAATAGCGGTGTCTACAGTGATTGCATTCATCACACCCATATAGCCGCTTTTAAAAGTAAGTGTTTCGCTTCCTCCAAGTCCGGCAACAATTTCAGGCTGAAAAATAAGCGCAGCGATTCCGCCTAGAAGGGTCCCTATTAATAGAGCTATTAAAGGGGAGGTTTTTTTGATAATCATAAAAATGACTATCACGGGAACCAAAAATAACCACGGATTAATATTAAACGCAGCATCTATGGAAGCTAGAATTGCTGAAGTATCTGCTGTTCCAGAGGTTTCTATATTAAAACCGATTATTATAAAAACGAGGAGCGTAATTGTAATCGTAGGAACTGTTGTATATAGCATATACTGAATATGGGTAAACAAATCGGTACCTGCCATTGCCGGGGCTAGATTTGTAGTGTCACTAAGTGGAGAAAGCTTATCTCCAAAATACGCCCCGGAAAGGATTGCGCCGGCGGTCATTCCGAGTGAAATATCTAGCGCATTTGCGATACCTATTAAAGCAATACCTACAGTGGCAGAAGTCGTCCAACTACTTCCAGTAGCAACTGATATGATAGCACAGATGACAACACAGGCAGCAAGAAAAATAGACGGATTTAAAATTTGTAACCCGTAATAAATCATCGTGGGGATGATACCACTTATAAGCCAGGTTCCTGCAAGGGCTCCCACCATTAATAAAATGATAATGGCTCCTGCTGTAGATTTTATGTTTTGAGCAACTTCTTCCATCATCGTATCAAAAGAAGTTTTATTAAAAAAGCCTACGAGGGCTGCAACTGCAGCACCCAGTAATAAAATGAATTGATTAGACCCGCTAAGCGCATCATCCCCAAACACAAATACATTATAAGCCAGCATCCCAACAAGAGCTATAATAGGGATTAAGGCTTCCCAGATATTTAACTCTCTGTTGTCTACAATTTCTTGATTTTTGGGATCTATATCCTGACTTTCCATTGGCGTTTTTTAAGATGCTTACAATAATAAGCAATCTGGTTTAAAAAAGGGTATTTGTTAAATAGCTAAATCTTATCGCAGATCTCCTTAAAAAGAATAGAGAAGGAGCATGATTCAATCGAAAACCGATTTTAGCAAATTCACGAGCTTCTGAGAAACTAAAAATGGTGTGAGCTAAAGAAAAGTAAAGAACAAATCATTGATAAACTAATTCCTCAAACCGACATTAGGAGGTTCACAGACACCTTAAATGGAACTGCAACTTCAATTGGTATTCCTGTTCTTTTGCCTTGATGCCAAAGAACCAAAAAATCAAGGCTTATTTTTACATCCTTGAAAACTACGCAAATCCCTTATCCTGCGGATGGCAAACCGCTGCGCTAAGCCATCCTCCACATCCAAGGCTGCGGGATTTGCTTGTTTTACTACGGATCTAAAAAGTAGGCCGTTTTACCATTCTATTAAAAATTACTTAAACCCGAAGGGTTAAACGAATCACAATCCCTTGGTTCAGAATAACCGCGGGAAGCTCCGAAGGACAGGAGCGATAGCGACGCGGAACGTACAAGACGGTTTTCGCCCCTAAGGCGAAAAATATCTATCCAAAAAGTGTCGTTTCTTTTCTGCATCCGACGACCGCAAGGAGCCAAATGCACTGTTCCAAGAGAACCTTTAGTCTTAAAACGACGTAGGAGTCTCTTGAGCTAAACCGACATTAGGAGGTTCACGAGCTTCCGAGAAATAACAAACACGCGAGCTAAAGAAAAGTAAGGAACATGAATAGAACCTATAACTCCTATTCATATTCCCTTTCTTTTTTGCATCGCCCAAAAAAGAAACAAAAAACGCTAGGCTTACAGGAGGTTCTCTAAATTTTTTGTTCGCTGCACTGCATGCGCTTAACTCGGCCGCTGGCCTCAAACAGAACCGCCTGCTACGTTACGCTCACTTCAAATTTTACGAGAACCTCCTGATAGGCCGTTTTAAAAATGTATTTCATAAGAGACTACAAAAAAGTAAGTATTCAAACCCGAAGGGTTAAACGAATGGCTCTCCCTCGGTTCAGAATAACCGCGGGAAGCTCCGAAGGACAGGAGCGATAGCGACGCGGAACGTACAAAACGGTTTTCGCCCCTAAGGCGAAAAATATCTATCCAAAAGGTGTCTTTTCTTTTCTGCATCCGACGACCGCAGGGAGCCAAATGCACTGTTCCAAGAGAACCTTTAGTCTTAAACCGACATTAGGAGATTCACGAGCTCCCGTAAAATAGAAATCACGCGAGCTAAAGAAAATGAACGGGAGATGATATAAAAAGTATAGTTTCTATTCGTGTTCCTGTTCTTTTGTCTTGATACAAAAGAACCAAAAAATCAAGGCTGACAAAGCTTTATCTAAATTTATCATTCGCTCGCTAAATTTTAGAAACTCGCTTGAATAAATCAGTAAAGAAAATCAATACGTGCAGCTCAAACAGTCTAAAATTTTTTACGTCACTCACTTCAAATTTCACGATAAATCTTTGTAGGCCGGTACTGACGTATTAATTAGCTTTCTTCAAGCTTTAAGTAATTATCTTAATTGATAAACTGATAAATTACTCAAACCCGAAGGGTTAAACGATTGCCTTCCCTCGGTTCAGAATAGGCGCAAGGGCAGAGCGTTAAGAAAAGGTCTGGTAGACCTTTTTAGCGAATGAGCCAGGTGGCGCATAGGCTTTGAGATCATATCTTTCCATTTGGACTACTTTTCCTCAGTAAGGGTTGCTTTTAGTATAACAAGAGTAGCGACGCGGAGCTGACCAGACGGTTTTCGACCATAAAACGGCTTTTAAAGCGAGTACCAAATACCCTAAAACTAAATCTAAAATTCAGGACCAGCTCATTGGAGTTTAATCTCGATTATCTAGCGAAAAAATTTCGAAGCAAGGATGTCTTTTTTTTTTTACTTTTCTTTGGACAAGACAAACCGTCTTTACTAAGTTCTTGTATTCCAAATCAATGATTTAATGAGAAGCATAAAACAAACATTCTAACCACTACTTGAATACCTTTTCTTTTGCCTGAGATTATAGGTTTATTAAAAAGGTCTTGCAGATCCGTTCGTGTAAATTGTTATCACTTTTTTTGGTATAGTGATCCAGTTCTTTACCGAGTTTACTGTAAAAATTAAAAGATTTGGGATGACTGCTGCTAATTCGAATTTTAGCGTAGTTTTTAGAGCGGTAGTAGGGGAAAATAATAGTGTTAAGCCAATAGCTTCCGTGCCCCATTCCTTTTTCTACGATATGGAAGTATTTGAGCAATACGGTCTCCTTTAGATCGGCTTCGCCTTCTATACCAAGCTTTTCCAGTTCACCCCCTACAACCGTTAAAACGCCGATGATGGTGCCCTTTCTTTCCAGAGTGTGTATATCAAACCAAACGCTTGCTGTCTGTTTTAAATTTTCTATGTAATTAACGGCATGATAAAGCTCATTATAGTCATCCCAATTGTTTTCGAGTTTCCAGGAAACGTAGTTGCTTATCGGTGAGAATAATGGGCTGCTAAAGGTTTGATGTAGTATGAATTTTAAATCGTTTTTACCGGTTCCAAGTAGGTTCATAAAGTCATAAACTATTAAGGTGTAAAGATAGGGAGATTAAAAAATGTGTAAGAAGAGCACTGCCAGAACTTTGTTTAAGCTATATGTGTGATTTAAAATTAGTTACCCTTTCAAAAGGGTGTCGTAAGAGACTTTCCTTGAGTCAGTACAGTACTAACAGGTCCGTGCAACCTGCATTTTCCTGACGCTACTGAACTAAAAAAAAGTAAAAAAGCATAAGCCAATTCTAGTTCAATGTGTATTTTCGAACACGAATAAACAAGCAGATTGAAAAATCTGGTCAACCAACAGGCAAATGAATCGACTTTCCTTCAAATTTACTACATTCATTTTCATATTGATTGCGTATACGTCCTGCAGTTCGATAAAAACAGCACCTGCAGACATGCCTTCTGGTAGCCCTAAAGCAAGTAGTGTTTTTCCTAAACAAAAAGGATCCGTGAATGATTTTGAGAATATTCTTAGCGAATCAGAAGAAGAGGAACTCACCAGAAAAATTCAAGAACTTGAATCTGCAACATCAAATCAAATAGCAGTTGTGACTTTAGTTTCGATAAAACCCTATTCCACTATTGAAAGTTATGCATTTGATTTAGCGAACTACTGGGGAGTTGGAATGGAAGAAAAAGATAATGGAATTGTAATTGCCCTGGGAAAAGAATTGAAACAGATTCGTATTGAAAACAGTATGGGAATTCAGCAAGGCTTAACCGACTCAGAAACAAAACGCATTATCGAGGAACTCATGATTCCGGAGTTTAAACAGGAAAAATATTATAAAGGACTCCTAAAGGGAATTGAAGCCATTAGTCTGCAACTTAAATAAATGCGTTGGGCAGTAAAAGCTGAAACTGTAAATACAAGCTACAGTATACGCCTTTTAGTATTTGATACCTATCTCAAACTCTCATCCATCTTATGAGTTTTGAATTCAAAAGTAGTCACATCTATACCCAAAGGATAAAATGTTTTGATCCCTGAGTTCATGGTAAGCGCAGAGAGAGTTATAAAGAACCGATGTGATACGCAAGCAGAGCTGATAATCAGGGCTTACCCTTAAACTACTTTTGAGGCCTTGGAGAAAATTTAGGGGGCTTCTTGCGGTTTTGCCTATTAAGGCAAAAATGCCTAAGAAAAAGGCTCTTTTCTTTTCTGCAACTGACGACCGTAGGGAGAGGAATGCATCTGTTGTGCTATGTAATGCTGTTAGTCAGATTAGTAGAGGCAAGGAAAATAAACAGAACCTGCTATAGAAACGTAAAACACCTTTAGAAGTTTTTTACATTTCAAATCAATAACCTCGTTAAACATCTCTTCAAACTTCGCTTCCAAGAGAAGCTTTTTAATACTCATTAAAAATCAAAACCCTTGTTTTGAAATACCTGCAGGAGATGGATGTTCTGTGCTCTGATTATGTCCTAAACACCCGCAAGACCTGCGCCGGATTAAAAGCTTTGCTGTTGAGTGTTTGTTGGCTCCGCAGCGTATGGCTTGTATAAAACAAAATACCGGCTGTCACCAGAGTCAGGCTGTCCTGAGGCAGCTCGGCAGTGGTGTAGCGTGACGCGGGGATGGTTGCGGTACGGTGCGGGATGGGAATAGAAAAGAGTTCCTGATGCAGGGTTTGATAATCGCTTGGTGCATAGGCACTGATCCAGTAACACAGCTCGGCAGTACTGGCTTCCTTGGGCCAGTAGAGTTGGCTACCGGTTTTAAATTCGGGCAATGTGATAAGTAGTTTTCCGGCATCCAGACGAAGTTCTAAGCCCGGAAGTTGTACATATTCCGGATAGGGCGTTTGCAGGTTGAACTCCAAACCTTCTAAAACCTCAGGGCTTCCTTGTGCAAAATCGAGATTACCCTGATGCAATGGGGTATTGGTTTTCATTCCCTGATACACCGTTTTCCGAAAGCGGTTGAACCATTGCGAATCATAATTTGTACCTATAAACGGACGCAATCCTCTTACCAGCGCACTGGTCGTACGCGAGGCCCGACCAAAATCGGTTGCGGACTGTTTGGAACGTCCCGAGGGATATTTCCCGGTTTTTTCGGGCTTGGCTTGTACAAGGGTTTTCCCATTTACATTTCTAAAAACCAGTTGGCCTATACTGCCTACAATATTTCCTTTAGGGTCTAAATGTGCCATAGTAACGAGTTATTAAGTTAAAGATTCTGCCAGAGTACTACAAGACTTCATCCAAAGTCCACCACAAATTGTGTGGCAAAGTGTGGTAGCAGTGTGGACTTAGTGTGGACTCAGTGTGGTAGCATGCTGCACAAGAGTAAGTTATGAAATAAAGCAATACCCCACCAGCGCATATTTAATATTTGTGTAAAAAAGCCTGTTGGTATTGCCGGTTTTAACCTTAAGAGTCCTTGTTTTAAGGCCTGCTCGAGATTTAAATGCTCCCGAGGCTTGCCTCGAAGTCAAAAGCTGTTTCTTTTTAATCCCATGGGCTGGCCTCAAGGTGATTCATTCAAAGCCCTTTTATCAGATTAAGCAGTCTTAAGATAAATCGATTAAATAATTGTTTAGCATATGAGCTTAAAACTCAAAACTGCCTGCTTGTTTTTATCGTATATGCCGATAAAAATCAATATAAGCAGATAAAAAGCAAAATTGTAGGATTATTTTTTTACTTGTGTTAAATAACTATTTATCAGTCTTGTATGCTATTTTAACATTTATTTTTGCGGTGCTTTAGATTTAATATGTTTATGAAACAAAAATTACTTGTATTCCTTTTTTTAGCAGTATTTTCTTCTATTTCAGCTCAGGTAGGAATTGGTACTACCGATCCTAAAAGTTCATTAGATGTTATCGGTAATCCATCAGATGCAACTTCTTTAGATGGCATTGCACCTCCACGATTAACAGGGAATCAACTCCAAGCGAAAACCTATACAGCGGCTCAGAATGGTACTTTTGTTTACGTGACTCAAGCCACTACAACACCTACAGGTCAAACCGCTGATGTTACTGCGGAAGGTATGTATGCGTTCAGTTCGTCACAAAATAAATGGGTAGCCTTAAAGGGTGTTTCGGGTGGTGCATCAACAGGTTGGGCATTGACAGGGAATTCAGATACAGATCCTTCAAGTAATTTTTTAGGAACAACAGATAACCAACCATTAATTTTTAGGGTTAATAATATTAGTGTTGGTAGTATAAAAACTGATAATTCATTCTATTTAGGTAGAGATGCATCCAGCAATGGAGCAAGGTCTGTTGCTATAGGTTATCAAGCGAGCTCTTTAGCAGAAGAATCTGCTGCATTTGGAAGATCAGCGATTGCATCAGGAGCAAGATCAACAGCTATAGGTTTTCAAGCAGCAGCTTCTAGGGAAGAAGCAACAGCTTTAGGAAGAGCTGCCGCGGCCTCTGGGGCCCGTTCTACAGCTACAGGTTTTGAAAGTAGGGCTCAAGGCGAAGAGAGTGCTGCTTATGGGCGTGGATCCAATGCCAGTTCAGCGCGATCAACCGCAATAGGTTTTGAAACAACTGCTACTGCAGACGATGCGACTGCTTTAGGTCGTAATGCAGATGCTAGTGGTGCCCGTGCAACAGCTACAGGTTTTAATGCTTTAGCTAGCGCTACAGATGCGGTTGCTAATGGTAGAGAATCTAGAGCTACAAATTCAAATGCAACTGCAATTGGGCCAAATACGAATGCCAGTCAGTCTAATAGTACGGCATTAGGGAATCAAGCAAATGCTTCTGCAATAAATACGACTTCATTAGGTTATAATTCTGATGCTACAGCTGATAATTCAACTGCTGTGGGGTATGAAACCAAAGCTACTGGCATTTCATCTGTGGCAATAGGTAATCGCGCAGAGGGAAATGCACTCAATACCATAGCAATAGGCTATTCATCTGCGGCTCTTGCAACACATGCTTTAGCTATAGGTGACGATGCGTATTCTAATAAAGCTTTTGGTTTAGCCATTGGGTTTTCGGCAGATGCTCAAGGGGATTATTCTGTTGCAATTGGTGCAGAAAGCTATACCAATCAACTTAATGCTACAGCCCTTGGTAGGCAATCTGATGCTCAGGGACAAAATTCTATCGCGTTGGGTTACGATACCTATACCAATCAGGATGGGGCTGTCGCTATTGGAAATAATGCTGAAAGTACAGGGGCAAATGCCATCGCATTAGGCACTGGGACTAGAGCTCCTCAAGCTAATTCCATTATTTTGGGAAATCATACCAATTCTAATCTACAAGTAGGTATTGGGACCAATACCCCTTCAGCGAAACTTCAGGTCAATGGAAGCTTGCGTTACGTCGATGGAAATCAGGGGGCTAATAAAGTTTTAACCAGTGATGCAACTGGTAATGCCTCTTGGCAAACACCAGCTAGTGCACCTGTAGAAGCATTTGGTGAAATGTATGCTAGTAATGATGGAGGGTTGAATACAGCAGGTGATTATACTCGTAGTTTAAACGCAAGTTCTGTTCTTAAAAATGTTATACATAATAATACAGAGTTTTACTTACAAACAACTGTTGCTGGTACATATGAGGTATCTTACGCAATTAGTATGATAGCCAATAATGCCAATGCACGAAATTTTGAATTCTATGTTGAAAGAGCTCCAAATAATACGACATTTACAAAAATTGATTATAGTTCTAATCAGACAACGCATTTAGGAAATGGTCAGCGAGTATCTTCATCAAAAACATTTTTAGTTTTTTTAAATGCAAATGATAGACTTCGTCTAAGATATACCGTATTGGCTGGTGACACCTCTTTCCCGGCAAATACGTGTAATTTATCTATCAGAAGAATAGGCTCTAATTAGAATATCAAATCAAAAATATTCAACTCATAAATTCGGTTAACTTTTTTGTGTGTCGTACCTTTAAGGCCTCTTAAAAGAAAGCAAAATTATGAGTACATACGACGTTGCGGTCATTGGTTCCGGTCCCGGAGGTTATGTGGCTGCTATTCGCTGCGCCCAGTTGGGTCTTAAAACAGCAATCATTGAGAAATATGCTACTATGGGCGGTACCTGCCTTAATGTAGGTTGTATTCCTTCTAAAGCCTTATTAGATTCTTCACATCATTACGATGATGCGATTAAGCATTTTGAAGAGCACGGTATCGAAATTCCCGGGGAGATCAAAATCAATCTGGAGAAAATGATGGCGCGCAAGGCTTCTGTAGTGGAGCAAACCACAAAAGGGATCGAGTTTTTAATGAGCAAAAATAAGATCGACACCTTTCAAGGGGTTGGTAGCTTTAAAGATAAAACACACATTCACATCGCAGTTGCTGAAGGGGATGATGTAGAAATCGAAGCAAAAAACACCATTATTGCTACCGGAAGTAAACCTGCAAGTCTTCCGTTTATCAACATCGATAAAGAGCGCATCATTACTTCTACTGAAGCCTTGAAACTTAAAGAGATCCCGAAGCATCTTATTGTTATAGGTGGTGGCGTAATTGGTCTGGAATTGGGTCAGGTGTACAAGCGTCTAGGCTCTGAAGTTACTGTTGTAGAATATTTAGACCGAATCATCCCAACGATGGATGGGGCTCAAAGTAAAGAACTGACAAAGGTTCTTAAAAAAGCGAAGGTTAGCATCAATACGTCTCATAAAGTAAGCGCTGTGGAGCGTAAGGGCGATGAGGTTGTGGTTACGGCTACCGATAAAAAAGATAATGAAGTTGAGTTTACAGGTGATTATGTTTTAGTTTCTGTAGGGCGTAAAGCCTATACAGATGGATTGAATCTGGAAGCTGCCGGATTGAAAACAGATGACCGCGGTCGTGTTGAGGTAAACGAGCATTTGCAAACTTCGGTTTCAAACATTTATGCAATTGGTGACGTGGTACGTGGTGCGATGCTTGCGCATAAAGCTGAGGAAGAAGGTGTTTTTGTTGCCGAAACCCTTGCCGGTCAAAAACCGCATATCGATTATAATTTGATTCCCGGTGTGGTGTATACATGGCCAGAAGTTGCTTCTGTAGGTAAGACCGAAGAGCAACTTAAAGAAGCTGGTGTTGCTTATAAAACGGGTCAGTTTCCTATGCGTGCGTTAGGGCGTTCCAGAGCCTCCGGAGATATAGATGGTTTTGTGAAAATTCTTGCAGATAAAGAGACCGATGAGGTTCTTGGCGTTCATATGGTGGGGGCTCGTGTAGCAGATTTAATTGCTGAAGGGGTAACCGCGATGGAATTCCGTGCAAGTGCAGAAGATATTGCGATTATGTCGCATGCGCATCCTACCTATGCTGAAGCTGTAAAAGAAGCAGCACTTGCTGCAACTGAAGACAGAGCCTTACATATTTAAAGATTTTTAATAATTAGTAAACTACCTCGGGGTAATCCCACGAGGCATTCGTTTGAAACAAATTTTCAATTTCGAGACAAGCATCCTGATATTAAACCCTTTGGCGGTGCCAATTAAAAAGCCCTTTTCTTAAAGAAGAGGGCTTTTTTTATGATTTTTTTGATAGGTTAAGTCTTCATTCTTAATGAACTTTCAATTGAAAACTATTTTATGAAAGCAATTATAATAACCGAAGCAGGTGGTCCTGAAGTTTTAAAACTAAAAACAGTTGATAGTCAACCTTTAAAAGAGAACCAAGTACGTATTGCAGTAAAAGCCGCGGGTATAAACCGAAGTGATATGCTTACGCGTAAAAACCCGGATGCTTATGGTGACGATATTCCGGCAGCTCAAATTCCCGGACTCGAAGTGGCGGGAGAAATTGTGGAAATAGCTGATTCTGTTGAATCTCTAAAAGTAGGAGATGCAGTTTGTGCTCTTGTTGCGGGTGGTGGATATGCTACAGAAATTGTCGTGGATGCGCGATTGTGTTTGCCTGTCCCTGATGGCTTTAGTTTTGTTGAAGCAGCATCGTTGCCAGAAGTTATTTTTACGGTTTGGTTTAATGTATTTCAGCAAGCAAAGGCAAAAAAGGGGGAACACCTATTGATTCACGGCGGTACAAGTGGTATTGGTATTATGGGCTTGCAAATGGCTAAAGTTTTAGGCTTAAAAACATTTACAACTGTTGGTTCTCAGGAGAAATTAGAATTTATTAATAAGTATGATTTAGCGGAAGTCATAAACTATAAGGAGACTGATTTTGAATCTGCATTTGCAGCTAGTAAAATTGATGTGATTCTCGATATGGTAGGCGGAAGTTATACGCAGAAAAACCTGAATATTCTCAACAAGCAGGGACGTCTCGTCACTATTAATGGAATGAATGGTTTGACTCCGGAAGTCAATTTATGGACGATTATGAGTAAGCAACTCAGCCTCACCGGTAGTCTTTTAAAGCCACAAACTATTGAAGTTAAGCATACTATAGCACTGGAGCTTCAAAAGGAAATCTGGCCTTTACTAAGCAGCGGATCAATAAAGCCGTTTGTGTATAAAACATTTAGACTCGAAGAAGCTTTTAAAGCTCACGATCTGATGGAAAGTAGTAGTCATATAGGTAAGATAATTTTAGAGATTGCTTAAAATCGATTAGATATTTTTATGGAATTGAATGCTAAAAAAGAGCGAAAGCATTATGCTTGTGATGTTTCTGAGCAAGCCCTCAGCTTTTCAAAATTAAAAGAATTAAGTGATTCTAAATGGCTTGTTGAAGAGGCAGGTGGAGCTGGACTTCTTTTTTCTAATCATATGCTCGATTATTATTTGGACGAAGAATACCGTCACGGAAAAACGGTTCTTACTTCTGAAAATGACGATCTAAAAAGTAAGTCTAGTGGGGAGCGTAAAAAACTATTACTCGACTACCAGCTGAAGCAGCAGCCGAGTTTTTTAATATTAGATAATCCGTTTGACGCCCTTGATGTAGAGAAAGTAGCCTGGTTTAGAAAGAAACTTCAAGAGTTAGCAACTACTACAACCCTAATCCAGCTTTATAGACGAGAGGAGGATTTACTACCGTTTATTAATACGGGGTTGGTTTACGAGGAAAAAGCTTTCAGGGAAACTGAATTGAAGAGGTCAAAGGTCGAACTTGAGGCAAACTCACAAGGCATTAAAAGAAAACAGCTTTTGACTTCGAGGCCATTTGTGCAGCATTTAAATCTCGATTATCGAGTAAACTCTGTAGTTTCAAAAATTCCGCAGCCTTTAGAGTACTATGAGCATGTACCTGAAAGTTTAATAAAATTTGATAAGGTTTCGGTATCTTTTGATGGTAAACCCATCATAGATACGATTTCCTGGGAAGTAAAAAAGGGAGAAACATGGCATTTAAAAGGACCCAACGGTTCTGGTAAAACGACTTTACTTTCAATGATTACCGGTGATAATACAAAGGGCTACGGAAAGGAATTGTATGTATTTGGGAGGAAAAAAGGTTCTGGTGAAAGTGTATGGGAAATCAAACAAAAAATCGGGTATTTCACGATTACAATGACAGAGCGTTTTGATGGTATGCATACCGTTTTAGAAATGGTGATTTCCGGTTTGCACGACAGTGTGGGCTTGTACCAAAAACCAACAACACTAGAGATAACTCGAGCAGAAGAATGGATTGAGTTGATAGGCTTGACCAATTTAAAGTTAAAAGCTTTTAGAACATTGGATGAGGTTCAAAAACGACTTGTTTTAATAGCTCGGGCGATGATAAAGCATCCGCCTTTACTCATTCTGGATGAGCCTACTTCAAGTTTAAATACTCAGGGAGCGCAGCTGTTAGTTAACTTGATAAATAAAATAGCAGGAGCTAGTGAAACTGCAATTCTGTATGTGTCTCATAGAAAGGAAGATGGATTGAATTTTGAAAATGTACTAGAATTAGAACCTTCTCAAACGGGTTCAAGAGCAGTATTTAAACAAAACTGAGAATCATTCAGTTGGTGTTGATATTAACTTTTTAGACACCATTTATATTTCTAAAATGATTTTATCGGTAAAATGCTAAAAATACAAGCTCAAAAACATATATTTGATTACCCAATATGAATTTAAGACACTTGTTTTAAATTTTGTAACCCAACTTAAACTCTTAGACAATGTCTAAATCAGAATTTTTTAAAGAAGATTTTCATCGCATATTGTGCGAGGATTCTGATATTTTTTCTTGGATTACAAACGAAGCTACACTAGGTATTTACTACATTAACTTGGAATTTCAAGATCGGTATTTTATCACACAGTCTTTTTGGTCCATTTTAGGATATGCAGAACCTGCAAAAGATGTTGAGTTAGATTTGTGGTGGGCGGTTTTAGGACCTGCTGGTAAAAAAACTATTGAAGATTTAGTGCAGGCACTATCTGCAAATGAGTCTGCAAAAAGCACGAACTACTTTTCTTTTTTTTCGAATAGCAAGAAAATACTCACCGCTAAATCGACTCATAGTGTATATACAGATTCTAATGGATCCCGGCATCTTATTGTAAAATTTATACGGGATGTTGATAAAGAGTTCTCTTCAAACAAGTATCTAAAGAAGATTAAGAAGCTTCGTAAATTCAATGAAATTTATGAAGAGACTAATGATTTAGCTTGTGTAGGAGGATGGGAAGTAGATCTAATAGAGAATACTATAACATGGACACGCGTTACTAAAGAAATACATGGTGTACCGCCAGATTATGAACCTCAAATAGAAACGGGTGTAAATTTTTATAAAGAAGGAGAACATAGAGATCGACTCATAGCGCTTTTTACTGCTTGTGTTGAAGAAGGAAAAAACTTTGACGATGAGTTTATTGTTGTAACCTATGACGGAACAGAAAAGTGGGTTAGGAGTATGGGAAAACCCGAACTTAAAAACGGCACGTGTGTAAGAGTTTATGGTGCATTTCAAGACATCAGCAAAAGAAAACATCATCAGGAAGCTCATAAAAAAGCGGAGCTTCGGTTTTCTAAAGTTTTTGAAAATTCTGCTATAGGTATTATTCTGGTAAACAGCCAGAATAAATTAGAAATGGCCAATCCTGCTGCACGAAAGATTTTTGGTCTTAATTCGCTATCAGATGAAGAAGTTTTAAATTATACATTTAAAGATGTTATTAAGCCGGAGTATTTAGAACTTGCTATTCAAAAGCGATGTGAGTTGCTATCCGGTGCAATAGAAAATTATAATATAGAAGTTGAATGTCTTCATTATTCAGGCAGTACTATCTGGTGTAATATAAACTGTTCTTTAATTCTTGTAGGTGACTTGGGTTCTGATATTGTAATTACTCAGATAGAAGATATTACAGATAGAAAAAACCTAGAGCGTAAGGCATTAGAAAATGCAAAGCGTTTTAAAAGGGTATTTGAATATTCTCCTAATGGGATGGCCTTGGTAGATTTGCATGGCAGGTGGCGTAGTGTCAATCATAATTTAGCTCAGATGATTGGCTATACCAGAGAAGAGTTACTAAAGAAATCATTAAATGAGATCACGCATCCTGATGATCGTAATAATGATAATCAACTTTTTTCAAAAGTCATATCTAGAGAACTGGCTACCTATCAGATAGAGAAACGCTATTTACACAAGAGCGGCTCAATAGTTCATTGCTTTTTGACCGTTTCGGGTTTATTAGATGAGCATGGTCATGTACGTTCTTTAATAGGTCAGGTGGTAGATATGACCGATGAGCTTAATGCTAAGCAAGCGTTAAGGGATAGCTTGAACGATATGCGTGTTATTCTAGATTCTACAACTCAGGTGATTATTGTAGAAACAGATCTCAATCACGTTATTCGAAAATTTAATAAGGGAGCTGAAAACCTTTTAGGATATACTGCCAAAGAGATGATAGGTAAACAAAAGCCTGGAATTTTTCATAAAAAAGAAGAAGTTCAGAATTATGCTTTGGAACTTGAGAAACAATATGGAGAGCAGGTAGATAAACACGATATATTTACTTTTAAAATAAACAGAGGCGAACTTGAAGCGAGTGACTGGACCTATGTTAGAAAAGACGGCTCTACGTTCCCGGTTCAATTAGTTGTTACAGCAATTAAAGATGCAAACGGAAATACAAAAGGCTATCTGGGAGTTTCGGCAGATATTTCTACCCTAAAAGCAATGGAGCATTCGTTGCTCAAAGCAAAACATAAAGCTGAAGCTGCAAATAAATCTAAGTCCGAATTTTTAGCAAATATGAGTCACGAAATCAGAACACCATTAAATGGTGTAATCGGTTTTAGTGATCTGTTGCTCAAAACAAAACTTGATGCTAATCAGCAGAAATATATGGAGACTGTTTATGCTTCGGCAGTTTCCTTATTAGATTTAATTAATGATATTCTAGACTTTTCTAAAATTGAAGCCGGAAAGCTTGAACTTAGTGAAGAGCGCGTAAATATCTCAGAGATCTGTGGTAGATCTGTAGAAATGATTAAACAACAGGCCCATCAGAAAGAGCTTGAAGTATTGCTTAACATCCCCAATGGTCTTGATGCTAACATCATGGCAGATGGTCTTAGGTTGCGTCAGATTTTAATAAACCTGTTGAGTAATGCATTTAAGTTTACACATAAAGGGGAGATCGAAGTTAAAGTTGAAGCTAAAGGTTTAATTGATGACAATCAGAAAAAGCGTTATACCTTTTCAATACGAGATACGGGCATCGGTATTGCTCCTCAAAATTTAAAGAAAATATTTAGAGCTTTTGATCAAGCAGATGCTTCTACTACCAGAAAATATGGCGGTACGGGATTAGGTTTGACCATTAGTAATCGACTCTTAGAGCTGATGGGCAGTAAGCTTGAAGTAACCAGTGAACTCGGAAAGGGTACCACTTTTTCTTTTACTGTGGACTTTACAACGATAGATTCTCAGCAAATTGAAAATAAACTAGAGCGTTCTCTAAAAAAAGTACTCGTTGTAGAAGATAACTTGAACAATCGTTATATTATAGATGAAATGTTACGCGAGCGTAATATAGAAACTACTCTGGTGAGTAATGGTGTTGATGCGATTGAGATTTTAGAGAAAAAAAATAACTATGACCTGGCTATCGTAGATTTTCATATGCCGTATTTAAACGGTCTGGATCTGGTAGAGCATCTAAGAAATGAACTTAAAATAACTAAAGAAGAACTTCCTGTACTTTTAATGCACAGTTCTGGAGATGATCAAGAGTTGAATGCGAGATGCGAAAAGCTAGATATTGTAAGTAAGATGGTAAAGCCTGTATTGAGAAATGAGCTTTATGAATTCTTTGATAATTTAGAAAGTCCTCCAATTGATAACGAGGAAATTAGTACTATTTCAGAACCTTTTAATCTTCAAGATAAGACACCCAGAATTCTTATTGCCGAAGATAATCCGGTAAATAAATTTTTGACGCGAACGATTATTAAGAAGATTGTTCCTGATGCTGTATTGGTAGAGGTAGATAATGGCCAGGAGGCTATAGAAGCTTACAAGCAGACAAAAATCGATTTTGTGTTGATGGATATTCAAATGCCGGTTTTGAGTGGTTTTGAAGCAACAAAAGCCATCCGGGAAATTGAATCGAATAGCTCAAGAGTACCTATTATAGCCCTTACTGCAAGAGCAATAAAGGGAGAGCGGGAGCGCTGTATAGAACATGGAATGGACGATTATATAGCTAAGCCTATTGTTTTAGAAGATCTCAAACAAGCTTTGATACGCTATTTGTCTAATACTGAAAAAGACAGAGTAACAAAATAAAACGAATACACTTTTAACTAACCCACGCACTGAAGTGAACGGAGCTTTAAAACATATACTATTTGTAACCACAGATTCAGATGCTGTGGCTGTATTCAATACGTATCTCAATCCTAATGAGGTAAGGGTAAGTAATTTTACTTCGGGTATGGGAGTCATTCAATATATTAAGCAAATAGGAGAAGCAGATTTGCTCATTCTTGAAGAACATATAAAACCACTTGGTGCTGTGCAAACCATTCATTACCTTAAGGATTCTATAAATTATAGTGGTGAAATTTTAATTTTATCAGATTCTGGTGTAAGCGAGATACAAACTGACGAAGGAACTTTTGAAGTTTTAAAAAAAGGATTTGACAAGTCAGATCTTGATCGGGTATTAAATCTGCTTTCAGAAAATAAAGAGCAGATTGTAGAGCTAGATTCAAAGCCCTATTCGTTGTCGTATTTGAGCAACTTATCTGATGGTGATGAAGCTTTTATTTACGAAAGCTTAAAAATTTTTAATGAATCTGTAGGTCAATGTGTTACTGAAATTGAAAATCTGTTTCAACAGGGAAATTATAAAGAAGTAAGTAATCTGGCTCATAATATAAAACCCTCTTTTGAAATGCTCGAAAATAGTTTAGGCAGTACAATCTGCGATCAGTTGGCTCATAGTCCGGTTGATTCATCTAAAGCAGAGCAGGTAGAACTCTTAAAAAAAGAATACTTAAAAGTACAGGAGTATCTAAAGCAAGATTTTCCCGATTTATTTAAAACAATTTGATGCAAAAAATTTTAATTATAGAAGATAATCCCATGGTTGTACGCTCTTTAGAATTTAAACTAAAGAAAGACGGTTATGAGGTTGTGGTAGCAGAAGAAGGTAGGCAAGCAATGAAGTTGCTTGAAGAACAGATCTTTGATCTTATTTTGACAGACCTTATGTTGCCTTTTGTAACGGGAACTCAAATTATTGAACATATAAAGAAAACTTATCCCAAGATACCGGTCATTGTATTATCTACTTCAACACAAGAAGATATCATAACCGATGCTTTTAAAATGGGTGTAGACGACTTTATAACAAAACCTTTTAGCCCAAGTGAATTATCACTACGCGTTAAAAGAACACTAGCTAAACAATAACAAAAATAAGTAGCGTATACGAACAAATATTGGTTAAAGTAACTCAGGCTCCCCAAGTCGCAATTGAATTTATCATTATGTTAATCGCTCTTCTAGAATTAGAGGAATGGTCTTTTGTTTTAAAAGTCAATCTCCTACTCAGTCTATTCTTTTTGATGCTAACCTTACTTTTTGTAGGGCTGGTTCTCTATTTGCGCATTCAAAAAAACTTTAAAGAGGCTCATAGAAAAAAGCTCGAATCTAAATTTATAGATTTTGCCAATACATTTCTATTTGATGATTCCATAAACACGAGTAAAGAATTAGCTGATTTCAAATACAAGAACTTGAAGTCTTCTTACGATCATAAACTTCTTATCAAGCAAGTATTGATTTTTGATGAAAATCTAAAGGGCGAATCAACGGTACTTATAAAAGAGATTTTTTACGGTCTTGGGCTTTATGATTTTCTAATTAAAGACTTAAATAGAAGTCAGTGGTTTAATAAAGCTCGTGCACTCTTTGCTTTTTCAAAATTAGGAATAGTCGTTCCGGATCATCTCATTATGCCCTTGCTACAATCTCAACGTGTAGAATTAAGGCAACACGCGATACTCTATTTTTTAAATACATCTAAGACAGATCCATTAGTGTTTTTAGATAATCTTGAAGATCGTCTCACGCTGTGGCAACAAGTTTTAATAGAAAATAGCCTTAAAAGTTTTGAAGTAGAAATTCCAGATTTCGCACGCTGGCTCAAGCATAAAGAAGCGAGTATTGTTGTTTTTTGTATCAAAATGATTTTAAGTTTTAATCAGTTTCAAAACATACCTTTTTTATTAGATTGCTTAGATCATACTTCAGAACGTGTAAGACATCAGGCAATTCATGTGCTGCAAGTGATGGAAGTTTCAGAAGCACTACAGTTGATGCTTGCTCATTTTCCAGAAGAGACAGCAGCAAATAAGCGCAGTATTCTCTATGCTATCGGCAAGATAGGAACGTATCAAGATTTACAAACACTCGTGCCATTTATTCATAAAGAAGAGGAAAATCTGCAAATAGACTTTTATAAGATTTCAGGTCTATTTGGTGATGAAATTCCTGTTAAAAAGCTTTTAAATATTGAAACTATTACAAAAGACTGGGAAGATTTTCAAGAGTATTCAATTAATCGCAGTATCGGTGCTTAAGGACGGTGTTTTTAGTTTAAAGTTGCTTATCTTTTGTCAAAATTGAATGTTTTGCAGTTGAACTCCATTTCAGTTATAGAAGTTTTTAGTGTCCTGTTTCTAATCTATGGTTTAATCATAATATCAGGATATATTTTTTCTGCCTTTTTTTCAATTTTTGAAATAAGAGACTATAAACGTCGCAACAACTTTCAGGATGATGCTGCCTTATTACAGTCTGCTAACCTACCTGCAATTTCAGTATTGGCACCGGCTTATAATGAAGAAGCGAATGTGGTTGAAAATATTAGGTCACTGTTAACCCTGAATTATCCTTCATTTGAGATTGTGGTCATCAATGACGGGAGTAAAGACAATTCGCTTCAAAGGCTTATAGAGACCTTTCAGCTTGAAAAACAAGAGTTAATTTACTATCATCACGTTCAAACAAAAAAAATTAAAGGGATTTATAAGTCTAAAATAAAGGCTTACAAAAACCTCAGGGTAATAGATAAAGAAAATGGGGGTAAGGCAGATGCTTTAAATACGGGGATAAACTGCTGTATCTACGATTTGATCTGCTGTATAGATGTAGATTGTATTCTGGAGCGGAATTCACTTTTAAAACTTATAAGACCCTTTTTAAACAATACAAAGCGAGTAATTGCGAGTGGCGGAATTATTAGAGTTGCTAATAATTGCATTATTGAAGACGGTAGGATTATTGAGGTGCGTTTACCGCGCACATTTCTGGGAAAAGCACAGATATTAGAATACTTTAGAGCTTTTTTGATGGGGCGAATGGCATGGTCGCGAGTAGACGGTTTGTTACTAATTTCAGGAGCTTTTGGGATGTTTGATAAGCAAACGGTTATTGAAGCCGGCGGGTATAATCACCATACCGTGGGTGAAGATATGGAATTATTGGTGCGTATGCGTAGAGTAATGCGAGAACAAAATATTCCGTATACCGTAGGTTTTGTACCAGATCCTTTGTGCTGGACCGAAGTTCCTGAAAGTACGCAGATCCTAAGCCGTCAGCGCAATCGCTGGGCACGAGGTACGGTAGAAACTTTAATGTTACACAAAAAAATGCTGTTCAATCCTAAATATGGTATTTTAGGTTTGCTGAGTACACCGTATTGGATGTTTTTTGAATGGTTTGCACCCATTATTGAATTTGTAGGTATCTTATTTTTTATAATTTTAGTCATCTTAGGAAAGGTGAATTTTCAGGTTTTTGGAATTTTCTTTTTAGTGATATATAGTTTCTCAATTCTATTTTCGATCACGGCCATATTTTTTGAGGAGTATTCTTTTCAGCAATACAAAAAGCCTAAGTATATGTTTATGCTCATACTTACAGCTTTACTAGAACCTATAATTTATCATCCCATTGTAATGTGGGCTGCGGTTAAAGGAAATATAGATTTAATACAAGGAAAAAAATCCTGGGGAGAAATGTCCAGAACAGGATTAGGAAATACCGGTAAAATTTAAAAACGTATACTATGCCCCATTTATACAAACCATTTAAAGCTTTAATGCTGGCCATGTTCTTTATAACATTTGGCTCTTTTGCACAAGAAGAAGAATATACTACAGACGAACTATACACACAGGCTCGTAATGCTGCTTTTGATGAAGATGATTATCCTAAAGCGGTAAAACTCTTAAAAGCAGCATTGGCAAAAAGCCCGGATTATTTAGGGGTGCGTGTTTTTTTAGGTCGAATTTACACGTATTCTGATAGCTTGCCTAAAGCTCGAATGGCTTTTGAAGAAGTTTTAGCAAAGGAAAAAGGTCATGAAGAAGCCAGCTTTGCTTACGGAAATCTGGAGTTTTGGAATGACAACTCTGAAACGGCTTTAAAAATTGTAAACACCGGATTGGAAGCACATCCTGAATCTGAAAACTTAGGAATTTTAAAAGCTAAGGTTTTAAAGGACTTAGAGAATTACGAAGAAGCAACTGCCACGCTTCAGAAGCTTTTAGAACAAAACCCAAAACTAACGCAGGCCCGCAGTATGTTAAGTGGAATAAACAGTTCTACGGCAAAGAATGAACTGGGTGTTAATTATGAGTTTGTCTATTTTGATGAGCGTTTTGATAATCCGTGGCATTTAGCGGCTTTAGATTATACGCGTCAGACCAAGTTGGGCTCAATGGCTGCCCGAGTTAATTTTGCAAATCGTTTTAGAACCGACGCATTGCAATTTGAAGTAGATGCTTATCCACGAATTTCAGACTTGTTTTATACCTATGTAAATTTGGGAATCTCCAGCGACAGCGGAATCTTTCCGCAGTACAGAGCAGGGTTTTCATTATTCGCAAATCTACCGGCTTCATTTGAGGCAGACGCTGGGTTTAGGTATTTGGCATTTAATGAAGATACTTTTATTTATACCTTAGGTTTAGGGAAATACTATAAAAATTATTGGTTTAATTTCAGAACCTATTTAACGCCTTCAGATAGTGCGTTGTCTCAATCTTATGCGTTAACAATGCGCTATTATTTTGGCGGAGCAGATGATTTTATAGGAGCTAAGATAGGAACCGGAATTTCACCAGATGATCGTGCAAACAGCGTACTTTTTGATGGGGCAAATATCACCCGTTTGCGGTCTAACAATGTTGCTTTATATTATAGAAAATTACTGGGTTCAACCCACGTTTTAACGGCTCAGACTGCGCTTGAAGATCAGGAATATGCCACAGATACCAGAGGGCTTCAATTTTCTATAAGTGTTGGTTTTATCAAACGATTCTAATTATGCTAAAAAAGGTCATTAGAATTGTTATCATCCTCATTGTATTAACTCCGTTTATATCATTCTTGGCTTGGTATTTCACGCCTAAAAAATACCTAACAGCTGCTATTATAGATAAAACAGTGATGAATGCAGATGGGCAAGAACACATCTCCTTTCATTGGGTTTTAAATCACAATCGTTTTCTAAAAAACAATACTTCTGGCTATAAGGCAAGTGCAGACTATTTTGGGTTTTTTCCAAAAGAAGATACGGTTTATGATATTAAAGGTTTAGAGCGTTTTTCTAAGGAAAGCTTAAGCTTGTTGAGTGATGATGCAGATATGCTGTATATCACAGACACTTATGGGATTTATAATCAAGAATGGTACGCAAAGTATACTGAAGAAAAGAAAGGAAAACTGTATGGCGGTTTGAGTATTGAAGACATGAATTTTATCAAACAGATGAAGGTCAAGCATAAGCTCGTCATCGCAGAATTCAATTGTTTGGCCAGTCCAACGCCAAAGGTACTTCGGGATGAATTTGAATCCCTTTATAAAGTGCGTTTTACAGGCTGGAGCGGAAGGTATTTTGATTCTCTGGATGAAACTACAAATCTGGAATTACCGGGCTGGATTATGAGTAATTACAAAAGCAATCATAACGGCGATTGGCCCTTTACAAAAGATGGTATTGTCTTAGTTAATGATGATTCTGGGACTGTTGTAATCCTCGAGAATGAGACACATTTAGACAACCCGTTACCTTTTATTTATGCAACTAAAGAAGGGCAAGAGCATTACAACCTTCCGGAAAAGGAGAAGTATCCGTTTTGGTTTGAAATTATGGAAACAGATGCTGCAGTAAATAAAACCTATGCCAGTTATCAATTAGCAACTACTGAAAAAGGCAATCAAGAATTAGCAAAATATGGGATCCCTGAACGTTTTCCGGCAATAATGAGTCATACGGGCTCAGCTTATGATTTTTATTATTTAGCCGGTGATTTTAGCGACAATCCTATCGGTTTTAATACTTCGTATTTTAAAGGAATAGGCCTGCTAAAAGGCTTTTTTTATAATGCGAAAGAACCTTCAGATCGGGGTGGTTTTTTCTTCAAATTCTATAAGCCACTACTTACTCAAATTTTGGAAGAAGCCAATGATAAGATTAGTCTATAAATAGGTTTACACGATAATCGAGATTTAAATGCTTCGAAACTTGCCGCTAAGTCAAGAGCTGCTTTCTTTTAATGTCTTATGGCCTTGTCTCAATTTGATTTACTGCGCGTATTTAATAACCAGACTATCCGGAACTAAAGGCCTTCCCTCAGCGATTTGTTCATTTCTTCTTTTAAAGTCTGCAAACGCAGTGAGTAACTCTTCCTTTTTGGTTTCATCTGTAATAGGCTCTTCGTATAGATTAGGATAGAGTTGAAAGAGTTGATTTCCATTCAAATGATAGGTTTCTGATACAAAATCAACCAGATCCGTTTTGGTCTGCATCAACGGGATTTGATGTATATTTCTAAAGGTAGAAACAGTATCCAGACCTTTACTCAAAAAGCTAGTCTGTCTTGGTAAAGGTATTCCATAAGAATTACTGAGGTAGCGCAAAACACTAGGCGCAACATCAAAATGAGAAGAAATAGCACTAATTTCTTTTGTCTTTTGGAGCATTGGTGAGTAGACAATCAATGGCACGTGATAGCGGTCTATTTTTGTACTCAACGGTATTTCGGGAATACGGTGATCTCCGGTTATAAAGAAAATGGTGTTTCCAAAATCAGCCCGTTTGCTATACTTTTTAAACAAGTTTTTTAACGATTCATCAGCATAAAGAACTGTTGCGAACTCATCTGCAAAATTCTGACGCTGTTTCAGTTCTTGAGCATTTAGCCTTAAGGTAGTTAAGTGACTTTCAAATAATTCGTTGTATTTAGCTTGGTCTTTTAGTTTAAAAGGACTGTGAGTCGTTACGGTTAATAAGACATCCAATCGAGGTGCTGCTAAAGTATCATCTGTGCTTTTGTTAAGATAATAATCATACAAATCAGCATCGGCATAACCCCAGGAGAACCCACCAAATTCCGGGAGTTTACTATAACTATTAGGAAAGCTTTTTTCGTCAAGAATGTTTGTGGTTTTATTTAGTTTTAAATAACCACTCATATTATCAAAAGATGCATCGCCACCATAATAAAATGAATTGCTATAGCCGTTTTTTTGAAGAATATTCAACAAGGATAATTGCTTCGGCATCTTTTCCTGAAGTGCCAAAAATCCATTTTGAGCAAAAGGTTCAGAACCTAATAAAGAAGGTAAAACTGCAAACGTACGCCCTCCATTACTCAAAAAGTTTTTGAAATACAGACTTTGTTTAGAAAGGCTATCTAAGAAGGGTGTAAAATTCCCCAGATAGGCTTCGTCGTTTGTAAATGCACGCCCGAGACCTTCAACAACTATAAAAACAAGGTTTGGTTTTTTTGATCGCTGTTTAAAAAACGGACTCAAGACGTCGTTGGTTTCGGCCTCGTGTAAAAAAGGATATTGTGGATATTGATACTCAAATTTACCCTGCTGGGCGACGCGACGTTCTAATTGGTTCAAGTAGTTATCTGCGTAAATATCCGGTTTATAGGTAGTTTGCGTCACATAGTCGATAGCTGCATTGTAAAAATGCTGTGATTTATTGACGATAAGGTTATTTGCAAAATCCTGATCGTATTTGGGTTTGAGATCAGATATGCCTCCTAAAAGAAAAAACGGAAGTCCAATCGAAATTAAAACCGCCGAAAAGACAAAATTCAGTTTCAGCTTTGGTTTTAAAAAGAGTAGACCTGCAATAATAAGAGCAATAAAGACGATAAAAAAGATTATCGTTCCAAGCGCTAAAACTCCAGATGCCCCCACAGTCTGTGTGATGTCATTTATAGAATACCCAAAAAGGTCAGACCCTAAAAGAACTAATGAGGTTTTATGATAATAGATAAATTGGAGGTTAAAACTAAAAAAGAGAACAAAAAGCACATTGAATATGATTTTTGCAGCTTTTAAATTTATAAGACTCAAAGCGACAAAGAGCAGGGAAGCCGGTAGTAAAAGGTATAGCCAGAAAAGGATATCTATAATAAAGCCTTTAGACAATAATTCAATAAAACCGAAAGGTAAACTTTGAGCGAATTGAAATAGAATAAGCTCAATAATTCTGCAAAAGAAAATTCCAATAAGTAAGAGTAACCCATATCCAGAAAACTCAACTACACTTTGTTTTAGTTTTAAAATCAAGTCAGAACTTTTTGTAACCGTCGTATTGTTATCTGGGGGCATAACGCTAAAATTTTTCTATTATGGATAGACTCATAAATAAGTTAGTCAATTTATGAAGTAAAAAGCATTTTATAGCCATAGAATTAACTCTAAGATGTGTATTTGTACTAAATAATTGTTTTACGCTGTAAGAAGTGAAAATGTATTCTGCCCTAATTATTCTGTTTTCAGATTCTTAATTGTATTGTTTATGGAAAAGCGTATGTTCGTTATAGAAGACAACAGGCAGGTTGCTGAAGCTGTAGATTTATCGTCTAAGTAAAGAAGAATACACGCTTGTTGTCTGCTTTGATGGCACTGCAGCACTAAATAAATTGAAAACTGAACATTTTGATTGGGTTTTAACCAATTCGATTTTGCCCTACGTTTCCGGTATGAATATTATTAACATATTTTTTTAATGGGCGTTTCAAGCTTTATATCAAAACCCTTTAGTCCGTTGCGATTAACTACGCGCGTCAAAAAAGGACTCCTATCTGCCTAACCTAAATTTTAATACTAGTATTCAATACCAGATTTTGACTATCTTTGCATAGAATGAAAAAGTATTCTCAACAATTAATAGCAGTTTTGATGGCTTTTGTGGTTCTTTTTACCACAATGTCATTCACAATCAATGTGCACTATTGTGGAGATACGCTTGTAGCTTATTCTTTGGTAAAGGAAGCTAAATCTTGTGGGATGGAGGTTTTACAGAAATCAAGTTCTTGCGAGACACAATTGGTTCAAAAATCCTGTTGTCAAAATAAGCAAGTAACCGCTTCTGGTCACGATGATCTTAAACCGACTTTTCATAATTTAGAATTTGAAAAACAGGTATTTATTACTTCTTTTTTCTTCAGTTATAGTGCGCTTTTTGAGCCCAAAACTGTTGAAAACACTTCTTTTGAGGACTATGATCCTCCGCTGATTATAAAGGATATACAGACCCTGGATCAGGTTTTTTTAATTTGATATCGTATTGAATGTAAAGCATTGAGTTGCTTTATGATTTTTTCCCGCAGTAGCGGAAGACTCTCTTGTATTTCAGTTTTATGCTGAAAGATCAAAGTATATAATTCAATACCTTTTTTCCTATGCTTAATAAGAGCATTAAATTTTTTATCGAAAACAAGCTAATAGCTTTTCTCTTACTGGCTTTATTTGTGGTCTGGGGGATTGCTACAGCTCCTTTTAATTGGGATACAGGTTTTATTCCGCGAGATCCTGTTGCGGTTGATGCGATACCAGATATTGGTGAAAATCAGCAAATCGTTTTTACAAAGTGGGAGGGGCGCTCCCCTCAGGATATAGAAGATCAGATCAGTTATCCGCTTACTTCTGCATTACTGGGTATTCCCGGAGTTAAAACGATACGGAGCTCCTCTATGTTTGGCTTTTCAAGCATCTATATCATTTTTGAAGAGGATATAGAATTCTACTGGAGCCGCAGTCGTATTCTCGAAAAATTAAATTCACTTCCCGCTAATCTGCTCCCGGAAGGTGTGAACCCAACTTTAGGTCCAGACGCTACCGGTCTCGGTCAGATTTATTGGTACACACTAGAAGGTAGAGATCATGAGGGTAATGTAACCGGCGGCTGGGATCTGCAAGAGTTGCGCAGCGTTCAGGATTATTATGTGAAGTATGGTTTGGCTGCTGCTGGCGGTGTTTCTGAAGTTGCTTCAATAGGCGGTTATGTGCAGGAATATCAGATTGATGTAAATCCGGAGCTGTCCCGTCAATATAACATAGGACTTGATGCGCTGGTAAAAGCAGTTAAAGAAAGCAATCAGGATATTGGCGCTCAGACTTTAGAAATCAATAAAGCTGAATATCTCGTTCGTGGTTTGGGATATGTAAAGTCCATTTCAGACATTGAGAATGCGGTGGTGACTTCAGATGATTATACGTCAATTCGGGTTAAGGATATAGCAAATGTGACACTGGGACCTGCACCGCGACGCGGTATTTTAGATAAAGAAGGTGCTGAGGTTGTAGGCGGAGTAGTGGTTGCGCGATATGGAGCAAACCCGATGGAAGTCATCAACAATGTAAAGGAAAAGATAAAGGAAATCAGTGGCGGTCTGCCCGTTAAAACTTTAGCAGACGGAACAAAATCTCAGTTGACTATAGTTCCATTTTACGACCGCACACAGTTGATTGAAGAAACTTTGGGTACGCTTAACGAAGCCCTCACGATGGAAATTCTCATCACCATTCTCGTGATTATTGTGATGGTTTTTAATCTTAGGGCTTCGGTATTAATTTCTGGTTTATTACCTGTTGCGGTACTTATGGTTTTTATCGCGATGAAATTGTTTGCTGTAGATGCCAATATTGTAGCACTTTCGGGGATTGCAATTGCGATTGGGACGATGGTTGATGTGGGCGTTATTCTCACAGAAAATATGATTCGGCATTTTGATGAGGCTAAAGAAGAGCATAAAAATATACCTTTAAACATGTTGGTTTATAACGCCACGGCAGAAGTTTCCGGAGCCATTTTAACGGCTGTTCTTACGACAATTATAAGTTTTATTCCGGTATTTACCTTGATGGGTGCAGAAGGTAAATTATTCCGTCCGTTAGCATTTACAAAGACGGCGGCCTTGGCAGCCTCATTGCTTATCGCGTTGTTTTTGATTCCGCCTTTTGCAGCACTTATTTTCCGTAAAAAGACGTTTAAAGAATCGGTTATTCGTGTTTTTCAAATTCTTATGATCCTGTTAGGAATTCTTGCACTTGTATACGGATTTTGGTTGGGCTTGATTTTGATAGGTTTTGGCGTTCTTTATTTTTTACGCAAAGCGGAGAAATTACCTGTTAAAGGTTTTCCACAAGCGGAAGGAATTTTGATACTAATAGGTATCGTTTTCCTGCTAGCGAATTATTGGCGACCGCTAGGCTTCAACCGAAGCATTCTTGTAAACTTAATTTTTGTTGCATTTTTATGTGCTGTATTTTTTGGAGCGTTCTGGGTATTGCGTCATTTTTATGAGCGCATTTTACGCTGGGCGCTGGCAAATAGAATCCTGTTTTTAAGCATACCGACATTTCTTTTAATCTGTGGTGGAGTCATTCTTTTTAATACGGGTAAGGAGTTTATGCCTTCACTTAATGAAGGAACGTTTTTACTCATGCCTACATCGTTGCCACACGCGGGAGTTGAAGAAAACAAAAGAGTTTTACAGCAATTGGATATGGCTGTTGCAAGCATTCCTGAAGTGGAAACAGTGGTAGGCAAAGCCGGGCGAACAGAGTCAGCGTTGGACCCTGCACCGCTTTCTATGTATGAAAATATCGTTCAGTATAAATCAGAATTTATGCGGAATGCTTCCGGGAAACGGCAACGCTATAGCATTGATGAGCATGGGTATTTTTTATTGAAAGATGGCAGTAAAACACGAAATCCAAATTTAGAAGTTACCGAAAATTCTAAATCTGAAAATTCAATCCCTTTTCCTGTTTCCGCTGAAAAGTTAATTGAAGATTCAGACGGTGAATATTACAGAAACTGGCGTCCTTCTATTCAATCAGCAGACGATATCTGGAGCGAAATAGCACATGTTTCTAAACTCCCCGGCGTTACTTCTGCTCCGAAACTTCAGCCTATTGAGACACGCCTCGTGATGTTGCAAACCGGAATGCGCGCTCCTATGGGAATAAAAGTAAAAGGTTCAGATCTTAAACAAATTGAAGCATTCGGAATTCACCTGGAAAATATTTTAAAGCAAACGGAAGGTGTAAAAGAAGAAGCCGTTTTTGCAGATCGTATCGTAGGCAAACCCTATTTATTGATTGATATAAACCGGGAACGTTTGGTGCGGTACGGTATTTCTATACAAGATGTGCAGCAAGTGCTGGAGGTTGCCGTAGGCGGAATGCCCATTACACAAACCGTTGAGGGGCGTGAGCGTTATAATGTGCGGATTCGTTATCCGCGGGAATTGCGAGCAAATCCAGACGATATAAAGTCGATTTATGTACCTGTAGCAAATGCTAGTCCGGTACCGCTAGGGGAGTTGGTAGACATTCGTTATGAGCAGGGGCCGCAGGTTATCAAAAGTGAAGATACGTTTCTGGTGGGCTATGTGCTTTTTGATAAGCAAGATGGTTATGCAGAGGTTGATGTGGTAGAAAACGCTCAAGAATTGCTTCAGCAGAAAATAGAAAGTGGTGAATTGGTGGTTCCGCAGGGAATCAGTTATCAGTTTACCGGTACGTATGAAAATCAACTTCGGGCAGAAAAAACCTTGTCGGTGGTTGTTCCGCTGGCCTTGTTCATCATCTTTTTAATTTTATACTTTCAGTTCAGGTCGGTTACTACTTCATTGATGGTCTTTACGGGAATTTCGGTTGCTTTTGCAGGCGGATTTATTATGCTTTGGTTATACGGTCAGGACTGGTTTTTAAACTTTAGCTTTTTTGGCGAGAATGTGCGTGATCTGTTTAATATGAAAACGGTAAATCTAAGTGTAGCCGTTTGGGTAGGTTTTATCGCGCTCTTTGGGATTGCGACAGATGATGGTGTGGTTATGGCAACTTATTTGACGCAGCGCTTTAACCGAGAATCTCCCGAAAATAAAAATACAATTAGAAAAGCAACACTCCTTGCAGCTAGTAAACGCATTCGCCCTTGCCTGATGACAACGGTAACCACAGTACTCGCCTTGTTACCCGTGCTGACCTCGACTGGAAGAGGTAGTGATATTATGATCCCGATGGCAATCCCTGTTTTTGGAGGAATGCTCATAGATGTTACGTCCTATTTTATTGTGCCGGTTTTATACAGTTGGAAAAAGGAGATGGAGTTGAGTAAAAAGTTAAAAATTAACGGTTAAATGTAGTAAGCAGTGTACAGTAGCAGTAAGCAGGCTAAAAGTAAAAGTTATGTTCAGTTTGAGTGCAGTTGAGAACCCGTTTGTTGGGTTAATTGAAAATAAGCACAGACTATAAGTTTAGGATAGGATACATGAAAATTAATAAAATACATACGAGTTTATATTGGATGTTGAGTTTTGGCTTTCTCTTGTTTTTTCAGCAAAGTATGGCACAAGATCTAAACGCTTATATCGAGCAGGCGACTGCAAACAATGCAGATCTCAGGGCCTATGAATTGCGTCATCATATAGCTCAGGAAAAGGTTAACGAATCGAACACCATACCCGATACTGATTTTGGCGTGGGCTATTTTGTGAGTACACCAGAAACACGCGTGGGTGCTCAGCGTGCACGATTTTCGGTGAAGCAAATGTTGCCCTGGTTTGGTACTATCTCTGCGCGTTCTGATTATCAAAAAGCTGTTGCCGATGCAAGTTATATAGATTATGTGATTGCCAAGCGGAAACTGGGTCTTGTAGTGGCTCAGAATTATTACAGCCTTTATGCAAAGAATGCTCAAATACAAGTTTTGGAGCAAAATATTCAATTGCTTGAAACTTATGAAGAGTTGGCTCTAAATGCAGTGTCAATAGCCAAAGCTTCTGCAGTAGATGTGTTGAAACTTCAAATCAGGCAGAATGATTTAAAAGCCCGACAAGCTGTTTTAACAGAAGAACTTGCAGCGGCAAAAATTCAGTTTAATGCCGTTTTAAATACTGACGATGATACAGCGGTTTTTATTGCAGATAGTTTAGTGATTCCATTAAATGATATTGAAGTTGATTGGAGTAAACTTGCTCAAAATCCGGAGTTGCTCAAGTATGACAAACTCTACGAGAGCATCACGCAAGCAGAAGCGCTCAATCAGCGAGAAGCCTCTCCAAAACTGGGAATTGGTCTTGATTACCTTCCGGTTTCTGAACGAGCTGATATGAATATTGCAGATAATGGGAAAGATATCGTGATGCCTATGCTTTCGGTTTCGGTGCCTATATTCAACACCAAATACAAATCGGTGAGTAAGCAAAATACGCTTAAGCAAGAAGAGCTTCAGGCACAGCGCAGTCAGCGTTTGAATATGTTGAAAAGTCTTTTTGCGGAAGCGGTGAAAAACAGAAATACAGCTCGGATAAATTATGACACACAGCGTAGAAATTTGGAACAAGCAAAAGATGCGGAAGACATTCTGCTAAAAAGTTATGAGACCGGTACGATAGATTTTAACGATGTACTCGACATACAAGAAATGCAACTACAAATTCAATTAAATCAAATACAGGCTGTTCAAAATTATTATGGGCAGGCTGCTTTAATAAATTATCTAACAAAACTTTAAATTATGAAAAACACAGTAAAATTTATGAGTCTCGCTGTTTTAGCAGTTATGTTGAATGCTTGTGGAAACGACAAGAAAGCCGATACTAACCGTGTTGATGAAGAACTGGTAGAAGAGCTACCAATGGAAATGGATGAGCAACACGAGATGAAAGAAGCTGATTCAAGAACTGAAAATACAAAAACAGGTTTAAGTGACATGAAGATAGATAATGCAGCTTTAAGCTTTGAGAGTGATACCGCTAAAGCTGTCTGGGATGCTTATAATAGCGTCAAAAATGCTCTGGTAGCCAGCGATAGCGAAATTGCCAAGCAAGAAGCTGCAAATCTGGCGATGATCTTTAGTGAAGATAACGCAAAGCTAAAAGCAATGGCAGAAGGTATTACAACTGCAGAAGATCTTGAGGCACAACGCAAAGCTTTTTCACAGTTTTCTAATGCCATTACGAGTTATTTCAAAGTAAGTTTAAGTACCGGGACGCTTTATAGACAACATTGCCCAATGGCTTTTGATGGAAAAGGAGCTGATTGGCTTTCTAAAGAATCTGCTATTAAGAATCCATATTTTGGAGATAAAATGCTCAATTGTGGTTCTGTAACAGCGACGATAACTAATTAAAAATTATCCTATGAATATCTTTTTTAAACAATGGGGTGAGGCAGCCTATACAACTGCAGGATTTTTCTGGATGGCACTCTGGGCATTTGCCCTTGGGTACATTATAAGTAGTATGATCCAGGTTTTTGTCACCGAAAAGAAAATGCAAAAAACAATGGGCGGTAAAGAGTCTAAAGGGGTTCTGCTGGGAACGTTCTTTGGGTTCATTAGCAGTTCGTGCAGTTTTGCGGCTTTGGCCTCTACAAAATCTTTGTTTAAAAAAGGAGCAAGTTTTGTCTCTAGTATCGCTTTTTTACTGGCTTCCACAAATCTTGTGATCGAGTTGGGTATCATTATTTCAATTTTTCTAGGATGGCAATTTGTTGTGGGGGAATATGTAGGGGGAATTTTGCTAATTGGAATCAGCTGGATCTTGATCCGATTGATCAATCCAAAAAAACTCATCAAAAATGCCCGAAAGAATTTAGGCGAAAACGAAGAAGATGAGAGTGAAGGCGACAAGTCTTGGAAGCAGAAAATGAAGTCTGAAGAAAGTTGGGCTAAAGTTTCTAAACAATACGGGATGGAGTGGAAAATGGTCTGGAAAGATGTAACCGTAGGGTTTACCATCGCAGGAATAGTAGCCGCTTTTGTGCCCGATGCTTGGTTTCAAACTTTATTTATTGGTACCGGGAATGGGAATACAGATTTTACTTTTTTTGAAATTCTGGAACACATCATCGTGGGGCCGGTAGCAGCTTTTATCACCTTTATCGGTTCTATGGGTAATATTCCACTTGCGGCATTATTGTTTGGCAAGGGCGTAAGTTTTGCC
The DNA here is from genome assembly GCF_900129005.1 of Leeuwenhoekiella marinoflava DSM 3653. Classification (GTDB taxonomy): domain Bacteria; phylum Bacteroidota; class Bacteroidia; order Flavobacteriales; family Flavobacteriaceae; genus Leeuwenhoekiella; species Leeuwenhoekiella marinoflava. Next base: position 160,665 of record NZ_FQUN01000009.1, on the reverse strand, counting down.
GGTGTAATGGCGTTTATCTTTAGTGATCTGGTGGTGTTTCCAATTCTTAGAATTAATGCCAAGTACTACGGTTGGAAGATGTCTTTATTCATTCTTTTTCTGTTATTCACTGCATTGATAGGAGCTTCATTGATTCTGCATTACTCCTTTGATTTTATGACTATTTTGCCAGATTCCTCGCAAGTAACAGTGCAGGATTCCGACTATTTTAAAATCAATTATACCTTCTTTTTAAATTTAGTTTTCTTAGCTATTTCTGGTTATTTGATTTATTTGGGTTTTTTTAAACGGAAAGACATTATGCATATGAAAGAGATGGCGCCAAAAAGTAAAACGTTGGAAAACACGTTAAAATATGTTGCTTTTGTTTGCTATATCTGGTTAGCCGGCGGGTTGATAGTGAATTTTTTTGTCTAGGACAAGATTAATTAATGGTCTAAATATCAATACTAAAAATTAGTAAAATGACACATACTTATAGCGTAACAGGAATGACTTGCAACGGTTGCAGGACCGGAGTGGAGCAGAAGCTTAACGCGGTTGCCGGAGTGGAGCAAGCTGAAGTCAATCTGGAACGGGAAGAAGCTGTGATTACTATGAATAGTCATATCGCAACCGAAGCATTTCAGAAGGCCTTACCTGCTAAATATACCATAACTCAACAGCAGGAGTCGCATCCTTCGCAGCCACAAAACGTTTTCAGTAGTGCTGAACAAGAAAGATCGAAGTTAGCGCAACTCAAACCGCTTTTTCTAATTTTTGCATTTATAAGTGTTGCTGCGGTTTTATTGCATAAAGAGGATTGGAACTGGCGTGAGATGATGCTTGATTTTATGGGCCTTTTTTACATTGTATTTAGTTTTTTCAAGCTTTTAGATCTTAAAGGTTTTCCGCAAAGCTTCAGTATGTATGACCCGTTGGCTAAAGCATTACCGGTTTATGGCACAATTTATCCATTTATAGAATTGGCACTCGGTTTGTGTTTTTTAATGCGTTTTCAGCTAAGCGTGGCGCTGGTAATTACTCTGGTTATTTTAGGGATTACAACGCTGGGAGTAACCCGAGCCTTGCTGGATAAAAAAGCGATACCATGTGCGTGTCTGGGTACTGCTTTAAAATTGCCTATGACCGAAGCCACATTTATAGAAAATGCGATTATGATTGTAATGGCCATGCTGATGCTTTTAGTTTAAAGAATGAGAAAACTACGCATCCGTAAAAAAGTTAGAAAAACGCACCGATATCTGGGTTTGTTTATAGGTCTTCAATTTATAATGTGGACGGTGAGTGGCTTGTATTTCAGTTGGACAAATCTTGACGAGATCCATGGAGATCACCTTCGCAAATCAGTCAAGTCTATGGCTTTTGAGAATTTAGTAAGTCCGACAGCTTTAGATTCAACCTTAAAGATTGAAAGTATTGCGCTACGCGAAATCAATAACGAACCGTATTATTGGATTAATAAAAGCCAGTTGTACAATGCAAAAACGGGAGCTGCTAAGATGGGTGTTTCAAAACAAGAAGCACTTGATGTAGCAGCCAACAATATGATTGCAACATTGAAGGTTTCCGGAATAGAAAAAGTGGAAACTGTAGATACGCATCACGAGTATCGGGAGAAGTTGCTGCCGGCGTATGTGGTGAGTTATGAAGGGGAGGAGTCTGTGAAAGCCTATGTTTCGGTAACGGATGGGGCTTTTCAAACGGTAAGACACAGAGATTGGCGCTGGTTTGATTTTCTATGGATGATGCATACAATGGATTATGAAGGGCGTGATGATATTAATAACTGGTTGCTTAGGGTATTTTCAGTTTTAGGCTTATTTACTGTTTTAAGTGGATTTGCTTTGTGGTTTATCAGTTCGCCTACTTTGCGAAAAATAAAGAAAACGAGATAGTTTTTTTTGGTTCAATTAAAGGAAAAAATAATGAATAAAAGAATTGTTTATAGCGTAGTTGCTTGTTTTGTAGGGCTTGGTTTAGGATATTTAGTATTTAAACCTTCAGAAGAAAAAGTAGAAGATAGGGTTGAAACAGCACATAATCACGAGGAAGCAGAGCAGATGTGGACGTGCTCTATGCATCCGCAAATTATGCGTGAGGAACCTGGAGATTGCCCTATTTGTGGGATGGATTTAATTCCTGCTGAAGCCGAAACGAGTGGGTTGTCTGCAAACCAATTTAGAATGACCGATAACGCCTTGGCCTTAGCAGATATTCAAACCACTGTAATAGGTTCTGGTAATACTGAAGTTACAAATGGCTTGAATTTATCGGGTAAAATTGTTATCAATGCAGATGAGACAGCGACGCAGCCTGCACATTTTGACGGGCGTATAGAATCGTTGTCGGTTACTTCTGTAGGTCAGCAAATACGTATGGGACAAAAAGTAGCTACCGTTTATTCCCCTGCATTAATAGCTGCACAGCAAGAATTGATAACTGCTTCAAAATTAAAAGAATCTCAACCCAAGTTGTATGAGGCCGTGCGTAATAAATTTAAAAACTGGAAAATACATTCCTCTATTTTAGATCAGGTAGAGCAAAGTGGTGAACCGGTTACGCGTTTTCCTATTTACTCGCAGGTTTCAGGTATTGTTTCTGAAATTGAAGTAAACGAAGGAGCTCATGTTATGGATGGGAAACCTATTTTTAAGGTGAATAATTTAAATACTGTCTGGGCAGAATTTGATGCTTATGAAAATCAAATAAGCCGTCTGCAAAACGGGCAACAATTAGCCATTGCAGTGAATGCGTATCCTGATAAGACTTTCAAAGGAAGCATTTCGTTTATAGATCCTATTTTAAATAGTGAGACGCGTACGGTAATTGTACGGGCAACTTTAGTCAATAAAGAAGATTTATTAAAACCGGGGATGTTTGTAGAAGCTTCGCTTACAGGTGCTCAACAAAATTTTTCAGGCGAACTTACCATTCCTGCTTCAGCAGTGATGTGGACAGGTGAGCGCTCGCTGGTGTATGTAAAACCCAATCCGACTCAGCCTGTTTTTGAAATGCGAGAAGTTGATCTTGGGCTAAAACAAGGAGCGTTTTATCAGATCAAAAGTGGACTGTCACTTGGTGAAGAGCTTGTTACAAATGGAACATTTACGGTAGATGCTGCAGCACAATTGCGCGGTAAAAAATCGATGATGAATACTGCCAGCAATAACATAAATACTGCCGAAGCTGCAGATATGAAATTACCGATTGCATTTCAGAATACTATTAAAGCTGAAATGAAACAGTATTTGAAACTCAAAGATGCTTTTGTAGATTCAGATACGATGCAAGTTTCAAGAGCAGCAGAGGAGCTGTTGGACGGACTTTCAGGTTTAGATGCTTCGATACTTGAAACTATGGAGCGTTCTCACTTTTCAAAAATAAAACAGAGACTTCAGGCTATAATAGCAGCAGAAACTCTTATTCAAAAGCGTGAGGAGTTTGTTGTGCTTAATGAAAATATGGTTGCTTTAGTAAGTGCAATACAAAGTTTAAACCCAACTTTATATGTGCAGCGTTGCCCAATGGCTAACGATTCTAAAGGAGCAGTTTGGTTAAGCGAATTTCAAGAAATTGAAAATCCGTATTATGGGGAAGCAATGGCGACATGCGGGAGTGTGATCAACACATTTTCAGCTGAATAAGTTTTTTATTATAGCATTTTTAAGCTGCTTAAACATTTAAAAAATAGAATGTTATCTATTTGCTTTTACTGTTGAATTTAGTATTCAGTTAAAGAGATTTACTATTTTTTCAGAATAAGATTGTATTTTACCCATTTTCCCAAAGAAATTAGTTTAATTAAGAATAACAAATCGCTTAGCTGAAGTTAAACAGTAGTATATATGAGTTCAAAAATATATAGTGTAATCACCGGTACCGGAATTTATTTGCCAAAAAGAAAGGTGAAAAATGAAGCGTTCTTAGATTTTAAATTCTTTGAAGCTAATGGAAAGCCAGTTGAGCGTTCTAATGAATATATCGTAGATAAATTTCAGGAAATTACGACTATAAATGAACGTCGTTATGTTGCGGATGACCTTGTAGCTTCAGACATAGGTTTTTTTGCAGCAGAGAAAGCAATTGAAGATGCTGCTATAGATCCTGAGACTTTAGATTATATCATTGTCGCGCATAATTTTGGTGATGTGAAATTCGGTTCTAACCGTAGTGATATGGTACCAGCATTAGCTGCAAGAGTAAAGCATAAACTCAAGATTAAGAATCCTGAGTGTGTTGCCTATGATGTTCCCTTTGGTTGTCCCGGCTGGTTGCAAGGTATGATTCAGGCAGATTATTTTATAAAGTCTGGAGATGCTAAAAAGATAATGGTAATTGGTACCGAAACAATCTCGCGGGTAATAGATCTTCACGATAGAGATAGTATGATTTATGCTGATGGAGCTGGAGCGACAATTTTAGAAGGAAAAGAAAGTACTTCGCCTATAGGTATGCTTACACACAAGACTCGTTCAGATACGTATCGTTATGCAGAAATGCTGACGATGGGATGCTCTTATAATATTACTGAAGAGAACAAAAACGATCTTTATTTAAAGATGAATGGTCGCAGGTTGTATCAATATGCGTTAGAAACGGTTCCGTTGTCAATAAAGGCTTGTTTAGATAAAGCCGGTAAAGATATTACTCAAGTAAATAAAGTGCTTATACACCAAGCAAACGGTAAAATGGATGATGCAATTATTGAGCGTCTCTATAAACTATACGAGATTGATGAAGTTCCAGAAGGTGTAATGCCTATGATTATATCGTGGTTAGGTAATTCTTCAGTAGCTACTGTGCCCACACTTTTAGATTTGATTTTAAAAGGAGAAATTAAAGATCATCAAATCAATACAGGAGATCTTGTAGTTTTTGCTTCTGTAGGAGCAGGTATGAATATAAACGCCGCAGTTTATCAATTTTAATTCGTTGAATATCAGTTTTTTTTGAGGATTGTATATCTTAACTATCTTTAGTTATTACTGTTGATTATAATATTCTTAATTTTATCTTAATTATTAACACTTTCGTTTAGTGTTTTAATGAAAAAAGTTATTTTTGATTAGTTGTTTCAACCTATATTATTATTGATGATAATTTTAGTGGTTGGTAACCCTTCTAACCATTAAAAAAACTTTGTGACTACAAATACTTCTTTTAAAAAAGCTACCCATGTTATTGTAGGAATAGGAGCAAGTGCTGGAGGCTTGCAAGCCCTTAATAATTTTTTTGATAATGTACCTACAGCATCATTGTATAGTTACATTGTTGTTCAACATCTTTCACCAGATCACAAAAGTTTGATGGCAGAACTTCTAGCCAAAAACACTAAAATACCTATTGAGGTTATTAAAGACGGAGGAGCAATTAAAGCCAACTGTATTTATCTGATTCCTCCTACAAATAATCTGGTTATTGAAGAAGGGAAATTTAAGCTGCTCGAAAAGCCTAAGGATAAATCCTTAAATCTTCCTATTGATATGTTTTTTGAATCTTTAGCAAATCATGCTAAAGAGCATTGTGCCGGTATTATTCTTAGCGGTACAGGTAGTGACGGTTCTAGAGGTATACGTGCTATTAAAGAAAAAGGTGGCGTGGTGATGGTGCAGCAACCTGAGCAGGCAAAATTTGATGGAATGCCTCGCAACTCTATAAAAACCGGACTAGCTGATTTTATTGTGCCTGTAGAGCGCATAAGTGACGAGCTTTCAAATTATTTTGAAGCGCAGAGTAGTATTGGTTTTGATGCGGAGTTATTTCAATATGATGAAAAACTTCTAAGTGATATTTTGAAGGTTTTAAAAAACAATACAGCATTAGATTTTAGCTTGTATAAGAGACCTACACTGCTGCGAAGAATAGGTAGAAGAGTTAGAGTATTAAAACTAGACTCGCTCGAAGCCTATTACAAATACTTAAAAAATAACGCTGAGGAAGTGCAAACCCTCTACAAAGAGTTTTTGATAGGAGTTACCAAGTTTTTTAGAGATTTTAAAGTTTGGGAAATACTTGAAAATGATATTATTCCTGAGATTGTAAGTGAAAAAGAAAGTGGTGATATTATAAAAATTTGGGATGTAGGCTGTAGTACAGGAGAAGAACCCTATTCTTTAGGTATTTTATTTCTTGATGAAATCAAAAAGCAGAGCAAAGATATTTCACTTAAAATTTTTGCAACAGATATTTCTCAGGATCACCTTGATATAGCCAGTAAAGGGGCATATTCAGAAAATGTATTAAGTGATCTTTCTAATGAGCGAATCAATACGTATTTCAGGCAAAGCGGAGAAAAATTTATAGTAAAAGACAATATAAGAAAGTGTGTCATATTTTCTAATCACGACATTACCAATGACCCTCCATTTAAGAATATGGATATGGTTATGTGTCGTAATTTGCTAATATATCTTCAAAATGAAGTGCAATCAAAAGTCATTCACTTATTGCACTATGCTCTTATGCAAGATGGTATTTTAACGCTGGGATCTAGTGAGTCACTTGGTGTTCATAAAAACTCTTTTGAAGAGATCAATAGAAAATGGAACATCTATCGAAATATAGAAAGTTCAGAACGTTTAAAAACTGAAGTACTAAGTGCTACAGCAGAACGACAATCTTTAAAACGTAATACAATAGGAACAAAGAAAGGATCAGTGCAAAGTATAAGTAATACCAGTCGTTTAAAAGAAGAGATTAGTAAAGCGATTATGCAGCAGTATGGAGCTGCAAGTGTATATATAGATGAAAACTTTCAGATTTTAGAGGCTTTAGGAGCTTTTAAAAAATATGTTCAGTTTCCAGAAGAAGGTTTTACTACAAATCTTATAGATATGCTATCAGAAGAACTTTCTGAAGCGATAAAAAATACTGTAAATAAAGCACGACGTAGAAAGTCTCAAATACTTTATAAGGATGTTGAGGTTTTTGATGAAAATAATGATTTAAAAAAGCAGGTTGATGTTCTGGTTAAGCCTGTGAAGAACGGTAATTTAGAAGGTGATTTTCACTACATAATAACGCTCATCGAGGTTGATAAGAATGAGAATAAATCTGTAATCATAGAGCGTGCAGATATTCATAAATCTGCTCAGGAACGTATAAAAGATCTTGAAGATGAACTTAAAGAAACGCAATACGAACTGAGCAATGCTCTTGAAGAAGCAGAAACCAGTAATGAAGAATTGCAGGCTTCTAATGAAGAGTTATTAGCTTCAAACGAAGAATTGCAAAGTACCAATGAAGAATTACAAAGCGTAAACGAAGAGTTGCATACTGTAAATGCAGAGCATATTGAGAAGATGGAAGATCTTGCGATGCTTAATGCAGATATGGACAACCTTCTTGATAGTACGCGTATAGGTACTGTGTTTTTAGATAAGAATCTAATTATAAGAAAATTTACGCCAGCGATTAGAGAGCATTTTCACTTGGTGAAACAAGATATAGGGCGAAATATAGAAAACTTTGTCTCAAATTTTGGTATTCGTAAGCGAACTACAATTGTTGATAACTCTAAAAAAGTTATGAATAGCGGTCAGGTTTTTGAAAAACGAATTAAGAGCAAGTCGGGTCGTTATTTTTTACAGCGCATATCTCCATTTCATACCAGCCAAGACACTATTGAGGGGGTTGTTATCACCTTTATAGATATTCATAAAGTAGAACAATCTCAAGCGCGTTTGCGTAAAAGTGAAGAGAAATTTAAAGCTTTTTATGAAGATGACCCGGTAATGCACGTTACAATCAACTCGCATACTGGTTTGATTTCTGAATGTAATGGTCTGTTTGTAGCGACTCTTGGATTTGAATCTAAAACTGATGTGTTAGGTAAATCAATATTTGAATTTTATCCTAAACAGACTAAAGTTAAAGCAATTGCTTTACTTGATGAACTGGAAAAAACCGGAAGTATTTCTAATGAAGAATTAAAATTAGAATGCATTAATGGGGATCGGGTAGATGTTTTGTTTAATGCGGAGTTGATGCTTAATGCAGCAGGGGATACCAATCAATGGCGTTGTACTTTGATGGAAATCACAGATCTTAAGATTGCTCAACAAGAATTACAGAAACAAAAAGATGATCTGGAGCGTATAAATACAGATCTGGAACAGTTTGTTTCTATTTGCTCGCACGATTTACAAGAACCACTTTCTACCATTAGATTTAGTAGTGATTTTCTTTCTAAGAAATTTAGTGATGAAATGTCTGCTAAAGGAAAAGAATATCTGGGCTATATTCACGAAGCCTCGGGAAGGATGGCAGAGCAAATTAAGGCTTTGCTAGAGCATAGTAGAATTGGGGAAGATCTCAAGAAAACTAAGGTAGATGTGACTGAACTTATTGAGATTGTAAAGTATGATCTCAACAGAAGTATCAGAGAAGCAAATGCTACAGTGACTGTAGGTAAAATGCCTGAATTGATGGCTTATGAAACTGAATTGCGTTTGTTGTTTCAGAACTTGATAAGCAATGCCTTAAAGTATCGTAAGAAAGGTGTTCAGCCTAGTATACGAATTTCTTCATTTGGGGATGACGAGTATCAGACTTTTGCGATTGCAGATAACGGTATAGGTATTAAAGAAGATGATCTGGAAGCAATTTTTAAAATCTTTGGTCGTGTTCCTACAGAAGAAAAATATGAAGGTACCGGTGTAGGTCTGGCTCATTGTAAAAAGATTGTAAAATTACACGAAGGTACAATCTGGGTAGATTCACAATTTGGTCAGGGAAGTACATTCTATTTTAAAATTAAACGCTAGTATGTCTGAAGGTCCCTCCTCATTATATCCTCAGGAAGTTTCCTTAACTAATTGCGATAAAGAACCCATACATATTCTCGGTAAGATTCAGAGTCATGGTTATTTGCTAGCCTGCGATCCTGTCAGTTATAAAATCACATATTGTAGTGAAAATATAAATCGACTTTTTGATAAAAGAGTTGATGAGCTTTTAGGATCTCAGATAACTGATTTGTTTAAAAACCGTATTTCTGAAATTTTAAAAACTGTTGAATCTTCAGAAAAGACGAATCCTGTGCAGTTGGAAATTAAAGGAGTTTCTTATCTTTTAATAGCACATATCAATGAAGGAAACCTAGTCGTAGAGTTAGAACCTTTTGAAAACCTTAGTGACCCGTTTAAATATCAAGATCAATTATCTGAAGTCGTTACCAGATTAAATTCGGTAATAGACGAGCAGAGAATGTGTGATATAACCGCAGATCTTATTAAAAAATTTTTTGATTATGACCGGGTGATGATTTATCGTTTTGACGAAAATTGGGACGGTGTTGTTGTTTCAGAAGCTCGAGAAGAGCATTTAGAAAGCTGGTTAGGTTTGCGCTATCCCGCTTCAGATATACCACAACAGGCACGTAAATTGTTTTTAAGACAAGGTGTACGCATTATTGCAGATGTGGCCAGTGAACCGGTATCTATACAAGCTTTGTCTGGTGATGAGCGCGATAATCCTATTGATCTCTCAATAAGTGAAACCCGGGCGTCTTCAACAATTCATATTGAATACCTTGAAAATATGAATGTGGGAGCTACCCTTACCGCAGCTATAATTTCAAAAGATAATTTATGGGGACTTGTAGCTTGTCATCATTACAGTCCTAAGTTGGTTAACTATTATCAGCGACAGTCTTGTAAATTTTTGACTCAAGTATTTTCGAGTCAGTTGGTGCTTTCTAAAGCAAATGTGTTGCTTCAGAAGGTAAATAAAGCAGCTGTTTTAAGAAGTACGTTGCTAGAAAAAATCAGTAAAGATTGGAATATACACAAAGGACTTACTAAAGGAGCAGCTACAATGCTCGATATAACAGAGGCTACCGGTGCAGCAGTGATACTTGATGATCGTATCACTACGGTAGGTAAAGTACCTTCTGAGGAAGAAATTTATGAGTTAATAGCCCTTCTAAAACAAGATAAAGAAGACCTTGTATTTACTGCAAATTTGTGTGAGAGTCACAATTGTTCATCCTCTTTAAAGTCCTATGCGTCTGGTGTTTTGTGTATTTTTCTTTCCGCAGCAAAAAAGAATGCGCTCATTTGGTTTAAACCAGAAAAAATAGAGACCGTGACCTGGGCAGGAAATCCTGATAAACCAGTTGCCGTTGATGAAAACCAACGCATTTCTCCAAGAAAATCTTTTGATAAATGGTCTGTTGAGCAATCTGGAAAATCAGATCCTTGGTATGATTATGAGATTGCAGCAGCAAAAGCTTTAAAAGAAAATATATCTGAAATCATTCTTGAAAAATATGAGGAGGTAAAAGAGCTCAATAAATTGTTGCGTAGTGCGTATGAAGATTTGGAAACCTTTAGTTATAGTGTGGCTCACGATCTAAGAGCACCGTTAAGAGGGATTGATGGTTTTGCCCAGATACTGAAAGAGGATTATTTTGAGCAATTAGATGACTTTGGAAAATCATCAATAGAAACGATTATCAATTCATCTTTTAAGATGAATCAGCTTATAGATGATATTTTAGAATTTTCTAAAGTTTCCCAGTCAGAGGTTCAAAAAGGTAACTTTTCAATGGTTGATTTAGTTCAGGAAACCATCCAGTTTTTACAGATTGAAAAAGACTTTTCGAATGCAAAAATTAGTGTTGAAGAGTCTATGCCGCAAGCTTATGGCGATCGTAAAATGGTCTTACAGCTTATGCAAAACTTATTGACGAATGCTTTAAAATACACGCAAAACGAGCAAAATCCTTTAATTGAAATCGGCCATACTGTTATAGATCAAATGGATTATTTTTTTGTAAAAGATAATGGTATTGGTTTTGATCAAAAGCATGAGCGCCGCATCTTTAAATTATTCAACAGATTGGTAGGAGATGAGTATGGAGGTTCAGGAATAGGGCTAACCATAAGTCAACGTATTGTTAAGAAACATAATGGTGAAATAAAAGTGGTAAGTGAAGCTGGTAAGGGAAGTACTTTTTTATTTAATTTAGGATAAAAATTTTACAATTGAAATCTGAAAACTACATTTTATCAATAGAAGATAACACTACAGACATTGCGCTGATGGCTCGCATTTTTGAAAAGCGAATACCTGACTATGCTATTAAACATATTTCTGACGGTGAAACAGCTATTGACTTTATAGAGAGTAATGATTTTAAGAAGCAATCTCCTAAGTTGATATTGCTGGATATAAAAGTGCCAAAACTTGATGGTCTTGAAGTTTTGAGACACTTTAGAAAACATAAAGAATTCAAAGCGATTCCGGTCGTGATGATGAGTTCTTCAGACCTTAATGATGACAAAGAAAAAGCATATTTGTTAGGAGCAAACAGTTTTATGGCAAAGCCAAAAACCTTTCTTGAACTGTGTGAAACCTTACCTGCTTTAATTAATAACTGGATTATTTAAAATAAAAGATGATTACAGAAGTGTTAAAGATTTTAATGGTTGAGGATAATCCTACTGATGTCATTTTGATAAGGCGGGAGATTTTTAAAATAGCAGAAAATGCGCAGATCACTGTGTGCAATAACCACAGCGATTATAAAAAGAATCTTGTGAGTAACCCGCCAGATCTAATCATTTCTGATTATAATTTGCCTACAAGTTCTGGTTTAGAGATTTTAGAGACAGCTCAAAGACTGGTGCCTTCGGTTACATTTCTCTTTATTACAGGTACCATAAATGATGAAGAACTTGCTGCAGATACTATTCTAAATGGGGCTTCGGGATATATTTTAAAAAAGAATATTAGTGTCTTGCATAAGAGGTTGAAACCGTACCTTAATGCAATCGCTAAAAACGGACCGATGATGCATCCGGTGCGTAAAAAAATAGTGGAGAGTAAAAAGCTTGTAAAAGACATCGAGGTTTTCTTAGAAAATTTTTCAAGAGAAAATATGTCTCACCGCGAGGGAATGTTAAAAATACAAGAAGACTTAAAACGCCTTAAATCTGGATATGATTTTAAAACACTTAAAGAAGCAGACAGCAATCCTCCATCAGGAGACTGAGCAAGATAATCTGGCCAAATACATACTAGATCATAGTATCACTAAAGAACAATACAAAGCTTTATTAAAACAGAATTATAAGGCTTATGCTACTATTTATGGTCTTATAAAACAAAATATAGGGCAAATACCGATTAATTTGCTGGATTTTGCAGATGATAAAAAGGTAATGGATCTTGAGTTAGATTTAAATCAGGTTGATGCGACAATTCCGGAAATTGATATTGATGCTTCAAAGCCGTTGTCAACAGCTGAAATTTTAGGAATCTTGTATGTAGTTGAAGGTTCTATGATGGGTGGCTTACTCATTAGAAAAAATTTAGAATCTTGTTCTAATTTAAAGCATATTGGAAAGCATCATTTTTTCGGTAAAAATCCTCCTGAGGTATTGAATAGATGGAAGTCATTTACAGCGGCAGTAGAATCTAAAGCGTATTCAGAAGCAGAAATGGATGCAGCTGTAATAGGAGCCAACTCTGCGTTTTCAGTGTTTAAGGATGCGTATGAAGCTTAACTCTTTCTACATTTTATAACTACCGTAGAATTGTTAGCTAGTGTAGTAAAGAACAAGTAGGTTTCCCCACCATCTTTGATTTTAAATTTTTTACGCAGCGCAGAAACAGATTCTTTAAAATTTCGGGTGGTGATGTTCGCTTGAGTGTTTTTAAACGATTTTGAAACTTCCTTCTTAGAATAGTTAATCACCGAATCAATCTGAAACCTCCTTCCGGGGAATGCTATAAGTTCTTCTGAAGTGTATAAATGTGCATTAGCAGAAAGTTTATCGAGTTTATAATTTTCACTGATCCAATTGAAAGCGCCCAGTTTTAGAAGAGCTGCATTGGGTTCGTATAAGTAAGCGTGTGGCTCTCCATAAATTGCTTCAGCGTGATTGAGTTTAGTATTAGCGATCACAACGGGTTCATCAAAATCGCTATCTAAATTCACGGCGATATAATCTATAGAATCAGAATTCTGGTTTTTGTCAATAATCCACAAAAGCTCTTTTACCTCATTTTTTACAGCGACACAGTGTATAGTAACTACTTTTCTTAGTTCGCTAAGTGCAGCGGTAATGTCTAATAACGGACTGGTCTTAATTAGTATTTTATCTGCTATCCCGAGTAAAAAATTTAAGTTTTCAGGAATATTAGGTTCGCAATCTTTCAGCATAAAAACCTTTCCTTTGCTGTCGTGACGCCGAGAAGGATCTGTATAGATCAAATCATATTTTTCCGTGGAACCTTCAAGATAAGAGATGCTATTTTTTGAGGTTACAGTAACATTTTCTACACCTAAAGACTTGTAATTATGCTGTGCTATTTCGGCTAAATCTGCGTTAAGTTCGCAGTGCGTTAGGTGCTCAAATCGTTTACTTAAATAATAATCATCTATTCCAAACCCACCGGTTAGATCGATAGAATTTCTCCCTGAAAATAACCCGGCTTTGTATGCTGCGGTTTTTTCTGAAGAAGTTTGTTCTAAATTTAATTTAGATGGAAAATAAATTTGTGGGGTTTTAAACCAGGTAGGTAATTTCTTTTCAGCCTTTTGCAAACCAATTATCTGCTGTGCTAGTTCCTGCGAGCTCACATCAGCAAAGGGTGATTTATTAAGAATAATACGGGAAGCATCTTCTTTATAATGCTCCTTTATAAATTCAATAACATCAGGATCTAGCAGACGTTTATTCATACAAGTTTTTAGTAAGCTTTTGTACGATTTTATATTCGGATAAGAATTCTTTAGCAACCACTTTTATCGCCGTGTAGGCAGGTATAGCGACTACCATACCGAAAATGCCAAAAAGCAATCCTGCAATAATGATAACCAAAAAGATTTCGAGCGGATGTGACTTAACACTGTTTCCGAATATAAGCGGTTGATTCACAAAGTTATCAATGAGTTGTGCGATACAATAACCAATAAAAATATAGATCATTTTAGGTAAAATTACTGTTTGAAAATCTGCTGTAAAATAGCCACTAATAACTAGAAGCATCATCACGACACCTCCTACAACCGGTCCAATATAGGGCACAACGTTAAGCATGGCGCAAAAGAGTGCGATCGCAAATGCATTAGGAATCTGAAAGCTCACTAAAAGAATTGCATAGATGAAAAAAAGAATCATCAATTGTAATAAAATACCTAAAAAGTATCTGGAAAGTAATTGTTTGGTTTTGTGAAATACGTGTCTAAAACGACGCTCTTCACCCTGATTAGCAAAAACCAAAAAGCTGTCTAAAAGCAACTGACTATCTTTTAAAAAGAAGAAAGAGATGAAGATTACAGATAATAAGCCTACGATCAATGAACTAAAATTCCCTAAAATACTGTTGATAAAAGTTGGTATCACTGATATATCAAAGTTTTTAATAAAATCAGATTGTTTCAATCCTTCAATTAAAGTAACCTGATCAACACCCATAGAGCGGCTAAATTCTATATTCAGTCGACTGATATTGTGCTTAACTTCGTCGAAGTTGATTTTACTTATGTGTTCACTTTGGTCGATCAAAATAGGGATAAACAAAGCCAAAATGCCGGATATTAGTACTATAACCATCAATAAGGTTGTTATAGCCGCTGCAACGGCGCTAAAGCCACATTTATTTTTTAAAAGATTTACAATAGGTCTTCCTATCAATGAAATTACTGCGGCAATACAGATAAACATAATAACCGCTTGAACTTTATATAAAAACCAAATAGCCAAGATGATACCACCAATTATAGCAAGAGCTCTTAATATTCCGTAGGCAATTATTTTAGATTTATTTTCCATATTTGGGGCTGTTAATTAGCTGGTAGGCTGCAATAGCAGCAGCTTGGGTAACGTTCATACTGCTATTTTTACCGCGCATCGGTATGTGAATGGTATGGTTGATTGCGTTTAAAATAGCTTCTGATATTCCGTGGCGTTCGTTGCCTAAAACTAAGGCTATTTTTTCAAAATTATGTGCTGCAAAATTTTCAAGCGATTGGCTGGTTGTTGTTAATTCTAGACCTAAAACGGTATAACCTTCTGTATTGAGATCTGTAATTAATTCAGTTGTCTTTTCAATTTCAGAAAATGCAATAGACTTTTCACTAGAACGCGCAGTGCGTTTGAGCCGCGTGCTGTCAAAATTTATAGAACTGTTACAAAAATAAATATGCGATATTCCTAGTGCGTCAGAAAGCCTGAATAAACTTCCTGCATTAGCCGGACTGTTGAGTCCGTCACAAACCAATACAAACGGAAGCAATGCTGCTTCGGTTAGTGTAGTTTCATGGGATAGTTGCTCAGTTTTCAAAGGCGTACTTTATGATGTTTGCACCCATTTTTAATGCTTTTTCTCTAATGGCAGGTGGGTCATTATGTACTTCCTGACTTTCCCAACCATCACCCAGATCGCTTTCTAAAGTATATAGAAGAACCATTCTTCCTTCTTTGAAGAGAGCGAAGGCTTGAGGTCTTAAACCATCGTGCTCGTGAATTTTGGGTAAACCTTCTTTAAATTCAAAAGCTGTAGAAAAAACCGGATGATCTGCCGGTAATTCGATTAATTCTTCCTGCGGAAATAATTTTTTGAGTTGTGGTCTTAAGTATTCGTCAATCCCATAATTATCATCAATATGCAAAAAACCACCGCTGTTTAAGTAATTCCTTAAATTCTGAAGCGCTTCATCTGAGAAAAAAACATTTCCGTGGCCCGTCATATGTACAAAAGGATACTGCATTATTGATGGATCTGTAGAGGTTACAGTGGCTACATTTTCATCAAGTGCGGTATGTATGGTCGTGTTGCAGAACTTTACAAGATTAGGTAGAGAGGTAGGATTACCATACCAGTCGCCACCACCTTCATATTGAAGTACGGCTACTTGTTGCGCCTCGAGGTGAGTCGTTAATAGAACTGTTAATAAAGCGCTTAGTATAAACCGGTACACCTAATATTTCTTTTATAAATTGAAAGACGAAATTACTTATTTTCTAGGCAACACCCTATTTTTTAAGCAGTTCATTATGTATTGTTTTAATTATTGTTAATGATAATAACTAAATAGTTTAACGTCGAAAAAATACTGTTTTATGAGTTTACCCAATGACGCATACTTAGCACAGATCACACCTATTTTACCCGTTAAAAATGTTCTCCATGCTTTAGAGTTTTATATCAAAAAGCTCAAGTTTGAATTGGTTTTTATAGATGAAGAACGCAACCCTAAATATGCCGGTATACGCCGAAACAATATCGCTTTGCATTTACAATGGCAGGATGCTTCAGAGTGGGGAATTAGTAAAAACAGACCAATGCTTAGAATTCAGGTGCAGGGTATTGAAGCACTTTACAAAGAGTATCAACTTATGGGTGTTTTTCACAACCACACTTCTCTTGAAGAAAAGCCCTGGGGCAATCTGGAATTTGCTTTTTACGATCCGTATATGAATGGTTTAACCTTTTACCATTCTCTATAAACTTACTAAGCTTTTACTGTTTGTTTCAGTGGAATTTGATGTCTTAGTAAATCATCAAAGGTTTCTCGTTTTCTAATGAGTTGTGCTTCACCTTCAATAAATAAAACTTCAGCAGGACGTAATCTAGAATTATAATTACTCGCCATACTAAAGCAGTACGCGCCGGCATTACTAAAAGCAAGGATGTTTCCTTCTGCAATTTCTGCAATACGACGGTTTGTAGCAAACGTATCGGTCTCACAGATATAACCTACAACAGAATAAAAACGCTCTCTGCCTTTAGGATTACTAATGTTTGTGATTTCGTGACGGCTTCCGTAAAACATAGGGCGTATGAGGTGATTAAAACCGCTATCTATCTGTGCAAAAACAGTAGATGTCGTTTGCTTAATCACATTTACATTCGCTAAGAATTTTCCGGCTTCGCTAACTAAGAATTTTCCAGGTTCAAAAACAAGGGTTAAAGCTTTACCGTAACTTTTTTCAAATTTATTGAATCTTGAGCTCAATTTATCGCCCAGTTCTTCAATATTAGTCTCTATATCACCTTCTTTGTAAGGAACTTTAAAGCCACTACCAAAGTCTAAAAACTCTAGGTCTTTAAAGTCTTTCGCAGTATCAAAAAGAATTTCAGCAGCGTGTAAGAATACATCAATATCTAAAATATCACTTCCGGTATGCATATGAATACCGTTAATATTCATACCTGTATTTTTTACGATACGCAACAAATGCGGAATTTGATGTATGCTGATGCCAAATTTACTATCGATATGACCAACAGAAATATTGGTGTTTCCACCGGCCATCACATGTGGATTGATACGTACGCAAACCGGAGTTTTAGGATGTTTTGTGCCAAATTGCTCCAGAATAGAAAGGTTGTCAATATTGATCTGAACCCCCATTTTTGCAACTTCTTCAAGTTCGTCAAGAGATACACCATTAGGTGTAAACATAATTTTAGCAGGATCTATTCCGGCAGCAAGAGCGAGTCTTACTTCTTGAATACTTACGGTATCCATACCGGCACCAAAACTGTGAATCAATTGAAGAACTGCAAGATTAGACAAGGCCTTTACAGCATAGTTTACCCGTAAATTCTTAACCTTCTTAAAAGCAGAAGTTAAGCGGTTATATTGTGATTCTATTTTTGCCGCGTCATAAACATAAACGGGGCTGCCGTATTCTTTAGCTATTGCTATAAGGTTTTGGTTAGTCATAATCTTTAAACTTTAAGCGTACAAATCTAGTATAGAATATCTACTTATACACCGTATACCACTAAAAAATAAGACATAATCTGCGAGAAGTTTAAAAAAGTATAGTTTTGAGAAACATTTCTGTACTTTCACAGGTGTTTAAAATGTATTCTGTTTGGTAAAGCAGAATCAACTACTCGATTATGACTCAAAATTTGGCGATGTTTCCGCTTGAACTTGTGGTATTTCCTGGAGAGCGCTTGGCACTTCATATTTTTGAAAACAGATATCAGCAACTAATTGCAGATTGTGAATTGCAGAATATGATCTTTGGTATTCCGGCGTTCTTCAACGGAAAACTTTCCTACGGAACAGAAGTACGTTTAGAAAAGGTAGAAAAGCGCTATCCCAGTGGAGCTAGTGATATTGTATGTAGAGGGCTTTGGGTTTTTAAAATTGAATCTTTTTATCCGGTTTATAACGAGAAAATGTATTCTGGTGCAGCGGTTACTTTTTTAAACACAATCGAAGATGGAACAGCTGCGCAGCGTGACTTATTTTTCAATCTTGCAAAGCGTTTTCACGCGCTTTTAGGAGCAGATTCAGATTTGAGCACAGGTGCAGCGATTAACTCCTATAGTTTTCCACATAAATTAGGCTTGAGCTTTAAGCAAGAACTAGAATTATTAAAACTTTATAGTGAATCTGCGCGATATGTTTACGTAATAGACCACTTGACTGTGACGTTGCCTGTAGTTGAACAAATGAATCGTACCCGTGAACTGATACAGCTTAACGGACATTTTAAAAATTTTGATCCGTTAGATTTTACAGACTATAAACTTGATGAGCTCTAATAAATAAGCCCCCGTAAATCCCAAGTAAATTACTAGCAGAGTTTAGGCTAAATACTTATTTTTGCTCTGCAAATTTCAAATAAATAGAAACGCCTGATTATGAATCTACACGAATATCAAGGAAAAGAAATACTTAGCAGTTTTGGAGTGCGTATACAGCGCGGTAAAGTAGCTACTACTCCAGCTGAAGCAGTAGAAGCTGCAAAAAAACTTACTGAAGAAACCGGTACAGGCTGGCACGTGATTAAAGCTCAGGTACACGCCGGAGGTAGAGGAAAAGGTGGTGGAGTGAAGTTGGCAAAAAACCTTCAGGAAGTAGAAGAGATCGCAGGACAAATCATCGGGATGAATTTGGTAACCCCTCAAACTTCTGCAGAAGGTAAAAAAGTTCATCAGATTTTAGTTGCTGAAGATGTATACTATCCTGGAGACAGTGAGCCGGAAGAATATTATATGTCTGTTTTATTAAACAGAGGTACCGGTAAAAATATGATTATGTATTCTACCGAAGGTGGGATGGATATCGAAGAAGTGGCTGAGAAAACTCCACATTTAATTTTTACAGAGGAAATAGATCCTGCAACAGGGTTATTGGGATTTCAGGCAAGGCGTATAGCTTTTAACTTAGGTTTGAGCGGTACAGCTTTTAAAGAAATGATCAAGTTTGTTGCAGCATTATATAAAGCATATTCAGAATCAGATTCTTCATTATTTGAGATCAACCCGGTTTTAAAAACCAGTGACGATAAAATAATGGCTGTAGATGCAAAAGTATCTTTAGATGACAATGCATTATACCGTCACAAAGATTATGCAGCTATGCGTGACAAACGTGAAGAAAACCCAGTAGAAGTAGAGGCTAAAGAAGTAGGTCTTAACTATGTTGACCTTGACGGTAATGTAGGCTGTATGGTAAATGGAGCAGGTCTTGCAATGGCAACTATGGATCTTATCAAGCAAGCAGGTGGTGAGCCGGCTAACTTTTTAGATGTAGGTGGTACTGCAGATGCAGAACGTGTAGAAACTGCGTTTAACCTTATTCTTAAAGATCCTAATGTAAAAGCAATCTTAGTAAATATCTTTGGAGGTATTGTACGTTGCGATCGTGTTGCACAAGGTATTGTAGATGCTTATAAAAATATGGGAACTATCAATGTGCCTATTATTGTTAGACTTCAGGGTACAAACGCAGATATCGCAAAAGAATTAATAGACAACAGTGGTCTTGATGTTCAAAGTGCGGTTCAGTTTCAAGAAGCAGCAGATAAAGTTCAGCAAGTTCTTGCTTAATTTTTAAAGCATATTTTTTTCCGCAAAGCGGTATTTGAAAGCCTCAATTTTAAAGATTGAGGCTTTTTTTATGCGCTTATCTCCATCGTTTGAGATGTTTTTTAAAAAAATATTTCAAATATATTTTTCTGAAATTTCAGTTTGATAAATTAGTTTTAATTAACTGAAATTCAACGGTATAAAATTTAATTAATTGATTTAGTTACAAAGGTTAACTGGTTGATTATTAAGACTTAAAATAGTTAATAAACTGTTAAATCGAAATGATGGGTGTAACTGTTTGGTTTCTGGGGCGTCTTTTTAGTACATCATTCAAAAATCAAACATTATGAAAACTTTTAAAACAATGGTACTTGCAGTTGCAATCATCTGCGGTACAGCGTTAAGCGCAAACACAACAGAACCAACCGAGCCAACAGCAAAAACTACAAGCAAAGCTGTTAAGAAGGCAATGAACAGAGAATTGAGTAATTTCTTATCAGATTCTAATTTTGAAGTTGAAGAGACTGTTTTAGTAAATGTTTCTTTTACGGTTAATAAGAACAACGAGGTAGTTGTACTTAATGTGGACTCTAAAGATGCTTCGATTGAGAAGTTTATACAAGGTCGTTTAAATTATAGAAAGCTTGATTCAAAAGCTTTAATTGGTCAAACCTATCACGTACCGGTAAAGCTAGAAGGTACAAAATAGTTTTAGTTTAATATTTTTAGTTAGTCCTAAAAGCCCGGCTGATTCAGTCGGGCTTTTTATAGGTATGAATTGTCAAAAAGTCAGTAGAAACTAACTATTGAGTGACAGAATGACTTGTGAATTGTGTTGGTATCTATTTTGCTACTATCTAAGCGTAAGTAAAAATATAATCTAAAATTTATAGATATGAGCTTAGTAAAAAGAACAAACGACAATTGGTTACCATCAGTTTTTGACGATATGTTTAAGACAGATTGGTTAGGAGGAACCACTAATGTTAACAATATAGGAGTTAGTATTCCTGCGGTTAACATTATAGAGAATGATGAGAGCTTTGAACTTGCAGTAGCGGCTCCCGGAAAGACTAAAGCAGACTTTAATATTGAGTTGGATAATGATGTTTTGACGATATCTGCTCAAGAAAGTAAAGAATCTGAGAAGTCTGAAGAAAAAGGAAAATATACGCGTAGAGAGTTTAGTTACAATAGATTTAAGCGTGCTTTTAGCCTACCGGAAACGGTAAACAGCGCGAAAATTAACGCAAGTTATGATAATGGAGTTTTAAATATTTCAATCCCAAAGAAAGAGGAAGCTAAAATTCAGGCAAAACGCTTGATTGAAATTTCTTAAAATTGAAAGAGTAAGCTTTTTTGGTTAGTAAGAAAGATCCCGGACTGTAATAGTTCGGGTTTTTTTAGTTTATATTTTAAATAAAGCGCTTGTTATTTTCTGGGATGAAAGGTATTCATCACATCAGCAAGATGTGTGCGATCTACGTGCATATAAACTTCGGTGGTAGTTATACTTTCATGTCCCAGCATTTGCTGTATGGCTCTTAGGTCGGCTCCGTTTTGTAATAAGTGCGTAGCAAAAGAATGTCTAAATGTATGTGGACTGATCTTCTTCTTAATTCCGGCTTTTTGAGTATGGTTGCGAACTATAGTAAAAATCATCGCCCGTGTGAGTTGTGCACCGCGGCGATTTAAAAAGAGTGTGTTGGTGAATTCCGGTTTTGGATCCTCGTGCGCCCGTATCTCATTTATATAAATGTCAATATACTTTTGTGTAATTGGAGCGATGGGTACAAAACGCTGTTTCTCTCCTTTACCGGTCACTAATATATAGCCTTCATCAAAAAAGAGATCCGATAATTTTAAGTTGAGTAACTCAGAGACGCGGAGACCACATCCATATAATGTTTCTATAATTGCACGATTGCGTTCTCCCTGAGGTGTGCTGAGGTCTATAGATTCTATTATACTGTCTATTTCTTTTTCAGATAAGGTATCTGGAAGTTTTCGGCCTACCTTGGGAGATTCTATTAAGTCGGTTGGATTGTCTCTGCGGTAATCTTCAAATACCAAATAGTCGAAGTACCCTTTTAATCCTGAAATCAAACGAGCTTGTGAAGCAGCATTTAATGTTTTTGCTTTAGCGTAAATAAATTCCTGAAGGCATTCTCGATGAATGGATAACGGGTTTTCTTTAACTGAATTTTCATTGATCCAATTTATGAGTTTAGCCACATCAAGGCCATAATTAATTACAGAATTCTCTGAAAGCCCACGTTCAAGCTTTAAGAATAATTTATAATCAGTTAACGATTTTTGCCAATTCATAAATAAAATAGAATTTATTTGGGAGTGTTTTAAATATAATTTATCAAAGCATTAATAAGTTGATGTCTGAACGAAAAGTAGTTTTGTCTCAAATCTAAATATAAAAATCATGAAAAAATTATTTTTTACAGCAATACTTGTTTTTGGAACTACTTCTCTAATACAGGCACAAAGCGAGTTAGCTTTTGGTATTAAAGGTGGTGTTAATTTTTCCAATTTAACGGGTGATGGTGTTGATGGCTTTAACGATGATAATGCAAGAACATCATTCAACCTAGGTGCAGTTCTTGAAATTCCTGTAACCGAAAGATTTGCAGTACAACCAGAGGTTTTTTATTCTGGTCAAGGTTTTGATTTGGTTCAAAGAGATGATGCGCAGGACACAGAATTTCAATTAAACTACATCAACGTTCCTGTTTTAGCAAAAATCTACTTAGTTCAAGGGCTTTATTTAGAGGCAGGACCTCAAGTTGGTTTTCTGGTAGATAGTAAAATTGACGGGCCAAATGCTACTATAGGTTTGGATGAGGACAATTTTAATGATATTGACTTTGCAGGTGCAGTGGGTGTAGGTTATAAATTTAATGGTGGTTTGTTTTTAAACGCACGTTACACCCAAGGATTCTCTGATGTTTATGATAGTGGAGAAGGTAATGGTTTTGATGCAAAAAATGGGGTATTTGCTGCATCAGTTGGATTCAGCTTTAACTAGTGTAAAACATTTGAAAGATTTTTAAAGCCTCGCAATGCGGGGCTTTTCTTTTTATAACTTTTTACGCTTATAATTTTAACATAAATTAACAAATTTAGTTGCTTGTGTTTCAGTACAATAATTTGCAACAAATTCTGTAACAGGCATTTATTGATGACACATTTTATTCTTTAAGAATTGTTATTTACTTAAAAATCTAGTTTTCAAATGATTCTAATTGCAGGAAGTAGAAGCTTCCCAATTGGGTTTTTTTTAATAAATATTAATGGTCTGTTATGATTCGTTAAGCCTTATAGGCTCTAGTTTTGTTTCAAATTATAAACAACAAATTATTATGAAAAAGCTTATTTTAATTGCAAGTTTTATTGCTTTAGGAACAACAGCAGCTAAGGCTCAAGATACGTTTCATTTTGGAGTTAAAGGTGGTGTGAATTTTGCAAATATCGCTGGAGATGATTCTAGAGATCAGGATTCAAGAACCAGTTTTTATGCAGGTCTCGTTGCAGAGCTTCCTATTTCTGAAATGTTCTCAATTCAGCCGGAGGTGATTTATTCTGCTCAGGGTTCTACAATCGCGACTATAGATCAGGATAATGTTTTTGACGTTGACGATAACACAGAATATCAGTTAGATTACATCCAAGTGCCTTTAATGGCTAAAATTTACTTGGCAGATGGTTTAAGCCTACAGGCAGGCCCTTCATTCAATTTCTTAGTAAATGAGGAGATTGATTATCAACCAACATCTTCTTCAGGAGAAATTGATATTGTAGATGGAGCAAACGATTTTGAGTTTGGTACAGCAGCAGGTTTAGAATATCAGTTTGATAACGGCTTGTTCATTCAGGGACGTTACACCAGAGGATTTACCAAAATCTATGATAATGTAAGTGCTTACAACTATGCGATTCAAGCAGGTGTAGGTTTTGTATTCTAAAACATACTTCAATAACCAACCAATTTTACTAAGCCTCGCGATGCGGGGCTTTTTTTATGGTTATTTTTTAAATTACCTTTACTCGAGAATCAAGATTTTAAGTCGATTCAAGAAGGCTCATTAGCAACAAATTTCAATTTATTTAAATGGCAAAAGAACTCAAAATACTCATCATAAATGGTCCTAACTTAAACTTATTAGGTAAACGCGAACCTGAAGTTTACGGTAATCAAACTTTTGGAGACTATTTTTCGAAATTGCAATTTCAGTTTAAGGAAACGGAATTATCTTATTTTCAGTCTAATTCTGAAGGGGATTTGATTACCAAAATTCAGGAGGCAGATGGCGTTTTTGACGGTATTGTTCTCAATGCAGCTGCTTATACGCATACTTCTGTGGGGATAGGAGATGCTATTGCGGCGATTTCTGTGCCGGTAATTGAGGTTCATATCTCTAATACATTTGCTCGCGAAGCCTTTAGACATCAGTCGTATATTTCTAAACACGCTAAAGGAATCATAGTAGGTTTTGGCTTGCAGAGCTATGAATTGGCTATTAAATCGTTCTTATAATTATTTTGAAACAAGCCTATTTTAATTGGAGTAGTGGTAAAGATTCTGCATTAGCACTTTATAAAGTTTTAGCAGAAAAAGAATTCAATATCACAAAGCTAGTTACCACCGTTAATGCTGATGTTGACCGGGTTTCTATGCACGGTTTACGCAAAGAACTCTTAGACCTTCAAGCGGAACGTTTAAGGCTACCACTTGAAAAAATTCAGCTTGCCGGTAATGTTACTATGGCTGAGTATTCAGAGATTTTGGGAGCAGCAGCAAAAAGATCGGTTTCTGAAGGAAATACGCATAGTATTTTTGGCGATATTTTTTTAGAGGATCTAAAGAATTATCGCGAAGAGCAGTTGGCTCAAGTGGGGCTTAAAGCTGTTTTTCCGCTATGGAAAAAAGATACTAAAGAATTGATAACTGAATTCATCGACCTGGGTTTTAAAGCAATTACGGTTTGCGTAAACGGAAAATATCTGGATCAATCTTTTGCAGGTAGGATTGTAGATCATCAGTTTGTGGCAGATTTACCCAAGAATGTAGATCCTTGTGGAGAAAATGGGGAATTTCACACCTTTGTTTTTGACGGACCTATTTTCTCAAAGCCTGTTGAATTTAAAATAGGAGAGCAGGTTAAGCGTAAATATGAGCCGGCAAAAAGTAACGATGATAATTGTTTCTCTGATGATGAGAAACCTTGGGATACCGAATTTTATTTCTGTGATCTAATTCCGGTTTAGCATCTCGACTGCGCTCGATATGACAATTAATAAAATAGCTACAAAAAAATCCTGTTACTCAATTAAGAGTTACAGGATTTTTAATTTTGTCTAACGTCTAACGTCTAACGTCTAACGTCTAACGTCTAACGTCTAACGTCTAACGTCTAACGTCTAATCTATAAGTGAATTACTTCATCATAAGCAGCTGCTACAGCTTCCATCACAGCCTCACTCATTGTAGGGTGCGGGTGAACGGCTTTTAATACTTCGTGACCTGTAGTTTCAAGCTTACGTCCTAAAACCGCTTCAGCGATCATATCAGTAACGCCTGCACCAATCATATGGCAACCTAACCACTCACCGTATTTAGCATCAAAAATAACTTTTACAAAACCGTCTTTGTTTCCAGAAGCACTTGCTTTACCAGAAGCAGAGAATGGGAACTTACCAATTTTTAGTTCGTAACCAGCTTCTTTAGCTTGCTTTTCAGTCATACCTACAGAAGCGATCTCTGGAGATGCATACGTACACCCTGGGATGTTACCGTAGTCTAATTTCTCTACGTGCATTCCGGCTAGTTTTTCAACACAGATAATTCCTTCCGCAGAAGCAACATGAGCCAGAGCTGGTCCAGGAGTGATATCTCCTATCGCATAATAACCCGGCATATTGGTTTGATACCAGTCATTAACAATCACTTTATCTTTATCGGTAATAATGCCGACGTCTTCAAGACCTATCCCTTCAATATTGGTTTTAATACCAACTGCTGAAAGCACAATATCTGCCTCTAATTTTTCTTCACCTTTTTTAGTCTTCACAGTAGCAACAACGCCATCACCAGAAGTATCTACAGATTCTACTGAAGAACCGGTCATAATCTTGATACCTGCCTTTTTAAGACTACGCTCAAACTGTTTAGAAACTTCCTCATCCTCAACAGGAACAATGTTTGGTAAATACTCTACGATGGTTACTTCAGTACCCATTGAGTTGTAAAAACTACCAAATTCACAACCTATCGCACCAGAACCTACTACGATCATCTTTTTAGGTTGTTCTTTTAA
The DNA here is from genome assembly GCF_900129005.1 of Leeuwenhoekiella marinoflava DSM 3653. Lineage (GTDB taxonomy): Bacteria > Bacteroidota > Bacteroidia > Flavobacteriales > Flavobacteriaceae > Leeuwenhoekiella > Leeuwenhoekiella marinoflava. The sequence goes on along the minus strand of NZ_FQUN01000009.1, from coordinate 134,539 downwards.
AGTCATCGCTTCGCGATAACCTATTATTTTTTTACCATCTTGCTTAAGGCTAGGTAACTCACGAGAACGTGCTCCAGTTGCAATGATGATATTATCGGCGCTGTATTCTGTGCCATCAACATCAACTTTCTTACCGGGTTTTAATTTACCAAAACCTTCAATAACGTCGATCTTATTCTTCTTCATTAAGAACTGAACACCTTTGCTCATTCCATCAGCAACACCACGACTACGCTTTACAACGGCATCAAAATCTTTATCTGCACTTTCTACTTTAAGACCGTAATCTTCAGCATGTTTAAGATATTCAAATACCTGTGCACTTTTTAGAAGGGCTTTAGTGGGAATACAACCCCAGTTCAAACAAACGCCTCCAAGGCTTTCTTTTTCTACAATAGCGGTTTTAAAACCTAATTGTGAAGCTCTGATAGCTGTTACATAACCACCGGGTCCACTTCCTAAGACAATAATATCGTATTTACTCATAGTTTTCAGTGAAATTTGAAGGCACGAATTTACGCATAAAAACCCTAAAAAACGAACGCAGTTGCGCTTGTGATTTTGAGAATGCTGGTTATTTTAAACGCTTTTTAATTTCGTTTTGTAAAATAGGAATCACATCGGTTTCAAACCATTTGTTTTTATTCATCCAAAAATGGTTTACCGGTGATGGATGTGGGAGCACAAAATAGTTAGGAAGGTAGATTTCAAAGTTCTTAATACGTTCTGTAAGTGAGAGATTGTCTTTTAGGTAATACCGCTGTGAGTGATTACCAATTAAGATATATAGTGGATCATTTACAAATTGATCTGTTACTTTTTTATGCCAAAGCGGAGCACATTCTGGTCTGGGAGGCAAGTCTCCGGTTTTGCTTTTACCAGGAAAGCAAAAACCTAGAGGTAGAACGGCAAAATTATCTGGATTGTAAAAGGCTTTTTTATCAACATCAAGCCATTCACGCAAGCGCTTGCCACTGGGATCATCCCAGGCGATGGACTTTTCATGAGCAATTTTACCGGGTGCCTGACTGGCCAAAACGATTTTACTTTGATACGAAGCAGAAATAATTGGGTTCGCACCTAAAGGCAAAAAAGGCTTACAAACAGAACAATCTCGTATTTCTTCAAGTAACTTTTTTATGGTTTCAATTTTTATATGCCAAAAAATAACCCGCAAAATTGCGGGCTATTTTTTGATGATGATTATTTATTATTTTCTTAATTGAACTTCACTTTCATTAATATCAAGTGTTGTCATCAATTCACTTAGGGTAGGGGTTTTGTCAAACTGTGCAATTAAGTCTGAAGGAATAAACGCAATTCTAATTGGAACTCCTGCGGTATAAAAATCATCAAGAGTGCTTAAATCGCTATCACCTATAATTGATAGAAGTGCGGTTCCACTAGTAAAATCAAAGTCATAAACATATTGAAATTCTCCTTGATCATCAAAATAGCTTACAGGTAAGTTTGTCCAAAGACCATCACCAAGATTTAAATAAACAATTATGATATCTCCATCAAGAATTCCGTTGTAACCAAATTCTTGAGAGGTCCATAAATTTCCTTCAGCGTCAAAATTAAAATCAGCAGTCTCTTCATAAACGGCAGGTATTTCGGCATCTAATCCCGGAGGTCCTTGTGGTCCTGGGTCGCCTTCACAAGCGGTAAATCCTAAAGCTACTATACTGAGTATTGTAAATAATTTGTTCATCGTTTTTTGTATTTTAAGTTTATTGATAAAAGTAAATCAAGAGTCATTCCGAAAGTTTAGCTTGCTGAATTAAGCGCTTCATTTTATGAAATAATTAACGAAACGAGCTTAGAATGTTTAACTACCTGAATTGAAGATTTATTCCTTTTCAAAATCTATAGATGCACTGTTTACGCAATAGCGTTGACCGGTCTCAGTTGGACCGTCATCAAATACGTGACCCAGGTGGCTGCCACAATTGGCACACAAAATTTCGGTACGCATCATTCCAAAAGTAGTATCGCGTACATATTCTACAGCACCGTCTATAGATTCGTCAAAACTGGGCCAACCGCAACCGCTTTCAAACTTGCTGTCTGCTTCAAATAGTTTGGCATCGCAGGCACCGCAATGGTAGGTGCCGTCTTTTTCAAAGTGTAAGTTGTATTTACCTGTGTGAGGTCTTTCGGTGCCTTTACCGCGTAAAATTGGGTAACGCTCAGCACCCAACTCTTCTTTCCACTGGGCTTCGGTTTTTTGTATCGGGTATTCTTTCATCAAAAGTATTTTATCATTTCCGAGAAGGCGGAAATGTATTCTGGTTTTTTTTAAAACTTTATTTATTTCGCAGGAACAAAATTAAGAGCAACACCGTTTATACAATGCCGCTTTCCTGTAGGTTTTGGTCCGTCGTTAAAAACGTGACCCAAGTGACCTCCGCAATTTGCACAATGTTCTTCGCTACGGGTGTAGCCCAATTTATTGTCAGAGCCAAATGCAACGTTTCCTTCTATATAATCGTAAAAAGAAGGCCAGCCAGTACCGCTGTCAAACTTGGTATTGCTTTTAAAAAGTGGATTTTGGCAAGCTGCGCAAACATAAGTTCCTTCTTGTTTAATTTTTAGAAGATCACTGCTAAAGGGTTTCTCTGTAGCTTCTCGACGCAAAACCTGATATTCTTCAGTACTTAATTCTGCTTTCCATTCAGCATCTGTTTTAGAGACCGGAAACGTCTCTTGTTTATCATTTTGAGCACTGCCTTTGCAAGCGTTAAGGCTTATTAACAGAACCAGTAGAAGTATTTTTTTCATATTTATTTTTTTTTAAAATTACGCAAAGCGCTATTCTTTGGTTTCTTTTAGTCGCGCATTTAACAAAAGACTAACGCCTGATATAGTTGTTAAGCCTTTGTCAAATTCACATTAACTGTCTGCTTGTAATTAATTATTGCTATTTTTAAGGGTATTCAACTGAAAATATAAAAGCAACTAATCTTGACAAGACAACGTATAGTAATTGAGAATGTGGAACCCCAACTGCAAGGCGGGGATTTTTTTATAAAAAGAGTTACCGGTGAACTGGTACACGTCACTGCAGATGTTTTAGGTGATGGGCATGATGTTGTAGAAGCTGAAGTTTGCTATAAATGGGAACATGATAAGGTTTGGAAAACCGAACGATTAGCACATAGTGTTAACGATGCATATTCAGCTAATTTTGTGGTTGAGAATCAAGGTTTTTATGAATATAAGTTGCGTGGATGGATCGACCATGCTTTAAACTGGCAACATGGTATTGAAGCAAAGTTGAAAGATGCGCAGTACGTAAAAAGTGAATTACTTGACGGTATACAATATCTGGAAGCTGTAGAACCAAAGCTAGATGAAGATGGAAAGCATTATGTATGCATTGTAAAAGATCTTTTTGCTGATGAGCAACGCTATGATGAGGCGTGTCGCTATGCGATTTCTGAAGATTTACACCGCATTTTTAAAGATAACCCCACTCGAAAATTTGCACACGAGAGTGCTACGTTGAAAATATATGTAGATCGTTTAAAGGCGCGTTTTAGTACGTGGTATGAGTTTTTTCCGCGGTCTGCGAGTCAAGAGCCGGGCAAGCACGGAACCTTTAAAGACTGTGAGGTCTTGTTATCACGAGTAGCTTCAATGGGTTTTGATACCTTATATTTTCCGCCGATTCATCCTATTGGAGAAGTAAACCGTAAAGGTAGAAATAATCGTACTAACGCAGAAGAAGGCGATAGCGGTGTGCCGTGGGGAATAGGTTCTCATCTGGGTGGTCATAAAGCCATTCATCCAGAGTTGGGTTCTGAAGAAGATTTTAGAAACCTAATCAATCACGCAAATAGTCTGGGTATTGAAATAGCGATGGATTTAGCTTTTCAGGCTGCGCCAGATCATCCTTATTTAAAGGAACATCCTTCTTGGTTTAAAAAGCGTCCTGACGGGACGATGCAGTATGCAGAAAACCCACCAAAAAAATATCAGGATATTGTCAATTTTCATTGGGAATCTGAAGATTTTGAAGACCTCTGGAAAGAGCTGCTCAGCGTCGCTTTTCACTGGGTAGATTTTGGAGTGAAAGTTTTTAGAGTTGATAACCCTCATACTAAACCCTACTATTTCTGGAACTGGTTTATTGCTGAAATAAAGAAAAAGCATCCGGATGTGTTGTTTTTAGCGGAAGCATTTTCGCGCCCTAAAGTGATGCAGCAATTGGCAAAACAAGGTTATAGTCAGTCTTATACTTATTTTACGTGGCGTACGAGTAAGCACGAATTGACCGAGTATATGACCGAATTGACCCAGACTAAGCAGAAGGAATATTTTAGACCTAATTTTTGGCCGAACACCCCAGATATTAATCCGTATCATTTACAAGGAGCCAATGAGTCACAACATTTAATACGTTATGCCCTTGCAGCTACTTTGAGTTCAAATATTGGGCTTTATGGACCTGTTTTTGAATTTTTAGTAAGTGAACCTGTCCCTGGGAAAGAGGAATATATGAATTCTGAAAAGTATCAGATTTGCCATTGGGATTGGAATAGAGATAATAAATTAATACGTTTAATTACTAAAATAAATGCGATTAGAAAGCAGCACGCTGCTTTGCAACAGACTAATAATATTAGGTTTTGCGATTTGCATAACGAGGGTATGATGGCATTTTATAAATGGAATCAAGACCGAACCAGTGAGCTTCTGATAGTAATAAGTCTGGATCCTTATTATAAACAAGCGGGTAGCTTGAGATTGCCTTATGAGTCTATGAACCTTGCTCCGGGTTCAGAATTGATGCTCAAAGATCTGGTTACAGACAATACCTATACTTGGAATGATGAATGGAATTATGTAGAACTACACCCAGCAATGCCATTCCATATTTTTCAGATTTTTAAATAGGAAAGCTTACAAAAGAACAACTAACTTCTAAAGAAACTAACAAATGGCTCAGGATCAAGAGATAGATGGTCGTATTTCTTTTAAATATGATACAGATTGGAATACCTTAACTGACTTAGAACGGTTTAGGAAAGAGCTATGCGATGATATTTTAGAGCCCTATATTCTTAGTCAGCGGTGGTATGGCGGTAAAGCCAGTGCGCTCAAGTATATTGAGATTATAGATTATTTTCCTATAGAGGATAATCAGGACTTATTTTATGGGGTTGTACTTGAAGTTAATTTTAAAGAAGCGTTTGTACACAACTACTTTTTACCCATTGCATTTGTAACAGATCAGTCGTTAATAGGCGATAAATTTATCGCGCATTTAAACCTGAATGGTACAGCGGGGTTTCTTGTAGATGCCTTGTTGTTAGAATCGTTTCGCAAGCAAATTTTTGAAAAAATATTAGAGGGTGAAAAGTATAGATATAAGGAAGTAGCTTATCGTCGTGGTCGCTCAAATACTGCGCAATCCTATGAGAGCAGCAGGTTGATGGGAGTAGAGCAAAGCAATACTTCAATCGTTTATAATGAGAGTTATATTCTGAAAATATTTAGAAGAGTATATGTAGATGAGAATCCCGATTATGAGATAAGCAAATACCTTACGATGAAAGGTATTTTTAAAAACACGCCTAAATATTTAGGAAGCATCACCTTAAAGTTCAGTAATAAAAATGTGATAACCTTAGGATTGATGCAAGAACTTGTTCCCAATCAAGGAGATGCTTGGGAGTACTTTGTACACAATCTCAAACTCACTTTTGAAGAACTTTCTAGGCAAAAGCCCAAGCTAGAAACCTTACGCCCCACACGATATTTACAGCAAATTGCTATCACAGATATTCCACCAGCTTTATTAGCCTGGTGCCCGGTAGAATTTTTTGAAGATGTATCTCAATTAGCATTACGTACAGCTCAAATGCATATTGCACTGGGACAAGAGCGAGTAAATACAGCATTTACACCGCAGGCTTTCAGCAGTGATTATTCAGTTTGGTTAAAAAACAGACTGATTTATCAATTTGAAAACCGAATTAATCTGGTAGAAAACAACCTACATAAGTTAGAAGGTTTGCAGCTAGATTTGGCAAATGAACTGTTGAGTAAGAAAAAAATTATCAGAAAACAATTGCTTGATTTTGACGAAGCTTTACTTAAAAGTGAGCGTTTGCGAATTCACGGCGATTATCACTTAGGTCAGGTTTTAGTAAAAGAACGGGATTTTTATATCATAGATTTTGAGGGCGAACCCGAAAGTACCATCAGAGACCGAAAAGTTAAACAACCTCCTATAAAAGATATAGCTGGAATTTTTAGGTCATTTAATTATGCGATTTACGCGACTATCTTCAATAATCACGAGCAATACAGCTATGAGTTAGAAGAGCTTTTTGAAGTAGCAGAAGTGCTGTATAGTCACATTGTAGGGGTGTTTTTGAAAACCTATATAAACGAAATGCAAACCGCCAATTTAAACATTGGCTATATTAAAGAAATCGAATTTTTATTGCAATATTGCCTGTTAGAGAAAGCTGTTTATGAGTTGGGTTACGAGTTAAATGCTCGACCACGCTGGGCCATCATTCCGTTAAAAGGAATCTCTAATATTCTTAACCAACAACACTATGAGTAACGTACACGTTTACAGTTTATTTTCAGAATTTGACATCTCGCTATTTAAGGCTGGTAAGCATTTCAGACTCTATGAAAAGCTGGGGTCGCACCCAATCACAGTTGATGGCAAAAAGGGAACTTATTTTGCAGTCTGGGCTCCCAGTGCAAAATCTGTTTCTGTTGTGGGTGACTTCAACTTTTGGTTAGAAGGAGAACACAAATTGAATGTGCGTTGGGATGGTAGCGGTATCTGGGAAGGTTTTATTCCGGGAGTTGAGCCGGGAACGATTTATAAGTATAAAATTCAATCGAATAATAATGATGTAAAGACCGAGAAGGCAGATCCGTTTGCACGTCGTGCAGAGCATCCTCCCAAAACAGCTTCTGTAATTTACGCTGCAGATTATAAGTGGAAAGATAAAAAATGGATGACCAGCCGGGCAAAATACAACGCCTTAGATAAACCATTTTCAGTATATGAAGTGCATTTAAGTTCGTGGCGTAAAACCGGTAAAGAAAATCGGAGTTTGAGCTATACGGAGATGGCAGATGAACTGGTGGCATACGTAAAAAAAATGGAGTTCACGCATGTGGAGTTTATGCCGATAATGGAATATCCATACGATCCAAGTTGGGGATATCAGTTAACAGGATATTTTGCTCCAACTTCCAGATTCGGCTACCCGGAAGAGTTTATGCTACTTGTAGATAAATTCCATCAAGCTGGTATCGGGGTAATTCTTGATTGGGTTCCTTCACATTTTCCTGAAGATGCACACGGGCTGGGTAATTTTGACGGCTCGCATTTATACGAGCATCCCGATCCACGTAAAGGTTGGCATCCAGACTGGAAATCTTTGATTTTCAATTACGGTCGTAATGAAGTTCGAGCTTTTCTCATCAGTAATGCTTTGTTTTGGTTAGATCAATATCATATTGACGGTTTACGTGTAGATGCGGTTGCCTCTATGCTGTATCTTGATTATTCTCGCGAAGATGGGGAGTGGGAGCCTAATGAATTTGGCGGAAGAGAAAATTTAGACGCCATTTCATTCTTAGAAGAATTGAATAAAACCGTTTATAAAAACTACCCAGATGTACAGACCATAGCCGAAGAGTCTACAAGTTACACAGGAGTTTCAAAACCTGTATTTCTGGGAGGTTTAGGTTTTGGCATGAAATGGATGATGGGCTGGATGCATGATACTCTTGAATACTTCAAAAAAGAACCGGTTTACCGAAAGTTTCATCAGAATGATATAACGTTCAGTATGACCTATGCATTTTCAGAAAACTTTATGTTGCCCTTATCTCACGATGAGGTAGTATATGGTAAGAAATCTTTATTTGATCGTATGCCGGGAACCGAATGGCAGCGTTTTGCAAACCTACGCTTGATGTTTGGTTATATGTTCACGCATCCGGGAACCAAATTGATATTTCAGGGCGGTGAGTTTGCTCAAAGTTCAGAATGGAATTTTCAGGAAAGTCTAGATTGGCATCTGCTGGAGTATGATTTTCATATGGGTTTACAGCACTGTGTTCTAGACCTGAATAAATTGTATAAATCATATCCCGCTTTGTTTGAGAAACAATTCAGTAATGAAGGTTTTGAATGGATCGATTGGGCAGATGGAGAAAACAGTGTGCTTTCTTATCTTAGAAAAGGATATAAGCCTAAAGATTCTGTACTGGTAATCTGTAATTTCACACCGGTTCCAAGAGAAAACTACAAAATAGGAGTACCGGCAGAACTTTTTAAGACTGGAGTTAATTTGAAAGAAGTATTTAATAGCAATGCTAAAAAATACGGAGGGAGCGGTGATTATATTTCTGAAAGTGTTGCTGTAGAAGCTGTACCATGGAATGATAGAGAGAACTCAATAGAAATAGATTTAGCACCACTTGCAGTAATGGTTTTTGCACTTTAAATATAGTGTATTGATTGTAAACGTTGTAGTTAATATCTTTTACTCAAGTAAACTAGATTCACCCTAGAAACGCTTAATTTAGTAATCCCAACACGTTATAAAGACTACTTATGATTATTAATACGGAGTTAGAACAAAAGGGAAATCAGTTTCCTAATGCCGTTACAAACGTCCGGCAAGAAGTAGATACTCTATACTTTACCACAGAAAATAATATCATTTTAGAATTAACTGTTTTACGCGATAGTGTAATTCGGTTTAGGTATGGTACACGCGGTATACTTGAGGATGATTTCTCATATGCGATAGATCCTGAGAACCACATTGGGTACAATCACTTAGAACTTACAGAGAATAAGAATTTCTATATAATTACAACTGCTAAGCTTATTATTAAAATTGAAAAAATAAGCCTGCAGACTAAAATTCTTGATATCGAAGGGAACCTGATCAATGAAGATGAAATTGGTTTTCATTATGAAGAAAGCTTTCCACTAGGAGGAAATATCGTCAAAATGAGCAAACGCTCACACCCGGGAGAAGCTTTTTATGGTCTTGGCGATAAGCCGGTTCATCTCAATTTAAGAGGAAAAAAGGTTTCTAACTGGGCTACAGATTCGTATGCTTTTGGTAAAGAAACAGATCCTATTTATAAAACCGTTCCGTTTTACATTGGTTTAAAAGATAAACGAGCCTATGGAATTTTCTTTGACAATACCTTTAGATCTAATTTTGATTTTTGTCATGAGCGATTAGATGTAACCAGTTTCTGGGCTCCGGGAGGCGAAATGAATTATTATTTTCTCTACGGTCCCGGGATGAATGAGGTGGTAGAAAATTATACACATCTTACCGGTAAGCCGGAATTGCCTCCGTTATGGACTTTAGGTTTTCAGCAATGTAAATGGAGTTATTACCCGGAAAGTACTGTAAAAGGAATTGCTCAAAAATTCAGAGATCTTAAAATTCCTTGTGACGGGATTTATCTGGACATTGATTATATGGATGGCTTCAGGTGTTTTACCTGGAATAAAGAATATTTTCCTGATCCTAAACGAATGGTTAAGGAATTACTTGACGATGGGTTTAAGACCATTGTTATCATTGATCCTGGAATTAAAATTGATCCGGATTATTGGGTTTATAATGAAGCCTTAGAAAACGATTATTTCTGCAAACGCGCAGATGGACCGTATATGATAGGTAAAGTTTGGCCGGGCGAATGTGCCTTCCCAGACTATACCAATCCAGAAGTTCGCGAATGGTGGGCGGGTTTGTTTAAAGAGTTGGTAGGAGAAATCGGAGTGCGAGGTGTTTGGAACGATATGAATGAACCTGCAGTTATGGAGGTTCCCGGAAAAACATTTCCTGATGATGTGCGTCACGATTATGATGGTAATCCGTGTAGTCATCGTAAAGCGCATAATGTTTACGGTACACAGATGGCACGTGCTACCTATGAAGGTGTTAAAAAGTTTGTGTACCCAAAACGACCCCTGGTTATTACACGTTCAGCTTACAGTGGTGCGCAGCGCTATACTTCGTCTTGGACGGGTGATAATGTAGCTACTTGGGAGCACTTATGGATCGCTAATAATCAGGTACAGCGCATGTGCCTGTCAGGTATGTCCTTTACAGGTACAGACATTGGCGGGTTTGCAGAGCAACCTACCGGAGAATTATTTGTGAGATGGATTCAACTTGGAGTTTTTCATCCTTTTTGTCGAGTACATTCCAGCGGGCATCACGGGGATCAAGAACCCTGGTCTTTTGATGATGAGGTAACCGATATTACGCGAAAGTTTATCGAATTGCGTTACACACTTTTACCGTATTTATATACTATGTTTTACGAGTATGCCACAGATGCTGTACCTATGCTAAAACCTTTAGTGTATTACGATCAGGACGATGTGCATACCCATTACCGTACAGACGAATTCATTTTTGGTAACAATATTTTAGTCTGTCCTATTTTAGAACCTAATTCTAAAGGGCGTAGGATGTATTTGGCACGAGGGAACTGGTATGATTACTGGACTAACGAAACTCTTGAGGGTGGGCGTGAACTTTGGGTTGATGCAGATTTTGATACGATTCCGATGTTTGTAAAAGCGGGTTCGATTATACCGAGATATCCTGTTCAACAATTTGTTGGAGAAAAGGAAATTGAAGAGCTAAAACTCGATGTATATTTTGCCGAAGAAACTATGAAATCTCAAGTTTATGAGGATGCTAACGATGGTTATGATTATAAAAAAGGCCGTTATAGTTTGCGTAGTTTCAAAATGACAGGTAAGAAAAACGACTTGACTATTCAGCAGCATAAATCAGGAACCTATGAGACAGAATATGAGGTTATAAAACTTAATTTGATAGGATTGCCATTTGCCATTAAAAAAATTACAGTAGATAATGTAACTTATGATTTAAATAATCTGAATAAGAATGATAAGTATTTAAAGTTACCTAAGGGCTTTTCTGTGGTTCATTTGATAGGATAATTTTCACACACATTACTAAAATTTAGCTAAATGTTAAAATGCAACAGGTTATAATTTGTAATTTCAACCTGCTAATCTTTAAAAAACTAAAATGAAATTAAAACAAATACTTGTTGCTGTTATGACTATAGTGCTGGTAATGAGTTGTAAGACCAGCCCATTTACTGGTAAACAAACATTTAATGCCTATAGTAATGATAAGATTTTCCCAATGGCATTTCAGCAGTATAATCAGTTTTTGTCTGAAAATACTGTTGTAAGAGGAACATCTGAAGCCGCAATGGTTCAACGCGTAGGAAATAATATTGCTAAAGCTGCAGAGCGTTACATGACTGCTCTGGGATATCCTAATTATCTTGATGATTATCGCTGGGAATACAGTCTTGTACAAGATCAAGCTGTAAACGCTTTTTGTATGCCCGGAGGTAAAATCGTAGTATACACAGGAATTTTGCCAATAGCTAAAGATGAGACAGGTCTTGCAATGATCTTAGGTCACGAGTTGGCTCATGCCTTAGCAAACCATGGCGCGCAGCGTATGACTGCTCAGCAAGGTCAGGCTATTGTTGGAGCAGCCGGAGGTATTGCACTTGGAGATTCTAAAGCAGGACAACTATTTAATCAATATTATGGTACTGCAAGTACAGTAGGAGCTATTTTGCCTTTCAGTAGAAGTCATGAAAGTCAAGCTGATGAGATAGGTACTATTATAGCTGCGATTGCCGGATATGATCCTTATGAAGCTCCAAAACTTTGGGAGAGAATGAAGGCTCAGGGAGGTTCAGGTACTTCAGAGATTTTAAGTACACATCCATCTCCAGATACACGTATACAAGCATTGACTCAGATTGCACCGCGTGCAGTTGCTGAAGCTAAAAAATTCGGAGTTACTTCTTTTAAATAGGATAACACAAAAATAAAAAGTAAAAGCCGCTCTATTGGAGCGGCTTTCTTATTTTAGCCTATTCAACTAGCTATTTTTTCTATGGAAGCTTTACCTAAAGGAAGTAAAAAATTATTGAATGCCTGGGCCTTTTATGATTGGGCAAATTCGGTTTATAGTCTGGTAATTGCATCAGCGGTATTTCCTATTTTTTACGGAGCACTAACGCTTGTGAAAGACGAAAACGGAAAAATTTTAAATGATACGGTTAACTTCTTAGGTATTGACTTTAATAATGATACACTTATTAGTTATGTGACCGCAGCAGCTTTTTTAGTAGTATCTTTCTTAAGTCCGTTTTTAAGTGGAATCGCCGATTATGTCGGGAACAAGAAAACTTTTATGAAGTTTTTCTGCTATTTAGGAGCGGTTTCTTGCATCGGTTTATTCTGGTTTGATATGGAATTTCTTTGGTTCGGACTCTTGTGCTATTTTCTGGCATTGATTGGTTTCTGGGCCAGTTTGGTTTTTTACAACTCCTATTTACCGGATATTGCATTTCCTGATCAGCAAGATGAAATAAGTGCAAAGGGATATTCTTTAGGATATATAGGAAGTGTAATCTTGCTAATTGTTTGCCTTGCAATGATCTTGATGTATGAAACTTTTGGTTTTGAAGATGAAGGTTTACCCACACGATTATCTTTTGTATTAACCGGTTTGTGGTGGATAGGCTTCAGCCAGTACACCTATTACTACTTGCCTAAAGGAAACAAAAAAGAAAAGCTTACCAAAAATGTAATGTTTAATGGTTTTAAAGAACTGCGCAAAATTTGGAAAAAGCTAAAAGAAGATAAACCGATGCGTACCTATCTCACGGCCTTTTTTGTGTACAGTATGGCGGTACAAACTATAATGCTGGTAGCTACTTATTTTGGTATTGAAGAACTAGACTGGGGAACTACAGATAGCACAACCGGACTTATCGTTAGTATTCTGCTTATTCAATTGGTTGCTGTTTTAGGAGCGTGGTTAACCTCAAAAGCTTCGGCTAAGTATGGAAACATTCAAACGCTTATAGTGATTAACTGTATCTGGATTGCGATTTGTATATATGCTTATACGATTACGAGTCCGTTTCAGTTTTATTTTACAGCTGCATTTGTAGGGCTTGTCATGGGAGGAATTCAGTCTTTATCGCGCTCTACGTATTCCAAATTAATTCCGGAAGGGGAGAAGGACACGGCTTCTTATTTCAGTTTTTATGACGTTTCAGAAAAAATAGGAATTGTAATCGGGATGTTGAGTTACGGTTATGTGGCTCAGTTAACCGGAAGCATTAGATATGCAATTCTGTTCTTCATCGTATTCTTTATTGCTGGAGTGATCTTGTTATTATTTGTTCCTCGTAAGCGTATTACAGAACAAGCAGAATAAGAAAAAGGCTGTCTTAATAAACAGCCTTTTTCCGGATTTGATTGATGAATTTACTCTACAATCGAGTGAGTTTTAATTTCTGACACGACCAGAGCCTACAACTTTAGAATCTACTTTACCGGGCTTACCGCTGTAAACTATATCTCCAGAACCGGCTACTGATGCTTTAAGTGTTCCGGTATTACAATTGAGGCTGATATCACCGCTACCTGCAATGCTTGCTTCGGCATCAATGCTGCTTAATCTAGACGCTTCAAGATCACCGCTTCCTGCAACTTTTAAATGTGTTTTTTGAGTACTACCGCTTATAGAAAGATCACCAGAACCCGCAACTGATGCGCTAACATCCTGAGCGTTTACTTCTAAGATCATATCGCCACTTCCTGCTATAGCGCAAGAAAACTGCTGTGCATTAATAAGATCTTTACCTATTACATCGCCAGAACCTGACATACTCACTTTTTCAATATCTTTAAAAGGAACAGTAACTGTGATGTCTTTGTTTCTACTGGTTCTCAAGCTAACGCCATCCTCAGTATAGATCTTTAGCTTATTGCCTTTTACTTCTGTAATAATATATTCCTGAAGGTTCTCTTCTGCTTCAACACTTATTTTGCCTTCTTCTCCGGCAATAAGAATTACCGTAAAAGAACCAGCTACACCTATTTCATCATAATCACCTACATTACGATCATTGGTGGTTAAATTTCCGTTACCTTCAATTTTTTTTCCACCCCACCACTGCGCATTTGCAGAACCTGAAAGAAAGGCGATAGCTAAGATTAATACTAACTTTTTCATTTTTTGATTGATTTTCGATTAATTGACTTTATAAAAACTCACGCCACCATATTCAGAATTGATGCTTAAGTTATTTTTTGCTGAAGCACTGCCGTAGTAACCTTCATAATATTTATCTGAAGATTCAATTTGACGCTTTGTGATCTCAAACTCCTCTTCACCTTTAAGACTAGCGTAATCAAGCTTGATTATAAAATTGAAGTTATAACCCGTATTATAACCAACTTTAATTCCGGCATATTCGGTGTTGATACGTATATTACCTGCATTTGCGGTAAGCTCATCAATACGTAGCGAGCCATAATCCATATTAAGATCAAGATTACCGTTCACTTTGCCCAGTTTTACACTCAGATAATCAGAGCTGCCTTCGATGTTATTAACGGCATCTAGTGATATTCCGCCATAATCACAACTATATTTTAGGTTCTTGATTGTACCGAAATTAGACTTGGTATAATCTGCATTGAGGACAACATTTTCTGCTTTTTCAAGAGTGAAAGAGCTATAATCAGCGCTTATTTTTCCACTTTTCATATAAGCAATATTCGAGTTGTTGGTGTAATCAAAGCTCAGTAAGTTATTAGCTGCTAATAGTTCGCCTATATCCAGATGGCCGTAATCACAAGAGATTTTAGCAACCCCTTTAATTTTGTCAATTGAAATTCCACCGTAATCATTACTCAGGTCAACCTTATTTGTAATAGGTACTTTAATCTTATAGTTGATTTCCATATTCACATTATTGTTTCCTGAAGTCCAGCTGCTCCACCACGAGCTTTTACCTTCTTCAATCTCTGTGCGGGCAGAAACCATATCTGCGCTAGCATCAAATTTAACTTCAATCTCATTAAGTTTTTTGGTCACTTTTTCTTCGTCGTTACCGTTAGTTTTTACGAGAACTTCAATGACAATTTTATTCTGATCCCAAGAAACAACATCAACATTTCCGTAGCTGTTATTGATTTTAAGCAATGCATTTGCATTAACCTTGTATTCTTTTGTGATCTTCTTTTCTTTAGTATATCGACCTTTAAAACGATCAGGATCATTGCCGTTAGCGAAGGTCACCGCGCTGGTTACCAAGAAAAGAACTAGGGTTTTATAGTAATTGGTCTTCATAATCGTTTGTTTTAATTTTTTTGATTGATTCTATTTCTTCTAGAACAGTGTTGAGTAAATCTATACGTGCCTGAAAATTGGCGATCATAGCATAAATTACGCGTCTATCCTCACCACTGGTCGCCAAATCATGGGTAAGCTTATTGTAATCCTTTTCCAGAATTTCAAGTTGTACAAGCGCATCTTCAACCATTTGTTGGGTTTGTGGAGTACGTGCTTCGTTGATATTGTAAAGCTCTTCTTCAATTGCTTTTGTAAAGAAGTCTTGTGTTTTAGCCATTTCTGGTGAAACAGCTGCAAGACCTGCATTTGAAATTTTAGGTTTTACGGTTGCATAACCGGCAAATACAATCAACACAATTGCTGCAGCGGCTACCAGAGGTTTCCACCAGTTTAAACTACGAGCGGTAACAACTTTTTCCTCTTTTTTATGTTCTTTAAGTTTGTCTAAGAAGCGCAGTTCGTGACCATCACCAGGCTCAGCAATGTCAAAACAGTCGCGCTTTTTTTCAAACCAGCTTTCTAAATTCGTTTTCATAATACTTTTATTCTGTGATTAGATCACTTAATTTTTTTCTTAAACTTTCTTTCGCTCGGGAAACAGTCGTTCTACAATTGGCATAACTTATTCCCAGTATTTCACTCATTTCCTCATAATCATAACCTTCGATTAAGTTCAAGGTTAGAGCGACTCTGTAATTTTCTTTGAGGTGATTCATAGTTTGTAATACACGCTGAATTTCAAGATTATCAGTATCGCATGCTGTAATACCTTGATCTTCATCTTCTAATCTGTATAGCGAATCTTCAAGATCATCCTCTTTACGGCGTAAGCGTTTATTGTAACTGCTTATGCTATTGTTTACCACAATGCGCTTGAGCCAACTACCAAAAGTGGCTTCACCGCTGTAACTGTCAAGCTTTGTAAAAGCACTTAGAAAGGATTCTTGCATCACATCTTCGGCCTCAGTGTTATCTTTTACAATACGTAGCGAAGTATTGTACATGGCTTTGTAATAACGCTTATAAACCACAAGTTGTGCTTGCTGATTTCCGACTTTACATTGCTCTAAAAGCAAGTCAATATGATGGTTAGTAGTATTCAATAGGTTAAAGCTTCAGTATAAAGATACAGTTCAAAACGCTTTGTTACAGTTGGAAGGATTTTTTTTCAAATCTTTAAAAAAACTAAGGTGGCATAACAATTGAATTATATTCGACATAAAATACCTCAAGCGGCTCAACAGCCCATTAATAAAGGGGTTAAACCAAATAAAAAAGATCGCATTGTTCTGAATACTTAAAAATTATGACAATGTGGCGTTAAATAATATGGCTAGAACAAAATTTACAAATCTTGACAATCTGTCATTGCAGGACTTTGAAGGAGATGCTGAATTAATTCCGTTGATGACTCCTGAAGATGAAGATGAGATAAATCGTGAAGAATTACCAGAAACTTTACCTATTTTACCGTTAAGAAATACTGTTTTATTTCCGGGTGTGGTAATCCCAATTACTGCTGGTCGTGATATGTCTATAGACTTAATAAACGAAGCAAATAAGGGTTCAAAAATTATAGGTGTTGTTTCTCAAAAAGATGAGACTGTAGAAAATCCTTCTGCTGATGATATCAACACAACCGGTGTGGTCGCTCGTATTTTGCGGGTTTTAAAAATGCCTGACGGAAATGTTACTGTTATCATTCAAGGAAAAAAACGCTTTAATGTTGCTGAGGTTATTACCGAAAAACCGTATTTGGTTGCAACAGTACGCGAAGTTCCAGAAATACGTCCAGAGAAAGATTCTGCGGAATTTAAAGCGATTATAGAGTCTATAAAAGAACAAGCTTTACAAATTATCAAGCAATCCCCAAACATTCCAAGTGAGGCAGGTTTTGCTATTAAGAATATTGAAAGCGAATCGTTTTTGATCAACTTTGTGAGTTCTAATATGAATCTCACGGTTTTAGAAAAACAAGGGCTTTTAGAGATCAATGATTTGCAGGAACGTGCTTTGCAGACCTTGCGTCATATGAATACCGAAATGCAAAAACTCGAACTGAAAAATGATATTCAGAGCCGGGTGCATAACGATATGAGTCAGCAGCAACGCGAGTATTTCTTGCATCAACAGATGAAAACCATTCAGGAAGAATTGGGTGGTGTTTCTCAGGAAGATGAGATAGACGAAATGCGTCAGCGTGCTAAAAAGAAAAAGTGGGATGAGAAAGTAGGTAAGCAGTTCAAAAAAGAACTTGCTAAAATGCAACGCATGAACCCACAGGTTGCAGAATACAGCATTCAGCGAAATTACTTAGATCTGTTTTTAGACCTTCCGTGGAATAAATTCAGTAAGGATAAATTTGATCTGAAACGTGCTAAGAAAATCTTAGATCGGGATCATTATGGTCTTGATGATGTTAAAAAACGTATCATAGAATATCTAGCAGTTTTAAAACTGCGTAACGACATGAAGTCACCTATTTTGTGCCTTTATGGACCTCCGGGAGTTGGTAAAACATCTTTGGGTAAATCTGTTGCTGAGGCGTTAGGACGTGAATATGTACGTATGAGTTTAGGTGGTTTACGTGACGAAGCTGAGATACGCGGTCACCGTAAAACCTATATTGGAGCGATGCCGGGTAGAATTCTTCAGAGTCTGAAAAAAGCAGGTACAAGTAATCCTGTTTTTGTGTTGGACGAGATTGATAAACTGAGCAACAGCAATCAGGGGGATCCTTCTTCTGCTTTGCTTGAGGTTTTAGATCCTGAGCAAAATGCAGATTTTCACGATAACTTCTTAGAATTAGGTTTTGACCTTTCTAAAGTTATGTTTATTGCTACTGCAAACAATCTAGGAAACATTCAGCCTGCATTGCGTGACCGTATGGAAATTATCAATGTAACAGGTTATACCATTGAAGAAAAAGTGGAGATTGGTAAACGTCATTTGCTTCCGAAGCAATTAAAAGAACACGGTGTTACTGTCGACCAACTTAAAATTGCTAAACCACAATTAGAGAAAATAGTTGAAGGGTATACGCGTGAATCTGGTGTACGTGGATTAGAAAAACAAATCGCGAAAATGGTGCGTTATGCTGCTAAAAACATCGCGATGGAAGAGGAGTACAATGTGAAAATTGATAATGCAACTGTTATAGATGTTCTGGGGTCTCCAAAGCTAGAGCGTAATAAATATGAGAATAACGAAGTCGCCGGCGTGGTTACAGGTCTCGCCTGGACGCAGGTAGGTGGGGATATTCTTTTTATAGAATCGATACTCTCTAAAGGAAAAGGAAACCTTGCGGTTACCGGTAACTTAGGGAAAGTGATGAAAGAGAGCGCAACCCTCGCAATGGAATACATTAAATCTAATGCCGAGGAACTGAAATTAGACCCGGCGGTATTTGAGAAATACAATGTGCATATTCACGTGCCAGAAGGAGCAACTCCAAAAGATGGTCCTAGTGCGGGTATCACGATGTTAACTTCTTTGGTTTCGTTATTTACGCAGCGTAAAGTGAAGAAAAATATTGCGATGACCGGTGAGATCACACTTCGTGGAAAAGTACTTCCGGTAGGAGGGATTAAAGAGAAGATTCTTGCGGCAAAACGCGCACACATTAAAGAGATTATTATGTGTGCAGAAAATGAGCGCGATATTAAAGAGATAAAAGATGACTACCTGAAAGGCTTGACGTTTCACTATGTCCACGATATGAGTGAGGTACTGGAGTTGGCTTTAACCAATCAGAAAGTCAAACGAGCTAAAGAACTTTAGTAAGTAAACTACCTCGGGGCAAACCCACGAGGTATTCGTTAGAAACAAATTTTCAATTTAGAGGCAAGACTTAAGGTATTAAACCCTTTGGCGGTGCCAATAAAAATTTATAATTCAAAACCCGCTTTCTAATCGAAGCGGGTTTTTTGTGGAGACGAAATAAAGTAAATTATCTTTGAGTGCACTTGTGATGTATCTAAATTCGGCTATCGATAAAATTTGTAATTCTATAGAATAGTGTTGTTGCAAAAGAACTTATGGTAAAAAAGCTATTGCTGCTTCTTGTTTTACATTTGAGTCTTACTGCTTTTGGGCAGTTAGGCGGTCGTGCAACGTACCAGTTTTTAAACTTGGTTTCTTCTCCTAAGCAAGCTGCGCTAGGCGGTAAAGTGCTTACCGATCAAAGTTATGATCCTGCTTCAGGTTTGTTCAATCCGGCGTCTATTAATCTGAATATGGATAACCAACTCTCTTTAAATTACGTCAATTACTTAGCAGATGTAAATTATGGTACGGTAAGCTATGCTTATGAATACGACCGGCGTATTCAAGTGATTCACGCCGGAGTTACCTATGTAAATTATGGAACTTTTCAAGGTTTTGATGAGCGAGGTAATGCAACTTCAGACTTTAGTGGGGGGGAAGTGGCTTTTTCGGTGGGATATGCTTATAACATTCCACGGACAGATTTTTTTATTGGTGCAAATGCAAAATTGATTTCATCTAAACTTGAAGAATATACGTCGCTGGGTGGTGCAGTTGATCTCGGTTTTTTATATGTAAATGACGACTTAGATCTTAATATTGGGGGAGTGGTGCGCAATATAGGTACCCAATTTACGGCTTATGATGTCACTTATGAGAGGCTTCCATTGGAGGTAGATTTTGGAATTTCTCAAAAGCTGGAGCACGTTCCGCTTCGGTGGCATTTCATCTTGGAGAATTTACAAAACTGGAATATAGCTTTTGCCAATCCCGCACGGGAAACTTCAGATTTAAGCGGCAGTACAACTTCAGAAAATATAAACTTTTTTGATGAAGCTTTGCGACATATGATTTTTGCAACAGAGTTATTTCCAGATAAAGGCTTCACTATCAGATTGGGTTATAATGTACGCAGAGCGGAAGAATTACGCATAATAGATCAACGTAGTTTTGCCGGGCTCAGTGCAGGTTTCTCTATTAAGTTTAATAAATTGCGCCTGAGTTACAGCTACGCCAGATACAACAGTGCTGCGAGCTCAGGTTTCTTCGGTTTGAATATTGATTTACGATAGATCAAAATTTAAATCGGTTAGTTTTTAATATTCAACACTAAGCTTTTGAAAAAAATCACCATTGCCATAGATGGCTATTCTTCTACCGGAAAAAGTACAGTTGCTAAAATGTTAGCCAAAGAATTGGGTTACGTTTATGTAGATACAGGCGCGATGTACCGGGCCGTTACGCTTTATGCAATGCGTAAAATTTTTATAAAAGAAGGTTATTTTGACAAAGAAGCACTTATTAGACATCTATTTATGGTATCAGTAAAGTTTCAAATGAATGAAAAGACCGGGATTGCTGATGTGTATTTGAATGGAGAGAATGTAGAAAAAGAGATTAGAACCTTGGAAGTCTCTAATTTTGTGAGTCAGGTTGCTGCGATTCCCGAGGTGCGTAAGCTTATGGTTAAAAAGCAGCACGAGATGGGGAAAGAAAAAGGTATTGTGATGGACGGTCGAGATATAGGTACCGTTGTTTTTCCTGATGCAGAATTGAAGGTTTTTATGACTGCGTCTGCAGACGAGCGCGCCCGCAGACGTTTTGAAGAATTGAAAGCTAAAGGTGATGATGTAAGTTATGAAGCCGTTTTAGAGAACGTTCAAAAGCGGGATCAATTAGATTCTAGCCGCAAAGATTCACCCCTTGTTCAGGCAGAAGATGCGATACTTTTAGATAACACCCATACGAATATCGAAGATCAGTTTCATATACTGCTTCAGTTGGCAAAAGACCGCATCTTTGGCAGATGCTGATTTACTTGATAATCAAGATTTAAATACTCTGAGGCTTACCACGAAATATAAAGCTGTATTCTTTTGATGCCTTGCGGGCTGCCTTTGTCGGATACAGACAGGCTTGCTCCAAGGTGGGTTACTAAATTCCCCTAATTACTTAAATGAAAGCTACTCAACTCAATAAATCTTTGCTGTATCTTATGGCAGCAGGAGCAGGTCTCGTTGTCGCCAATAACTACTACAACCAGCCATTACTCAATTTAATTGCAAAGACTTTTAACGTAACCGAAGCTCAGGTGAGTAATATTCCGCTTGCGACACAATTGGGTTATGCTTTTGGTTTACTCTTTATTATTCCGTTAGGAGATAAATTTTCAAGGCGTAAAATCATTCTTATTGATTTTATAGCAATCATTGTAGCTTTAATCGTTACCGCGATGGCTCCAAGTTTATTAGTGTTGACTATTTCAAGCTTTTGTGTTGGCTTTGCCTCTGTGGTACCGCAATTGTTTGTGCCGATGGCTGCGCAATTAGCTACGGAAGAAAAGCGAGGTAAAGCCATAGGTATTGTCATGAGTGGCTTGCTGATTGGTATTTTAGGAAGTCGTTTTTTAAGTGGAATGATAGGTGAATATTATGGCTGGCGCTTTATGTATTATCTCGCTGCCGGAATTATGGTAATTTATGCCACCCTCTTGTATTTTAAACTGCCTGATGTAGCAACAGATTTTAAAGGAACCTATGCTGAACTCATGCGTTCTTTATTAAAACTTTTCAGAACCAAACCCGATGTGCGTATTGCCGCATTAAGAGGAGCACTAGGTTTTGCAGGTTTTAGTGCATTCTGGACGACGCTTGTTTTTCTGATGGAAGCCAACTTTGGTTATGGTAGTGGTGCAGCCGGACTATTTGGGGTATTAGGAATGATAGGAGCTTTAGGAGCAACACTCTCTGGTAGACTAAATGATAAATACAATTCGCGAAATTTGATCTATCTGTTTACTGGTGTTCTAATTATCTCCTGGATTGTGTTTCAATTTTCAGGGACATCTATAATTGGTTTGGTAATAGGTGTTCTCTTTGTTGATTTTGGATTGCAGTGCTTACACGTCACCAATCAGAATATCATTTTCAAGCAGAATCCAGATGCCCGAAATCGGGTAAATACCATTTATATGGTAATCTATTTTATAGGAGGTGCTTTAGGAACAGTGACTGGAGCTCATGCCTGGCAACATTATCAATGGAACGGGGTTGCTACTTTAGGTTTAGTATATTCGATATTGATTATCATGCTTCAGTTTTTATTTTATTGGAGATATAGAAGGTGAATTTCAGATTTTGCGTTTTCATAAATTTCATATGCTAAATTAGCCATAAGATGTGCTTAAGGCTTTACTAAAACCACTTGTTTAAGCGAGTCTACTCATTAACTTTAAATAAAAACTATCGGCAGCTTGTTTATTCAGGTAAACCGAAAACTATTTAAAAGAAAAATTATGAGTACAGAAATTTTAGATAAGCCCAATGCAACGCAAAATGCTTCAAGTAGCGATACGATTCAAACTATAAATCCAGCAACCGGTAAACCGCTTAACAGTTATAAAATGATGACTGACCTAGAAGCGAGTGATGCTGTAACAGCAACTCACGAAGCTTTTTTGAAGTGGAAAACTCTTTCGTTGGAAAAGCGCGCAGATTTTATTAAGAAAATAGGCGAAAGCTTAACCAAGCATAAAGACCGCTTAGTAAAATTAATGACTGAAGAAATGGGGAAACTCATCAGTCAGGGAGAGCAGGAGGTTGATTTGTGTGTCGCAATTTGTGAGTACACGGCAACAAACGGTCCTGAAGAGTTAAAAGATGAAGAGCGCACATTGCCACAAGGAGGGAAAGGGTTAATTACATATTCACCTCTAGGAGTAATTTACGGAATACAACCGTGGAATTTCCCGACCTATCAAGTGATGCGTTATACGATAGCCAACTTGATGGCAGGTAATGGTATTTTACTGAAACATGCAGAGAACGTTACCGGATCAGCGCTGTTGATTGAAAAAATCCTAAAAGATGCTGGTTTGCCTGAAAACATTTTTACGGTGCTAAGAATCTCGCACGATCAATCTGATAATATCATAGAAAATGATTTGGTACGCGGAGTTACTTTAACAGGAAGTGGAGCAGCAGGAAAAGTAGTAGGAGAAAAAGCCGGTAAAGCTTTAAAGAAAACTGTTTTAGAACTCGGTTCTAATGATGCGTATTTAGTGTTAGATGACGCCGATGTAGATATAGCAGTAGAGTGGAGTATTAAAGGAAGAACCTATAATAATGGTGAGACCTGTGTAGCTGCAAAGCGCTTTGTCGTAACCGAAAAAGTTTACGACGAATTCAAAGAAAAGTTTGTCGCCGGAATGAAAGAATTAAAATTTGGTGATCCTAAAGATGATTCTGTAGATATGGGGCCAATGGCACGTAAAGATTTAAGAAAAACATTACACGATCAAGTGGAAGAGAGTGTTGCTAACGGAGCGGAAATTTTATGTGGAGGCGAGTTGCCAAAAGGTGATGGTTATTTTTATCCTGCAACAATTTTAGGTAATGTAGAACCCGGTCAACCTGCTTATGATGATGAATTGTTTGGTCCGGTTGCTTCTTTAATAAAAGCTAAGGATAATGAGGATGCGATGCGCATTGCAAACGACAGCCGTTTTGGATTAGGTGGTGGTATTTTCTCTAAAGATGAGGATGCAGCATTTGAATTGGCTAAAAACCACTTTGATACCGGTATGGTATTTATAAACAGTTTTGGTCTGGCTCAGCCTAACATGCCTTTTGGTGGAGTGAAAGCTTCTGGTTATGGAAGAGAACACGGTGGCTTTGGTATTAAAGAATTTGTAAATGAGAAAGCAATTATGAAGCTTAGCAGCTAAAACAAAATCTCATTACTATAAAAATCCCCGCTCAGTGATGAGTGGGGATTTTTTTTGTTTCAAACTTTACTCAAAATCCAATCGGCATAATACGTTAAAACCTCTTCTTTGTTGAGTTCGTTATGAGTTTCGTGTCGCAAACCTTCCCAAGATTTAAAGACTATTTGATCAGGATGTCTTGATGCTAATATTTTTGAGCTCTGGTATTTTGTGATTTCATCAGCAGTCCCGTGTGCTAATAAAACCGGGGTTCTAAAGTCAAAAGTTTTATCCATCAGATAGACGCCGTTGTCATTAAGCCCGAAAAAGAGTTGGGTAGAAGCTTTATTGTGAACCAACTCATCTTTTTTATATGCTTTGCCAACTTCTAAATCACGAGAAAGGTTTTTAGAATCTAATTTCGTTTCTTGAACAGGATTCAACGCAAAAGTTAGCGCCATTCTCCCTAGAATAATTTTTAGAGCTCCCGGATTTTTAACAAGTTTCAGCCATGGCGAAGTAACTAGAACACCTTTAGGAGGTAAAGCGGTAAGAAGAAGATACCTTAAGACAATGCCACCTCCCATACTGTGACCGTAAAGAAACACAGGTGTATTGAGGTTTTCATTAACTGTTTTTTCATAAACAAAATCCACTGCAAGAATAAAATCTTGTAAAGAGCGCACAACTCCTCGTTTACCACTTGATTTACCGTGACCGGGTAGATCTATAGCGTAACAACTAATATTTTTTGTGTTGAAAAATTGAGCAACGTGCTCATACCTGCCTAAGTGCTCCCCAAAACCGTGAATGATGCACACAACTGCTTTTTGATTAGGGACTTTCCACAGCTTTCCAAAGAGCTCATGGCGAGTGGTTTGCCCTTTAAAAGTTTCCGAAGAAATTTCTTCTAGCATATTTTTTATTTTAGAATTGAAAATATAAAAAGTTTATGTAATTTTGCACTCCTTTTGACAACAGTAGGAAGCACAAAAGGCGCAGAGAAGAATTTATTCTTAGCTGTTGAAAACAAATATTCTAAACCTCTTTTATGGTTTTGTGTTGTTTAGCTTCCGCGAAAGCGTAAAATACAAATTTTTAATCAGCAATGGCTGAAGAAAACAAAAACCCGGAAGCTCCAGAAGCAGTAGAGCTTAAAACAAACGTTGCAGCAGCAGAAGAACTTGCTACTCCTGATGCAATAGAAGAGCCGAAAGGTTACGAAAGCGCTGCACAAGCAAATCCTGAGAAATTTCTTGAAGAATTTAACTGGCACAACTACGAGGAAGGTATTGACCCAATCGATGATGACAAGTTAGATGAGTTTGAAAAGCTTGTAGCAGAAAACTTTGTTGATACTCTTGATGACGAAGTTGTAGAAGGTACCGTAATCAACATCACAGATCGTGATGCTATTATAGATATCAATGCAAAATCTGAAGGTGTAATTTCTCTTAACGAGTTTCGTTATAACCCAGATCTTAAAGTAGGTGATACTGTTGAGGTATTAATTGATGTGCGTGAAGATGCAACTGGTCAATTAATCTTATCTCACCGTAAAGCTCGTGTAATCAAAGCTTGGGAGCGTGTAAATAAAGCTCACGAAGAAGGTACGATTGTTACCGGTTTTGTAAAAGCACGTACTAAAGGTGGTATGATCGTTGACGTATTTGGTATAGAAGCGTTCTTACCAGGTTCTCAAATTGATGTTAAGCCTATTCGTGATTACGATGCTTATGTGAATAAAACAATGGAATTTAAAGTTGTGAAAATCAACCAGGAATTCAAAAACGTTGTTGTTTCTCATAAAGCGCTTATCGAAGCAGATATCGAAGAGCAGAAAAAAGAAATCATTGGGCAGCTTGAAAAAGGTCAGGTTCTTGAAGGTACCGTTAAAAACATTACTTCTTACGGAGTATTCGTTGACCTTGGCGGCGTAGATGGATTGGTTCACATTACAGATCTTTCTTGGTCTCGTATCAACCACCCGAATGAGATCGTTGATCTTGATCAGAAATTAAACGTAGTTATTCTTGACTTTGATGAGGATAAAACACGTATCCAACTTGGTCTTAAGCAGCTTAAGAAGCACCCATGGGATGCTCTTAGCGAAACTTTAAGCGTAGGCGATAAAGTAAAAGGTAAAGTAGTTGTAATCGCAGATTACGGTGCTTTCGTAGAAGTAGAAGAAGGAGTTGAAGGTCTTATCCACGTTAGTGAAATGTCTTGGTCTACGCACTTACGTAGCGCTCAGGATTTCGTAAACGTTGGTGACGAAGTTGAAGCTCAGATTCTTACTATGGATCGTGATGACCGTAAGATGTCTCTTGGTATCAAGCAATTATCGCAAGATCCTTGGACAGACATTACTACTAAATATCCTGTAGGATCTCGTCATACTGGTATTGTACGTAACTTCACAAACTTTGGTGTGTTCGTAGAATTAGAAGAAGGTATTGACGGTCTTATCTACATCTCAGACCTTTCTTGGACTAAGAAAATCAAGCATCCATCAGAATTTACAAACATTGGTGATAAACTAGAGGTTGTAGTTCTTGAGCTTGACGTAGAAGGACGTAAACTAAGCTTAGGTCACAAGCAGATTGAAGACAATCCTTGGGATAAATATGAAGCTGAGTTTGCAGTAGGAACTAAGCACACCGGTACAATCGGAGAGATTGTAGATAAGGGAGCAACTGTAGAATTCAACGAGGACATCGTGGCATTTATTCCAGGACGTCACTTAGAGAAAGAAGACGGTAGTAAACTAGGAAAAGGTGATGAAGCAGAGTTCCAGATTATTGAGTTTAATAAAGACTTTAAACGTGTAGTTGCATCGCATACTGCATTATTTAAAGAAGAGGAAGCTAAGATTGTTAAGCAGGCAGCTAAGAAAGCAGCTGATTCTGCAGCAGCTAGCGCACCTACTTTAGGAGACGCTAATGATGCTCTTGCAGCATTGAAAAAGAAAATGGAAAACGGCGGTAACTAAGCCCTAAACATTTCTAATATGGAAAAGCCCTTTAGCATTTGCTAAAGGGCTTTTTTTATGTTTAATTCTTAAGGCGATTTAATTTTACTGTAGATATTCTCTAGATATAAATGTTTAATTTCGCTCTCGTATCAAAACGCATCTATAATGAATTATATCCTTTTTGACGGTCCTGTACGCAATCAACTATTACCTTTTACGTATACAAAGCCGGTTGCAGATTTAAGAATCGGTATTTTGACTATTCGTGAAAAGTGGGAAAAACATTTGGGCAACACAACTTCAACAATAACTGAGGATTATTTATCTGATAAATATCCAATGGTTGAGTTTGAAGAAA
The DNA here is from genome assembly GCF_900129005.1 of Leeuwenhoekiella marinoflava DSM 3653. GTDB lineage: Bacteria > Bacteroidota > Bacteroidia > Flavobacteriales > Flavobacteriaceae > Leeuwenhoekiella > Leeuwenhoekiella marinoflava. Next base: position 107,273 of record NZ_FQUN01000009.1, on the reverse strand, counting down.
ATGTGATGATTAATGCTGCTTATCTGCCTACAGAAATCTTAGTGGAAATGATATTTGATCTTCAACAAAGTCAGGCGATTTTTGATGGTGAAGATATTGTAGCTTTTTATAGTGATGATAGTCAGGAAGAAATAGATTTTGATGCGTATGAGCAGTTAGAAATTCCGGAAGAGGCAGTATTTAAAGTGGAGAATACCTGGGATATTTTCAGCAAAAACCACCAGGCGATTCAGTTAGATTACGATTTGTTAACTGAAGATCGAAAGTCAGCACAAATTCCTGCTACAGTGCAAACGCTCAATCCTGAGAATATATTTATTGAAGAAGGAGCGAAACTTAACTTTTGTACACTTAATGCTTCAGAGGGTCCTATTTACATAGGTAAAGATTCAGAAATAATGGAAGGCGCACTAATAAGAGGTCCTTTTGCATTGTGCGAGCATGCTACCGTAAAAATGGGAGCTAAGATCTACACCGGGACGACCGTTGGTCCGTATTGTAAAGTAGGAGGAGAGATTACTAATTCGGTATTGATGGCTTATTCTAATAAAGGTCACGATGGATATTTAGGAAATTCTGTGTTGGGAGAATGGTGCAACATAGGTGCTGACTCTAATAACAGTAACTTAAAGAATAACTATGAAGAAGTACGCCTATGGAATTATGAGACTGAAGGTTTTTCTAAAACCGGACTCCAGTTTTGTGGTTTGATGATGGGGGATCACAGTAAATGCGGTATCAATACGATGTTTAATACCGGGACTGTGATTGGAGTAAGTGTTAATATATTTGGAACCGGATTTCCACGGAATTTCATTCCATCTTTTAGTTGGGGAGGCGCTGCCGGTTTTACTACTTATAAAACGGTGAAAGCGTTTCAAACAGCAAAGTTAGTAATGGAGCGCCGCAACATACCTTTTGATGAGCAGGAAGCGGCGATCTTAGAACATATTTTTGAGGAAACTTCTAAGTACAGAAGATATTAGTGAACAGAAGAAGTATCTACTTTTCCGGCTCCTTTTTTCAGCATTAAAACAAAAGGAACACAAACCAAAAATAAAATTCCTAAGTATAGGAATACATCCATATAGGTGAGTACAGTGCTTTGAAGCATAATTTTTCCTTCTAAAACCTGATAAGCGCGATCTAGAGCTTCATTAAAACTAAATCCTTTTCCCATAAACAGTTGCTGTAAACCTTTAAGCTGTTGTTGAGTCTGGGCATTTACAGCGCTTAGATTCGGTATCAGATCTACGCGGTGTTGTTGATTCAATCTACTTATCATTGTAGTTATAATGGCAATACCAAAAGACCCACCTAACTGTCGCATCATTCCGGTAAATGCAGCACCTTCGCCTATTTCAGAACCTTTAAGAGTTGATAATGCTAAGGTCGTTATGGGTACAAAAAGCAATCCTAATCCCATTCCGCGTACTACAAGCGGCCAGAACATGGCTTCTGAAGAAGTGTCTGGTGTAAGCAGGTTGTGCATCCATAAACTATAGAGGAAGAAACCTATAAAACCACCTGCAACTAAATATTTTGCAGGAATACCGCGTTCTAAAAGTTTGCCAATAATGGGCATCATCAAGCCGGTAGTTATAGAACTTGGAATTAGTAGAAGTCCGGCATCTGTAGCGGTCCAACCTAAAATAGATTGCGTATAAATAGGAATTACAAAAGTTGAACCATATAATCCAAAACCTAGAATAAAGGTCATTATGGTGCCCGTCCATAAATTGGTATTGCGAAGTACTCTCAAGTTTACAATGGGATGTTCATAAACTAATTCCCTCCAAATAAAGGCAACCAGACCAAATATTGAAACAACACTTAGCGTAACAATCATATGATCTTCAAACCAGTCGTCTTGTTGTCCGTGTTCTAGTACAAATTGTAGCGAACCAATAAATGCTGTTAAAAAGATAATTCCCCACCAGTCAACCTGATTAGCTTTCAATTTTTCCCCGTATTTAGGACTTCTTACAAACACAATAGTAAGAAACGTAGCAATAATACCAATTGGAATATTGATGTAGAAAATATAAGGCCACGAGTAATGATCAACTAAATATCCTCCCAGAGGTGGGCCTAAAGTAGGTCCTACAATAACGCCCATCCCGTAGATAGCTTGTGCCATGCCGCGTTTTGCTGCCGGATAACTTTCAGTGATAATAGTTTGAGCGGTTACGAGAAGCGCTCCACCACCCAGACCTTGAATAAATCTAAAACCAACGAGTTCCCAGATATTAGTGGCGTTTCCGCAGAGAAAAGACGAAAATGTAAAAACAACAATAGAAACAGCAAAGTAATTACGTCTACCGAATTGTTTTGATAACCAACTCGTCATCGGGATGATGATTACGTTTGCAATCGCATACGCCGTAATTACCCAGGCAACATCTGTTAAGGTTGCTCCCAAGCTACCGCGCATATCGTTTAAAGCAACGTTCACAATGGTTGTATCTACTATTTCCAGTAAAGCACAGAGTATCGCGGTAATCGTAATAATTATGCGTCTAAAACCGTACTCAACCAGACTGTCTTCTGCTTCAATAGCCTTGGCCATGATTTCTTAATTTAGATGAACATCTATTTCGGCATTCATTCCGGCACGTAAGCGCGCCAGTTTTTCCGCATCATTAGCATTTGTAAAGTTGATTTTCACCGGTAAACGCTGAACAGTTTTTACAAAGTTTCCGGTAGCATTATCAGGAGGTAGTAAGGAGAAACGAGCACCAGTTGCGGGTGAAAAGTTGCTAATTACACCTTCAAATTCTGCATCAGGAAATGCATCAATAGCGATACCCACCTTTTGACCTACTTTCATATCGCTCAATTGCGTTTCTTTAAAGTTTGCAACAACCCATTTGTTTTGGGTGTCTACCAGATAGAATAATGCCTGTCCCGGTTGTACAAACTGTCCTTTTTGCATTTCTACAGAAGAAAGTTGGCCGCTAATAGGAGCGATTACCACTGTATAATCAAGATTGAGCTGAGCTGCATCTACTTGCGTTTGTGCACTCTGAACATTAGCTTCTGCAACCGCTACTTGTTTCTCGGTCACTTTGCTTTGAGAAGTAGCTGCCTGACTCTGACTTTTTACCGCTTTTTGCTGATTTTCCAAAACTGAAAGACGCGCTGCAGCTTCTTGTTTTGAAGCTAAAGCCTGCTCGTATTGCTGTGTAGTAATGCTCTTATTATCATAAAGATTTTTATAACGGATATAGTCATCTGTAGCTCTTCTAAGTTGAATTTTTGCAGATTCAATATTTCCGAAGGTTGATGATACCTGTGCGTAAGAAGCGTTGGCATTCGCCTGTGAAGAACTTATAGAAGATTCTGCAACTGAAACCTGACTTTGTGCAGCGGCCAAGTTGGCTTTTGCTTGCTCGAGCTGAACGAGGTAATCTCGCTGGTCTATTGTAAAAAGCGTGTCTCCAGCTTTAACAACATCATTATCTTCTACATAAATTTTATCAATATATCCACCCACATGCGGAATGATAGAGTTCATATTAGCTTCTACCTGAGCATCGTCTGTCTCCTCGTGAGAAAGTGAGTGTACAAACTTATAACCTCCGTAAGCAACACCAACTATCGCAAGAATGGAGATAATGATGATGAACTTTTTATTGGTTTTTTTCTTCTGTTCCATTTTTTGAGGGGATTAATTTTGAGAAAATTGATTGGTAAGTACGCCTTCAGCACTTAATAATTCGTAATATTTTTGAGTAATATCTGCTTTCGCATAAGCAAGATTAATTCGAGTTTGCAGTTGTTGTACATCTGCTTCAAGCAAATCATTTGTATCAGACAAACCGTTATCGTATTTATCTTTAACGATGCGGTAGTTTTCAACAGCTTGTTCTTCAGAAACCTCATAAACTTCAAAAGTGTCTAAAGCCAGATTGTATTCGGCTAAAGCATTTTGAGCATTCACTTTAGCTTGAGATGTCGCTTGATCGATACGATAGCTCATTTCTTCCAATTGATTTTCGGCTAGTCTAACTTTGGCTTTTGTCTTAAAGAGAGAAGAAACATTATAAGATAAACCAACACCTATATTCATCGCATTCGTTACGGTAAGCGCATTGTTAAGGTCTAGAGCAACATAACCGCCCACCAGAGCTAAAGAAGGATAATAATCACCTTTTGCAATCTTGATTTGGTCTTGTAACGCCTCTTCCTGATAATTTAAAGCCTGAAGATCATTACGCTGAGAGATATTGGGTAAAGTAGCAGCAATAGGGGTGATGGCACTTACGTCTGTATTAATAGTAGTGTCTTCAGGCAGTTTCAATAATGCATTGAGATTATAATTTAGAATCTGTGCATTTTTTTTAGCATTAGCCAGTGATAACTCTATATTGGCTTGTTGTAATTGGGCTTTTAATAGATCATTGCGGGCAAGTAACCCATTTTCTTCCATATTGGTAAAATCTTTTACGCGTTGATCAGCGCTTTTAAGATTGTCTTTAACCAGATCAATTGTAGCATTAGCTTTATAAAGATTCAGATATATTTGTATAGCTTGTAGTGCGAGTTTTTCCTGATCATTAGCAGCATTAAATATGGATGCTTGCAATTTGTTTTCACTAGCGGAAACACTATTCTTCAGCTTAAACCCTGAAAATATAGGCATCGAAATATCTGCAGCACCAAATAATAAGCCATTGACATTAGGAGAAGAACTGCTTTGATCTGCTGAGCCTTCACTACCTTCTGAAGAATTCAGCGGGATCTGAAGTTTCACATCTGCATTAGTTAAATACCGGTATTGACCTGAAATATTCAAGTCTGGATACTGCATATTTTTAGTGATGGAGAGTTCATTTTTAGCCAGATCAATTTGAGATCCATTTATTTTTGAAGCATCACTAGTGGTGAGTGCAAGCTTTACAACTTCTTCAAGCGAAAGGCTTTTAGATTCTTGAGCTTGCGCCATTTTTATACTTAGCAGCACAAGGAGAGCTGCCAATATAGATTTAGTTTTCATAAGTCAATAGAGCTTTAAGCGTAGTTTGTATATGCTTAGTAAGTGTGGTTTTTACAAAAGAATCAGTTTGTTTTGCATTTTTAATCAGGTAGAGCTGATTGAAATATTCTTGATTATAATTGAAGTGAAAATAAACACCTATAAGTGTTGGAATAATCAACGGAATTTCTACATTTTCTTTAAAAACACCAGCCTTTTGACCTTTTAAAACAAAAGATTCAAGAGTTTTATAATTTTCTTTTTTCTGATCGATGTAGTGTTCAAAAGTTAAACAAGCTGAGTCTTTAGATAATTCGGTATGAATTATTTTATAGATACGTTGATTCTCATGAATGCGATTAACAAATAAAGTAATAAGTTGATCAAGGCGTTCTATATAGCTAGTATCTTCCTGATCTATAACGCTGATTAGGTCAATTTTGAAATTGGCCATACGATATACTACCATTTTCTCGAGTAGTTTTTCTTTTGACCCAAAATAGTAGGAAATCATAGCGACATTAATACCTGCTTCTTTAGCGATATTCCGCACTGAAGTTCCTGTAAAACCATTTTCTGCAAATAACTTTTCAGCTACCGCTATAATTTGTAATTGTTTTTCGTTTAACTGCATAGTGTTTCAAAAAGAAGTGCAAATTTAAACACTTGTTTAAATTAAACGTTTGTTTAATTTTAGTTAAACAATGTTTTAACAGTTAACGTTTTCGTAGGGAAGAATGAACTGGGATAATTTTTTTAAAGCATGTAAAAAAAGAGATTTCTATTCTTTTTTTACATGTTTTAAAATCAAGAAATCCTGAGGGTTTGCTTTAAGGCCGGTTACGTTTTGGTGAACAAATTTAATTACCTGATCGTAGTAAAGCGTTACAAATGGAGCTTTTGAGATGAGAATAGAATCCATTTTTTGATAAAGTTCTTTTCGCTTTTCTACATCAGAAATTTTAAAGCTTGCTTCGTAAAGTCGGTCAAATTCTTCATTTGAGAAGTGGGTATAATTAGGACCTTTTGGAGTGAAGTTTTTACTATAATACAGTGATAAATAATTCTCAGCATCAGGATAATCTGCAATCCAACTGGCTCGGAAGGCATCTAATTTTCCGGTTGATTTGAGCTGGCGTAATGTGGAAGGCGGCATCACATCAATATTTATCGTTAGACCTTGTTTGCCTATTTCTCGTTGTATGTATTCACAAATGTCTAAATATTGACTGTTGGTTCCTATTGTTATAGAAGGATTGCTGATCCCGGTTTCTTCAATATATTGGTCAATTAATTTTCTTGCTTTTGCGGGATTGTATTCAAAACCGGAAGTCCCGTAACCCGGAAGCCCTTTAGGTATGAAGCCCGACTGCGCGGGTTCTCCTATTCCATTACGCAGGTATTTTATCATTTTAACTCTGTCAAAACCATAGTTGACGGCTTTTCTGAGCAATGCAGAGCGCACTTCTTGTGATGGACTGTCTAAGAAAAAGCCTAGATATTCTGTATTCAAAAAGGGACCGGTAATAGTTTTTACTTGAGCTTCATATTTCTCTTTTAATTTACCCGTTGCCGTAAGCAACTCATCTTTATAGGAAGGATCAAGGCTGTTTAGCATATCTAGGTTGCCTTGAGCAAATTGTAAAAATTCACTTTGTTTATCTGGTAAAAAAGTGATGGCTACAGCTTCGAGATAGGGGAGTTGAACTCCGTTTTCATCTGTTTCAAAATAGTTTTGATTCTTCCGAAGGACCAATTTCACACCTTCTTCCCAGCGCTTAAACTTAAAAGGGCCAGTGCCTATGGGGTGTTTTCTAAACTCATTTCCGTAGAATTCAACAATCTCCTTGGGTACCACAGAGCAATACCGCATCGTTAACAAGCCCATAAATGCCGGAAATTCTTTTTTCAACTTAATGATAAGAGTAGTGTCATTTACCGCTTTATAAGAATTGACATTGCTTAAAACCCAACTTCCCGGTGAGGCGACTTTAGGATCTTTAAGTCGGTTAAAGCTATATGCAAAATCTGCTGCTGTAACCCTACGAGTACTGTCTGCGGTTTTGAATTGTGGGTGTTTGTGAAAAACAACATCATCTCGTAAAGTAAAAGTATACGTTTTTGTGTCTTCACTTACCACCCAACTTTTGGCGATATCTGGAACTATATTTAAACTGTCATCCTGTTGAACAAGACCATTGAATAATTGATTTGTAGGCCAGATTACAGGTGGGTTTCTGGCAAAAGCAGGATCTAGGGTAGCAACGTTGTAATGCTCATTATACCTAAAAACTTTAAGTTCATTCGTAGTCTCTTTTTCAGAATTACAAGAGCTGAGCAATACGATGAAAATAGCGCAAAGCATATACCCAAAACGGATTGGAGAAAAAGTAATAAGTCGGTTTTTTTTTAGGGTCATAAATATCTTTCGTTCATCATTTTACTAATTAAAAAGTTTAATCAGTCAGACTAGTTGTATGAATCGCCTTGCAGACTTGAGCAATAGGATTATTGTAGTTAACTTTGCATCCTTAATAGATGCGGTTATTTTTCGCTTTCGCAAAAGCAAAACAAAAGTAACCAATTGTGAAGAAGATTTTAATGAACGAAGCAGGTAAAAAAGTCGCATTTTATACGTTAGGTTGTAAACTCAATTTTTCTGAAACCGCAACCATTTCCAGAAGTTTTGAAAACGAAGGTTTTGATCGTGTTGATTTTACTGATGAAGCAGATATTTATGTGATTAATACGTGTAGTGTAACCGAAAATGCAGACAAGCGTTTTAAAACGATTGTAAAACAAGCTCAGAAAGTGAATCCAGATGCTTTTGTGGCTGCCGTTGGCTGCTATGCACAGTTGAAACCCGAAGAACTTGCTGATGTAGATGGTGTTGATCTTGTTTTGGGAGCTACTGAAAAATTTAAGATTACAGATTACCTCAATGATCTTTCTAAAAATGATATGGGAGAGGTGTATAGCTGTGAGATTGAAGATGCAGATTTTTATGTGGGATCCTATTCTATAGGGGATCGTACGCGTGCTTTCTTAAAGGTTCAGGATGGTTGTGATTATAAATGTACCTATTGTACAATACCGTTGGCTCGTGGGATTTCGCGTAGTGATACCTTAGAGAATGTTCTTAAAAACGCTAAAGAGATCTCTGAAAAAGGAATTCGTGAGATTGTGTTAACGGGAGTAAACATAGGAGATTATGGTAAGGGGGAGTTTGGTAATAAAAAACATGAACACACCTTTTTAGATCTTGTGAAAGCACTTGATCAGGTTGATGGTATTGAGCGTTTACGAATCTCTAGTATAGAGCCTAATCTTCTTAAAAATGAAACGATTCAAGTAGTCGCAGAATCGCGAGCATTTGTACCGCATTTTCACATTCCGCTGCAAAGTGGTAACAATGAGCTTTTAGGTAAAATGAGCCGTCGTTACAAGCGCGAACTTTATGTTGATCGGGTTCACGAAATTAAAAGACTCATGCCAGACGCGTGTATTGGAGTAGATGTGATTGTAGGTTTCCCGGGAGAGACCGATGAACATTTCTTAGATACCTATACCTTTTTAAATGAGCTTGATATCTCGTATTTACACGTTTTTACTTATTCTGAGCGTGACAATACCAAAGCTGCAGATATGGATGGGGTAGTGCCGCTTAAAGTGCGTAAAAAGAGAAGTAAGATGTTGCGAGGCCTTTCTGCGAAAAAGAGGAGAGCATTTTATGAATCTCAATTAGGAACTGATAGAACGGTTCTTTTTGAAGGCGAAAATAAAAAAGGATATATACATGGCTTTACTGAAAACTATGTGAAAGTAAAAGCACCTTGGGATCCTGCTTTGGTAAATACTACGCACCAAATAAATTTGACCGATATTGATGAAGACGGCTTAGTGCGATTTGAGTATTTGAAAGAAGCAGAAATCGCATAAAAAAACCTGCTATTTAAGCAGGTTCAATTTTTTAATGTAGTAAGCAGCTTTTAAATATTAATACCTACGGGTAATAAATTTTTGTACTTTCTACGGTTTGACCTCATGAATTTCGCAATTTCCGGACTTGTAGGAACCAGCCTGATGTTACGATCTTCAACTTCTTTGAATACAGCAACGATAAAGTCATTCATTCTGTCTTCAGTTCCTTCAGGCATATGAATCTTAGTTAAAAAGATTTTTCTATCCTGAAGTGAATATTCAATTTTAGCCAGCTTATCATCAAATGTGGTTTCAAATTGTCTTAAAAAATCGTTGTCTGTTAATTCAATTGCTGTCATTACATCCATATAAAATTGTTTTAAGAAAATAGTTTACTCGATAAAGGAGATATTCAATTTTTTGAATTAAATATATCCCGGCTTATGTTGCGTGTGTTTCTCAAATAGTTATTTAATTTTGCTAAAAAGTTTTTTAGTAAACATTAAAGATAATTGTAAGAAGATGCATCATATAATCGTAAATATACAAAAAAATAAGCAGTTTTTCGGGATTTAGACTGTTAAACCATTAATATAAAGGTCTATGATTCACGTATATTTAATGCCGGGTATGGCAGCGAATCCAAGTATTTTTGAACATATAAAACTTCCTAAAGAGAAGTTTACATTACATCCTCTTTCTTGGAAAATTCCTGAGCCAACTGAATCTCTTTCAGATTATGCAAAAAGGATGCTTAAAGAAGTAATCGAAAAAAATCCTGTACTTTTAGGAGTGAGCTTTGGTGGGGTTATTGTTCAAGAAATGGCAAAGCAAATTGAATTTAAAAAACTCATAATTGTAAGTAGTGTTAAGTCTAAGTCTGAATTGCCTAAACGAATGCGTTTTTGCGCTGCTTTAGGTTTATATCGTTTAGCTCCCGTAAGTCTGGCTCGGAATATTGATACCTTAGCTAATTATGCTGTAGGAGATAGATTGAAGCATAAGGTTGCGCTTTATCAGAAATATTTATCTATTACAGATCCTGTTTATTTAAGCTGGGCACTGGAACAGATGCTTTGTTGGGATCAGGTAACTTATGATGAAGAGTTGGTACACATTCATGGAACCAGTGATCCTGTTTTTCCGTATAGATATATAGATAATTGTATTCCTATCCCTGGTGGAACGCATGCAATGATCATCACAAAATGCAAGTGGTTTAACAAAAACCTACCTAAACTTATTGAGAATTAATTGGTAATTTGCTGCGAAGTTCAAAACTAATGCGCTATGATAAATTTTAAAAATGTACTTGCGGGTATTGGCCTTGTTGCTACGACTGCTGTTTGTGTGCAGGCTGTACAACAAGAAACATCTTCTGATCCCGAAATAAAGAAAAAAGAAAAGTTAGTAAACGATTATAATGTCTATGCGATCCCGTTACCAGAAACCTTAGATTTTGCAGGAGAATCTGTGCCATTAGATAATCCGGATATACGAGAGCGTATGGATAGAGAGTTGTTGGTTAACACGTACTGGCAGTCTAACGGTTTGTTATTAATCAAAAGAGCTGCAAAGTATTTTCCTATAATAGAACCTATTTTAAAAGAAGAAGGATTGCCTGATGATTTTAAATATTTAGCTGTTATTGAAAGTGGTTTGACCCAGGCTGTTTCGCCGGCTCGAGCAACCGGTTTTTGGCAAATATTAAACAGTACTGGTAAAGAGTTAGGTCTTGAAGTTAATGATAATGTAGATGAGCGCTATAATGTTGAACTTTCAACTCGCGCGGCATGTAGATACTTAAAGAAATCTAAGATGCGTTTAGGTAGTTGGACACTTGCGGCAGCTGGATATAATGCAGGAAATGCAGGAATGAGTAGGAGGTTGGATAGTCAGGATGTAAACGGCTATTATGATTTATTACTAGGAGAAGAAACCGGTCGTTATGTATTTAGAATACTTGCACTAAAGCAGATCCTTTCTGATCCTGAAACCTATGGTTTTAATTTTACTGAAGATGATTTGTATAAGGATGTAGCTTCTTACAGAGTAAAAGTGGATACTGCTGTAACAGACTTTGTGAAATTTGCTCAGAACTTCGGTATAAATTATAAGATTTTAAAATTGCATAACCCTTGGTTACGTGAAGATCATTTGAATAATGCATCACGAAAATTGTACTATATAGAGATTCCTAAAGAAGGAGTTTACAATGCTAATATTGGTCAATAAAATTTATTCAAATTTCAGGAATAAAAAATGGGAGTAATTTGCTCCCATTTTTTATGATTTAATCTAGCACATTAAAACGTTGCTAAAGACTCTGGTAGCTCGTGGATATTAATATTTAAATCAATATTAATGGCTGCTATTTGACGTGTTAAAAACGTGATATTTTGATTAAAAATCTGATTTTCACTAAGATTCATTTTATTGGCAGGTCTCCTGTTAATGTCAAGGATTTCACCATCTGCAGCGATAACAAAACTTAAAGACATGCCTAAAGCGTGTTTTAAAAGCTTCACTGTTTGCATATGACCGTTTTGTACTTCGTCAACATATACAATCTGTATGTTGGTATCAAATTGTTTTGCTAGTTTGCGAACAGTCTTTTTCTGATCCCAAAAAAGCACAACAAAATCAATCATATCGCCATATTTTTGAGCCATTTTGTTTAAAACAGGAATTTCTCCTTTGTTGGGGATACACCAAGAAGCATAGGTTGAAATAATGGTAGGCTTTTCTATTTCTTCTGTCGAAACGATTGAACTATTATAAGGCTCAAATTTTAAAGGATCAATAAAACTTCCTTGAAGATGATTTTTCACCAAAGAATCAAAAAGAGATTTGGCATAAGAAAATTCTCCACGAACTAGCGCTTCATCAACTTTAGTGTTGTAGCTGTCTAAATTGAGCGATAGTACTTCAGAGAAAAAACGTTTATTGCTTTCTTCTTGAGCAAAAAGACCAAAACTAATTAAAAAAAAGAATGGTAAAATCCTTGACATAAGTTTGATTTGGGGTTATTGACCAAAGTTACCTTATGCTACAAATTCAAAAAAAAGAAACCGTCAACGAGTGTTAAAAATCGGTTTAAATACTGATGAAATTATTTTTTTGGATATTGATTTTCAGACAATTATAAATAGGAGGTGCTAGTAAAAGATAAGATTATCTGCGTCCACCACGCCCATATTGTTGGCGAGGCATATTTGCAGCTTGCTTCATTTGCTTTTTCATCATTTTAATTTGCTCACCAAGCATATTGTTCTTGTCCAATTTTTTAGCTTCAGCAAGTAGTTTGTCAGCTTCTCTTCTGCGGTTTTTAGTCATTGCGATTCCGGCAAGATTAATTTTTGCCATCGCAAGATCTGCATCCATATTCAAACCTAACTCAACCGCTTTCTTAAAATACTTTTCAGATTGGATCATATTTGTTTGAGATAGCATCAAACCATTTAAGTAATTGTAATACCCGTTTTGTTTGCGTACCAGAGCACCCTCAGGGTTTTTGATTTTGTCTAACCACTTTTGAGCGCCAGTAAAATCTTGTTTTCTTAATCTAAGAAACGCGAGAATAAGAATTTCGTTCTTAAAATACAAGAGTACAAATATGGCTGCGAGTAAAATGAGCATAATACCATTACCTATAGATCTATCTACAATTTGCCAGATTGCAAGACCAAGAACAAGTGCAGCAAGTACTAATTTTATATTTTTGTTGAACATGAGAACGTGTGTTATATGAATTTAAAGACTCTAATTATAGAGTTGAAAATAGTTGTTTTTATGAGCGTGCAAATGTAATAAAAACAATCTAAAATATTTTACAGAATCTATTTGTTGATTTAGAAACTGTTTGTATATTTGCGCCCAGCTTTTGAGAAGGTAATTCTCAATTTAATAAACGAAAAGTAAAAGGAAGATTAAAGAAGATATAAAATGAGCAAAAGAACCTTTCAGCCTTCAAAAAGAAAAAGAAGAAATAAACATGGATTCCGCGAGCGTATGGCTAGCGCTAATGGTCGTAAAGTCCTTGCTCGTAGAAGAGCAAAGGGTAGAAAGAGATTATCTGTATCTTCAGAGCTAAGACATAAAAGATAAATGGTGATTTACCATTTTTAAAATATTAAGGTGTTACTTTTATAAGTAACACCTTTTTTTATAAATATTACAACCGAATTTTTAGATAATACTCCTAATCTCAGTATAATGCCAAAAAATAATAAACTTAAGTCTATTTTAATTATCGGTTCTGGTCCTATCGTTATAGGCCAGGCATGTGAATTTGATTACTCAGGGTCTCAGGCGCTTCGCTCGTTGCGTGAAGATGGTATAGAAACCATTCTGATCAACTCAAACCCTGCAACAATTATGACAGATCCTGTTATGGCAGATCATGTTTATTTGTTGCCTTTGACGACCAAATCACTCGTAAAAATATTAAAAGAACATCCTCAAATTGATGCTGTTTTACCTACAATGGGTGGACAAACAGCATTAAACTTGTGCATTGAAGCTGATGAAAAAGGTATTTGGAAAGATTTTGATGTTGAGATTATAGGTGTTGATATTGACGCGATCAACATTACGGAAGATCGTGAGAAATTCCGCGAATTGATGTTGAAAATAGGAATAGGAATGGCGCCTCAGGCTACCGCAACTTCTTTTCTTCAAGGTAAAGAAATCGCGCAGCAGTTTGGTTTTCCATTAGTTATTAGAGCTTCTTATACTTTAGGTGGAGCAGGAGCTTCTATTGTTTATAAGCCAGAAGATTTTGATAGACAATTGAGTCACGGTTTAGAGATATCACCTATACATGAGGTGATGATTGATAAAGCTTTGATGGGCTGGAAGGAGTATGAATTGGAGTTGTTACGTGATAAAAATGATAACGTAGTTATTATTTGTACCATCGAGAATATGGACCCTATGGGGATTCATACCGGTGATTCAATCACCGTTGCTCCGGCAATGACCTTGAGTGATACGACTTTTCAGAGAATGCGTGATATGGCCATACATATGATGCGCTCTATAGGGGATTTTGCAGGTGGATGTAACGTTCAGTTTGCAGTTAGTCCTGATGAGAAAGAAGATATTATAGCTATTGAAATCAACCCGCGTGTTTCTAGATCTTCGGCATTAGCTTCTAAAGCTACCGGTTATCCAATTGCAAAAATAGCTTCTAAGTTAGCTATAGGATATACCTTAGATGAGCTAGACAACCAGATTACAAAATCTACTTCAGCTTTATTTGAGCCAACATTAGATTATGTGATCGTTAAAATTCCACGTTGGAACTTTGATAAATTTGAAGGAAGCGACCGTACGCTTGGTTTACAGATGAAGTCTGTAGGTGAAGTGATGGGTATAGGTCGTTCTTTTCAGGAAGCTTTGCATAAAGCAACCCAGTCGCTTGAAATTAAACGTAACGGTTTAGGGGCAGACGGTAAAGGTTATACCAATTATGATACTATTATAGAAAAACTAACCAATGCAAGTTGGGATCGTGTTTTTACAATATATGATGCGATACAAATGGGAATCCCATTGAGTCGTATTCACGATATAACTAAGATAGATATGTGGTTCCTCAAGCAGTTTGAGGAATTAGATGCTCTTGAGAAGGAGATTTCAAATTTCAAAATAGACACACTTTCAAGAGATCTGTTATTAGAAGCTAAACAAAAAGGTTTTGCAGATCGTCAGATTGCACATATGCTTGATTGTTTAGAAAGTGATGTTTACAATAAAAGAGATGAGCTTAGGGTAAATCGTGTTTACAAACTGGTAGATACGTGTGCGGCAGAGTTTGTGGCACAAACACCTTATTTCTATTCTACTTTTGAAAGTGATATGCAGCTGGCAAACGGAGAACGTTTTGCTCAGAATGAAAGTAAAGTAAGCGATAAGAAAAAAGTAATTGTTTTAGGTTCTGGACCTAACCGAATTGGTCAGGGAATTGAATTTGATTACTGTTGTGTACACGGTGTTTTGGCTGCTGCGGAATGTGGTTATGAGACCATAATGATCAACTGTAATCCTGAAACAGTATCTACTGACTTTGATACGGCAGATAAACTTTATTTTGAGCCGGTATTCTGGGAGCATATTTACGATATCATTCGTCACGAAAAACCTGAGGGTGTGATCGTTCAGTTAGGTGGGCAGACTGCTTTAAAGTTAGCTGAGAAATTAGACAGATACGGAGTTAAAATCATCGGTACCAGTTATAAAGCGCTAGATTTAGCTGAAGATCGCGGTAGTTTCTCAAGATTGCTTCAAGAGAATAATATTCCTTATCCTGAGTTTGATGTTGCAGAAACTGCTGAAGAAGCTTTAGCTGTAGCAGATCGTTTGGATTTCCCAATTCTTGTAAGACCATCTTATGTATTAGGAGGTCAGGGAATGAAGATTGTGATCAACAAAGACGAATTAGAAGAGACTGTAGTTGATCTTTTACGTAAAATTCCTAATAATAAATTACTTCTTGATCATTATTTAGATGGAGCAATAGAAGCCGAAGCAGATGCAATTTGTGATGGTGAAAATGTTTATATCATCGGTATTATGGAGCATATAGAGCCTTGTGGTATTCACTCGGGTGATTCTAATGCAACGTTGCCTCCTTTTAATTTGGGAGACCTTGTGCTTCAGCAAATAAAAGATCATACACATAAAATTGCTTTAGCCCTTAATACGGTAGGTCTGATTAATATTCAGTTTGCTATTAAAGATGATAAAGTTTATATCATTGAAGCGAACCCTAGAGCTTCTCGTACAGTACCATTTATTGCAAAAGCATACGGAGAACCTTATGTTAACTATGCAACTAAGGTAATGTTAGGAGAGAAAAAGGTAACTGACTTTGACTTTAAGCCGAAATTAGATGGTTATGCTATCAAGCAACCGGTTTTCTCTTTCAATAAGTTCCCGAATGTAAATAAAGCTTTAGGTCCTGAAATGAAAAGTACAGGTGAAAGTATCTTATTTATAGATAGTTTGAAGGATGATGCGTTTTATGAGCTTTACGCTAGAAGAAAAATGTATTTAAGTAAATAATTTTTGCAACATAACGCTGTGGACAACGTCTTTAGGTAGCGTATAGTATAATTATGACAAAATTTTAGCATTTTTAAGTTGTAGTTATTTTATCTTTACATAAAGACTTTAAACACAGTGATATGGCATGAAATTTACTTGGCTTTATATTTTTATATTCGTATTAGGAGCATCTATTAGCGCTCAGGAGACACACGTAATCAAGTGGGCCTCTGGTGCTGACGACCTCCAAGCTCCACTACAGGTTCAAGTAGGGGATAAAGTCCAGTGGGTTTTTGGAGAGTCTACTCCTCAGAATTTAATTGGTAACTCTCTGGGAGAATCTTCAGATTTTGGAATTCAGCAAGTGTTGGCTAAAGGTTCTATTTATGAATATGTTTTTGCAAAGAGAGGTATTTATACGTTTCAGAGTGCTGTAAACAAAGATTTAAAAGGAACCATTCGTGTAACCGAATCAAAATCGACTTTATCTCAGACTAAAGATGGTTTTAAAATATATCCTAATCCTGTAAAAGACAGAATCTTTTTTAAGAACCCTAAAGCTTCAAAAGGCGTAGAAATTACATTTTATGATGTTTTAGGTAAACTCGTAAAACGGAATTCTATCGATTCTAATATGCTACAAAGTGGTATGGATGTAAGTAGGCTTAAACGTGGAGTTTATTTGGTTCAGATAGATAACGGTGAACGCTCATTTACTCAGAAACTGATTAAAGATTAAAATTACACACGACTTATAATAAAAGCCCTTCTGGATTTCAGAAGGGCTTTTTGGTTTTATCCTAATAAATTGTATGCTTCGGGTTTTGGTTCATCCTGATCAAAATCAATGAAAAAGTAGTGTACTTTATCCTTTTTATCAAAAGTTCCATTTTTATCTATGTCCTCAAGAGTCCTGTAATATAACTGATTTTGAAACTTAATAATTTTCCAGTCAATTAATTCGTGAAGTTCAGGGGGTATTTTAGTAAACCTATAGCCATCAATTTTACTGAGATAGAGAGTTTGTAGATCATTTGAATCCAATTTATTATCAGCATTTGTATTCCGGTCATAAATACTATAAATCAAATATTATTTTTTATTCATATTAAATATTTATCTAAGGAAACTTATCGTGTTTATACGAAGATTAAGATTTGTAAGTTGGTTAATTGTATCTGACTTCAGTTTTTGAAACTTCACATTATGAATATTATCCGATAGTTCAGAGCGGTACTAATTTATTACTGAAAAATTAGTATCACCTGTAGAACTACTACAGCTACTGTACATTTTTCCATAACAGAGGTTCTCGGGTTCTTCAATGACGTAAATCAAACATTCTGTGCTGTCTATTTCTATTGGGGGTTCTTCAAGAATTACAGTTGATGCGGCACGTTCTATTTCAGGCCTATTTTTCAGATTATAATAGTTCACAGCTGTTTTCGGTTCTTCAATACAACCAGCTATCATAATCAGGCTAAGGATTAGCATACATTTAGACATGGGCTCAAAATTTTTAATTAAAAGAGGTAAGCGCCTGTTCAAAGCTTTAGGGGATAATAAAGATGAACAGTTTGTTTTAAAAAAGGATTTTCGGTTTAAATTAGTTAGTCTTTGGACGAAAAATACTTTTTTTAGGATGCACGTATTCAGACACTAGCTAAACAAGTATGTTTTACTAGTGCTAAGCATTAGCAGCCACTTCCATAAGCAAGGCGCAAAGATAGGCTGCTGCAGTACCCGTGACATATCCAAAAACCGCCAGAAGTATGCCTATCGAGGTTAGCGAGGGATGAAATTCTGTTGCTATCACAGGAACTGAGTCAGCCCCGCCCGCTTTTGCCTGACTCCCCACTGCGAGAAAGAAGTAAGGTGCTTTTGATGAGTTTGGCCATGTCAATGAGCAAACCTGCGTGAATGCTGATCCAGATTAAACTAATGGCAATCAGTCCCGGGTTTTCAAGGAATTTTGTCAAATCCATTTGCATACCTATGGTCGCTACGCGGATGTAAATAAAGAGACCGCCTACTTTACTGGCGCCGGCCCCTTTATAATTTTTCGCTTTGGTAAACGAAAGCATAATCCCGAAAGCGGTAGCAAAAACTACCATCCATAAAAAGTCTGTACTCAGCGAAGACAGGATTTTTTCTTTGTTGCGAACTACTTCAAAATTGTTTTCTAAAAAGCAAGCGAAGTGTGTACCCAGAAAATACGCCAGACCTTTTTGCTTTTCCCTACGCCGGTGTGAGCCGAAACAGGTTCAAAGGAACGCTCTCAATTCTTTTCAGAATACCCCTAAAGCGAAACTCAAGGTACAAATTAGGAACCGAATCGCTTTAAATACAGCCGGTTTTATATTGAAACAAATTTCAAACCGTTTTTAAACGAGACCCGGATTCTAGCAGTAAGCTGTCACTTCTTTAGAGTATAGTACATACTTCTCTGGTGAATGCTATACTTTAGGATTGCGTACAGATACTCTCGGATGAATCCACACTGAGTCCACAATGAGTCCACACTGCAACCACACTTTGCCACACTTTCTGTGGGTGAATATGGATTGATTATGGGGGCATTGAAGTTTCACCTGGAAGTTAATGAGCACCCTTTATGCTAATACTATACTCAGGGAAAGGCTTAACCGGGAATAGTGGCGAAAATATCTTAGAAAGATGAATGGGAGGCATGCTATACATCGGGCATGATGCAATCCGAAGTTTTCGTTGGGGAGTCTCTTCAAAATACGGCGGCCCATCAGAACTTGTACTACCGAAAATAGGCTAAAGCAACCCGAGTTTTCCAGAGGCCCTAACGTCTGTTAGGGGGCAGTCAATCTATGCCAAAAAAAAGCGCTTAGCCTTAAAGTTAGCCTAACTGGAAAAGTCTTGTACCATTTGAGAATGCCTGCGGTTTAAAGAATCCCGAAGTTTTTCAATATATGCTTTGCGTTGTGCTAATTCGCTTATTTGCGCCTCAAAAGCTTTGGTGTTACTCAGCTTTGGAAGGCTCAGTTTGTTTTTAGCAATGGAGTTTGAAATCAAAATGTTGAAGTAGTTGTAGATCAAAATAAGCTTTTGGAAACCATTCGTGTTAATGGTTTTAAAACCCAGCTTTTTTGCTGTACGCGCGTTGATGATATAGCTGGTACCCTGCACCCGAAGTTGCGGCTGATCTTTATGGGCTTCTATCAGGGCCAGTAGCCCGTTTAAGTATTCGTACATGATATAAGCGGTGCGTTCGCGTCCATTCAGCGTTCTGTCGATCGCAAAATAATAGTCAAACAAGCTGCCTCCGTGAATTTTAATAAGGCCGTTTTTGGGTTTTTCGGTGATAAAAAGGGGAGCGTAGTAAATCATTTTTCCGTTTTTTTTAAGGGAAGGCACATCAAAAAACGGAGCAACCAGAGACAGGATGATAGCAAAGCCAAGGATCGCGATAAAATAGATCCCGGTATAGATAGACAAGGCTATCATTATAATCAGGACTGCAAAAGCAAGTAGCCCCAGAGCGAGCAGGAATCTGTTTTGCGCTTTGGGAGTCCGGGTGTAGAATTTATGATTTTTAAGGAAGGGTTCAACCTTCGGATTAGAATTCAAAAGGAAGGATTTTAAATTTTATTAAAATACACGGTTTGGCTTAAAAAGTAGAATATTTAAAAAGAAATAGGAGGTTTTGTAAATTTAGGTTCTTAAAATTTTTGTTTGGTTTCTTAGGTTTTTTAGATAGCACTATATCTTTTATTCTTGAAGTTTAACCTCAATTTCTTTAATACCCTCTTCGGGTGGACCAAATCTTAACCGGGCAACCGCACCTTTCATAAATTTCGATTTTTCCAAGGTCGGTTTTACAGCTTTAAAAAGGGTTTCCGCATTTGCACTGTACATATAAAGAAAACCATCACTTAAATCCATAGCTATTTCGTGCCCGTCATATTCTCCAACGCCTTCTCTTCTAATTTGCTTTTCCAATTCACTTTCTAACTCATGTAATGGATCAAGTGAATCCATTTTATAACGAAAATGTACAATTACTGCATGTTCCAGTTCTTGTTGTTTGGAGTAGGTTTTGTTTTTTCCAAAGACAAAGAGTTTTCAAAGAGTCCCACGTTGTCTTAGTTTATTTGTGGCTAAAAATTTCTTAAGGTTGCATTCTCGTAACTATAAAAACAGGTTTTTCAAATCTTTTACTAAATTCCGTAAATACACTAAAAAGGAGGCAGTTAGCCTTTTTTGATTAATACTTCAACTGTACCTTATGCGAGTTTTTAAGAATTTCGAGATCTTCGTTGTTGATCTCGTGTTTGGCAGAGGACTCCTTTCTGTGTTTTTTCTTTAGTTCCTGGCGGTTGAGGCTTTTTAAAAAGCGGCGCATCTGTTTTTCGTTTTGCAAAATAAGACCGGGCACCGGTACCGATTCGCCGTTTTTATCTTTGGCCACCATTGTGAAATAACTAGAGTTACAGTGTTTTATAATTCCACTATGAATGTCTTCAGATTCAACCCGAATACCCACAACCATAGAAGTTCTGCCTACGAAATTCACTGAAGCTTTCATTTCTACGAGTTCGCCCACCTCAATAGGTCTTAAAAAATCTACGGTATCAACCGAAGCCGTCACGCAGTAATTGCTAGAATGTTTAGAAGCGCAGGCAAAGGCGATCTGGTCCATCAGGGAGAGGATGTAGCCGCCGTGTATTTTTCCGCTAAAATTGGTGTGTGAAGGCAGCATCAGTTCGCTGATGGTTACCTGTGATTGTTCAATGGTTTTAAATGAATCCAAAGGTTTTGGTTTTAAAGATTAGATTACAATCGGCATTCAAAAGCCGCGAAGTGTTAATGTATCGCGTTACTCGCGGTTAAAATGCGGGGATTGTTCTTTGCTGATGTCGGTGATAAAATACTTGGTGTCACCCCAAAAGAAAAAGGTTGCATAGCGCTCTTCATACGTGAGTTTTACATAACTGCCCTGATATTCTTTAAGCTTATCAATGACGTCCTGCTTGCTGCCCATCACCGAAAAGTCAAAGATCTGCGCACCGCTGATTCCCTGACTGATCTGACCTTCCCAGGTTTTGACCAGCACCCCCTTTTTACTGAATTTAATGAGTTCACCGGCTCGTGTACCCTCACTGTAAGGCACAAAATAGACAAAGGCATAGAAGAGCACCGCAAAGGTGAGAATTCCGGTTAAGACAAAGGCTAAGAGTTTTTTCATATTAAATATATTCTAGTTCCAAATTTAGTCATTAGCTGCATCAATATGATCTTCTTCTATAGCACTATTCAATAATTTTTGATCAATATCTTTACTGGTTTTGGCCCCAAGCTTTTTTAAACGTTCTACACGGTTGATCAGATTGCCTTTACCGGTTAGCTTAGTCATCGTACGTTCGTAAGTGTTTTGCACAGTTCCCAACTGTATACCTACTTTTAATAGTTCGTCTGTTAACAGCGTAAACGAGTCGTAAAGTCTACCGGCCTGAGTTGCAATTTCTATAGCATTTTTCTTTTGACGATCGTTTTGCCAAAGATTTTCTACCAGTTTCAACGCAGCAAGCAGGGTAGAAGGCGTTACGATAATCACATTTTTACTGAAGGCCTCTTCATAAAGTTGTGGTGCATTTGCAGAGGCAATAGCAAAAGCAGGTTCAATAGGAATAAACATAAAAACAGTATCCGGACTTTCTTCTAAAAGAGCCTGATAGTTTTTTGTGCTCAGGGTATTAATATGATTTTTTACAGATAGGATATGTTGCTTGAGAAATGTGTTTTTTAAATCTTCTTCGGTTTCAGAAACGTAGCGTTCAAAAGCTGTAAGTGAGACTTTACTATCTATAATCATTTTTTTTCCGTCAGGAAGATGAATCAATACATCAGTCTGAAAGCGTTTTCCGGTTTCATCGGTATGGCTGTCTTGTAATGTGTATTCTCGATCTTTCTCAAGTCCAGATTTTTCAAGAACTCGGGTAAGGATTAATTCACCCCAGTTTCCTTGCATTTTGGTATCACCTTTTAAAGCTTTGGTGAGATTATCTGCATTTTTACTCATTTGTAAATTGAGTTCTGCCAGACCTTTTATTTGCTGTCTGAGTTCCCCGTGTCGGCCTAAGCTTTCTTTATTAGTGTCTTCAACCTTCTTCTCAAAACTGTTGATTTTGTCTTGTAAAGGTTTTAAAATAGTGTCTAGATTTTCTTTATTCTGAAGGGTGAATTTTGAAGATTTCTCATCTAAAATTTTACTGGCTATAATTTCAAAATCTTTGGTGAATTTTTCCTGAAGCTTTTCCAACTCAGCGGACTTTTCTGTAACGCGATGTTCTAAATTTTCAAAAGCAACATTACGGCTGGTTAGTTCATTTTGAAAAAATTCCTTATCATCCTGCAATTGATCTTGCTTTTTAAGCAATTCTATTTTTTCTTTATTGAAATCTTCCAGTTGTTGCTCTTTCTGTTGAAGACGCTCTTGCAAGCGAGCAGTTTCAGATTTTCTTTTAAGACTGGTAATCAGTTGTCCTAAGAAAAAACCTAAAACAAGGCATACTACAACACAACTTATAAGGATTAAATTTTCATTCATGCAACTGCGATTTATTCAAAGATAGGGATAAGGCTTTGGTATTACCGAATAAAAAACCGTTGGTTTTCTTTGTTGAACCCAATGATATTAGCAGGAAATAAATGTTCAAAAACACCAGATTCAATCAAGTTTTTTGGTGTGTCTTGTGTTGCTTTTCCGTTGTTAATCACCAGCATTTCATCAGAGATTTCTAAAACCAATTCGATATCGTGTGACGTGCTTAAGATGATTTTTTGTTGCTCGTGAGCGATTGTTTTCAGCAATGAAAAAATTGAAGCTTTGTGGTGTAGATCCAAATGTGTTGTAGGTTCATCAAGCAGGATAACTTCGGTGTTTTGAGCTAATGCACGAGCAATTAGCGCTCTCTGAAATTGCCCGTCACTCAGTGCATGACACGCCGTATTTTTGAAAGCTTCTAATTCTGTTGCTGCAATAGCATTTAAAATATGAACTTTATCTTTTTCTGAAAGTTTGCCTAACCAATTGGTGTAGGGTTGTCTTCCTAGTGCCACTAACTCTAGAACAGTCAGATTTTTTGAAATATATTGTCCGGTTAAGACTACGCTCAATTGTTTGGCTTTTTTTTCAGGATCAAGTGTTTCGATAGGCAAATTTTGAAGTAAAACTTCTCCGAACATAGGATTTTGAAGTCCGGCTAAAGTACGCAATAGAGTAGATTTACCAGAGCCATTGATGCCCACCATCGTTGTAAATGTTCCTTTTTTAAGGGAAAGATTTACATTTTCAACAATGATCGTTTTTTCTTTTCCGTTTTTATAACCAACGGAAAGTTGTGAACTGCTCAGCGATATATTTTGAAGATCTGACATTGCTTAAAATAAGAGTTTTTTCTTCCTAATTAAAAGCCAGATCACAATTGGCGCTCCTATAATAGAAGTAATTGCGTTAATAGGTAGTGTAAATTGAAATAAAGGCATTTGTGCCAGGGTATCGCAAAAAAGCATCAATACAGCGCCTCCCAAAACACAAGCCGGCATCAACGTCCAGTGATTAGAAGCTGTAAACCATTGTCTAATTAAATGCGGAACCGCAAGTCCCACAAAAGCTATGGGACCCACAAAAGCCGTGAGACTTCCTGCGAGAATACTGGTAGCAATCAAAATGATAAACCTGCTTTTTTGCAACGAAACACCAAGCGTTTGTGCATAGTGATCTCCTAGCAATAAACTGTTGAGACTTTTTGTGACTGAAAAAGCTAAAATTATTCCTATAAAGTAGCAAAGCGAAAGAATTCCTAAAGCCTCCCAAGAGATGTCTCCCAAACTTCCGAAAGACCAAAACATATACCGTTGTAATTCTTCAGCCGGACTAAAATAGGCGAGTATGCTTACCACTGCAGCAGTAAGACTGCCAAACATTAAACCGATAATCAATAAGGCCATCGCATCGCGTACTCGGGAGGCTACTAATAAAACAATACTGAGAACTGCAAAACTTCCTAAACTGGCAGCAAGAATCGTTCCCCAACCGTTAGGTGCTACAAAAGCTGATAAGCCCAGAGCGCTTCCGCCTAGAATAAAAAAAGCAACACCCAAACTAGCACCACTGCTAATGCCTAAAACAAAGGGTCCCGCCAGCGGATTTTTGAACAATGTTTGCATCATTAAACCGGCAACAGCCAGACCGCTACCGGTCATAATAGCCGCTAAAGCTTTTGGAATTCGATAATCGAGAATGATGTATTCCCATGCTTTTTTTACAGTATCGTCTCCAAGAATAATTTGAATAATAGCCTTTATTGGAATCAACACAGAACCCAAAGCAATATTGACTAAGAACAGTAGAATCAATAGTGTTCCCAGAATTACAAATTGAATGCTATGTTTGCCGGTGTTATTCAAGTGGTGTGAAAAAGTGAGGGGCTTTGTCGCTGTTAAGCTTCGGGTGAAAAATAGTTACCAAATCTTCCAAAACCCAGTCTGGTCGAGAAGGTGCTAACTCATAATAGAGCATTCCGCCGGTTTCTCCTTTTGCAGCAGCAAAGCTGTAAATAGCTCTATTTTTAAAAGCAGCAAACTGTGTATACGCATCATTTGTTTCTTCTAAAGATTGGTAGCTTTCAAACGCGTTTGGAGCAATCCAAAATTCGGCATTTTGTGCCTTATCCAGAACACTTTCAATACTTAAAGAAAGGCTTCCGGTTCCTTTAGTGTCTTTGTACAAATACTCAGCATTTGCATCAGCTACCAGTTGTGCGGCCCAGCTTTCCCCTTTAGGTAAATACCAAACATCTTTAAACATAGCACCACTTAAAACTGTAGGTTTTTCCTCCGCTTTAAGCGCTTCTTTTTTTAAGGAATTATAGTTGTCTTTTATAGCGTTAAAAATAGAATCAGCTAGTTTTTCTTTATCATAAAGTGCAGCAAAAAACTTAATCCATTCTGCTTGACCAAGAGGAGAAGTTTCCGTCCAATCACCGTTATACAATATTGGAATATTTGCACGTTGCAACGAGTTTAAGCTTTTGTTTTCACCTTCAACGCCAAAGCTAACTACAACATCAGGATTCAAGTCTATTGTACGTTCGGTGTTTATAGACTCATTTTGCCCTAATTCTTCAATCTTTTCGGCATTGATGAGCGCTCTTGTTTTGGGCGAAGAAATGTAATCAAGATTAGGGAAACCTTTTAAAGTTTTCTCAACACCAAGCAGTTCTAAGGCAGGAATATGTGTTGTTGAAGTAACTACGATTGAAGTAATGGGGATTGTTATTGTAGCGTCTGCTTCAATGCTATCTGGTAAGTTTTGCCCTTCTTTGAGTAATGCATACCTGAAGGTTTTTGTACTTCCCGGCCAGGCTTGAGAGACACTCAATATTTTATACGCGTCATAGCCTATAATGTCAAATCCTGTAGCAAATTCGACTTGTGATTTGCTCGTTTGTTCAGTGTCTAAAGCTTCAGTTTTTGATTCATTTTTACACGAATTAAAGACTAAAAAAGAGATGAGAAATACAGTAGTAAAAAGGTTTTTTATCAAAATCGTTTGATTTAGGGTTTAGGCAGCAATTAAAATTCAAAAGTAAGATTAATTAAAAAAAGTAAGGTAGACTAAGTGATTTGATTAACTTAGCGCTTTAATTTTGGTGGTTATTTTCTACTAAAGAAAATACCTTAAAAGGGAATCAGGTGCTTATTTTTTTTAATATTCCTGAGCTGTTCCCGCAACTGTAAGCTTTGTTCGGTTAACCGAACGGTGAAAATCGCTCTTACACCACTGTCATTACGATGGGAAGGTTGATTTTTATACGCGAGCCAGGAGACCTGCCAGAAGTAACTATAAACTGAAGACTTTCGGGGTAAAGGTCAAAGGGCTTATGAACTTTAGATTTAACTGCATTTTTGTAGGGATTCTGTTGTGTGCAGGGTTTCTTTATTCGCAAGAGCGTACAGTCACGCCTCTGGATTCTGTGTATTTAACAGATTCTAAATTAAAAGAATATTCTACCGGTCGCGATGTCTTGACGCTTTCTGATTCGATTTTGCGCCAAAACAGAGCTTTATTGACCAATACACTCAATTTTAATACGCCCATATATTTTAAAGAAAATGGCTTGGGGATGGTCTCATCACCATCATTTAGGGGAACAACTGCATCGCAAACCGCTGTGTTGTGGAATGGGATCAATATCAATTCTCAGTTTAACGGTCAGTTAGATTTTAATACGATAAACACCGGTGCTTATAGTGAAATATCCGTGCGTGGCGGTGGCGGAAGTGTGGTTTATGGTACGGGTGCAATAGGCGGTAGCGTGCATTTAAATACGACGTTAAGCTTTGAAAAATTACAGGAACATAATCTCTTTCTTCAATATGGTAGCTATAATACTCGTGATGCTCGATACCATTTTAAATTGGGTACAGACCAATGGAGTTTAAATCTGGCATTGTCCCGAAACAGCAGTAACAATGATTATGAGTATCCAAATGGAGGTGAGAATTTAAATGGTCAATTTGAGAATACGGCTTTAAATGTAGGTCTGGGATTTAAGATTAATAACAAGAATTCCATCAGAATTTTTAGCGAACTCTTTGACGGGGAGCGCCATTTTTCATTAATAAGAGCTTCAGAAACAGCCACTAAATATCAAGACTTAAACAGTAAGAATCTGCTGGAGTGGGAAAGTCGATTTGGAGATTTTACTTCGATTACCCGTGTGGCTTATCTTGATGAATATTATAAGTACTTCGGAAATCTTAATTATGATTCGTTCACCTTTGGAAGGGCTAAAACATTTATCGCAAAATATGATTTGAGTTATTCAGTTGCAGATAATGTAACACTGAATACCGTTTTGACTAATACCAACACGACTGGCGAAGGTTCCAGTTTGGGAGAAAACGACCGGAATATTTTTGCAGCTGCTCTTTTAATGAAACATCAGTTGGGTTCAGACTTTAAATACGAATTGGGGTTTAGAAAAGAAGCTACAGCCAATTATGAAAGTCCGTTTTTGTTTTCTGTAGGAGCAACAAAAGACTTTAGCGAGTTTTTCAGTTTAAATGTTAATGCTTCCCGAAACTTTAGAATTCCCACCTACAACGATCTGTACTGGTCATCTGCCGGAAATCCCGATTTACTTCCGGAGAAATCTTTACAAGGCCAGTTAAGTGCTGTGTTTAATTACAATTCGTTGCGTTTAACTATCACAGCATATTACAATTCGGTTACAGATATGATCAGATGGTTGCCCGGAAGCGATGGAGTTTGGCGACCGGTTAATGAAGATGAAGTGCAAATTTATGGTTTAGAATCGGGTTTAAACTGGTCTAAGACTTTTAAAAATAAACACCGATTTTCTTTAAATGCGACCTATGCGTATACGATTTCAGAGAATGAAGAGACGGGTTATCAACTCATTTATGTCCCATTTCACAAAGCAACTGCTGGTTTGAATTATAATTATAAGCGACTGCATACTAACCTTCAATTTTTATATGTAGGAGCGGTATTTACGCGCAGTGATAACAACAGCCGTTATAATCTGGATGCCTATACTGTGGGTAATTTTAGTCTGGGATATCGCCTAGGTAAATCAGAACAATTTGAACTGGGTGGGCGAATCAATAACTTTTTGGACGCCGAATACCAAAGTGTTGAAAACCGCTGGATGCCCGGTCGCAACTATACCATGTATTTAAATTTTAAACTATAAATAATCAAAAATGAAAATTAATAAACTTAGTCTATTAGCGCTTTTAGGCGTATTTATTTTAAACTCATGTTCTAACGACGATGACAATCTAGAACCACTTCCTGAAGGTGATTACACCGATGGTTTTTTTGTTACTAATGAAGGAATGTTTGACGGAAGAGGAACAGTTTCTTTTATAAGTGACGACTTACAAACGTCGGATATTGATGTGTATTCAACAGTTAATCCTTCTAAAAGTGATTTGGGGCAGTTTGTCCAATCAATATTTTTTGACGAAGACAATGCTTATGTAATTTCTAATGGATCAAATTATATAACTGTTGTAGATCGCTATACTTTTGAATATATAGGAGTGATTGATTCAGAACTTTCAATTCCAAGATATGGTGAGGTTGTAAATGGAAAAGCTTATGTGACCAATCAGGGAGATTTTTCTACAGGAGCAGATGATTATGTTGCTGTGATAGATTTAGAAACCCTAAAAGTAGAAAATACGTTAATAATAGGTAATAAAATTGATAAGTTAGAGGAGGAAGATGGTCTGCTTTACATTCAAGGAAGTGCCTTTAATGATGGTAATAGTATAAATGTTTTAGATCCAACTTCAAATACTATTACAACTACGTTCACAACTGAAGGATCTCTTAACTCATTTGATATTGAAGATGGTTTTATTTATGCTTTAACGAGAAAGGACGTTGAAAGTACAGATCCTCTGGAGAAAGTAGCTTATTTAGAAAAAATAGATCTTGCTACGGGAAATAAATCTAATCAGATTGTTTTTTCACAAGCAACCAGTGTTGCAAAGAACTTAACAATAGAAGATGATACAATTTATTATATGATTGGTACTTCTGTATATAAAATAGCTTTAAGCACAAGTGAGGAGCCATCACAAGCTTTACTTACTTTTAGCGGTAATTCTGCTTACGGATTTGATGTTGAAGATGATCGCATATTTATTGCTCAAGGGACTTTTGATTCAGATAGTTTTGTTGAAATCTACTCTCTAGATGGAAGTCTATTGAAGAATATTACTGTAGGCATAGGTCCCAACGGTTTCTACTTCAACTAAAAATAGCACACCTAATAAAGCATAAAAAAATCCGCTGATAACTCAGCGGATTTTTCAGTTATAAGAATAAATTTCTATTTCTTGATTTGAGGAAGCCTGTTATCATACATTCTTTGGTAAGTAGGTTTGTCCATTCCTGTTTCACCATATAATTCAAATGTCATCGGACTTAATGCATTGCGTTTCATTTGAAACCTTTTGCCTGTAATTTGTTGCAATGCTAAATTTAAAAGAGGTTCACCAGGGTCACCAAGGGTACCGTAGTTTCTTAAGTCTTCAGCCAGTTCAAAATCTGGTTCGATACCTGTAGGAGGTCCTACCACTCCCTTAGCATTTGAATAGGTGTAAACCAAAGGTTGAATTGCATAGGTATGATCTGGGTTTACGTTTTCTTTAAAGAAATTATCTCCATCATATAAAGTTGCAGACGCTTGAAATTTACCAACTGTTGTAGTTCCAATAGTTGTAACTTCAATGTAAGGTCGTAAACCAATTATTGTTAACTCACTTGCTGATGCCGTACTTCCTGTACCTATTACATAGAGACGATTTAGATTTAAGCTGTTTATCGCTTCTTGTTGATCAGTTCCTGTATAAATAGTAGAATTGAAACGATCTTCTAAATCTTCGTTTCGTTCTTCAAAAATTTCTTGTAAATCATCATTCCACTGTTGTTTAGTAATAACATCTCCTTCAAACTGACCGGTAATCATAGAAGCCAAATCAATAGCACTTGCAACAGAACCACCACCATTATAGCGTAAGTCAAGGACTAAGTCAGTTACACCATCTGCCTTAAAATCAGCAAAAGCTGCGTTGAGTTCATCATCAAAATTTCTTACAAATGAGTTGTATAATAAATAGCCTATTTTTTGACCATCTATATCTAATGTCTTAGCTAAACCTACTGGATTTTCAGTAAGTTCGATTTTATTAACTGAAACCTCAGTATCAGATTCTACAAGAACACCAGTATTATTATAATTACCCAAAGTTAATGTGTATGAATCAAGGCTTAATAATTCTTGAGCTCTTGAACTTAGACGATCTCCGGTTACGGTTAAACGTTCTCCATTAATTTGAGTAACAACTTGACTACGGGTTAAACCTGCCTCGCTTGCTGGTGAATTAGGAACAACATATCTGATAACAGCAGCTGCATAAACAGGTCCACTGGATTCCAATTGATAACCAGCATATACAAAATCTAAACCATCACTCATACTCACTCCTGAAAAACTGTTTTCAAGTTCCACATAATTGTCTGTTATAAAACTAAAACGATCTTGGTTTGATAATAATTCGTCATAAAAAAAGTTTTCTGGATCAGGATTTTGAGATAAATACGTGACATAGGTGTTCAAATCTGTAAAGCTGTTATCGGCCAGCTCCGGGATATCACCTTTATACAGGTAATACAAATTCATAGCCTGATATATAAAATCCTGTACAGGATAGTCGGCACGATCTAAAGGTGGGGTTTCTGTTGTGGGTTCTTCGGTTTCCTCAATAACTTCCTGAGCCACGTCATCATCGCTGGAGCAAGACGCGAAAAGTAAAAAGTTAAAGAGAACAACCAGCAAATAGTTTTTCATAGTAATAAGGGGATAAAGGTTTTATTATTTAAAAATAAGGAATCAGCTTTCATTATAGATTAGGAAACGGAAACTCTTCAATATACATACGTTGATAAAACGGACTTTGGTTTTGACGTTCTCCTATAATTTCAAAAGGAGTAACCGCACGCTTTCGGGCGGCTGTGCTTCTTCTCAGGATTTGGTCAAGCGCGAGACTTAGCAAAGGTTCGTCAGGATCTCCCAGCGTCCCTAAATTGGATATGTTTTCCGCAAGTTCAAAATCAGGTGAGATTCCTGCCGGAGGTCCTATCAGATCAGCTGCATTAGAATAGGTGTAAACTAAAGGTTGAATGGCGTATCTGTGGCTCAGATTTAAGCTTTCATCATTTTTGCCAAATGAATCAGAATCATATAAAGTTATCGAGGCTTGAAACTTACCGACAGTTGTAGTCCCTATGGTTTGAACATCTATGTACGGGTCAAGACCGATGATTGTGAGCTCGCTGGCAGAAGCTGTGCTACCGGTTCCTATAACATATAATCGATTTAGATTGAGGCTGTTTATGGCATTACCGTTTGAGATAGAGCTGTCAAAACGATCAATAAGTGATTCTGGATCTTCAGCTTCAAAAGCGGCTTGTATTTCCGGATTCCATTGTTGTTGTGTTACAATTTGTCCATCAAATTGGCCGGTGATCATTGATGTAAGATCTATTGCCGTCTCTACAGAGCCTCCACCATTATATCTCAAATCCAGTACCAGATCTTCTATACCATCAGTTTGAAATTGAGCAAAAGCTGCATTGAGCTCTTGATCAAAATTTCTTCGGTATGCGTTATACATTAAATACCCTATCTTTTTTCCTTCAATATCAAGTGTTTTAGCAATAAAAACTGGGTTTTCGGTATATTCTTCCTGAATTAAAGCATAACTGGTTCCGCTAGGTTGAAAATCGTCATTAGCATCAAAAATTCCGGTTTGAATGGTAAAAGAGTCTGATGCCAAAAGCTCGCGAGAACGTGCGCTTAGCGAATAGCTTCCGTTTGCATTTGTTGTTGTTGTTAAGCGCTCACCGTTAATAGTATTAAAAAGCATGCCTCTTAGAACGCCACTTTCTGAAGCAGACGTATTGGGCAAAACATAACGTACAAAGGCGAAGGCAAAGTTTGGATCGCCGGGATCTAGTGCAACCCCATAGTCTATACCGCTGGTTTTACTGATTCCTGCAAAGCTGTTTTCTAAATCTAGATAATCGTCAGTTATAAAACTAAACCGATCTACATCGGCCACTAACCCGTTATAAAACAACGATTCAGGTGATTCAAAACCATTTAGAAAAGTATTAAACTCTGTTTGTGTTTCAAAAAAAGCGTTAGCAAGTTCAGGTATTTGTGGCTTATAGAGGTAATACAGCTGCATCCCGGAATAGATGAAATTTTTGATTTCTAATTCAGATAACGGCCGTATCTCATCATCTCGATCTGTAGCGCAAGAATTCAGTAAGAATAACGCACAGAGCGTCATTAGAATTGGGGTAATTTTTTTCATTAAAGCAATTTATTTATCAACTCTAAATTTAAGGGTTATATTGTATTTGTGGTTTTTAATGTAACAAAATTTAGTGTAAATCGTCATCCTTGTAACTAACCGCAATTAAATATGAACCAAAACGAGTTTTTAGCAAAAGTCACTCCTGTTCAGGATCGTTTGTATCGCTTAGCAAAGCGACTGCTGGTTTCTGAAGATGAAGCGCAAGATGCAACTCAGGAGGTACTTATTAAACTGTGGTCTAATCGTAAAAAGATTAAAAAATTGAGAAGTGTAGAAGCTTTTGCCGTAACAATGACCAAAAACTATTGTTACGATAAACTGAAAGCAAAAAGTAGCAGCAACTTACAGTTAGTGCATACTAACTATGAAGATCAGCACTACAACACAGTAAAGACCAGCGAGAATAGTGACAGTGTCAATTGGGTATTGAAATTGATGAAAGACTTACCCGAACAGCAACGACTGGTTTTGCATATGCGAGATGTGGAGCAATACACCAATAGTGAAATAGCAGAAGAATTAGATTTAAATGAAACAGCGGTGCGTGTAACGCTGTCTAGAGCTCGAAAAACCATACGTGAACAATTGTTAAAAAAACATAACTATGGACTTAAATAAAATAGAAAACCTGCTGGAGCTTTATTTTGAGGGAGAAACTTCCTTAAAGCAAGAAGCGCAGCTGCAGGAATACTTCACTAGTGATGAAGTAGCTCCGCACCTGGCAGAGTACGTGCCTATCTTTGACGCTTTCGCGAAAGCTAAAGAAACGGGCTTTAACCGTACTTTAGAATTACCAGAAACTAAAAGATCCTATAAATGGATACCTGTTGCAGCCAGTATCTTATTGTGTATAGGTCTCTTTTTAACCTATAATCAGAAGCAAGGTTCTGCAAATGATTTGGGTACTTATAAAGATCCTGAAGTAGCAGCTTTAAAAACAAAACAAGCGCTGTTTATGATGGGGAGCTTTATGAATAAAGGTACCGGCCAGTTAGAAAAACTGGAAACCTTTGAAGAAACCGCAAATCAAATTAAAAAATAATCAAAATCAAAAAACGATGAATAAATTAGTAATTATCTTAATGTTAGTAGGTCTTAGCTTTACCTCTTTTGCTCAAAATAGCTTTGATAAGTTTGAAAACATGAAAGACGTTACCGCAATGGTAATGAATCAAAAAATGTTCAAACTATTAGCGAAAATGGATTTGGACTCTAAAGACCCTGAGATGAAAAGCTATATCGATATGGTGAATAGCCTTGAAGATATAAAGGTTTTCAGTACAAAAAGCTCGTATGCTGCTAAGGAAATGAGAGGAGAATTTAACACTTATAAAACGAGTCAGCATCTGGAGCAATTAATGAGTGTAAAAGACGATGGTAAGAACGTGAATTTTTACTACACGCCCGGTAAAAGTGATGACTTTGTAAGCGAATTTTTAATGTTTATTGATGGTGAAAACAATAATGACGATACGGTACTTATTAAAATCACAGGTAATATAGACCTTAAAGAAATAGGCAAAATAGCAAGTAGCATCAACTTCAAAGGAAGCGAGGAGCTTAATAACGTAAAAGTAAATTAAAATGAAAGCTTTAAAATTGAGTCTGGTTCTGCTAATGATAGCAACTTGTATAAGCTGTACTAAAAAGCAGTCCTTGCAAGAATATTATATAGATAGCAAAGAGAACGATAAGTTTATTATGGTTGACTTGCCTACAAGTCTTATTGCTCCTAAAAGCGAAAGTCTTTCTGAAGATCAGCAAAGAGTGATAGCTTCGGTAAAAAAGGTAAATCTTTTGGCTTATTCTATGAAAGATACCAGCTTTTATAATTCTGAGACCGATAAGGTAAATGGTATTCTTAATGGAGACAATTATGACGAACTTATGAAGTTAGGAACTTCTGAGCAACGTATGCGAATTTTTATCAAAGGAGATGAAGAGGCTATAGATGAAGTCGTAGTTTTTGCGCAGGATAACAACAAGGGTTTTTTATTAGCTCGCGTTCTTGGTGATGATATGAATGTGGCTGATATGGTACGTTTTGCTGAAACCATGGATACGAGTAGTGCAGCTCTCAACACTGGTGGTTTTGAAGGTATAATGGACGTATTTAAGTAAACTACCTTGGGGCAAGCAAGGCATTAAAAAGAAACAGCTTTTGACTTCTAGGCAAGCCTCGGAGCATTTAAATCTCGATTATCGAGTAAATCGAATACAAATACTGAATTTTAAAGAGCGCTGAATGCGCTCTTTTTTATTTAGAACTAATTTAAACAATGACTTATGTCAGTGCTGTCTTAAATAATGAAATCGTATTTTTGCGTAAACCAATTCTCCACTCCATGAACAAAGGAATTTACATTGCCACACTAGAACCTAATAGTGGTAAATCTATTGTTTCACTAGGGTTGATGCGCACACTTTTGGGTAAAACTGCAAAAGTGGGCTATTTCAGACCTATAATTGATGACAGTAAAAACACAGGTAAAGACAATCATATTAGTACCGTGATTTCTTTTTTTGATATTGATCTCGACTATAAAGATGCTTATGCATTTACCAGTAGTGAAATCATCAAAAAGAGAAACAAAGGGAGGTCTGGTGAAATTCTGGATACGATTATCACCAAATATAAGAATCTCGAAGATCGGTTTGATTTTGTTCTGGTAGAAGGATCAGATTTTACTGGAGAAGGGAGTATTTTTGAATTTGATACCAATGTACTTATTGCTAAAAATCTAGGCTTACCTGTAATTCTTGTAGGTAGCGGAGTAGGTAAGACCGAAGATGAATTGTTGGGAAGTTTACAAATTGCGTACACTACTTTTCTAGATAAAGATGTTTCGGTTTTAGCAGTTGTTGCTAATAAGGTTCAAGAAGAAAATTTAAAAATAGCCAAAGACGGTTTGAGTAAATTTTTGCCAGATTCTGTTGAGGTATTTGCGATTCCATTTACCGAAAAATTAGCACATCCTACTTTAAAGGAAATTGTAGAAGAATTAGATGGTGAAGTCTTATTCGGTTCAGAATTCTTAGATAATCAGACCGGTAATTTTGGTGTAGGAGCGATGCAGTTGCGTAACTATTTAACACATTTAAAACAAGACAGTTTGGTTATCACGCCCGGGGATCGGGCAGATATTATTCTGGGAGCTTTACAGGCAAATATTTCTACCAATTATCCCAGAATATCAGGTATAATTTTAACAGGTGGTTTGAAGCCTGAAGAACCTATTCTTAAATTGATACAGGGGCTTTCTCAGATTGTACCTATTGTTTCGGTTAATGACGGTACTTTTTCGGTAACAAACAGAGTGGGAAATATTAAATCAAAAATTTACGCCAGCAGTAAGCCTAAAATAGAAACTTCACTTACTGTATTCGCTAAAGAGGTTTCTTTTGATAAACTTATTGAACGCTTAATCAATTTGAAGCCTAAAGGAATTACACCTAGAATGTTTCAATATGGATTGATGAAACGTGCCAGAACTGCAAAAAAGCACATTGTAATGCCCGAAGGTACAGACGAGCGTATTTTGAGCGCTGCAGTACAATTGGTTGAATTGGATATTGTGAAAATCACATTGCTTGGTGATTTAGAGCAGGTTAAAGAAAAAGCTGTTCAATACAGTATTCCACTTGATCTGGAAAAAATAACGGTAATAGATCCTGTAAAATCGTTACATTTTGAGGACTATGTAGAAACCTTTTACGAGTTACGCAAGCATAAGAATGTAAACCGCGATATCGCAAAAGACTGGATGGCAGATGTATCGTATTTTGGTACCATGATGATTTATAAAGGTCACGCAGACGGTATGGTAAGTGGTGCGGCTCATACTACACAACACACCATCAGACCGGCGCTTCAGTTTATCAAAACAAAGCCTGGTGTTTCAGTGGTTTCTTCGGTATTTTTTATGTGTTTAGAAGACCGTGTTTCGGTTTTTGGAGATTGTGCAATCAATCCTAATCCTTCAGCGACAGAACTGGCAGAAATCGCTATTTCTTCCGCAGAAAGCAGTCTGGCTTTTGGGATAGAACCTAAAATTGCAATGCTATCGTATTCCTCAGGAACTTCGGGTAAAGGTGCAGATGTTGATCGCGTTCGGGAAGCTACTGAGATCGTTAAAAAAGAACGTCCAGATTTAAAGATTGAAGGACCCATTCAATATGATGCTGCTGTAGATGCAGCAGTAGGTAAAAGTAAATTACCGGATTCTGAAGTTGCCGGTGAGGCGAGTGTATTGATTTTCCCGGATTTAAATACCGGAAACAATACGTACAAAGCTGTGCAACGTGAGACGGGTGCTTTGGCCATAGGTCCTATGTTACAAGGACTCAACAAACCTGTAAATGATTTAAGTCGTGGGTGTACTGTAGAAGATATATTTAACACGGTAATTATTACTGCTATTCAGGCGCAAGGCCTCTAATTAGATTGAATTTAAAATGAAAATACTCATAATAAACTCCGGAAGCTCTTCCATAAAATTTCAACTCATTCACATGCCGCATGCTGCTGTTTTGGCAAGCGGAATGGTTGAACGAATAGGTATTGAAGAGGGGGCGATTTCTTATAAGAATACAAACAAGGATTTTTCTAAAAGCATGAATTTTCCGGACCACGCTTCGGGCTTGCAAAAGATTGCAGACCTTTTAATGGATTCTGAAGTAGGAGTGATTAGCAGTGCAGATGAGGTTGATGCTGTAGGACATCGCGTAGTGCACGGAGGCAAGCAATTTACCGAGACTATAAAGGTGAATGAAGAAGTAAAGGCAAATATTAAACGCCTGTTTTCGCTTGCGCCTTTACACAATCCAGCGCACCTTACTGGTATTGAAGTAGCAGAAGATTTATTTAAAAATGCTCCTCAGGTCTGTGTGTTTGACACGGCTTTTTTCACAACAATACCACAAAAAGCTTATCAGTACGCGATTCCTAAACATTTTATGGAGGATTCTCGAATACGCTTGTACGGTTTTCACGGTACAAGTCATAAGTATGTTTCTGAAAAAGCCATTGAGCATTTAGGAGATCCTGAAGCAAAACTAATCACAATACACTTGGGTAACGGTTGTAGTATGGCTGCTATTAAAGCGGGCAAAGCCATTGATACTTCTATGGGCTTTGGACCTGCAAACGGATTGATTATGGGTACTCGTGCCGGAGATATAGACCAGAGTGTGGTTTTCTATATGCAAGAACATCTGGGGTATTCTGTAAAAGAAGTGAGTGATATTCTGTTGAAAAAAAGCGGTATGTTAGGACTTACCGGTTACAGTGATTTACGGGATATAGAGGCTGCAGCAGCAGCAGGTGATGCGGCTTGTGCTTTAGCTTTAGAAATGAATGCTTACCGCATTCGTAAATTTATAGGTGCTTATGCGGCAGCTTTAAATGGAGTTGATGCTATTGTATTCACTGCAGGAATAGGTGAGAATAGCAGTACGATACGCAGTAAGGTTTGTAGGGAAATGGAATATCTTGGGATTGAACTTGATGAAAGTCTCAATGGGCAACTTTCTAAACAATTACGTGAAATTCAATCTGCTTTTTCTAAGGTGAAAATAATAGTTATACCGACTAATGAAGAGCTTGCGATTGCTACTCAGGTTTATGAACTGATCAATTAAAATAAAACTAAGAGCGACGGGTTCGCCACAAATTATAATAGAGAAGAGCAATAAAAATAAGCGCTAAACCTAAAAGCACTAGTGTCTTAGTAAGAATCCCCGCGAGACCCGCAATAAGAATTCCTACATAAAGCAATAGCACTAAAATTAGATTTAGCGAATATTTTAAGAACATTAGATTCCGGTATAATTAGCCGGAGTAATTGCTTTTAATTCTGTTTTGATTGAATCACTCACTTCTAAAGTATCTATAAATCGATGCATAGAATCCTGAGTGATAGCTTCATTAGTACGTGTAAGTCCTTTTAAAGCTTCGTATGGGTTAGCGTAACCTTCGCGACGTAAGATAGTCTGTATCGCTTCTGCTACAACGGCCCAGTTATCTTCAAGATCTTTAGCAAATTTGCTTTCGTTCAATAATAATTTATTTAGACCTTTTAATGTGCTTTGTAAACCTATCAACGTATGACCATAAGGAACTCCTATATTGCGTAAAACCGTACTGTCTGTAAGGTCTCGCTGTAATCTGGAGATAGGTAATTTTGCTGATAAATGTTCAAATAAAGCATTTGCAATTCCTAAGTTTCCTTCACTATTTTCAAAATCAATAGGGTTTACTTTATGCGGCATAGCCGAAGAACCAACTTCTCCTTTCTTGATTTTCTGCTTAAAATATTCCATCGAAATATATTGCCAAAAATCACGATCAAGATCTAATAAGATGGTATTTATGCGTTTAATGTTATCAAAAAGAGCAGCCATATGGTCGTAATGCTCAATCTGCGTAGTAGGGAAGGAGTGATGTAATTTTAAGGTTCCGCTTACAAAAGATTTACCAAAAGCTTTCCAGTCAATTTGTGGATAAGCTACGTGGTGGGCATTATAATTACCGGTTGCTCCACCAAATTTTGCGGCGCTTGGTATATCTTTTAAAAGACGAATTTGTTCTTCTAGACGAACTACAAAAACTTCGATTTCTTTACCTAAACGTGTAGGAGATGCCGGTTGACCGTGAGTACGGGCAAGCATCGAGATGGTTTCCCACTCATCTGTAAGTTGCTTCAAATGATCTACCACTTCAAGAAGCTGTGGTAAATAAACCTGATTTGTTGCATCTTTTAAACTCAACGGGATTGCTGTGTTGTTGATATCCTGAGAAGTCAGACCAAAGTGTATAAACTCTTTAGACTCTGTTAAGCCAAGTCCATCAAATTTTTCTTTGATAAAATACTCAACAGCTTTAACGTCGTGATTGGTAACGCTTTCAATTTCCTTTACTTTAAGCGCATCATCAGTAGTAAAATCTTCATAGATCGCTCGCAATTGCGGATATTTTCCCTTCGGAAATTCGCTAAGCTGAGGCAAAGGGATTTCACATAAGGCGATAAAATATTCGATTTCTACTTTGACGCGATATTTTATAAGTGCTTTTTCAGAAAAATAAGCCGAAAGTGATTCGGTTTTACGTGAATATCTGCCGTCTATAGGTGATACGGCTTCTAGTGAAGATAAAGACATAGTTGCTTTTATAGTTAAAAGCGCAAATATACACAGCTACTTGCTAGCAACAAACGAGAATTTGAAGTAAACTCCTTGTACGGGCTTAAAAGGACTTAATCTAGATAATGGAGACGATTTTAGTTAAGATTTAAGCTTTTTTAAAAGAGCCTTGGCCCGGGATTGAAATGCTGCAGAACTCCTATCAAATTGGAGTTCTAATTGTGCTTTCAGTTCGCCGGGAATCCAACTTTCCGTTTCAGAAAGATTGTAAATACTTTGCATTGCAAAAACCTTAACGGCAACTTTCTCATTACCTATTAACCAGTCGAAGCATTTTGAAAGAATTTGTTCACGTTCAGCCTTAGATAAGTTTTCATTTTTTAGAAATTCAGAAGTGAGCAATTCGCAAATTTTTGAAAAAATGCGGGAAACAGTTTCTATCTTATTTTCTTGGAGAACATTTAGAAATGAGCTCCGATAAGGCTTGAGAATTTTTATATCTGAACGTAATGCAATATCTAAACCATAAGCAGCTTTTGTAGCAAGTTTCTCAGAACCTTCTTGTATGAATTTTAAGCTATAGTTGATAAGCTCCGGTTCAGCTAAGATTTCTTGACCAAGAGCCTTACGGTCGCTCAATCGCGATGAAATTTGTAAAACTTGAGCAGCCCATTCTTCTTCAGTCATTTTAATTGAGTAATTTGACTTTTAGATTTAAAAATAATAATATGGTCTGGATAAAACGTCTTTTGATACTTGCTTTGATCGCTCTGATTGTAATTCAATTTATTCCTGTGGAAAAAAATGAGGGTGGTTATGAATCTTTAAACGTGTTTGTAGCCGAAACAAAACCCAGTGATGAAGTGGCAGCCATACTTAAAAGCGCTTGTTATGATTGTCACAGCAATCAAACTGTATACCCTTGGTATTCCAATCTGGCTCCTGCAAGTTTTTATTTGGCAGATCACGTAGATAATGGAAAGCGTCATCTTAATTTTTCAGCATGGGACGCCTATTCCACAAAGCGAAAAGATCATAAACTGGATGAACTGATAGAGGAAGTAGAAGCCGGTGAGATGCCATTAGAATCGTATATGCTCATTCATAGCGAAGCAACGTTAGATGCCGCACAAACCGAAGCTTTAGTAAATTGGGCAAAAGCTGCCAGACTTAACTATTCAGAAGCTTTTCAACCACAGTAGGTACGCCGGTTGAGGCATTTTCAGTAATGACACTAAGATTAGCTTGTGATTTGATATTCGGTTTAGGATCTATAAAATAAATATCGGCATCCTGTTTAGCATAGTTAATTAAGGAAGCAGCCGGATAAACCTGCATAGAAGTACCTATAATTAAAATATAATCAGCTTCAGATGTGAGCTGGGCTGCTGTATCGAGTAAGGGAACCATCTCACCAAACCAAACAATATGCGGGCGTAACTGACTCTTCTTATCACATAAATCGCCTTCGCAAATGTCACCGCTCCAATCTAAAACCAAATTTTCATCAACCGTACTTCTGGCTTTTAAAAGTTCGCCGTGTAAATGAACTACAGAAGAGCTACCTGCTCGCTCATGTAAATCATCTACATTTTGAGTGATAATATCAACCTGAAATTGTTCTTCAAGGTCTACAAGCGCTTTGTGTGCTGGGTTGGGGTCAACCGTTTTCAGTTGTCGTCGGCGTTGATTGTAAAAATCTAAAACAAGCGTTTGATTATTGAGCCAGCCTTCCGGGCTGGCAACTTCCATAACGTCGTGACCTTCCCAGAGTCCATTAGAATCTCTAAAGGTTTTTAGTCCACTTTCAGCACTGATTCCTGCGCCGGTGAGTACTACTATTTTTTTCAAATCAAATATTTTTTTAAATATACAAAGACAAAATTTTGGTAATGAAAGAATCCTTTGAATATTTGCCGGATGAATACAGCTACAATACAATATCTAGAGTCTTACCTTACTCCACGTCGACAGCAGCTCTTTAAAGAAGTTTTGGCAGAGCGTACACGCTTTTTAACCGTTGCAATAGAAGATGTGGGGCATTTGCATAACACCAGTGCGGTGATGCGCAGTTGCGATGCTTTTGGTGTTCAGGATGTGCACGTGATTGAAGAATTAAAAGGAAAACGTATCGATCGGGAGATTGCTATGGGAGCTCAAAAGTGGACAACCGTTCACAGATATGATTCTACAAAAAATGCATTAGACCAACTTAAGCAAAACGGATATCGTATTGTAGCCACAACACCGCATCATACTGCGCATAAACTAGAGGATTTTAAGTTAAACCAACCTACCGCATTATTCTTCGGAAGTGAAAAAGATGGCTTGACAGAAACTGTTATTGAAGCAGCAGATGATTATGTGTATATACCCACTTTCGGTTTTACGCAAAGTTTAAATATTTCAGTTTGCGCCGCTATATTACTGCAAGAGTTAACACAAAGAATGCGCAATTCAGCATTAGATTGGGATTTGAAAGAGTCTGATATTCTTGAAATAAAAGAGTTATGGCTCAAACGTAATTTAAAAGATTATGACGCTTTGTTGAATCAATATAAAACACAAGAATAATGAATTTAGTTGATTGGTTAGGAGCGCTTGGTGTATTTCAGATTTTATTAGCATACCTTTTAAATCTGAGTCAAAAAGTGAAAACTTCAGATTGGTCTTTTATTCTTTTGAATACAATAGGAGCTGGAATGGCTTGTCTTGCAAGCGTACTATTGGAATATTGGCCTTTTATAATTTTAGAAGGAGTGTGGATGCTGGTTTCAATAATCAGCTTTTTTAAAAAGCTGATTCAAAAAGCCTAAATTGAGAATATTCAATTACTAATGAGGTGAGTTTTAACCTCTATCTCTATTAAGTACTCTGTATTCTTCATAACAACTGCTTAAAGCATCTAGAATCTGTAGATCGTTAGCCGTTTTCACAAAGCTTTCAGAATAGTCACATCTACCTAAAATAGCTTCAATATCTTCACGCGGTATCTGTAAAAGTGCAGATAATGTCTCACGGTCAAATTTGGTAATAAGCAAATCCCTAATATTTTCGTCTTCCTTCATCTGGCGTAGTTTACGCATCTGCGAACCTTTATTAGAGAAAACTTTATTGAGAAAATCTGCTGGATTAAAAATAGCGCTGAGTACTTTATTTATTGCTCCGGGTTGAGAATCCCCGGCTTCATAACCGGTTTCTAAACCAGAAATGCTATACCGTACATTTTTATAAACAGGTACATTGCGCGCGTCAATCTCAAGATAACCGGTAAGTTCTACATCTTTAACAACAACCTCTTCCAAAGCAATACCTGTTTCAGTCATTTTTACTTTTACATCTCCAAAACGTTTCCAGTCATTGGTAACGCGTACTTGTAAACTTTTAAAGCCTAAAAAAGAGAAATAAAGAGTGTCTGTAGAAGCAGCTTTCAATCTAAAGCTACCATCTTCTTTCGTAATGGTTCCTTTTACGGTATTGAGATTTATGATGTTAACACCATCTAGCGGTTTATCTGTTGAAGCATTGAGAACGGTCCCTTCTATGTAGGTTTCTTCTTCTTGCTCTTGCACAGCAGAAGTTGAAGTTTCCTGAGCAAAAGTATAAATAGGGGCTGTTAACAACAGCAGAACAAATAAAATAGTTTTCATAGAGGATGCCAATTTAGAAAAAGAGACGGAAAAATCATACCAAACGTGACAAATCCGTCTCAATTTTTATAAAATACTATCGATCTCTTCTTCTTCTTTTACCAGAAAAAGGACTTTTATTTTCTTTTGACTCTGGTTTGCTTTTGCCACGACGCTCGCCGCCACTTTTAGATTTTCCTCTAAAGCCATCTCCAGAATCTGATCTGCGACCACTGCCACCACCAGAATCATTTCTACGACCGCGACCTCTTCCGCCATCGCCATCGCCACTTCTGCGATCATTGCGTTTGCGTTTGCCACCGCCACCACGAGTATCTTTAGTG
The DNA here is from genome assembly GCF_900129005.1 of Leeuwenhoekiella marinoflava DSM 3653. Lineage (GTDB taxonomy): Bacteria > Bacteroidota > Bacteroidia > Flavobacteriales > Flavobacteriaceae > Leeuwenhoekiella > Leeuwenhoekiella marinoflava. The sequence continues at coordinate 64,251 of NZ_FQUN01000009.1, read as the reverse complement.
ATCTCTACGTGAACTTGTCTTCCCTGAAGTTTAAAATCTTCAAATAAAGCAAGTATAGCATCTTTATGCTCAGTATCGGTATTAAAGAATGAGAAAGAATCTTTACAGTCTACTTTGTAAATTCCATCACCAAGACCGGTAGTTTCCTTTAAAAAGTCTTTAAGGCTCATCCAATCAAAATCGTCTTTTGCACCAATGTTTATAAAGTATCTGGTAGATTCACCAGACTCTTCCTTAAGATCTGCTTTTACAGCAACATTAAGATCTTTAGTTTTTTGGTAGTAATTGAAGAAACGTGTAAACTCAACAGAGAATACTTTTTTAATAACTTCTTCACGACTTAAACCTTCAAGAACTTCATTAATACTGAACAAATACGGATTGATCTCGTCGTTGATCTTAGTATTGCGAATATCATTTGCTAAGTGCATCAACTGTACTTCGCAAATTTCCATTCCTGTCGGAATATCTTTTTGCTCAAACTTCTTGTTGATGATTTTTTCTAGTGTGCGTATTTTACGCAATTCACTCTTAGAAACAATGACCATCGAAATACCGGTTTTACCAGCACGACCGGTACGACCGCTACGGTGCGTATAGGTCTCAATCTCGTCTGGTAACTGGTAGTTGATTACGTGAGTAATATCATCAACATCAATACCACGAGCAGCAACGTCTGTAGCTACAAGCATTTGTATTTGACGTGCTCTAAAACTTTTCATAACCAAATCACGCTGATTCTGACTCAAATCTCCGTGTAATGCAGAAGCATTATAACCGTCTTCAATAAGATTTTCGGCTACTTTTTGCGTATCACGCTTGGTACGACAAAACACAACAGAGAAAATATCAGGGTTTGCATCTGCAAGACGTTTAAGAGCTTGGTAACGGTCACGAGCATTAACCATGTAATATTCGTGAGATACGTTCTCAGCACCCATATTTTTAGTTCCTACTGTAATTTCAATAGGGTTATTCATAAATTGCTTAGCAATACGAGCAACTTCTTTAGGCATGGTAGCCGAAAATAACCAGGTTTGCTTTCCTTTAGGAGTATCAGCAAGAATGGTAGTGATGTCTTCATAAAAACCCATGTTGAGCATTTCATCAGCTTCATCTAACACACAAAAATCAATTCCTGAAATATCTACCAGGTTACGACGCATCATATCTTGCATACGACCCGGAGTCGCAACAATGATTTGAGCTCCGCGAGAAATTTGGCGAGCTTGTTCTTGAATGTTGGCACCACCATAAACAGCAACGGTATTTAAACCTTTAACGTGTTTGGAGTAATTCTTTAATTCGTTTGTGATCTGCAAACACAGTTCGCGGGTAGGAGAGATGATTAACCCCTGTGTTTTGCGATTGTTTGCATCAACTTTTTGAATAAGCGGAAAACCAAATGCTGCCGTTTTACCTGTACCTGTCTGAGCGAGTGCAACTACGTCTGTTGCCTCGCGTAATAGGACCGGGATGGCTTTTTCTTGCACTTCTGAAGGCTCTGTAAAACCCATATCGGTTACAGCTTGCAAGATGGCATCATTAAGTCCTAACGCTTTAAATGTATTCATATAAAATAATTATCTTAAATCAACGTCGATTTAAGAGGGCGCAAAGATACAGTTATTTGAGATAAGAACAGAGTGTTGACTAAATTGATTTAAATAAGTGTAAATCAAATGTTTGAATGGGTTAAAAAGTGTTTAACTCAATTTTTGTAAGCTATTGATACTTAGTCTTCCGCGAGTTAAGGCTATTTTTTGAGATAATCTAATAACTTTTGTGTTGCTTTACCACGATGTCCTATTTTGTTTTTTTCTGAAAGCGACATTTCGGCAAAAGTTGTGGTAAAACCTTCAGGCTTAAATACCGGGTCGTAACCAAAACCTTTGTTGCCGGTTTTCTCTTCCGTAATAACTCCTTTACAAACTCCTTCAAAAAGCTGTTCTTTTCCATCAAGAATTAATGCGATTACCGTTTTAAATTGGGCACTACGATTGGTTTTATCTTTGAGTTCGGTGAGTAGTTTTTGAGTATTGTCTTCGGCGTTTTTTTGTTCACCGGCATACCGCGCACTATAAACTCCGGGAGCGCCATTTAAAACTTCAACTTCAAGACCGGTATCGTCTGCAAAACAATCAAAACCGTATTTTTCTTTTACATAACGAGCTTTTATGAGCGCATTGCCTTCAATGGTAGGAGCATCTTCAATAATATCTTCATGACAATCAATATCGGTTAAGCTTTTAAGCTGAATATGTTCTGGCATTAAAGCCTGAATTTCTTTTAGTTTATTGGAATTATGCGTAGCGAAGACCAGTGTCATTTTAGTTGTTTTATAGGAAGCAGCAAGTTATTAAAATTGAATTTAAAACGGCGAAGCTTTCTAATTTGGAAATTTTCTAAAGTGACTTTTATCATTGTCTTGAGCCTGATGTTGTTCTAAATTAGTTGCATGCAAAACGAACAACATTATGCGCAACGCAGCGGCTGGTTGAGAGCTGCTGTTTTAGGAGCCAATGACGGGATACTTTCAACAGCCAGTCTTGTTATAGGTGTTGCTGCTGCCAGCACGACAAGAGAACCTATTGTATTAGCAGGAGTAGCCGGTATTGTAGCGGGAGCTTTGTCTATGGCTGCCGGTGAGTATGTTTCTGTAAGTTCACAGAGTGATATAGAAAGAGCCGATTTAGAACGGGAGGCCAACGAGTTGGCTACTATGCCTGAGGAAGAATTGCACGAACTTAAAGATCTTTATATCAATCGTGGACTCACCGAAGAAACGGCGCTTGAAGTCGCTAAACAATTAACTGCACATAACGCATTAGAGGCGCACGCTCGTGACGAATTGGGGATGCACGAAATCACTCAGGCTAAACCTTTACAGGCGGCATTATCCAGTGGAGCAGCATTTACTGTTGGTGGAGTTTTACCGGTTTTTGTAGCTTTTTTAGCCCCGGTAGAGTATATGGAATATGTTCAATACGTGAGTGCAATCTTATTCTTGATCATTTTGGGAGCGATGGCTGCTAAAACAGGCGGTTCTAATATGGTTACTGCAATACTTAGAATTACACTATGGGGAACATTAGCAATGCTTGCAACTGCTATAATCGGGCATTTATTTGGGGTGAATGTAGCTTAGGTAGAAAATTAATAAATTAAAAAGCCTCTTTGTTGAATTACAAAGAGGCCTATTTGTAAAATCTTATTGCAGGTTATCCTATTACTTCGCTTTCAGTTTCTGCAAGGTATTTTGTGAAGGGTTGTTTTAATAAACGCTTGCCTGTTGCAGCCTTGATAGCATTTGCAACCGCACCGCCCGCTGGAGGAAGTCCGGGTTCTCCCAATCCGGTGGGGGCTATTTCACTATCAATAAAATGAACCGCAACTTTTGGCGTTTCATTCATTCTTATTAATCGATAGGTGTCAAAATTACTTGCGGAAGGTTTTCCGGCATCAAATGTAAAATCACCATACATTGCGTGACCAATTCCGTCAAGAACTCCACCTACAACCTGATTGTTAGCTCCTGTCGGGTTGATCACAATCCCACAATCTACGGCAGCAGTAACGCGTTCTACTTTTGGCTTTCCGTTTTGAATGCTGATTTCAGTAACTTCTGCTACGTGCGTGTTGTGACTGTAATAAGCAGAAAAACCTTTGTAAATTCCTTCTGGCGTGTTGTTCCAATCTCCTTTTTCTGCAGCTAATTTGATGACTTCTTTCATTCTGGAAGCAGAATATTCAATACGATCATCTGCACCTTCATCTACATTGTCTAGTAAATCCAGACGGAGCTGAACAGGATCCTGATTTAAAGCTTCTGCTACTTCATCAAAAAAACTTTGTTCAGCAAATGCAAGAAAGTTCGTATAGGGTGCGCGCCACGCACCGGTTGTAATATTACTTTGATAATTAGCGCTTTCAATCTTTAGATTAGGAATAGCACCTGCCGGAAAGAAATTAGGAATCAGTCCATACATGTTGCTGTTTATGGCAGCTTCTTTCAACTTATAACCGGTTACTTTCCCATCTTTTAAAGCTGCGGAAATACGATATTTGATTGCAGGTCTAAAGATTCCGGCGTTCATATCATCTTCACGCGAATAAACAAGTTTAACCGGTTTGCCGGCTTTATTTGAAATTTCGGCTGCTTCAAGAGCAAAATCTCCATACAGTCTGCGTCCAAAACCTCCACCCATACGAGTCAATTCTACTTCCACTTCTTCTGGGGCACGATTTAGTAAGTTAGCTACACGGTTAGCAGTGCCTTCAGGTGTTTGAATAGGTCCCGCTAACTGTATTTTATCAGATGTTACATCTGCATAAAAATTCATCGGTTCCATACAGTTATGCGGTAAAAATGGAGATTCATAAATACGATCAATTATCCGATCCGCTTCCGCAAAAGCTTTGTCTACGTTACCATCTTCTCTGCGAACTTCACCTTCAGAACTATTGAGTAATCCTAATAGAAGTTCGTTGTGTTTCTCAGTACTTTCTAAAGCGTTGTCTTCCCAGTTTGCTTTTAAGACTTTTTTACCTTTCATAGCAGACCATGTGTTTTTAGCTAAGACAGCAATTTTATCACCAAACTGAACCACATCAATAACACCGTTTATTTTTCGAGTTTCGGTATCATCAAAACCTTTTAAGGTCTGACCAAAAGCAGGAGGGCGCATCACAGAAGCTATAAGCATACCGTCTTTTTTATAATCCAGTCCAAAAAGCGGTTTCCCGGTTACGATTTTATTCAGATCAACGTTTAAAGCATCATTACCTATTATTTTGAAATCTTTAGGCTCTTTTAATGTTACATTTTCCGGAACTTCAAGAGCTGCAGCTTCTTTAACAACATCCCCATAGCCCAGTGTCTCGCCAGACTTGCTTGTGATTATCCCATCTTTTGCAGATACTTCAGAAGCGTCAATTTGCCATTTGGCCGCCGCTGCATTTACAAGCATTTGTTTTGCAGTAGCTCCGGTTTGACGCAAGACATCCCAGTTTTGACGAATAGACTGACTACCACCGGCTACCTGCCCGCGGTATTTATCAGTATCCAGACCGGCTTGCTCTACATGCACATGCTCCCACGGCACATCTAATTCTTCGGCTACAATCATTGGCATCGAAGTTTTTACACCTTGACCAATTTCGGGATTGGGTGAAAAAATGGTTACATACCCGTTGTCTGCAATTTTTATATAGGCGTTGAAGTCATTAAAATTGAGGTTTGCGATATCTACCGGAGGCTTTACCTCGTCTTTGCAAGCCGTTAAAAAATTAAAGCCTATCAACATACCGCCACTGGCAAGGGCAGAAGTGCGTATAAATCCACGTCTGCTAAAAGTATTTTTTATCTGTTTTTTCATAACGCAGGTTTTAGGCGAGTTTTTCTGCAGCATCAGCTACAGCTTTTTCTATACGGTTATAAGATGCGCAACGGCAAAGATTACCACTCATCGCTTCGCGTATTTCAGATTGTGAAGGCGTAGTGTTGGTGTTTAAAAAAGATGCAGCGGTCATTATTTGACCAGCCTGGCAATATCCGCATTGTGGGACGTCATTTTCTTTCCATGCAACCTGAACAGGATGCGAGCCATCTTCAGAAAGACCTTCTATGGTTGTGATTTTTACTTCTTCTAGTGAACTGATTTGAAGTAGACAACTCCGCGTTGCAGTGCCATCAATATGAACTGTACATGCTCCGCATTGACCGATTCCACAGCCAAATTTAGTTCCAACTAAGTTCAGTTCATCTCTTAAAACCCATAATAACGGCGTGTCCGGTTCGGCTTGGACACTTAGGGATTTACCGTTAACCATTAAATTATATACCGGCATCGCAAAGTTTTTTGTTTGTGTCAAGTTAATAAAATCTTAATGTATTTTATTTATGAAAACCTTATTTATACTGGTTCAAAAAAGGATATCATAAGTATAGGGTTGTATTTCTAGGTATTTAGTTAGTTTTATAGAATCTATTACAAATGACAAAAACAGCAATACTCATACTCGCCGCAGGGAATTCAACCAGAATGGGAGAAATAAAACAACTGTTGCCCTACGGAAATAGTACTTTATTACAACATGCAATTAGACATGCTAAAAATTCAATTGCAGAGCAGGTTTTTTGTGTGCTGGGAGCACGTTCTACAAGAATACAGAAAAGTATAACTGAAGCGATTGTTTTTATTCAGAATAAAAACTGGCAAGATGGTTTGAGCAGTAGTATTGCTTGTGGTGTCGAAAATATTCAGTTGATGGATTTTGACTCGATATTAGTTATGCTTGCAGATCAACCTAAAACAGATACCGCCTATTTAAACCTGCTTATTGAAACTTCAGTAAAGCATACAAACAAATGTGTAGCTTCAGATTACGGGACTAAAAATGGAGTTCCGGCGGTTTTTCCGAAGGCTTATTTTAAAGAGCTAATCAATCTAAAAGGAGATCGAGGAGCTAAAATTTTATTGAATGCGACTGATGAAACGGTAATTGCGCTTGATGCCCAAGATAAACTACAGGATATAGATACTCCTGAAGATTATGCCCGTTTGCTGAAAAAATAAACTTATTTTTAAACGCTAAACCACCATAAGATTAAGACAATGACTGCCGATCAGGAAAAAAAGCAAGCTGCGCTAGAAGCTGTAAAGTATATAAAAGACACTATGGTCGTGGGCCTTGGTACGGGTTCTACCGCAAAACATATGATAGAAGCCGTGGGCAAACTTGTTGCTGACGGAATGAACCTGACGTGTGTACCTTCATCAGAAGCTACCGAAAAACTGGCAAAAGAATTAGGGATTAAAATTGTCGCTCTCGATGCGATTGATAAAATTGACGTTACCATTGACGGTGCAGATGAGTTTGATGAAAAATTTCAATTGATCAAAGGTGGTGGTGGAGCTTTGCTGCGCGAAAAGATTCTGGCTTGGAATACTAAATTCAATATCATTATTGCAGACAGCAGAAAAGAAGTTCAGAAGTTGGGAGCTTTTAAACTTCCGGTTGAAGTGATTCCGTTTGCAACCAAACAAATCTTAGCTTATTTAGAGACAGAAGGATTACAACCCGTGCAACGTATGCGAGGAGGTGACCCATATCGTACAGATGAGAACAACAATATTATTGATATCGATATTTTTAGAACCGAAGATTTACAAGCTTTAGAATCAAAATTATTGAAGATTCCCGGAGTGGTAGAAACCGGACTTTTTCTGGATACCACCAGTCTAATAATCGTGGGAAAAGAAGGAGGTCCTGAGGTTAAGGAACGTAGATGATAAAACAAAAAAAAAGCTATCAGAAATTTGATAGCTTTTTTTTGCAATTTTTTAATGCTTAGCTATAAACTTGCTCCAATAATTCAGAGATTGCTTTTGGTTTTCTACCCAATAATACTTCAAGATCATTTGATTCAGAATTGAATTCACCAGCAGCAATTCCCAAAGAGAAAACCAGCATCATATCTATTGCTTCTTCAGGAACAGCATAAGACGTCATAGTAGATTTAAAGGTTTCTACATCTGGAGAAACAAAAGCAATTTCTTCAGTTGTAATTTTAGTTAAAATTGAAGCAATTGCTGCAAAATCAATTGCTTCAGGGCCATTTAAAGTATAAATTTTATTGGCGTGGTTTTTATAATTTTTAAGAACATGCATACCGGCTTCTGCTAGATCATCTCGCAATGCGAATCTCGTTTTTCCTGCTTCGGTAGGAAGAAATACTGTTTTAGACCCCAGAAGCGCTTCTTTTTCACCTAAAAACATCGGTACTACTTCAGCATATAAATTATGTCTTAAGATCGTATAATCAAGACCAGATTCTTTTAACCAATTTTCGGTTTTGATATGCGCATCCATAATCATAGCTACAGGAGAATTCTGCGAATCATCTTTTCTACCGGCACTCGTATAAACAATGTGTTTTACAGCGGCTTCTTTTGCAGCTTCAATTACATTTTTATGTTGCGATTCGCGCGAAGGAATATCACTTCCCGAAACAAAGTAAAGCGCGTCAATGTTTTTAAAGGCTGCTACCAACGCTTCTTTATTATCATAATCAGCCACTTTTAATTCATGGCCTTTTTCTTTATAGGATTTAGCTTTTTTACTTTCAGCATCACGAACTAATACTGCTATTTCTGATGCATGAACACTCTTTGATAAATGTGTTATAGCGCTGCTTCCTAGTTCACCGGTTGCTCCGGTAATTAAGTATTTACTCATAATTTTATATATTTAAGTTATTAGCTTACTTTTGGTAAGTAAAGATAGTTGTTATATGTCATCCTTGAAAGAACTTACTAGAATGTAGTTCACTTACTTGGAAGTTAGTTTAGTTGAAACTCAATGAATTAAAATGGAAAATATTTTAGAAAAATATGCAGATGTTGCAAATTGTCCGGTGCGTAACGTGCTCGACCGTTTTGGAGATAAATGGTCTACTCTTGTTTTACTATTGCTTGATGAAGCTGCTGTAATGCGTTTTAATGAATTACATAAAGCGATTAATGGCATTTCGCAAAAAATGCTCGCCGTGACACTTAAATCACTAGAAGCAGATGGTTTAATAATCAGAACCCAATATCCTGAAATTCCCCCCAGAGTAGAATACAAATTGAGTACGCGTGGGGCATCACTTTTGCCACACATTCAAAATCTGGTGCAATGGGCGAATACCAATTTTGGTGCTATTGAAGAATCGAGAGCGGTGTATAAACGCTAAAAAGCTCAAAAGAATTTTCTCCTGAGCTTTTACTATTTAGGTTAGTAGGGGCAATCAGTCTTCGGGTTGCTCGTCTGCAGTCCAGTTGAGATAGCCGCCTTCTAAATCGAAAATCTTAGTAAAACCGGCATCTTGCATAATCTGCGCAGCTTTGCCACTGCGGTTACCCGATCTGCAATAAATATAAATCGGTTTTGATTTGTCTAATTTTTCAATTTCTATATTGAAATTTTCTGGTTCTAGCACATTGATATTTTGAGCATTTTCAATTTTTCCGGCTTCAAATTCTTCAGGTCTACGCACATCTATCAAAAGGACTTGTTTCGATTTTAAGCTATCAGCAAAACTTACTTTATCTAAGATCTGATATTTTAAGCCCTGAGCTTGTGTTTGAAAGCTGAATAACGAGATGAAAATTAGAGATAAAACCAATTTCATAGTCTATTTTTTTAGAGTTGACGGGCAAACAAAGTTTGTTCTGGGAAGTTCTGTCTCTTTGATTGCTTTATAACCACCTTGTACATCAATGAGATTGTGTATACCACGACTTTTTAGAATACTAGCTGCAATCATGCTGCGGTATCCACCTGCGCAATGCATATAAAAATCTTCTTTCTCCGGAAAGTCACTTAGATGCTTGTTGATGTAATCCAGCGGTGTGCTTTCAGCCACCTCAAGATGTTCAGATTCAAATTCTCCCGGCTTACGTACATCAAATACAGGTGTATCTTTATCAGTTTTCACAGCTTTTTCTAATTCGCTTGCCGGAACAGATTTAACCGAGTCGGTTTGTTTTCCTGCAGCCTTCCAGGATTTAAACCCACCTTTTAGGTATCCTATAGTTCCGTCAAAACCTACACGAGATAAACGGGTGATGGTTTCTTCTTCACGCCCTTCATCAGCAACCAATAAAATAGGTTGTTCCGTATCGGCGATAAGCGCTCCAACCCACGGTGCAAAACCACCGTCTATACCAATGAATATAGATCTCGGAATATGCCCTTTTGCAAAATCTCCTGCTTTACGCACATCAAGAATTACGGCGCCGGTTTCATTAGCAGCGGTTTCAAAAGCATCTGGTGATAAGGCTTGTGTACCGCGTTCTAAAACCTCGTCAATATCATCGTAGCCTTCCTTGTTCATTTTCACATTCAACGGAAAATAGGAGGGAGGCGGTAACAACCCATCTGTTACTTCTTTGATGAACTCATCTTTAGTCATATCTGCGCGTAACGCATAATTGGTTTTTTTCTGATTCCCCAGCGTATCAACTGTTTCTTTACTCATATTTTTTCCGCAAGCAGAACCCGCTCCGTGTGCAGGATAAACGATCACATCATCAGCCAAAGGCATGATTTTTTCGCGTAAGCTGTTGTATAAAAAACCGGCAAGATCTTCTTGTGTAAGTTCTTTAGCTTTTTGAGCCAAATCTGGCCTACCCACATCTCCAAGAAACAAGGTGTCACCGCTAAAGATCGCGTGATCTTTTCCATTTTCATCAATAAGTAAGTAGGTAGTGCTCTCCATTGTGTGTCCCGGAGTGTGCAACACTTTTATTGTGATGTTCCCCAATTTAAATTCTTGATTGTCTGTTGCGATAATGGCTTCAAAAGCTGGGTTTGCTTTAGGACCGTAAACAATAGAGGCTCCGGTTTCTTTAGCCAATGTCACGTGACCGCTCACAAAATCTGCGTGAAAATGCGTCTCAAAAATATATTTGATGTTCGCATTGTCAGCCACAGCGCGATCCATATAAGGTTTAACTTCACGTAAAGGGTCAATAACGGCAACTTCGCCTTCACTTTCTATATAATAAGCTCCCTGAGCTAAACAACCGGTGTATATCTGTTCTATATTCATAATTCAAAATTTACGATCTTGATAGCGGGTTTTGAGGCTAAGTTCAGGATCATTTATGCAACAAAGATAAGACACCTTACGCAGTGTAGCAGTAACAGAAGTTACATAGATGAATGATAGAACTAAAAACTAAACACCAAACTTTATTGCAAACTGAAAACGGCCACCTTCATCCCCGGTGAAGTATCCCAGACTGCTGCTGAAGAATCCTCCTACACTAAAATTGAGTCCGCCCCCGTAGCTGTCATGCCATACTTTTGAAGACTCTTCATTAAGCCAAATTCTCCCCAAATCATAGCCGGCAAAAATGTTAGAACGAATCGGGAAAATGGCAGTTTTTAAAGGTTTAAACTGATATAAAATATCTGCGGAAGCACGAAGTGCTTGGTCAGCGGTAAACCTTCCTAAACGGTAACTTCTTAAACCAGAATTTCCACCCAGCTGCGCTGCCTGATAAAATGGAATGGTATTACCAAATCTCAATTGACCATCGATCTGTGTTTTTAAAACCAGATCCCGAGAACTGTCTATCGCGTTCCAAAAAGTGATTTTTGGGTCTGCGGCAAAAACTGTTTCAGAGTTACTCAAATCATCACTATAAAAACCAGAAGCTTCAAAAAGCATTCCTCTTGTAGGAAATTTTGAGTCGTCAATGCTCTTGTAGGAATAAATAGCATTTAAAGTTAAATAATATTTGTTATTCAGATTATTAGGATTGTTTAATTGAAGTGATGAATCAAGTTGGTAATTCTGATATGCAATATCTGTTGCAAATGAACTGCCATATTCACCGTTGTAATACACACCTGTTCCAGCTTCAAATTTTTGCATACTGATACGGTTTACATCAAAATTTGAAGCTGTATTTGAGGTCTCATTCCCAAAACCAAAAAAGTTCTCCGTGTAATTATTTGTGGTCGCGAGACCTGAGATTTTAAAATTCCACTCCGGAAAAATATTTGCAAAATGCACTTCACCTTTAAAAATTGCTGCTTGCGTTAACGAAAAATATTGAGCATCCAGAACAAATTGTGAGGTGAACGGATTGCGTTCAAAACCTAATTTTTGTCGTGCAAAACGCAAATGAGGCGCTACTCCCCAATCTGGATTATAAGGCAATTCTAAACCTATTTTTTTAGCTTCATCAGGAAGGCGTTCTGAGTCATAAATATGATTCTCATATACACTACTAAAGCGCAAACGCGCAGCATTATTCTCTTTAACTTTATTACCATCTGGTTGATCATAAACCGTTAAGTTATTTCCATTTTTAAGATCATACGTGTCGTCATCCTGACCACCGGCAATAACTAGTTTAATTTTTGATTTGGCCGTACCTAATGTCGTAAAAACATCATCATCATCCAGACCATAAATCCAGATTTCTTCAGTTTCTTCCGGATTAAAAATGCGGTCAAAAAGCATTGTTTCGTCTTCACCATCCTTAATGCGAAAAGCTTTAATTTGGGTTGTACCGTCTTCGTTTCGGGTTATGTAAAAATGATCATCCTTATCGGTTCCTTTCAAGGTTTGAAACCTGATGTAGTATTTGTAATACCGTTCAATGATAGCTTTTAAGTTTGCTTTTCGCGCTAGCAAATCCTCTTGCAATTGTTTCCAATCTTCATTTTGAATTTCCACAGGCATCTCACTAAAAGCCTTACTTACAACTTCAGGAGTAATATTTTCTTGAAGATAATAAACCGCATCAAGCCAGTTTTGTTTAGTTGTTTGCTGAAGCACAGCACGATCAAGATTAATCGCACTCTCACTGAACTTTTCTATAAATTCAATGTCCGCACCGTAGTTACCGAGTTCGCGGGTGCCTGCCATAAACTTCTGCATCATTTTTATAATCTTCCCGTCAAACTTAGAGAACACCTGATCACGATCTCGCGGAATGGCGATATAAGTGTACACATCATTTGCATCTTTACGCGCTGCCCAACGCCATTGATCTTCGTGACGGTCCCAGTCACCAACAAGCATATCAAAAACCCGTGCTCTGATGTATTCTTGCTCTGCAACTTGATTTTTCTCATCCTCGCGAATTTTTTCAAAAAGATCTGCGGTACTTTCTACATCTTCATTAAACCCAAACATATGGGTGCCGTTAAAATCATCGTCTGGCTTCTCTACAATCATATAGAGGCGATCTCCGTGTGTCTTATTGAAGTCACCCAGTGTTCTTTGTTTAGGTACATAAAAGACTTTAGGATGCGTGTGGTTGAGATCTGCTGCTCCGGCCAATCTGGGGATAGCAAATGCACCGTAAGGATGTGAAGCGGTATAAAAATCCTCTATAAGTCTCGCAGGTAAAGTTCCTTCAAAATACTCTTGTGCATCCAAGTCATCGTAACCTGATGCTTTTAAAAATGCCAACGGATCTTTTGCCAAAGCACGCATATTGTATTCACGATCGTCTGCATCAATCAGTCGTAAAGATTGGGTTTGATTACCACCGCCAGCACGTTCTACCATAAGACCGCCATATAGGGTATCTAAAAGTACCGTTGGCGCATCGATTTCTAGGCCATATAAGTAGCGGTAATGCTTTCCCCATTTTTTTTCATATTCTGCAGTGACTTCAACAAGTTCTTTTGGGTAGATACTTGCTTTTTTTGACTGTGGAATGTTTTCTTGTAAAGAATCTAAGGAATAAGGTTCCGGTTTTGCATAGCTTTCTTTAGCAAAGCTTACTGAAAGCTTGTTTTCTTTATCTAAACTGTAAAAATGAACGGTAGACAAACCATCCTCAAACAATCTCAATTCTGAAAATCCCGGTTGTACTGAAGCAAAAAGTCCGTCTTTTCCTAAGCGGACATATTCTGTTTTACTACCGGTTCCTGATATGATTTGGCGAATATTTTCATTTTCGATATACTGCATGGAGCGCTCGTGCGCCGAAAGTACAAAGAGCCGTGGCAAGCCAATAGCCATTGTTTTGATCTCGCTCATCAATTCATTCATCAATGGGTTGAATTGATCTTGCTTAGAAATTCCACCTTGTGTTCTTGCAAAGCCCCATAAAAAACCTACTACGGGTACATACGCATTTTCTGCCGATGGTCTGTAAAACGAACGCATACTCATCTCACCGCCGTAAATCCCGTTAGAAAAAAGTGGGTGATGCATTACGAGCAATACGTTTTTATGTCGCGCTTTACGCGCTTCATCTTTGAGTATTGTTAAAAATTGCGTTCGCGTTTTTATAGCACATTTGTCATTAAAACCAGGGTGTTTGCTCCAGTCTTCAATATACCACTGCGAGTCTATGATGATGATTTCGGTTTCATCATCAACAGTTATGGTTTCAATAGGGCAGCCATTTTCGGGTTGAAAATGATTGTCTTTACCCATTTTCTCTTCGATGTAATCTTCAATCTTTTCGAGTCCTTCAACACCTTTATCATTCCAGTCGTTTTCTCCGGGGATAATCAGCGTTTTTCCTTTAAAATCTTTGACTAACTGTACGAGGTGCTTCAGTTGTTCTTCGTTATTATCTTCGGTAAGTTTATTGGCATATACGTTATCACCTAAAATCATCAAGTAATCATCCTCTTTTGCATTTTTATTTTGAAGGCTGTCAAAAGCTTGAATCAAAGCGTCGTTAGGGCCGTTTTTACCGGAACCTAAATTTCCTAATAGAAAGACACTTTTATATTTAGAAGTGTCTTGTTTTACTTGAGTTAAAGTATGCTGTTTATTTCTGTATTGGGTGCGTTTACTCGCACAAGAGTATAAAAATATGAGCGTAAAAACTATTGATATAGAATACTGTAGTTTTTGTTTTTGCATGAAATGGGGTGTAGGTTATAAAGGCAAAAATATTAAATCTGCAGCGCGTCAAAAGTTTTTGTGTGATTGTTAACGTTCTCACTTCTAGGTAATCTGTTTACAGTTGGGTATCAAAAATTGACAATTGAGTAAGTCTTTTTATATAAAAGAAGCATCTGTTTTCATCTTTGAAGCATCTAATCAAAAAATAGCATTATGACGCGGGTATTAATCTGGGTATTTAAGATTGCCGTATCTCTGGCAATGACGCTCCCTAATCAAGAGCAAAGGGCATCTAACAAACAGATTGTTGAACAAGTAAACGTTCAAAGCTGCAAGATGTACAGTAATTATTCAGATTGTAATACCTTTAAATCAGTAGAGAGTTCTGAAGATTGCCTACTATAAACCTTTTTTATGAATACTTTTTTTAAGGAATTTGGTAAAGCTTGTATTGTAGGTGTAGCGATCTATACAGTTTTTTTATTGATTCATTTGGGAGGCGGTAATCCGCTTTATTTTAATAAAAGGCTCGCAGAAGATTTTGGGATCAGTATGCTGTATTCAGTAGTGCTATATATGGCAAATATGGCTGTTTTTAGATATTTCTACTTTAGTAATAAGATCAGGCTTTATTCTTCAAAACACTTAGCTAGAGCTATACCGGCGAGTTTAATAGTTACTGCCATAAGTGTATTTTTTATCAGAGTCTTTATAATTTGTGTATTAAAGGAGTTTTCTTTTTTAGAATTCATAAGTGACGAGAAGTTTATAGATTACTGGATGCCGCTGTTTATTGCGCTCGTTTGTAATGCGATCTTCTATTTCTTTTTCTACTACAAATACAAAAAAGAAAGTCAGGTAAAGGAGCAGAAAATTATCGCTGGTACAGCTTCGGCACAGTTTGATGCATTAAAAAATCAGTTAGATCCTCATTTTTTATTCAATAGTTTGAATGTACTTACCAGTCTTATTGAAGAAAATCCTGCACAGGCTCAGAAGTTTACCACTTCTTTATCTAAGGTTTATCGCTATGTTTTAGAACAAAAAAATAAAGAGTTGGTCACCTTAGATGAGGAACTAGCCTTTGCCAAAACCTATATGACGCTTTTAAAAATGCGTTATGAAGACAGTATTATTTTTAATATGCCTGCGGAAGTAATCCATCCCCAAGCACGAGTTGTGCCGCTATCTTTACAGCTTTTGCTAGAAAATGCGGTAAAACATAATGTGGTAAGCGGTAATCATAAACTACATATTAGCATTGAAGAAGAAGAAGGCAATCTGGTTGTACGCAATAATCTACAGCCTAAAAAGATTATGACCAAAGGTAGCGGAGTAGGGCTCATTAATATCAAACAGCGCTATGCTTTACTTACCTCCAGAAGGCTCCAAATTCAACAAACAGAATCAGAATTTATAATCAAAATACCCAAGTTAACCCGTCAACTAAAATCAGCAGTTATGAATACAGAACAGTACCTTACAGACAAGAAATATGCGCTTGCTAAAGAACACGTAGAACAACTTAAAAGCTTTTATATACACCTAACGGTATATTGTATAGTGATTACTGGTCTGGTTATTCTCAACTTCTTTACGACTTCCTTTCCGTGGGCGATTTTCCCGGCATTGGGTTGGGGATTAGGCGTGTTCTTTCACGGAGCAGAAGTTTTTAAATGGAATCCGTTTTTAGGGAGAGACTGGGAAGCGCGTAAGATTCGTGAGATTATGAATGATCAAGAACAAAAGCGGTAACAGTTCAGTCTAAAAAAATGACAGGTGAGTTAGTAAGAATTTATTGAAACAGTAATTCTCACCAAATTTGTTTCAGTATTAATCATTAAAGAACTTTAAAAATGGAAAATTTTGATAAAGAGAATCGCTACTTAGAAGCTAAAGAACGCGTAGGCCACATCAAGAAATTTTACACAAGTTTAATCAGTTATTTTGTAATTATTGGAGCTCTGGCAATCCTAAATTATTATACAGATAGTTTGCGCTACCCTTGGTTTTTATG
Source organism: Leeuwenhoekiella marinoflava DSM 3653 (assembly GCF_900129005.1). Lineage (GTDB taxonomy): Bacteria > Bacteroidota > Bacteroidia > Flavobacteriales > Flavobacteriaceae > Leeuwenhoekiella > Leeuwenhoekiella marinoflava. The sequence continues at coordinate 47,854 of NZ_FQUN01000009.1, read as the reverse complement.
GGCTGCATTTGGCTGGGGGATAGGTTTGGTCTTTCAGGCAGCAAAAGCTTTTAACTGGAACCCTTTTGTAAGCAGAGAATGGGAAGAACGTAAAATTAAAGAGTTTATGGAGCGTGATGAAAAATCACATTCTAATATGGGGCGTTGGGAATAGATTTTAAATATTTATAATAACTAAAAATTAAATACAATTAGAAAATGAACGTACTGGTTATTGAAGATGAAAAACCGGCAGCACGCAGACTTACCAGAATGCTTGAAACTTTAGATTTAAATGTTTTGGCTCAATTGCACTCAGTAGAAGAGGCGGTAGAATGGTTTTCAAATAACACGCATCCAGATCTTATATTTCTAGATATTCAATTAAGTGATGGTTTGTCTTTTGAGATCTTTGATGGGGTAGCAGTTACCAGTGCAATTATTTTTACCACGGCTTATGATGAGTATGCGTTGCAGGCTTTTAAATTGAACAGTATTGACTATTTGCTCAAGCCTATAGATGATGAAGAGCTTGAGGCTGCTGTTACTAAGTTTAAAAAACAACAGCCTGCTTCTAGTGATGTTAAACTCAATTTTGAGGACATTCGTAAACTTCTAGGGGTCAATCCGGTTGAGCGCGATTATAAAAAGCGTTTTACCGTAAAAATAGGGCAGCATCTTAAGATGATTAATGTGGATGATGTGGTCTGTTTTTACAGTGAGAATAAAGGGACTTATGCTCGTACAACTGATAAACGAGATTATTTATTAGACACTACTCTAGAAATTTTAGAAGGAGAATTACAACCCGATGTATTCTTCAGGGTGAGCCGTAAGTATTTTGTGAATGTAAATTCCATTCGTGATATTATAAGCTACACCAATTCGCGATTACAAGTTAAATTACAGGCTTGTGATGATCTTGAAATTATAGTGAGTCGCGAGCGCGTAAAAGATTTTAAATTCTGGCTTTCTTAAGAAATTTTACTCGATGATTGAGATCTAAATGCTCCAAGACATTTCTCTAAGTCAAAAGCTGTTTCATTGTATGTCTTTTGGACCTGCCTTTATCAGCCAGACAGGTTTGTCCTATTTAATTTACTTTAAACGAGCCAACTCCCGGTCTGTATTGTTGTAAGCTGCTGCTTTTTCCCGTATTACAAAAATACCTTCAAGATCTGTCTGGTTTGTTATGTTGGCTTTCGCATCAATTAAAATGAGGTTGATCTCGTCTATTATTATTTCTTCAGAATTTTTAACAACGGATTTAGTCTGTAATAAAAAATATAAAGCGGTGAGCATCTTGTGCAGCATAACCACATCGTGTTTACAGTAATTACGAAGCGGAACAAAAACAAAATAGATCAACTCTTTAAAATCTATCGTTCTCAGGCTTATTACTGGTTCATCATCTTTATTCTTTATATAGCTAAAATCTTCTTTACAAAGTCTCAATGCAAAAAGCTCTGAAAGGTAATCTATACAGGTTATAGCAGTTCCGGGATCATTGATACCCGGGCTCATTGCTTTGATTGCAATCTCGGTAAGTTGTTTAAAACCCAGAATATAATTGTGCTTTACGATTTCGCTTCTTGAAAATCCGAAACAGGTGAGTAAGTGGTTTCTTTGTTCTTCATCAAGTTCTTTGTTACAACGGGCGATTGGTACGTTTTTTAAAATAAAAGTGCCTTTAGGAACCAGAATATCAATTTTACAGTCCAGTTCACTGGAGAGTTCGAGTAGGGCATCTACAGCAATGGTTTGCAGATAACCGGTATTGTCTATTTTAATAACATTCCAGTCTTTGCTTTCCGGGAAATCTTTTCTGCTGTATTTTTCATCGGTTTGATTGATGAGTTGGGTTAAACGCGTTTTTGCTTTCTGGTAGATCGTCTCGATTATTTTATTAATCTGAATCGCTTCGGAAATTGAATGAATAAAATAAATAAAGAGTGCTAAAACCAGCATACTCAAAATGATACCAATCAATACTGCAAACCCAGGGAGTTGGTATTTGTTATCCGTAGGTTTTATACTCAGTAAAATGAGAATGCAGTAAATAAGCGTTGCGATATAATAGCCTAAAACATACTGATGCCTTTTATTAGAAATCAATCCCGGAAGAATTCTTGGAGAATAATTGTTAGAAGCCTGATTGAGCAAGATCATAACCATAGAAAAACTGAAAACCATCAGCGAAATAATACCTCCTATGAACGTACTGAGCAGTGTACGCGCAGTGTCTGCATCATTAATGACTAACTGCGGGGCATTTTCGATCAAAAAGCTAGAAACACCTTGGCTTTCTGCATAGAGCATGACAAAACCTATGCAAAGACCTCCAAAAGCAAATAGAGAAGGGTAGAAGCCAATTTTCCCGGTAAGATTGGCAAAAAATAGTCGGAATTTAGTTATAAATTGAAGCATAAGCGAATTTGCGCAATATCTTTAAAACCTGTGTGCTTTTTGATATAGTGTTAACAAACTAAATCTCGGTATCTTCAGGGTTTTGAGTTTCTATTCGGTTTTCATTAAACGCGCTTGGTAACAATTCGGGTATAAATTTTACCAGTAACGGAAGTAAAATGCCACCGCCGGGAAGCATAAAAATTGCAAGAGACGGGATACTTTTACAAATGTCCAACAGCTGTGATTTGACCCGCTTTTTTTCGACTTTGTTCAAATCGCGAACCGTGGATTGTCCCAATAATAAAACCAAATCTTTACTTTCTGAAAGTTCCTGAAGCAAGCGTTTTTTATTCCGAAGAATAAGCGTTTTCACCGTTTGACTGGTTTGTGTATAAAAATGTTTTACCGGATTGCTGTAGTTGAGGTACGAAATACTTTTTCGGTTTGCATGTATAAAGGTGTGTACATAAGTTGTAGACTGCTCGACAATTTCATTAGGAAGTTTAAGAAGGTTACCGAATTTCTTCAGAAAAAGGTATTCGGTTTTATCAAGCTTTACATCATCCCATATGGCCAGTGCAGCCAAGTCTAACAAATAGCGTTTTTCGAGCAGGTCAGTATAGGTTTCAAGAGGAACTTCGTCAAGATTTTGAGCTTCTTGTTTTAAGTTTCGATTATACCTAAGTGACTTTTCAAAAAGTTTAAGCAATAACTTATCATATAGCTCTTTCTCTTCTTTTTGCATCAATGCGAGCCAAATCACATTCATTAATGTAGCTTCTAACTCTGAAGCATAATCGCTAATATTTTCTTCGTTTTCCAGATAATGTTGAAATGCTAAAACATCAATAAAAAGCAGCGCATTGGTTATAAGGTTGCTAAAGTTTTTTTGAAGTACATGTTCATTAGTCTGTATACGCTCTTGAATGATTTTTTCTAAAGAAGAGGCATTGGGTTTTAGTTTAGAGAATCTGGTAAAATAAAGGTGATTTTTAGGATCTAACTGCTTATAATATGTTGTAATAGCTTTAAAAAAATGAGTATCGTCACCATATTTTTGATAGTAAATACAATAGAGACTATCAAAAAAGTTGAGTTTAGCCCGCTCAGTTTCATTCCATTTTAAAGGCTCTGCAACACCGTAGCTCACCGTAGTTACCGAAACTCCATATATAAAACCAGACTGAAGTAGCAATTCATAAAAACCATTTAAGTCTGAGTTAAGCTCTTTAAAAGATTTTTTTATGACCGGTTGATGCTTTGTAATCCATCCTGAAGACGAAGGATTCATAAAATTTGGATTAAATTTTTGAATTTAAAATACTGAAAATTAAATAGTTGTGTTGTGTTTTGAAAATATTTTTATTTTTTTTCAAATTCCGAAAACCACAGTCAGCTTTACTACGTAAATGTAGTGAATAAGTTAAGTTGGGCATTTAACTTTTCAATTGAAAAATCCAAATCTCAATTATTTTGGAGAATATGGAAAGGAAGATTATCAATTTTGGTTAGTTGATTAGTTTTTTTGGATTTTTTGTTAGTTGAGAATCACCTTGTTTTGGAGAAGGCAGGTGATTCTTTTTTTATGCCTATTTGTGAAATTATTTTTTAATTCCAATCTATCTACTATTTCAAGTTTTCAATAAAGTTGAATCTGACGATAAACCCTCGAGGATGCCAAGTTGGAAGAAGTCGCTAAAGTACCGCACGTGTTCCCAGCGTTTGTTCCGGTAGTGTGCTATGCGTCGGTACAGCCTGCTCCCGCTTTATAAGGGAGAACCCTAAGTCTCAGCAAAGCATGATGGGGTTAAGTAAACGCTGCTCAGCAAAGTCTAATGATCTGTATAGGCTCACCTCTTGACAAGGCCTTAAAAATGCCTTATATTAGCAACGCTAGGCTAAGACGCGTTTATCTTAACCGCACAGCCTAGGATAGGGGGGAGGCTTTTTTTATAAGTTGGATCTTAAAGAGCAGCTTGCCATACTACCTGCAGCGAGTACTCCGTGCTGCCATTATTCCATTTTAAACATTCCAGAGCTCCATTCACCCAAGGTTCACCCGTAGTTCACCCGAGGTTCACCCGCGTTTCACCCGGGGATACTGCATAGCAAAGGCAGGGTAACGGTATACTAACGCTATGGGAGGTATAAGGCTGAGGTTCATCAAATAGTCACGGATGCAATGCTACCTTTTCAAGAAACGCAGTTCCTAAAATTTTCAATATGATACGTTGTTTTAAATGGCATGCTTATTTGGCAGTAAGGGTGCCAGTTGTTTCGGTCAAATAGTGCTGCTTGGCCTCAAAATACAGCGCAAACATTACCCAACTCCCTGGATCGGCTACACCCCCCCAGAATAGCGCGTCAGCGTGTATGAAAACCTGTTTTAAAAAGCTGAATTTATGAGTTTGTTATGAAATAGGTAGCTGTCTAAGCATAGCGGTTTGCCCTCCGGAATACTGCAATAAAGCCTTAATAATAAGTATGCTATCCCAATACCTAGAGCTATTTTTTACATACTCCTATTTTACTTCCAGTCTACTAAGCGTATCGTTCTGAGATTAGTCTAGGCGCTACTAACTTAGAACCACTTTGCTACCGTATTCAACCAGAAAAAGTGTGGTAAAGTGTGGTAGGAGTGTGGTTGCAGTGTGGTAGGAGTGTGGTAGCACTCCGACTTTGCCTGCACGTTAACTGCCAGAAGCTATTGAGGAAAGCGGTACTAAAAAAGGAAGTAAATAAATTTGAAATAGGGTAGCGGCTAGGTAATCTGTGAGGGGAGTCAGTTTTGATTGTACGGTATCTTATCATTACAGCATCAAGTCCTATCAGGGCTCAACGGATATCATCGTCAAAAAGTGATGATATCCCGCAAATTTTGCGGGGATATTTATATATTTAGTGTTGATATAACAAGTTAGCTGTAATGGCAAAAAATCGTGCAAACAACGAATTAACCCGAAAAGATAGATTTGGATTACATCAAGAATGATTTGACTACATTTTAAATCTTTTTCATTTTGAACTTTGTAACTCACAAAAAAAGAAAACAAAATGAAAATCACGCTTACAAGTTCTTTAGGTAATATTGGAAAACCGCTCACAAAACAATTAATTAATTATGGTCACGAGGTAACCGTAATTAGCCATTCTATTGACAGAAAGGCTGAAATTGAACAAATAGGAGGAAAACCAAAAATTGGGTCTTTAGAAGATTTAGATTTTTTAATGTCCGCTTTTAAAAATACTGATGCGGTATTTTTATTGAATCCGCCTGATTATTCTAAATCTGATATTCGAGAATACTACCGACTTATAAACGCAAACTATGCGGAAGCCGTTAAAAAAAATAAAATTAAACGTGTTGTTCAGTTGAGTAGTTTCGGAGCGCATTTAAATTCTGGAACAGGACCTATTTTGGGTTCGCATTTTGCGGAAGAAATAATAAAACAATTACCGAACATAAATTTGACAATTTTAAGACCTACCTATTTCTATTACAACCTTTGTAATTATATAGATATGATAAAATATACTGGTCAAATTGCAGCGAACTACGGTCAGACCAAGTTCCCTTTGGTATCGCCAAAAGATATTGCGAACGCAGTTGCTGAAGAACTTACAACAACCAAAAGTAAATTGTTTAGATACATAGTAAGTTCTGAACATACAGGTCAAGAAATTGCTACAGCACTAGGAAAAGTAATAGGGAAAACTGACTTAGAATGGAAAATTGTATCTGATGAAGAAATAAAAAAAGGAATGGAACAAAATGGCATACCTACAAACATCGCCAATCTGTTTACAGAAATGTATGCAAGTCTTGCAAATGGAAAATTGACAGAAAACTATGAAAGTAATAAACCTATTAAAATGGGTACTGTAACACTTGAAGATTTCGCAATAGACTTTGCTGAAATGTATATTAAATAATTATGACAAAAGATATTATTCATATAAAAACTATCTCGGAATATCATAAACGAAATGGACTTGCAAAGCCACAACATCCTTTGTTAAGTGTAATTAATTTCAATGATATTATCTATACGCCAAATATTAATTTAAATGTAACGCACGGATTTTATTGCATTGCGTTAAAACATTTGATTGACGGCAAAATGAAATACGGTCAGCAAGAATATGACTTTGACGAGGGAGTTTTGGCTTTTATCGCACCAAATCAAATAATGCGAATTGAATCCGTCAATCAACAATTTAATCATTCGGGATGGTTGCTGATTTTCCATCCCGATTTTTTATGGGGAACCAATCTTGCAAAAAAAATAAAGCAGTACGACTTTTTCGGTTACGACTTAAAAGAGGCGTTGCATCTTTCAGAAAAAGAAGAGGATATGCTTACCATTATTTTTCGAAGTATAAACAATGAATATAACTCAAACATTGACAAGTTCAGTCAAGATGTTATAATCTCTCAACTAGAATTATTACTTACTTATTCCGAGCGATTTTACCAAAGACAGTTCATAACAAGGAATAAATTTAACCACAGCATTCTTGAAAGATTCGACACCCTTTTAAACGATTATTTTAAAAATGAAGATATGTTATCAAAAGGGCTACCCACAGTTAAAAACCTTTCAACTTCAATTAACTTGTCGCCAAATTATTTAAGTAAACTACTCAAAACTATAACTGGAAAAAGTACTCAAGAATTTATCCACGAAAAAGTGATTGAGCTAGCGAAAGAAAAATTATCTACTACTGAATTATCAGTAAATGAAATTGCTTTCGGTTTAGGTTTTGAACACCCACAATCATTTGGAAAGTTGTTTAAGAAAAAAACTGAATTGACCCCTTTAGAATTTAGAAAAGCATTTAATTAATTAAAAATCGGAAAAACCACTACAGCTAACAATGGTAACCGTTGCACAAGTCCGTGATTTCTATAAAAACCTATTTATCTAAGCCGCTTTTAAGCGGTTTTCTAGTTTTAGACCGTTTGTAAATTAGCAAACACCAGATTTCTTAAAATCAATCTATAAGCTTCCATTAGTGTTGTTTTGAGTTTTAAAAAGAAGTCGAGCAAACCTGCTCCACTTTTCACCCGTTTTTGAGTGAATTTGAAGTATTTCTTAAGGTTGTAGGCGATGGCGGAGAGCTGCATGCATTTATTGGTCTGTTTTAATCTTATGCTATTTGTTTTGTGCGAAAGACAGGTTCTATTGTGTTTTGCCTTTTGCCCAGACAACTGTTGCGTATGGGGAAGTTTACACAAGCCTATTAACAAAAATCCGTAAGGAATTTACTGAGCAGTTTTGTATTTTTATTCTTTCGTGAAAATACACGCCAGTCTTTTCTGCAGAAACACGTTATATATTGAGGCTAAACTTAAAAAAAAAGAGACTTATGAGTAATCTAAAAAAAATTAAATCTAAAAATTGAACAATATGCAAATGACTCAAATTTGACTGAACTGCAAATTGTTGAGAAGTTGGAAAAACATTACTTCAATAAAAAGGTAAACGAGAATTTAAAACTATACAAGAAGGTAAAGAAAAAAGTGAGCGAAATAACAAAAGACCTAAAAATTTCACCACGAAAATTTTATGCAATTTTGGAAAAAAAAGAAAATAATACACAAGAAATACAACAAAGGGTGATTTTCAACTTATTATAGTTTATCAGGATCAAGGGGGAAATATAAATAGCTAAGGGTCAAAAAAAAGTCCAGCGAATTTAGATTCGCTGGACTTTTTTAATAATTAAAATGTAAAACTAATTACATTTCTTAAGCGTTATTCTCTACAACACCTAAGGTATATAATTGTTCCATTGTTGGAGTTTCGCTTCCACCTGCCGGTTCTAGCGTGATACCAAATGCTTGAGAGTCATTAGGATTCTCTAAGCTAAAGATCTTATAGCTATTGTTTGCAAAATCATCTAAGAGTCCCATACTTGTAGGAGTAAGCGGATCTAATTTTAATGACCATACTTGATACACAAAACCTTCAGGAGGTTCTGGTAAGCCCATAGCATCTATATATGCGCTGTTAGATTCCTTATCCCAAAAAACGTTTACATAAGCTTCTGGAGCAACCTGCTGACCGGTAAGAGGTACTTTTATAATCTGTGGTTCGCGAATAACTGCAAGAATCTCTTTAGTTTGAGTTAATACATCTTCAGAATGCTGAAGTTTGCTTTCTAAGGACTTGTTTTCGATTTCTACCACTTGTAACTCTTTACGAAGTGTATTTGTTCTATTCAACAAAATAAATATTCCGATTAAGAAAATTACCGAAGCTGCTACGCTGATAAATGACAGCAAACGTGTTCTTTTTTGAGATGCCGGGTTTAATTGTACCACACCATCATTGCCTTGAAGTTTCGCTTTTATTGCTGCAAGTATTTCTTCAGGATTATAAGGTGCAGCTGCAGTTGCCAGATTTTGAAGCGCGGCTTCTATCTGCTCTACTTCTTTTTCTACTTCAGGGTATTGTTTAAGTACCGTTGAAACTTCTTCACTTTCTTTAGAAGTTAAGGCACCATACACATACAGTTCAAGTATGCCAGATTCTATGTATTCTTGAATATCCATTTAATTTACCAATATAGCTCTTAGTTTATTAATACAAAGTCTGTTGCGCGTTTTAATAGTTCCTAATGGCATATTTAATTCTTCAGAAGCTTCTTTTTGAGTGTAACCTTTAAAAAATAAAAGATTAATCACTTTCTTACAATCTTCTCCTAAAGCTTTGATATATTTCTTTATACCTATCGCATCAACTTTACTTGAAAAACTACTTTTGTTTTCGAGAATATCTACGAAATATTCTTGAGTAAGGTTTTTCTTTTGGTTTTTAAATGACTTGGATCGCGTCTTATCTATTGCTGCATTACGAGCAATATTAAGGAGCCAGGTAAAGAATCTTCCCTTTTTAGAAGAGTAAGATTCGCAGTTATCCCATACTTTAATAAAAACATCCTGTAATACTTCTTCTGAAGCTTCAACATCGTGGAGTACGCTGTTTATAACACCAAAAATGCTTTCTGAGTATAGACTATATAAGCGTTCAAAGGCTTTTTCGTCTTTCTGCTGAAGACGTAAAATTAAATCATCTGGTTGCATAGCAATCTGTTAGTAGTGCTTAAATGTATTAAATTAAAAGTAAAAAAGCAGCTCAAAGAGCTGCTTTTAATAATTTCATTTACAATGTGCATTGTATTATTCAATAATACCACCACAGCTTACACGTGGTCCTGCAGCGCCGCTAGGCTGACTTGTAAAATCATCTGCACCTTGGTGCACAATAAGACCTTTACCTACAATATCCTTCATAGGATCATCACAGCTAATACACCACTCATCTGTAGTCGTTGTAATTGTACCATTACCATTTTCATCTGCCTGAAAATTACCTATATCTCCTTTGTGATAACCTTCTGCAGCACCCCATTTACCATGCTGTTCTTTAGTAGGATTCCAGTGACCACCTGCAGAAGTACCGTCATCTGCAGAACAATCAGCTTTCTCATGAATATGAATCGCGTGCATGCCCGGCTCTAAACCTTCAAATACAGCAGTCATAGATACCTCACCGTCTTCTTCTGTAAAAACAGCACTACCGGTTGCAGTACTACCACTTTTAGATTCTAAATTTACCGTTAATTTTTTAACAACAGGAGCCTCTTCTTGCATGTCTGCTGTTTCGGTTGTAGTTGTTTCGTCCATCTCTTTTTCCTTCTTGTCATTCTTACAAGAGGTGAAACCTAATGTTAATGCAAGAGAGAAAAGTATTGCGTAGTTTTTCATAATAGAAATTTGATTAGTTTAAAAGACTAAATTAAGGGTTTACAATAGCCTGACCAAACGATTAAAGATAAGCTTAACATTAGCGTTAACTAGGGGTTGAAGCTTTTTGGTATTGCAATGGTAAGTTTAGAATCGGTCATTTTGGCTTTAATTAACTGTTTCTCACCCATAAACTCTCCATCAATTTGAAAGGCAATCGGTTTTTTGCTGTGTATACTAACTTCTTTACATTTAATAACTTTTACAAAATCAGGATCCAGTTGCACGTCATCATAAAAGGTTTCTAAAATCCCTTTGATGCTGAAGTTTTTAAAGACCAAAACTTCAAAAATCCCATCGTCCATTTTCCCGGTAGGGTTTATTTTTGCTCCGGTTCCAAATTTATTTGCATTCGCGATAGCTACCAGAACACCTTCTTCAATACAGGTTTCATCATCACATTCAATTTTTACTTCAAAAGGAAAATCATTATTAATGAGGGTAGGGAATGCTTGTATGAGATAGCCTAGTTTTCCGCGTATTTCAGACTTTTCATAATTTTCAATCAACTGCGCGTTAACTCCTAAATCTGCAATATGTAAACAAGTAAAACCATCAATTTCTAGGAGATCCATAGCTATAAAATGCTCACCTAATGCAATTTTCAATTGTTTCTCAAGTGAGTCTGGAATATCAAAATTGGTAGCCAATCCATTAGCAGAGCCAGATGGTAAAAGACCTATTTTTAACGATTCACCTTTAATCGCATCAGCCACTTCGCGAATGGTACCGTCACCACCAGATATTAAAATACGATCTGGTTGTTTCTCTGTAATTAAATCCTGAATAGCTTTCTTGTCGTTTTTACCGGTTGTCTCATATATAATGCTCTCATCATTATTTTGAGAAACATGCTTTTTAAACGCTTCTATAATAGGCTTTTTATCGGTACCACCTGCAATAGGGTTTATGACAAGTAAAATGGTCTTTTGTGTTTTCATTAAGTAGATTTCGATTTAAAATTAGCTATTTTGACAGCAGAAGAGCGTTAATAAAATACCAATTAAGTGAAGCTTGATCTACAATTATACCGCGGATATGCCAACGATGAAGAACTAGTCGTTTTTGGCCATGTTTTTAAATCTTGGGCACCAGATAAATATCAAACAGATCGCAAGGGTTTTAAGCATGCGTTCTCTGTTTTGCATATGTTTAGAATTTCTCCTCTAAAAAATGTTGAAGTTCGGCTGCGGTTTAAAGACATTGATATTACTACCAGAACGATGAATGATGGCTATTTTAGATTTACAATACCGTATGAGAATAGTTTACAAAGTGGCTGGCATACGTATGAGGTGACTTGTAAGCCTGAAGAAGTAAATTATGGAATTGTTGAAAAAGCTCAGTTTTTAAAACCTTTTGAGAGTAAAGTAAGTATTATCTCAGATATAGATGATACTTTTTTAATCTCTCATAGCGGAAATATATTTAAAAAGCTTTTTGTTATGCTAGCGCGAAATGTAAACAATCGCAAAACTTTTGAAGATGTCGTTAAGCATTATAAAGCCTTGAGTAGCAGTGGTCATAAAGAGAAAGGAAGAAGTAATTCTTTTTTTTATGTATCGAGTAGTGAATGGAATTTATATGATTTTATCGTTCAGTTTACAAAGCTTCAGGAATTACCTAAAGCCGTTATTAAACTGAAAGATATTAAAACCGGAATTTCAGATTTTTTAAGTACCGGTGGCGGCAATCATGACCATAAATTTGTCAAGATAAAAGACATTATCTCTTTTTACCCGAAGCAACGCTATGTACTTCTAGGTGACGATTCGCAACAAGATGCTTTTATATACGAGCGTATTTGTAAAATGTTTCCTATGAGTATTGAAGCAATTTATCTGCGTCAAACCGGAAGAACAAAAAAGAGAAAAACTAAAAAAGTGCTTCAGAATATTAATAATATGAAAGTAGCTACTTGCTATTTTAAAAAGAGTACAGAAGCTATAAAACATTCTAAAGAGATTGGTTTTATAGAAGAAGAGTATTAAAAAGCCCAATTGTTTGATCGGGCTTTTTACTTGATAATCGAGATTTAAATGCTCTGAGGCTTGTCTCGAAATTAAAAACTGTTTGCTTTTAATGACTTATGGACCTGCCTTTGTTGGCAGACAGGCTTACCCCAAGTTAGTTAACTCTTATAAAATGGTTTAACTATTTTAATTTAAAGCTTTGTATTTCTTTAAAAGGAGACAGTTCTAACTGTTTCATTTGTTTTTCATACGCACTCCAATCGTTTTTAAAGAAGGTATTTACTTCGCTAAGTGCTGTGGATAGTTCATTTTTCGCTTGCTTAATAAGTGTATTCTCAGTAATTGTTAAGCCACCGGGTCTGCTTTCTACATACCCATTTGCTAGATAAATACGATTGAGAACAGTAACCTCTGCATTGCGGGTGATACCTTGGCGTTCATCTTCTTTACCTAAGAATAGTGCGATTTTCTCATCTATTTTCTTCACAATAGCTTCTGAACTGTCAATCTGAATTTTATATGCTTTTTTATCTAACTTTTTTAAGTCTAAAATAAAATCTTCTGCAATGCTTTTGCTTTCAACCAATTGTTTTACCACATCTGCGGAAACCTCAGTCATATCTTCTAAACCTTTCTGGGCAGTGTAGATTTCGTTGATTGCACTTGCAGAAATATCCAAACGCGGGTCACTTTTTACGGTTATCATTTCTGAATCTTTAAGTGAACCGTAGCTCATCACAACTTTATAGCTTCCGGGTTTTACCGTTACACCGCCGGGCTCAAAATTGCGGTCGTTAATACGACGAGAAGGTCTGTCAACTCCTTTTTCATCCAGAAACCATCTAAAACTATACATACCCGAAGAGTCTGGTGTTTTAGTTTTAAGGGTTCTGATTAGGCGGTCTCCATCATAAATATTTAGAAAAATACTATCCCATTTTGTTTCTGATTCTTCTTTTTCAGAATCAGCAGATTGCTCTTCCGTTTCACTTTTCTCAACTTTCCTAGGATTGAACATATACTTTACAAAAGCACCGCGCTCGCGATTGGTACCGCCATAAGTAGCATCTGCACCAAAACGACTTCCGGTAGGTTGCTGGGAGGCATTTTGATACACCACAGCAGGAGGAACTACATCTAAAACGGTTCCTTCTTCCATATTCAGATTTGCGCCCAGATTCTTGTTTGCTGCTAGCGCTCTAAGCGGTTTTATATCATCTAAAACCCAAATAGAACGGCCAAAAGTTGCAATTGCCAAATCATCTTCGCGTTCCTGAATTACTAAATCTTTTACAGGAACAGTAGGGAAGCCGTTGGTCCATTTTTCCCAGTTTTCACCGGCATCAATAGAGACATATAATCCATCGTCTGTACCTAAAAACATAAGATTAGGTTCTTCTTTATCTTCAAGTATGGCTAAAGAATAACTTTGCACATCATCTGCATCAACAATACTCTTCCAGGATTTCCCATAATCTGTGGTGCGATATACATAGGGTTTGTAGTCAAATCTTCGGTAGTTGTTAGCCACTAACAAGGCTTCTCCTTTATTCGTTGCAGAAGCTTTAATCTGCGCAATCCAGCTTCCTTCTGGTAAACCTTTTAGGTTTTTAGAAACATCTGTCCAATCTTCACCACCGTTTCTAGTGTAGAATACTTTACCATCATCAGAGCCTGTCCAGATCATATCTTGTTGAACAGGACTGGGTTCAATAACCAAAATCGTAGTGTGATTCTCAGCACCGGTCGCATCCATCGTTAAGCCACCGCTTTCGCTTTGTTTTTGTTTCTCAGGGTCATTGGTAGTAAGGTCAGGTGAAATCACCTCCCATGTTAATCCTTTATCAGTCGATTTATGTACGTATTGACTACCAAAATATAAGGTGCTGTTGTCAAAGGGATCAATATTTATTGCCGCGTTCCAGTTGAAGCGAAGCTCTACATCAGGATCAGGATGCGTAGGGCGTACCAGATAATTGGCTCCAGTTATCCAGTCATATCTGCTCACATAACCTTGCTGGCTCATAGACCAACCGTATTGCGAATCATCACGGTCTGGCACAACGTCAAAACCATCTCCAAATGAAATTTCTTGCCAGTAGGAGTTGCGTATGCCTTGTGCACGCCAGATATAGGCTGGTCCACGCCAGCTACCATTGTCTTGCATACCGCCATAAACATTATATGGAAATTCGTTATCTACTGCAATATGGTAAAATTGCCCTACCGGAATATTTTCAGCAAAACGCCAAGAACTTCCTCCATCACGAGAAATATTCAATCCACCGTCGTTTCCGTCAATCATAAACTCCGGATTTTTAGGGTGAATATAAAATGCGTGATGATCGGGGTGAACGCCATTATCAACGCCATAAGCCGGCATCAATTCTTTAAAACTTTTCCCACCATCTTCAGAGACATTTACATAAGTAAATACGCTGTACACGCGATTCTCGTTATTAGGAGCTACATAAATTTCAGCATAATAAAAAGGTCGATTTCCTATTTCATTCATATCATCATTTATCAATTTCCAATTCTCACCACCATCTTCAGAACGGTAAAGTCCGTTCTTTTTAGCTTCAACATACGCATAAACGATATTGGGTTTATTTGTAGCAATGGCAAGTCCCATTCTTCCTAGGTCGCCTTCCGGTAAACCATTTTTTGAAGTAATTTCTTTCCAATTGTCTCCCCCGTCGTAGGTAATATACAGACCAGAACCTTCGCCGCCGCTTTTAAAGAACCAAGGGTCTCTTTTGTGTTCCCACATCGCAGCGATAAGCTTGTTTGGGTTAGAAGGATCCATAACAAGTTCTGCGGTACCCGTTTTTTCATTTATATAAAGTACTTTTTCCCAATTCTTACCGCCATCTTGTGTACGATATACACCACGTTCTTCGTGTTCTCCCCAAGGAGAGCCTATTGTAGCAGCATAAACTATATCAGGATTTGAAGGGTTTATACGTACTCTGTAAATGTGACGTGTTTTTTCGAGTCCCATACATTTCCAAGTTTTACCGCCATCTAAAGATTTATAGATACCAAAACCACCATTTAAACTGTTTCTAGGGTTTCCTTCTCCGGTACCTACCCAAATAACAGAAGGATTAGATTGCTGAATCGCTACAGAACCAATAGATGCTGTTGCTTCGTTTTCAAAAACCGGTTTCCAGGTAATACCGCCAGAAGTAGATTTCCATAAACCACCTGATGCAGAACCCGCATAAATAATGTCTGGATTGTCTGTAACCACATCAATAGCCGTAATACGACCACTCATACCGGCAGGTCCCACGTTACGAGGTTGCATGTCTTTTAAAAGATCAAGGTTCAGTTTTTGAGCAATTCCAGTTATTGAAAAGCTCAGTAAACAGAAAAGTAAAATTTTTTTCATGAAAGAATGTACTAAAGTTTAGCCCTAAGTTAACAAAAACCTAAAAGCTTAAGGGTTAGGCGTAAAAAATTAAGCAGATTAACATAATATATCGCTAATTAACAAAAGCTTACAGTAGTCTTGTGATTTGTTTAAGTTTTAGCTAATATCTTTGAACAAAAGAAAAACCAAAAAACAAGGATTATGAAAAAGTTAGTTTTAAGTATGGTGATGATTGCAACTATCGCATTCACATCATGTAAGGATAATGAAAAGTCTGAATCTGAAGATGCAACGACTCAAGAAGAAGTTGCTATGGAAACGGAGACTTCTGCAGAAGCGACTATGCCAGAGCAAGAAACTATTGCTGCAATCGCAATGGGCAATGATGATTTTAGTACACTAGTAACAGCAGTAAAAGCAGCTGACCTTGCAGAAACTTTAAAAAGTGAAGGTCCATTTACTGTATTTGCACCTACTAATGCAGCATTTGATAAATTACCAGAAGGAACAGTGGCTAGTTTAACTAAAGCTGAGAACAAAGAAAAATTAGCTGAATTATTAAAGTATCACGTAGTTTCTGGTGAATATATGGCAGCAGATATTGTAAAAGCAATCAATGATAATGATGGGAGTTTTACAATTGCTACTGTAGAAGGTGAAGAGTTGACCGCTACTTTAGATGGAGAAAACGTAATCTTAACGGATGCAAATGGAAATAAATCAACTGTAGTAATGGCCGATGTAGATG
Source organism: Leeuwenhoekiella marinoflava DSM 3653 (assembly GCF_900129005.1). Lineage (GTDB taxonomy): Bacteria > Bacteroidota > Bacteroidia > Flavobacteriales > Flavobacteriaceae > Leeuwenhoekiella > Leeuwenhoekiella marinoflava. The sequence continues at coordinate 31,553 of NZ_FQUN01000009.1, read as the reverse complement.
CTTCTAACGGAGTGATTCATGCAATTGACGCAGTTGTGATGCCAAAATCATAAGTATAAACGTATATAGCATTTAAAAACCCTCCATTTTTTGGTGGGTTTTTTTTATGCATAAATGAAGGAGAACTTTTTTATTAAAAAGTCAGGTTTTACAAGTTATTACGACCAAAAATGCGATCTATATTTTTTACTACTTCCTAAGGTCAAAACTTCAAAATGCCGTAATTTTAATACACTATGAAGAAGAAAACATTAAGAAAGGGATTTGTATTTAAAAGTTACGAAGCCCCGGAACAATCACTATTCGATCAACTTTTTGAAATCTTTAAAGAATTGATCACGCATACTTCTGGAGATTTTGAAGAAGCTATGGATTGGCTGAAGGAGCTGGACAAAGAATACAAACTTACCAACGAAGATTATACCTTAGATGATTTTGTTCAAGAACTTAAAGACAAGGGGTACATTCGGGAAGAAATAGAACCAGATGGTAACGGTGGTATGGCAATTACTGCAAAAACAGAACGAGCTATACGTCAGCGGGCGCTGGATCAAATCTTTGGTAAATTAAAACGTGGAGGAGCCGGAAATCACAAAACTAATAGAGTAGGACGTGGTGACGAGCATACCGGTGAATATAGGGAATACCGTTTTGGCGATGCTTTAGAGCGGGTTTCTATGACCGAAAGTCTCAAGAATGCACAGATCAATAATGGTATTGGTAATTTTGACCTGACAGAAAAAGATCTGGTTGTTGAAGAAACACAGTTTAAGGCCCAGATGAGTACGGTTCTGATGATAGATATCAGTCACAGTATGATTCTATACGGTGAAGATCGAATAACTCCAGCTAAGAAGGTTGCGATGGCTTTAGCCGAATTGATCACCACTCGCTACCCAAAGGACACTTTAGATATTATTGTTTTTGGAAACGACAGTTGGCCTATAAAAATTAAAGACTTACCGTATTTACAAGTAGGGCCGTATCATACCAATACGGTTGCCGGCTTACAATTAGCGATGGATATTCTTCGTCGTAAGCGAAATACCAATAAGCAGATTTTTATGATTACTGATGGTAAACCCAGCTGCGTGCGGGAACCTGATGGTTTTTACTATAAAAACAGTGTAGGTCTAGACGATTATATTGTAAACAAGTGCTACAGTATGGCGAGCCAGGCGCGTAAGGTCAAAATCCCAATAACCACTTTTATGATCGCGCAAGATCCTTATTTGATGAAATTTGTGCGTCAATTTACACAAGCCAATCAAGGGAAAGCGTTTTACACCGGTCTGCAAGGTCTGGGTGAAATGATTTTTGAAGATTATGAGACCAACAGAAAGAAAAGAATACGCTAGAAAAGAATTATAAATCGAAAAAGAAACTATGAGTAAACCAGCTATTAAAACACTAGGTGAGCTAAAAAAATCAGCTTATAAAAGCCGAGGTATTAAAGAAGAACTTCGTGCTAATCTGATTAACAATATAAAAGCAGGTAAAAATTCATTTGAAGGAATTCACGGGTATGAGTACACGGTGATTCCCGAGTTAGAACGCGCTATTTTATCAAAACATAACATCAACCTTTTAGGATTGCGTGGGCAAGCAAAAACACGCTTAGCACGCTTGATGATTCAGTTGTTAGATGAGTGGATTCCGGTGGTTAAAGGTTCAGAATTAAATGATGATCCGTTAAAACCTGTATCGCGTTACGCTCAAGAATTAATTGCAGAACAAGAAGATGATACTCCAATTGTTTGGATGCACCGTGATGAGCGTTTTGCTGAAAAACTCGCAACTCCAGATGTAACCGTAGCCGACTTGATTGGGGATGTTGATCCTATAAAAGCTGCCAATTTAAAGTTGAGTTATGCTGATGATCGCGTGCTGCACTTTGGGATGATTCCACGGGCTAATCGTTGCATTTTTGTAATCAATGAATTACCTGATTTGCAAGCGCGTATTCAGGTGGCATTGTTCAATATTTTACAAGAAGGAGATATACAAATTCGTGGATTTAAATTAAGACTTCCGTTAGATCTTCAATTTGTGTTTACAGCAAATCCAGAAGATTATACAAACCGTGGTAGTATCGTAACACCGCTGAAAGACCGAATAGGTTCTCAAATTCTTACACATTATCCGGAAAGTATTGAGATTGCCCGAACCATCACAGAGCAGGAAGCGAAGCGCGATGCGCGTAATGAAGAGCAGGTTTATGTGCCTTCTTTAGCCAAAGATCTTTTAGAACAAATAAGTTTTGAAGCTCGTAGGAGTGAATTTATTGACGTTAAGAGTGGGGTAAGTGCGCGTATGAGTATTACCGCTTTCGAAAATCTTTTGAGTACAGCAGAGCGTCGTTTTTTACTGGCAGGTGATGACAAGACAGCAGTGCGTCTTGGGGACTTTATGGGAATGATCCCTGCGATTACCGGTAAGGTTGAATTGGTTTATGAAGGCGAGCAGGAGGGAGCAGCATCGGTTGCACATACTTTGATAGGTGATGCGATTCAGACGTTGTTTGTGACGTATTTTCCGGAAATCAAAAAGCTCGAAAAACAAAACGAAAAAAGTCCGTATGATGACATTGTAACCTGGTTTTTTGATCAGAGTGACTTTCAATTATTAGATGATTTAACCGAAGAAGAATATAAAAAGATGTTAGATTCGGTTACTCCTTTAGAAAAGCTTGTAACGGAATATCTGCCTGATTTAGAATCAAAGGATAAATATTTTATGAAAGAATTTATTCTGTGGGCTTTGGTAGAGTTTCAGAAACTGAGCAAATACCGTATGACTGATGGTATACGCTTTAAAGATGTATATGGAAGCTACATTAGCGGATTGTAGTATCAGATAAATAGATTCCAAATAAAAACCCAGTTAAGCACTGTTTAACTGGGTTTTCTGATTTAGGAATTTGATTTAGTTTAGAATGGTAAACTCACTTCTCCGGTTGAGGTCTTGTTGCTCTTCGGAACAATTAATAGCGTTACAGTCATTTATAGGGTCTGTTTCCCCATAACCTTTAGCTTGCAGGCGATCACGATCTATACCTTTAGAAATCAGGTAATCTACTGTGGATTGTGCTCTCTTTTCAGATAACTCTTTGTTGTAAGTGTCAGAACCGCGCTGGTCTGTATGAGAAGCTACTTCGATGCTCATCTCAGTGTATTTCTGCATCAGATCTACAAGTTTATCCAGAATAATAGCAGCGTCAGAACGTATATTCGCTTTGTTAAAATCAAAGTATATTTTTTCAAGATTTACCTGCGTTAATTGATTGCGCTCATTTACCGTCACTATATCTTCAGTATCTGCATAAGCCGACATTTGTAGCTTAATAAGTGTCTTGGTATTCTGAGAGTATTCAATTTTAACCTCTTTTTCCACCAGAGCATAAAGCGCCTTACTCGCTTTAATTTTATAGAGACTATTAGGACGAACTACAAACTTGAAGCTTCCGTCTAGTTCAGTAGTCATTTTTTGAGTGCTACCTGTTTCTGGTCTAAATAATGTGACTTCTGTTCCCGGTAAAGGCTCAAGCGTTTTCTTGTCGTCCACGTTACCTAAGATTTGATAGTCGAGATTAGGATACGTCTCAAAGCTGTAAAGTTTGTCTTTTCCGGTACGGTTAGAAGAGATAAAACCACTTGCCTGACGTTCTTTTATAATTAATGCAAAATCATCAGCATTAGAGTTTATAGAACTTCCTAAGTTATATGCTTCTGCGAAAGTGTCACCTTCAGGGTCACTGCTATACAGGTCAAGTCCACCAAGACCTTCAACACGATTTGAAGCAAAATATAAATTACCATTCTCTGATACATAAGGAAATTGCTCCAGTTTATCAGAGTTGATGTTTCCTCCTAAATTAATGGGAGAACCAAAGGTGTTTTCTCCGGTGATTTCAGCTTTATAAATATCAAAACTTCCAAATCCACCAGGCATGTCACTTGAAAAATAAAGCGTTTTCTCGTCGGGGCTCAAGGCAGGGTGCGCAACAGAATATTCATCAGAACTAATAGGCAACATCATAATGTTATCCCATTCACCTCCAATTAATTCTGCGCTATAGAGTTGTAAAGGCGCCACTTTTGCACCGTTTACTTTTGTGAGTTTATTACTGGTTCGGGTAAAATACATTTTTTGACCATCTGCGGTAAAAACAGCATTACTCTCGTGCGTATCAGTATTGATACTTCCGGGGAAAAGTCCTTCCTCTGTAATCGCTTCACCGTTGGTTTTTGCATAATACAAATCTAGATACGGTTTTCCGGTCCACGGATAAATAGGTCGAGCGCCATTTCGGTTTGAAGCAAAAACAATCTGACGATCATAATAAGCTGCACCAAAATCATCGTAAACAGAAGCAGCATCTATAACTTCAGGTAAAAAGAACTGAGAAACCTCCATATCGTGCTCTTCCATAGTCTTAAGAATATCTATGTTGGTCCCGGTATAATTGGTTAGAATCTCGTTAGCTCTGTCGTAATCCTTGTTGCGCTTCAATGCATCGGCATAGCGAAAATGTGCTTCTGGAGATCGGCCTTGATTCAGTTCCCAGGCAGCGTCATAAGCTTGTACAGCTTCGGTAACATCACCGGTAAAATAGTAGGCATCAGCCAAATTTAAAGCAGCATCAGCATCTAATTCTGATTCATTCTCATAAGCGGTTATCGCTTCGGTATAAGCCTGATCGGCAAAAAGTTTGTTAGCTTTTTCAAGTGTTTTGTTTTGTGCAAATCCTACCTGACAAACGGCTAGCAGAATAAAGAGTAGCGTATAATTTTTCATAGTCGTAGTAGTTTTGATTAAAAGAAACGTGGTGATTTGCGGTAAGACGGTAATTTGCCAAAAATATCGAAGTCAAAAAGAACCATAACCTCGTGGCTACCGTTGTTGTACTCACCAAGATTTGAAGTCGTGTAATCATAAGCATAGCCCACACGCACTCCCGATGTAACTTCAAAGTTTACCATACCGGTAACCGCGTCATCCAAGCGATAGCCTATACCTGCTTCAAAACGTTGATAAAAGCGCACGTTGGCATTTACATCAATACTTACAGGAGCACCGTTTACCCAGCGCGCCATAAAAGATGGTTTTACCTGAAAATCTGCCGAAGGTTCAAACACATAACCACCGGTTAAGAAGTAGTGGGTGTTTTCACTTCCCAGACGCTGCACCCCGTTTTCATCTTCAATATGTGTTGAAGCAACTAGGTTAGGAGCAGAAAGACCTACGTAATAACGCTCAGAAAAATAATAAGCACCTATACCAATTGTAGGATAAGTCTGGTTGATGTTCTGCGCAAAAGAAGGGTCTGTTGCAGGAGCACCGCTACCCAGTTGTAGTCGGCTAAAATCTGTACTGAAAAATGAGGCTCCGGCTTTAAGACCTAAAGACAGCGTAGCATTTTCCTGAATAGGCAACTTATAGGCAAAATCTGCATTGATGTTTGTTTCTTGAACAACATCGCCTATCTCGTCGTGAACCAGGTTTAAACCTAGTTCTACTTTTTCAGACATGGGTAAATGACCGAAGAATGTTGCTGTAGTAGGCGCACCGTCTATACCAACCCATTGGGCCCGGTAGAGCGCTCCCACTTTAGCTTTATTAACTGAAGCGTATGCAGGGTTGATAACACTCATATTATACATATACTGCGTATACTCCGGGTCTTGCTGAGCAAACAGACTTCCACATAAAAGGACGAATGTTGCAAATAATGTGAATCTTGAAGTTGTATTTATCATTGGGAACATCCTTTTATCTGTTGAGGTAAACTTTACCTTGTTTTGGGCTTGTTTGCCCATCATTATAATTTATAATATAAAAATACACACCGTTAGGAAGTGTATTGCCTCCCGTGCGGTTTTGATTGGTGTGACCATTCCAGAAACCGGTACTGCTGTCTCCTTTAAAAACAACCTGTCCATAACGGTTAAAGATTTCAATCTTATAATCAGGATAAACGATATCCATATTTTTCATTTCAAAAACATCGTTAATACCGTCGCCGTTAGGAGAGAACCCATCAGGAATAAATACTGAATCGCATCCGCTAAGATCTACAGTAACTTCAAGTCTTTGGCTGCCTTCACAACCGGTTGCTGTATTTTGAGCAGCGATATAATAGGTTGTATTTGCCATAAGTGGAGTAGAAGGACTAACCAACGTAGTTCCGGTGGCAGAATCATAGGTGATCAAGGTAAAAGATGAACTTATATTAGCTTCGAGGTCTGCAACTGTAGGATCATCGTTGATACAGAAAACAGCTCCATCGCTAGCAAGGCTTGGAATCGCAGGATCTTCTAATGTGAAATCTACCAGAGTTACCGGTAAATTTGTAGCACTACATCCTGTTGTGCTGTTCTGAATATCTAAGAGGCTAAATGTGGTTAAACCTCCTGAAGTAAAAACTGAGCTTTCAAGAATAAGATCTGTGCTTCCGCCGGCAAAAGCGGCAGTTTCTGTAATAATCTCAGAATCAGTAGCGCCACTAAGCTGATAAGAAATCAGGTAATCAGCATCAGGTAGAGAAGTTGCGCCAGAAAGGCTAATGATTATTTGTTCTCCAAAACAAACATCACTGGCAGAACCTGTAATGCCTGTAGCATTAGGTACAGGGGAAACTTCAAAATCAGCATTTACAGAAATAGGAATCGAATCACAACCCGCATCACTACTAATCAATGTTGCGGTTATAGTTGTTGTACCTGTAGCAGCAAGAAAAGCCGCAGGGATTTCAAATGCTCCTGCGCCATTTGCGATTGTTACATCAGCAGAAAGGTTTGAGGCTGTATTTGTTTCACTAAGATCATAAGTGATGGTATAGTCACCATCTACGAGATTTGCTCCTGCTGTGATCGTTACAAAACCATTTTCTGCAAGACATATATCTGAAGCTAATAAATCACCGTCTGTAAGTTCTGGTACAGGATTTACTTCAAAAGAAGTTGAGGTTGCAGTTGTATTTGCACACGTTGAATTTGGGTCTGTAATAGAATTTATAGTAATCGAAGTTGAACCGGTATTTGTTATTGTTGCAGCAGCGATAGGTAATGAAGCTTCGCCATCTGTAAATTCAAGATTTACATTGTCTAAAAGTGTATTCTCACCGGTTAATTCATAAGTTATATCATAACTACCATCGCTCAAATCTGAATTTGTAAAAAGTAATTCAGTAGGCTCACCGACACAAACAGAAGCCACAGATAACGTTGTGTTCTCTAATGAAGGAATCGGTGAAACTTCAAAACCTGTAGAGATAGGAAGACCTGTTGCTGCACAACTTTGAGACGCAGTAGCTAGACTAATAATAGTAATTGTAGTTGTACCCGCTTCAGCAAGTTGAGCTGCCGTTAAATCAAAAGTAGTTTTTCCATCCGTAAAAGTCACTTCAACTTCTGTGTCTGTTGTTGCATTAGCGTCATTCAAATTATAGGTAAGTATATAATCACCATCTTGAATCAAGGTAGGGTCTGTAGTAATAGTTACGTTATTTGCTGCATCCTCACAAGAATCATCAGCACGTATTACTGCACCAGTTGCATCTGGAGTTGCAACAATATTAAATGCTGCTGAAGGCATAGTCAGATTATCAGCCTCACAAGTACTTGCATTGTTAAGAATAGAAGTCAGCGTTAATATAGAACTACCATTAGCTAAAATAGCCTGAGGAAGATCAAAACTTCCGGTTCCGTTAGTAACTGCAACTCCAACTATAATTTGATTTTTTGTGTTTATAGCTCCAGATATATCATATCTTAAGGTGTAATCACCATCGACAAGATTAGGTGTATCTGCGGAATCTGTAAGGGTAACGGTAACCGTATCATCTTCACAAGTATCTTGGACACTCACAGTTACCGTTTCGGCATCAGGTTTTGGAGATACGGTAAATGTGGTATTTATGTCGGTACTTGTAGAACAGCCTGTAGAGTTTGTAATTGTATTTAGAGTTATAGTATAAGCATCTGCAGTAGCCAATGCATTAGCTGCTAGTGTGATTTTAGCTATACCATTAGTAACCATTGCAGTCTGCGAATAATCTCCAGTTGCAGTAGAACTGGCTAACGTGTATGAAAAACTATATTCCCCATCAGTAAGTTCAATTTCTGGAGTATTACCTGCATCAGAAATTGTTAAGGTTCCATTTTTACCAAAACATAAAGGTTGGTTTACACTTAAAGCAGAATCATTTACATCCGGTAAAGCTACAATAGTAATTGTATCACTTAAGTCACCTAACTTTACATCACAAGCATTCTGAGTATTAGGATCTAGAATAGAAACTACTCGTATTTCTGCAACACCGGCTGCAGTTAAGAAATCAGGCTTAATATTAAAATTCCCAATACCATCAGCCATAGTGAGTGTCACTGTTTCAGTACCCGTGTTTGGAGCAGGAGTAACGCTATAGGTTAACTCATAATCACCATTCGGAATATCTACTATATCACCCGTTATTGTAGCAGTAGCATTAATAGGTAATGTGTCTTCGCAAATAATATCATCTTCATCATCAGGAATAGTCAACTCTAAAGCAGCATTGGTAAAGTCAACTACTTCTTCAATAATTATAGCAACAGTTGTCTGACTGAATGTACAAATAGGATTAACCGGTTGAACGGTATACGTAAAAGTATAGGTACCGGGACCAAAAGTGTCTCTGATGTTTTGAATATCTATAGTATTATCATTAAATCCGTTTATTTCATTGGTTTGATTTTCAGTCCAAACGCCTCCATTATCTTCGCCAATAATAGCATCTCTAAGATTGAATGCTGTAAAACCACTTAGATCGTCAGTTTCACAAAAAACAGTGTTAACAGTATTGTCTATAGAACCAGAATCTGGAGCCTCTATAACTTCTACCCTAACGGTACTCATAGTAGAAAGACAAGAACCTTGTGCAGCTACTGTATACGTAAAGGTATAAAGCCCCGGGCCTGCTTGCTGGGCATTGAATATTTGATTTTTAAGAGCGTTAGTAGGGCCTGCTGTTATAGCCCAGGTACCGAATAATGTTGGACTAGGACTAGATCCCACAAACTGAAACAAATTTACGTTTGTTTCTGTTTCGCAAGCTACACCATCATTATTATTACGACCTGCATAGCCTGCAAGAGTTACCGTCACAGTAGCTTGATTGTCTGTACAACCTGTAATACCTTCTACGGTATAGGTGTAATTAAAGGTGCCACCCCTGTTGATTAACCAAGTGTTTAATTCACCGGTTGTGGCATTAAGACCACCACTGTTGTTGTCATCAGACCATGTTCCACTGGTTACCGGCGAACCGCTAAGGGTAGCAAAAAGGTCTATAAATTGGCTCGTTTCTTTATTGCAGAAGGTTGTAGAAGCATCTTCACCAGCACATTGCGCATATGATTTAGATGAAATTCCTGCAAGAAATAAAAAGAAAAACAGGGGTGCTGCTTTTCTAAACAAAGTAATTGTTTTAAGCATAGGAGTTGGGTTAGTAAAATTTAATACAAGTTTAATCGATTAATTACATATTGTACCGATTAAATGTAGAAATTTTTATGAATTTTCACCTATACTTTAAAATTTATAATTATAGTTCTTCTTTTTTTCCGTCAGGATATATAGCAAATCTTTCGGTTTCTGGAGCATGTGTATGCTCATTAGTTGACCAAGGCCAACCGCCAAATTGTGTTTCCTGAAAATTAGAGAATGCCTTTTCTATATCTTGTCTAGAATTCCCCACAAAAGGCCCGTGTTTTACAACAGGTTCACCAATAGGTTTTCCTTCCAGAAGAAGAAGTTGAGCCGGAGAAGAACCATTTTTTAAACGCAATAGTTCATTTACATCAGCTTTGATTTGATGCATAGGCGGAATATCAAAACCTTCAGCTGCAATAGCATCACCTTCATAAAAATAAAGTGATCGGTTTGCTCCATCAATACCTTTAGGAACTATAAACTCAGCGTTAGGTTCTAATGAAATTAACCAAATGTTTATGCCATTATCGGGATTTGCAGCCCATGAGTCAGGCGCAGGATTTAATGCTTTTTGACCATCAAAACTTCCTGCAACAAGTTTAACTTTAATATTATTTCCGTTTGAATCTTCTTTGGAAACAACAGGGATATTCTCGTGCCACATCATTCCAAAATAAGGCGCTACACTTTTGCTTTTAGCAGGTAAATTCAACCATATTTGAAACAACAAAAGCGGATTTTCTTTTTCGGTATTTACTAAAGGAAACATTTCACTGTGTTGAACTCCTTTACCGGCAGTCATCCATTGAACATCACCCTTTCCAAATCTTCCTGAAGCACCTAATGAATCTGAATGATCAACAAAACCTCGTTCTGCTATGGTTATCGTCTCAAATCCTACGTGAGGATGCGCGGGAAAACCGGGAACTTTAGAACCGTGATACATTGCCCAGCCGTCTTTTTGCGTAAAATCCTGACCAATATTACGACCGGTAAGAGAATCTACAGGGCCTAATTTACCGTTTCCTTTAGGAAAATTATCATTGTGAAAAGCACAAAATAAGAATGGGTCTTGTGTGTCCCATTGCATTTGTAAACGAGTGATTTTTTGTATTGCTGCCATTGTTGTTTTTTTTAGGTGGAATACGAAGATACGAGTGCTAAGTGAATTATTGAAAATTTAAAAGTTCGACTTATAACATATTTTAAAGATTTTAGCAATTTTCAAATTTGTACTTTCACATTCAAGTTATAATCAAGTGAATCACTGAAAATATCGTGTTGTGAATTTTTATCAAAAAGAAATCCATTTAAAATCAAGAAGTCGCGGCTTTCATTTAATTACTTCTGAAATCACCAGTCAGCTTGAAGAATTGAGCAGTATAAAAATCGGTCAATTACAGGTTTTTATCAAACATACTTCAGCGAGTTTGACCATAAATGAAAACGCAGATCCTACTGTGCGTCAAGATTTTGAAAGCCATATGAGTAAAATGGTTCCTGAGAATGCCCCGTATTACATTCACACTTACGAAGGACCAGACGATATGCCGGCACATATAAAAGCATCATTAATGGGTGCATCGGTAACCATACCGGTGACTAACGGTCGCCTAAATCTGGGAACCTGGCAGGGTATTTATTTGTGTGAGCACCGCAATCACGGAGGATCGCGCAAAGTAGTACTTACCTTATTTGGTCAATAAACTTTCTTTGGCTTCGATGAGTTGCTCGAGAATATATTCTACGCCACTTTCGTTATTGCTTTTGGTCTGGTAGTTTGCAGCTTTTGTAACATTAGGATGCGCATTTTGCATCGCAAAACTATAATCTGCAAGGCTTATCATTTCTAAGTCGTTGTTATAATCACCAAAAACCATCGTTTCGGCTTTTGTGATATTCAGACTCTCTTGTAAAATTTTAAGCGCGCGACCTTTATCTGTATCCAGATGGCTGATGTCTAACCAGTTCTCACCGCTAACCTTTACTTTAACCTGATCTTCCAGTTTTTTTGCGATAGGATAAGTAGTCACTTCTGATCCGCCAAAGCTATAAACTGCAATTTTAAAGAAATGGTCGTTGCTTATTTCTGTTAGATCGGGTACGCGTTTAAATTTGGTATAATATTCCTGAAAAATCTCAATAAAGGGTTCGTGATCAGATTCTACATAGGCTTGTTCTTTTCCACAAAGTACAATGTATGCATCTTTTATCTCCCGCATCTGACGTATTAAGTCGTGTACTACTTCTGCATCTACGGTACAAGTATCTAAAACCTCAGCTTTTTGAACGGTAATCCCACCGTTTTCTGCTACAACAGTAATCTCGTCTTTAATGCGATTTAATTTGTCAATAATGCTGAAATACTGCCTTCCGCTTGCGGCAACAAATTGAATGTTATGTTTCTGAAGTTCTTTGAATAATTCAAAAAACCGCGGACTTACTTTTCCTTGATCATTTAGGAGTGTACCGTCCATATCTGTAACGACTAATTTTACTTGTGTCAAATCCATATTTGCAAAAATAACCCATAAAAACTAGTCGTGTCTACGGGGTTTATTAATTCATTCTTAAATTATTTTGAGGTTTTAAGCCTTTGGATTTTTCTAATATTTAGCTCCTTGATCAATACCTATACTTGCTTTTTCTATAAAATCACGTAAATCCTGATTAGCTGTTTTAAGATCTTCAGCGCGTAAATACATCATATGTCCGCTGCGGTAACCTTTAAAATCCATACGCTCTGAAAACCTCCCGTTAATGTTTATTTGGCTCATAATATATTTGGCATTGAAATAGGTACACGCCCCATCATAATACCCAGATTGAACCATTAAATGAAGATTTGCATTCATTCCCATAGCATCTCGTAAATCTGAACCGGTATGGTTATTAGAACGATCCCAAGGATGCACATCACCAAATAAATCATAAGTAAGATCTGTTTTAAAACCTAGTTCCTCGCTCATATAATAATTTATAGCCGGCGTAAAACTGTGTAACCACGAGGTTAATTCGCTGTTGTAATCTGGAGAAGAACCAGCATCTGCAATATCTAAACCTTTATAACGTGAATCCAGACGACCAATGGTAAAACCTTCTTTGTCTCGTAATAAGTCTTTCCAGAAATAATTAAATGGAACGGCAAGGTTGTTCTGACTCACTGTTTTTTCTGAAAGACCGGAGTAGTACGCAATTTTTTTAATCGCAGCTTGCTTTTCAGTTTCTGAAGCATAACCTCCTTTTGCTATAACCGGAAGCAACTCGTTAACGGCATATTCTTCAACTTCAGGTAGCATTTCGGTTAAATCTTTATTCTGAAGGGCAGGAGGTAAGGCGTTATGATACCAGGCAGCAGCTGCAAAATAGGGGAGGCGGTTTGCGATTTCTACAGGACCTTCAAATTCAAAACCAATTTCGGTAGGAGATACCAGAATCACACCATTTAGGTACATCCAATTGCGTTGCTGCAATGCTTTAGCTAAACCTGAAACTCGTGTTGTACCATAACTTTCACCGATTATAAATTTAGGAGAACGCCAGCGGTTGTGACGCGTTACAAACGTATTTACCCAATCAGCTAAATATGCGATATCTGAATTGACACCAAAAAATTGATCTCTTTTAGGAAGATTGCCTTCCGAATCGGGAATCATTCTGCTGTAACCCGTATTCACCGGATTTACAAAAACAATATCTGCAACATCTAAAACAGAATTAGGATTGTCTTTTATGCCGTAAGGCTGAACAGGAAAACCTTCATCTGTGATTTTTAAAATTCTTGGACCGGTATAAGCAATATGCATCCATACGGAAGCAGAACCGGGACCGCCATTAAAGCTTATGAGCAAAGGTCTGGTCTGATTATCTTTAATATCGGTTCTGGAATAGTAGGTGTAATTTAAGGTTGCAATGGGATTGCCCATATCGTCCCAAACCGGCTGAAAGCCTAATTCTGCCTGATACGGAATCGTTTTATCTTTTATCGCAACGCTGTGCTTAGAAATGATAGTCGTGTCAACAGGAACCTTAACTTTTTGAGCTTCAAGCGTAGTGAGAAAACCAAAAGCTATACAGGTTGTAAGCAATGTAATTTTTAGATTCATGTATTGAAATATTTAATTCTGAAAACCTTAAAATTAATCAAACGTATATTTAATTTGTAGAAATAACCAGTCGATATTTAATAATAAACACGCTATTAAAATCAATTATTGATTTTAATAGGTGCTTGTTTTTAGCAGGTTTTCTAGATCTTCAGAACTGAATGTTTTTCCGCTTTTGATTACCATAAAGATATCTTGAGTGTTTTCTATATTATCGAGCGGATTTTTATTGAGTACTAGTAAGTCTGCTGTTGCGCCGCTTCTGATTTCCGGAAGTTGTTTTTGTAAAAATTTTGAGCCATTAGATGTTGAAGTCTGTAAGGCTTGTAGCGGAGTTAAACCAGCATTTACTAAGGCTTTTAATTCTTTATGAAGCGAAATGCCGGGATAGGTATAGGAGTTGAATGCGCCACTGTCTGAGCCAGCTAATACATTTACATCATTAGCTGCGAGTACACCTGCTAGTTTTACAAACGCCGAATCTAGGTTTTTGCGCATAACTACAAATTCCGGGGAAGCATTTTTAGCACTGTTGATGCGGCCGGCATAGGTTTTTTGAATTCCGGGCCCTATGTATTTTAAATACGGGTCCGTGGTGTGGTCGGTTTCATCAAGATGGCTTAAGGTGTGACCAATATGTAACGTAGGCACTACATAAACATTATTTTCTTTAAGCTTAGAAAAGGTTTCTTGAGCTACCGAGTAGGAGTAAGTTTTCAACACTCGGTCTAAAGAAGTCCAGAAACCTGCTTCGTTATTTTTAACAGCTTCAGTGATTGCAATCTCTTCGGCAGAACATCCTTTTAAAACATAATATAAATGTTCAATGGCATCAATGCCCGCATTTGTGGTTTCTTCTACCGTAACGCTATACGGCATATGACCGCTGGTGATCATTCCACGTTTTTCAGCTTCTGTGATAACTTTTAAATAATTCTCGCCACTAATTTTACTGTCGTAAATCTTTACAAAATCTACATTCAATTGTTCTAAAGAATCTAGAGCTGTATTGATTTCTTTATCATTAGAAACCTCAAGCGAACCCGCCCAAGTAGCACCGTGGCCATCAATTTTTGGTCCTGAAGTATATATTGTAGGACCTGCCAAAGAACCATCAGCGATTTGCTTTTGCCATTCGTGTACAGAAGTGGTCAAATCACCACCGGCATCACGTACAGTGGTAATTCCGTTAGCGATGAAGAGATTGAGTATATTCTTATTTTCTTCTATTAGCTCCTTTCCTCCTCTAAAATGAACGTGATTATCCCAAAGACCTATCATTAGAAATTTACCGCTTGCATCAATTTGTTGTGCTGCGGAACTGGTTAAAAGGTCTTTACTCTTTACGATAGAATGAATACTGTCACCCGCAATGAAAACCGATTGATCTTTCAATATTTTACCGGTTTCTAAATCTATAATATTCACATTATGAATCGCAGCACTAAATTGTGGCGGTTGGTTTCCGCAGGAATTAAAAAGTGAAGCAATAAGTACTAACGTAAAAATCAGTCGCATCGTAGAGGTTTTAATTTTGCAGGAAATTACAGCAATCTATTCAATTAAGAAATCTATAAAAAGAAAAGAGCCCCAAAATAGGAGCTCTTATACTTTAAGATTGACAGGATTATTCTATTTACCCCATTCTGTATGAAAAACACCTTCGCGATCGATACGCTCGTAGGTATGTGAACCAAAGTTGTCACGCTGCGCCTGAATTACATTAAGAGGCAAACGACTTGAAGTATACGCTTCAAAATAATTTAAAGCACTAGAAAGCCCAGGAACCGGTATTCCGCTTTGAGCTGCATAAGCAACAGTCTCGCGAACAGAAGCTAAAGTACCTTGAACTTTATCAACAAATGATGGAGCTAACAATAAATTAGGTAGTTCTTTATCTGCGGTGTAGGCATCAGAAATATCTTCTAATAAACCAGCACGTATGATACAACCTGCTCTCCATATTTTTGCGATTACAGACATATCTAAGTCATACTCATATTCTTTAGAAGCATCAGCAAGCTGGTGCAGACCTTGTGCATACGCTATAATAAAAGCGAAGTATAAAGACTCTTCTGCAAGAGCAATAATTTTATCTTTATCAATAGGTAGTGGCGCTGGGCGGTCGTATAATTTATCAGCAACAATACGTTCCTCTTTTAATGCCGAAATCTCACGCATACTTACCGCAACATCAATTGTTGGAACTGGTATACCTAAGTCCATTGCATTTTGAGAGGTCCATTTACCGGTGCCTTTTTGCTTGGCTTTGTCTAATATTTTATCAACCAATCTACCGTCACCTAAGTCATCATCTTGTTTGAAGATTTCAGCAGTGATTTCAACTAAAAAGGATTGTAAACGACCTTTATTCCACAAGTCATAAACCTGATGCAGTTCGTCGTTATCTAAACCTACAGACTTTTTCAATAAATCATAGATCTCAGAAGTCAATTGCATCAAACCGTATTCGATACCATTGTGAACCATCTTCACGTAATTTCCGGCAGATTTAGGGCCTAAATGTGCTACACAAGGTTCTCCATTAAATTTAGCCGAAACAGCTTCAAAAATAGGTTTGATATGGGTGTATGCTTCAGCGTTACCACCAGGCATGATACTAGGCCCTTTACGCGCGCCTTCTGCACCACCACTAACACCAGCGCCAAAGAAATTGATTCCTTTGTCTTTTAAATAAGCTTCACGGCGGTCTGTGTCTGTGAAGAATGAGTTTCCACCGTCTATTATAATATCACCTTCATCAAGATGGGGTAATAAAGTTTCAATTACCTGATCTACAATTTTACCTGCAGGGACAAGCAACATGATTTTTCGCGGAGCGGCAAGAGCCTCTACAAAGGTTTCTATTTCGGTAGAAGCATCAACTTTTTCTAAATTTCCACCTTCTTTCTTTAAAGCATCAACTTTTTCCTGATCTAAGTCATAGCCAAAAGCTTTAAAATCGTTGTCTGCGACGTTTAATATAAAGTTGCGTCCCATAACACCGAGACCTACTAGGCCAAAATCATAATTTTTATGCTCCATAATAATGAGTTATTGTTCTTTTTAATTTGACACCATAATGTTTCTATAAAGCCTCCTGTGTGCCACTAAGATGCCTTATTTTTGTATTGGTTAAAGCCAAAATTAAATGATAACATTGACTTTTTACTGCTTTATTCTATAAACTCATGTTATAATTGCAAATAACCAACTAACACAGCATAAAACCGAAAAATCATTATTTTTTATGAATAATACATCTAACCAGTTATTGGTAATTTTTGGAGCTTCCGGAGATCTAACGGCTCGTAAACTTATTCCTGCTTTATATAATTTATATGAAGGCGGACATTTTCCTGAAAATTTTGCGGTATTGGGAGCGAGTAGAAGTGACCTAACTGATGAAGAATTTAGAAAACGCGTAGTCTATGAAAGTCCGTATTTAAAAGACGAAGTAAAAAAGAAGGATAAAGACTTCATTAAGAAGTTTGCAGATATGATGTTTTATTCAGACTTAGGTAGTGATTACGATTCTGAGTACAGTAAACTAAACAAGCGTATTGAAGCGCTTAACAAAGAACATAAACTAGACGAGAATTATACTTTTTACCTTTCTACGCCGCCTAGTTTATACGAGCCTATAGCAAAAAATTTATCAGACCAAGGTCTTACTAAAGGTTCTGGGGCTGAAAAAGGATTTAGACGTATTGTGGTAGAAAAACCTTTTGGTTACAGTCTGGAAACTGCAAAAGAATTGAATATAGGATTGCAGAAATACTTTAAAGAAAAACAGATTTACCGTATAGATCATTACTTAGGGAAAGAAACCGTGCAAAACCTTATGGTTACGCGTTTTTCTAACTCTATTTTTGAGCCCCTTTGGAATCGTAACTACATTCACCATGTTCAGATTACAAATGCTGAAACTGTAGGAGTAGAGAAGCGAGGCGGTTACTATGACAAATCTGGTGCTTTACGAGATATGTTTCAAAGTCACTTATTACAGATTGTTTCGCTGATTGTTATGGAACCCCCTATCAGTGCAGATGCTGATGAGATACATAACGAGAAGGTAAAAGCCCTGAAGTCTATACGTATGATGACCGAAAAGAAAGATCTTTTTGAAAATACGATGAAAGGTCAATATGTAGCATCTAGTATAAATGGGAAACGCGTAAAAGGATATCGTGAAGAAGAGGGTGTAGATCCTGAATCTAAAACCGAAACTTACGGAGCGGTCAAGTTTTTTGTAGACAACTGGCGCTGGAAAGATGTACCATTTTATGTACGTACCGCTAAGCGCATGCCTACGAAAGTAACCGAAGTGGTTATTCACTTTAAGACTCCGCATCATCAGGTTTTTAAAGAACAGGACGTTAATAACAAAGACAACAAACTGGTTATACGTATTCAGCCAGATGAAGGTATCCTGATTAAATTTGGTGTAAAAGTACCCGGACAAGGTTTTAAAGTAGAACGTGCAAATATGGACTTTTACTACAGCAGCCTTTCTGATAAGAACATAATGGATGCTTACGAACGTCTATTACTTGATGCTATGCAGGGAGATACTACATTATATGCGCGTGCAGATGAGGTTGAAGCAGCCTGGGCATTTGTTGACCCTATCTTAGAGTACTGGGCTAACGACAAAGATGTACCTACTTACGGTTATCCTGCCGGAACCTGGGGTCCTAAAAACTCTGATGATCTTATAGAAGATAGTAATGGGTGGAGAAACCCAGGAGAATTATTGACAGACGAAACCGGTTTCTGTATTATTTAAATTGAATTTTTAATTATTAAAAACTTCCAGTAATGGATTTACATATAAAAGAAACAAAGCAGTTAGTAGCTGAAGCATTTTCTGAATTTTTTAAAGAAAAGTGTTCAACCGGTGATGATGTGCATATCGCATTATCTGGCGGAAGCACTCCTAAAATAGTTTTTGATTATTTAGCTGCGGAATATGGAGCTGAAATCGATTGGTCAAACGTTTTCTTGTATTGGGGTGATGAGCGTTGCGTACCACCCTCAGATTCAGAAAGTAATTATAAGATGACGGTAGAACACCTTATTTCTAAAATTGATATTCCGGAAGAAAATATCTTTAGAATTTTAGGAGAAGACAATCCCGAAGAAGAAGCAAAACGTTATTCTAAAGTTCTTGACGAGCAATTGCCTAAAGCTAACGGAATCCCTTGTTTTGATTTGGTTATGTTGGGTATGGGTGATGATGGTCATACCGTTTCTATTTTTCCGTACAATATAGAGTTATGGGAAATGCCTGAAAATTGTCGCGTAGCCAAACACCCTGATAGCGGTCAGCAACGTGTGACGTTTACCGGTAAGCTTGTAAATAATGCAAAAACAATCGCATTTTTAGTTACCGGTGCCGGGAAAACTGAAAAAGTGACTCGTATTATAAAAGAACAAGAAGGTTATAAAGAATATCCTGCAAGCCTCGTATCGCCTAAACAAGGCGAATTGCACTGGTTTTTAGATCAGGATGCAGCAGCAGGATTATAAGATTATAGTTAATTCATCAAGCAATTCCCAGGCTCAACGTGTATTAATATAAAGTTGAGGTTGGGAATTTCTTCTTTTAGATAGTCTTGTAAACGGTGTGCAATTTCGTGGCCTTCTGCGACTGTGATGCTTCCGTCAACAATAACGTGTAGATCCAGATGATAACTCATGCCGGCCTTTCTAATAAATGCTTTTTCAGTATCAATTACTCCGGAAACTTCTAAAGATTTTTCGCGTACAATTTCAATAATATCATCATAGCGGTTTTCATCCATTATTTCGCCTAAAGCAGGTCTGAAAATAAGATAGGCATTATACAAAATTATTCCGGAAGCAAATAGCGCAGCCCAGTCATCTGCCGTTTCAAATCCCTCTCCAAAAATTATGGCAATCGAGATTCCCAGAAATGCCATAATCGAAGTAATAGCATCGCTACGATGATGCCAGGCATCTGCTTTGAGAGATGAGCTGTTTGTTTCCTTACTGCGTTTTAAAACAATTCTGAATGAAATCTCTTTCCAGGTAATAATCGCCGCAAGAACTGCGAGTGTCCAGGGTTTTGGAGTTTGTTGTGGAGTTACTAAAAGAATATTCTGCACACTTTCATAAGCGATTACTGTGGCTGAAGTCACTAAAAAGGCAACCACTAAAAAAGTAATAAGTGGTTCTATTTTTCCGTGTCCGTATGGGTGATTGTCATCGGCAGGACGCTCTGCATATTTTAGACCAAAAAGTACCAGTAGAGAAGCAAAAATATCAGCCGTAGACTCTATCGCATCAGCAATAAGTGCATAAGAATTGCCAAAAATACCGGCTATACCCTTAGCGATTGCCAGCACAGTATTACCTATAATACTGAAATAAATGGCGCTAATTGCAGATTTGTTTTTGCTCATTACTTTTTGTCTTTCGATTTAAGGGAGCACAAAGTTCACACATTTAAGCCGCCTATTAGAAAAAATAAGCGTTAAGATTCAAGTTTATTGGCACCGCCAAAGGGTTTAATACCCCGAGGCTCGCCTCGAAATTGAAAATTTGTTTCTAACGAATGCCTTATAGGCTTGCCACCGAGGTAGTTTATTTATCCCGAAGTAAATCGGACTTGTCTGGCTCTTTTGTGGCTTTTTCAACCTTGTCGCTATCCTTACGCTCTTGCATTTCTATACGGGTACGTGGTAAGCTATGCGGATAATTTTCCTGAATAAAGATCACCAGTTTTTCTCTTACATGAACGCGTAAGTCCCAAGCAGTAGGAGAGTCTATAGCACTCATTAAAGCACGGGTTTCAACCATTTCATTATTGGTATCAGTAACCTGAAGCACATTTACTTCTTTATCCCATAACTCTGTATTTTCAAGAATACGGGTAAGCTCTTCACGCAATGCATCGAACGGAACATTATAATCTGTATAGATAAAAACAGTACCCAAAATATCTGAAGAATTGCGCGTCCAGTTTTGAAAGGGCTGTTCTATAAAATAAGTGGTAGGTAAAACCAAGCGGCGTTTATCCCAGATCTTGACAACTACATAGGTAAGATAAATCTCTTCAATACGGCCCCATTCACCTTCTACAACTACCACATCATCTAACCGGATAGGTTGCGTAAATGCAATTTGAATACCTGCCATCAACGTACCTAAAGCTTTTTGAGCAGCAAAACCAATAATAATACCGGCAATTCCGGCTGAGGTTAACATACTTACGCCAATAGCACGAATACTATCAAAACTCATCAAGGCTATACTTACTGCAAAAAGGATGATTAGAAACATCAAAACACGTTCTAATACTGTGAATTGGGTATAAATTTTACGGGCGTGTACATTATCTGAAGCGTTCATGTCGTACTTGGTTAAAATGTTACTCTTAAAAGCTTTAAGTACTACAATTAGAATCCAGGTTATACTTAATATGAAAAGTAAGGTGCTGGTATGTGATAAAAACTCTTCGTCTATAAATTCCAAAATTTTATCATTAGTCTTAAGAATACGGGTAACTAATGCCAGCATGAATAATGCTAGGGGCAAACGTATTTTACCGGCAAAGTTTACCGGCAAAATATTTTTAGAACTTTTACCCAGCTTTCTAACAAAATAAAAGATTAAACCAAAAATGAGTATTCCTGCAAAAAGCGTGATTAGTAAAAAATTTGATGTGTAAGAATCTAAATAATCTAGCATAGGGCAGTGTTTTTTGAGGAAACCTTTTTGAATTTAAGAGGTTATTTTTTGAAATTCCGTTAAGGATATTTAAAACTTTTACTATCAAGTAACTATAACGTTAGTAAAGTTTAAAAAAGAAAACCCCATAGCTAATGCTACGGGGTCTTACAAACTTATAATTTAGATATTACTTTAAATTAACTGCCTTGATAACCCGGGTTTTGTGTTAATTCTGCTTCCTTGTTTAATTGAATTTCTCTTAATGGTATAGGGAACAGTTCATGGAATTCTTGTAAACCTTCAATGCGCATGGTTTGTGGTAATGGAATATTTGGGTTTTGAACGTTAAGACGTGTAGCACGCTCTACGAGCATTTTAGTACGCATGAGTGTCATTCTTCTATTTTCTTCTGCTAATAACTCACGAACCCGTTCATCAAGTATAAAATCCATATCCATTTCACCAGCACTCACCTGTGGAGCTTCTGCACGCGTTCTAAGAATATTTATAGTCGTAGCGGCTCCTCCCGGATTGTCTTGCATTACTTGAGCTTCAGCTTTTAAAAGATACGTTTCTCCTAAACGCATCTGAATAAAATCTTTCCACATACCAAATCCAAATACGTCTGCCGGATCAAAATGCCCCCATTTTAGTGTATACGGTTGAATTCTTGATAACGTATCAATACCAGTATACGGTACTAATTCACCATAAATATCAGCGAAATCTGATGCTGGGTTATTGTATCTAAAACGTCTATGAATATTGTATTTAGAATTACGCATATCCGTATCATCATAGAGGTCATAAATAACCCAGTTATTCAGCCGAATACGAGCAACACCACGTCCACCCAAAGAATCAGCCGGAATCATACCATTGATATTATGATATCCTGCTCCCCAAATTCTACGGTGTTGTGGATTACCACTTGAGCCACCACGAACGTCAGCTGGGTTTTCATTTTCAAGAACCCAGATAGCTTCTGTATTTCCTTGTGAACGTCTTTGATTTCCTTTGAAGAACATATCTGAAAAAGGATCTCCCGGTTCACTAGACTTAACACCATATCGCTCGTCAACAAGTTGAAATGCCTGACTGTTTATAATAATGTCAGCTTGATCTTCTGCTAAGTCTGGTTGCCCGCTTCTAAGATAGAAAGTTGCAAAAAGTTGGTGTGCAGCATACTTATTTACACGAGATTCAAATTCTGGAGCAGAAGTAGGTTCGCCTAAGTTTGCTGTTGCAAAAGTTAAATCTTCTTCAATTTGTGCATTGATTTCTTCTAATGAATTACGCGTATAATCAAAGCGTGCTTCGGTAACCGGTTCTGTAATGAGTGGAACCCCACCAAATAGTGTTGCTAGATTATTATACGCATAGGCTCTAAAGAATCGCGCTTCAGCATTGATCGCATCTTTTTCTTCCTGAGCTAATTCTTCTGAAGTATTGTTTTCAACACTAGAAATTATACTATTTGTATTTTCTACCATATTATACCAAAGCTGCCAGCTTTGATAAGCAGCATTATCATCTGTTGTAAGCTGATTGTATTTATAGTAAGGAACTTCTATCCCTTGAGGCTCTGTTGGCCAAGCAATGTCTGTACCGGCTTGCCAAACGCATAACCAACCCTGATCACTACTTCTGGTCTCAAAAGTGCTTAACATTTGATACAATCCTATCAGTTGAGCCTTATAACCCAATTCATCATTTAACGTTTCTGGTGTAAAATCAGAACGTATTTCTTCTTCAAGAAAATCGTCACCACAAGAGCTAAGCACAAGGTTTAACCCAAGTAGCACAATTATTAGTTTAGATATATTTTTCATAAAGTTTATCTTTTTGTGTTTTTCCAATTTTTTACAAGGATACATTAACTCCTACTGAGTAAGTACGTACTACAGGGTAGTTATTTGTCCAGTTTCCTGAACCTCTGTATGACTGATCACTTTCTGGATCCCAACCTATCCAGTCTGTCCAGGTATATAAGTTTCTACCGGCTACATAAAACACAAGGTTAGAAAGACCAAATTGCTCAATCTTTTCTGATGGGAATCTATAGCTTATACGAGCATCCTTAAGCCTTACGTAACTTGCATCTCTAGGATAGCCATAACCTAGTGTGTTGCGATAGGTAAGTGATGGAAATTCATTGCTTTGGTTTTCTGGAGTCCAGTACCCAACATCTTGTGGAGTGTTTCTTCTAGATAACTCATCACCATAGTTGATATCTGGGTTTCCTTTAAGAACTCCCTGTACGGTTTGAATAAAGAAAGACAAATCAAAATTCTTGTAAGAGATGGTATTCGTAATACCACCAGTCCATTTAGGGAGTGAACTTCCTAAGTATTTACGATCGTTTTCCGGTTCAATTACACCATCACCATTTACATCTTCAAACTTCAAATCACCGGGATTCGCATTAAAACTACCGGTGTCTTCACCTTCTTGCCAAACGCCTACCATATTATAATCGTAAATAGCACCAAGTGATTTCCCAATAAACCATCTACTTGGGATATCGTCTTCACCATCACCATATAGGTCTAAAATCTCATTTTTAAACGTAGAGAAATTTACATTGGTTTCCCATCTAAAATCTCCTGTATCAATGTTAGTAGAGCTGATGCTGAATTCAAAACCTCTGTTTTCAACGGCACCAATATTTTCTATAATACTTGTAGTACCTGTTAGCGCAGGGATACTTCTATTTAATAGTAAATCTTCGGTTTTAGACTTGTAAGCTTCTATAGAACCATTAATTCTGTTGTTAAAAAAGCCAAAGTCTAGACCAATATTACTGGATAGCGTTGTCTCCCACTTAAGGTTTGGATTTCCCAGACCATTAATAAACGTACCTGTATAGGATTGCCCTCCAAATGGATATAAAAGCGTACCTGCGCGAGTTTGTGTCTGGTTGATGCCAACTCCACGGTTACCGGTCTCACCAATAGAAAAACGTAATTTAAGATTACTTACAGCATCTGCATTTTCCATAAAGGCTTCTTTGTGAATATTCCATCCTAAAGCGGCAGAAGGAAAGACACCATATTTACTGGTATTTGCACCAAAAGCAGAGTACCCATCACGTCTTACGGTAAACGTAAACAAGTATTTGCTGTCGTAATTATAGTTCAAACGCCCCATTTGAGAAAGTAGGGTAGAACGTCTGCTATAAGTACCACCGGTGATATTCTCTGCAGCTCCAATATTGTTATAAGATAGTTGATCGTTTACAAAACCAACACCCGTTAAAGATTCCTGAAAGAATTCAGTTGCTTGAGAACTGTATAAAGCAGTCAGGTCTAAATTGTGTTTTCCAAAGCTTTTAGAATACTTCAGGATATTTTCAATAATCCATACTTTTTCTTCATCACCTCCCACATTAGCTGTACCGCGGTTGTCATTAGCAGCACGACCAGTGTAATTTCTGTACATATACGGATTGAATGTATATGAAGCATTAATACGATAAGATAAACCTTCAGCAAATCCCGGTGTGATTTCTGCAAAAGCATTTCCAGAAAGTGTACGCTCTCTTTCAACACGATCAGTTTGCAATCCTAATAGTGGGTTTTCATAAAGAAGTTCAGGAAGCATAGGATTTATAATGACTTCACCATTTTCATCATAGGGTACTGAGTATGGACTCATAGCTGTTGCTAACAAAAGGTTAGCTCTACCACCGTCAAAATTATTATTAGCAAAGAAGGCGTTTAATCCCACTTTTAAATAATCGGTAAGTTGCACGTCGATATTAGAACGTAACGTTAATTTCTGGTAATCATAACCTTCAATAACCCCTTTTTGATCTAGGTAACTGCCAGATAGGAAGTATTTTGTACTCTCGTTACCCCCTCGTATACTCAGGTTGTGTTCTTGAATAACCCCTGTTCGGGTTACTTCATCAAACCAATCAGTTGATCTTCCTGCATCGTAGTTAGCAATCTCACTTTGGTTAGCTAAAATGCGATCTTGCTCAGCTCCCGGATTATTTTGGCTGAAAAAATCAGCATATTTTTGAACGTATGCATCTGGCCCAAGTGGTTTAAGAATATTTGCAAATTCTTCAAAGGCACCATACGTACTATAATTGATAACAGGTTCACCTGTTACACCTCGTTTAGTTTGAATAAGAATAACCCCATTGGAACCACGAGTACCATAAATAGCAACTGCAGATGCATCTTTAAGAATTTGAATAGATTGAATATCTCTGGTATTAATATCATTTAGAGTACCTGTAAAAGGAATTCCGTCAAGAACTATAAACGGACTAGTACTACCCGTGATAGAATTTACACCACGTACCTGAATAGATCCAGAAGAACCGGGAACAGATGATCCCTGACTAATATTAAGACCAGCAGTCGTACCTTGAATAGCTTGAGTAAGGTTAGTAACCGGTAAGTTTTCTAAGCGATCCTCATCAACTGAAGATACCGATCCGGTTACATCAGATTTTTTCTGACTACCGTATCCCACGACAACGATTTCGTCTAAAACCCCCATATCTTCTTGAAGAGAAGTATTGAGTGTAGTTTGACCATTTACCGGTAACTCAATCGTTTTCATTCCTACATAAGAAAAAACAAGTACTGCATCTGAACCAACTTCAAGTTCGTAGTTTCCATCAAAGTCTGTAGTCGTACCATTAGAAGTTCCTTTTTCTATTACAGTAACTCCAGGTAGGGGCATGTTATCTGCGGCTGTTGTAACCGTTCCGCTAATTGTTTGCTGTATTCCTGTTTTCACTTTTGCAATTCCATCATAAGGAAATGCAATAAGCGTTAACAAAAAGCTGCAAATCAAAATAGACTTAAAGCGTAAAGTTTTTTGTCTCATAAAATAAATAATAGTTTATTACTGAATATTTGATAAATGTCATATTGACATTTATCAAATATTCAGTAATAATTTATATAGACATGGTGGGTAAATTGATTTTTAAGAGGGGGTAAATCAGTCAATATTAATTAATTCGCTTAATATTAAATCTTTATGTGCTTACTTGCATATCGAATATTTGTCAATATGTTTGTTGAATTGATACTTATTTAACTCAAAATCTTGTTTAGATCATTGATTAAGTTATTTTTACAAGTATAATTAGGTTAAATTGAATCGGTATTTATTAAAAATAAATGTAAATAGAACATTTATTTTTGTTTTATTTGTAGATATAATATTCACAATTCTGAACTAGTATCTTTTAGTTTGAATATTAAGAATATTCCTTTAATGAATTATTTATAAAGCATCATTCAAATGTTAAAATCTAAATTGGTTTTTGTTTTCGCTGTAGTATTTTCAACTCTTTTTTCTTCCTGTGTTACGACAGAAAAAGAAGATGACTTCTCTGCATATCTTTTTGTGTATTTCACAGGTAATGGTCCTGGGGAAGAAGCTGTTCATTATGCCCTTAGTAAAAATGGATATGACTATTATGCACTGAATAATGATAAGCCTATTGTATCTACAGATAGTATAAGTACCACAGGTGGTGTGAGAGATCCTCATATTTTAAGAGGAGAAGATGGTAATTTTTATATGGTGCTTACTGACCTAAAGACAAACGAAGGATGGAATAATACCGGAATTATTTTAGCAAAATCATCTGACTTGATAAATTGGGAAACCAGCAGAATAGATCTTGCCAAAGAGTTTTCTGAATTTAGTGATATTACCCGGGCTTGGGCTCCTCAAACTATATATGATGCAGAGGCTGGTAAGTATATGATCTATTTCTCAATGTTGCAGCCCGGTGGTTATGATAAAGTATATTATACGTATGCAAATGAAGATTTTACAGGTTTAGAAACTGTTCCTGAACACTTATTTTACAGTCCGGATGAGAAGTCTTGTATTGACGCAGATATCATCAAAAAGGGAAATAAATTTTATATGTTCTATAAAACCGAAGGTACCGCTACTAAGGGTATTCGGGTTGCTGTTTCAGATAGCTTAACATCGGGTTATGTTCCTGAAGAAGGCTACAAAGATCAGACTGATAGAGCAGTAGAAGGTTCATCTGTTTTTAAAATGATAGATAGTGATACTTACATTTTACTTTATGATATGTACATTGACGGCAAGTATCAATTTGCAGAAAGTACAGACTTATTAAACTTTAAAGCTTTAGGTGCTGATAAGATCTCGATGAATTTTCACCCGCGTCACGGAACGATAATTCCTGTTACAGAAGCAGAAGCTACTTCGTTGTTAAAGGAATTTCCTTCTGTAGATTTGCCGTTGATTGTTGGAGCTAATGGAGCTGCCATTCGTAAACAAAATATAGTAGTAAACCCAGAAGAAGCATCGGTTTATTTACCGGTTTATACAGATAGTAGTTTTACAGATTTAGATCCGGAGTTAGTTGCTTTTCCTGGGGTTTCAATTGCAGAAAATGGAGCTAAAGACTTTTCAACAGGCGCTAACTCTTACACGCTTAGCTTACCAGACGGATCTCAGAAAATATATAGTGTAGCAGCAGCCGTTGCTAATAATCCGGTTTTAGATGGTTTCTATGCAGACCCTGAGATTATTTATTCCCATAAAGATAAAAAATTCTATTTATACCCTACGAGTGATGGTTTTGATGGCTGGAGTGGAACCTATTTTAAAACTTTTTCTTCTAAAGATTTAGTTCACTGGAAAGATGAAGGTGTTATTGTAGATCTTCTTAAGGATGTCTCTTGGGCTAATAGAAATGCCTGGGCACCATGTATTGCAGAAAAGGAAATAGATGGAGCATATAAATACTTTTACTATTTCTCTGCAGCTCAAAACATAGGTTTAGCAACCGCAGATAATCCTGCCGGCCCTTTTATAGACATGGGTAAAGCTTTCGTAGGGGAGAAGCCTGATGCAATAAAGCGTAGAGGAGGTCAGATTATAGACCCTGATGTTTTTATTGATCCGCAGAGCGGAAAGGGATATTTTTATTGGGGTAATGGTTATATGGCAGGCGCAGAGCTTGATGAAGATATGATGTCTTATAAAGAGGAAACTCTAAAGGAGCTTACACCAGATGGAACGTATAGAGAAGGGACTGAAGTGTTTTTTAGAAAGGGAAAATATTACTTTTTATGGTCTGAAGATGACACAAGAAGTCCTAATTATCGCGTGCGTTATGCTACTGCTGAAACACCATTAGGTCCCCTAACTATTCCAGAAGAGAATATGGTGATTCAAAAAGATGAAGAGGCAGAAATCTACGGTACGGGTCATAATTCGGTAATTAATGTGCCGGGTACAGACGATTGGTATATCGTTTACCACCGTTTTACACGTCCTAAAGGAATTAGTATGGGAGGTCCTGCAGGTTTTCATAGAGAAGTATGTATAGATAAACTTACGTTTGCAGAAGACGGTAGTATATTAGAAGTAACTCCTACAGTAGCTGGTATAGCACCAATTACGATTTCTGAATAATATTTAACGACAGTATCTAAGATTTTGTGGAAACAGAATTTCAGCGGGTTTGGCTTTTTATAGCTGAACCCTTTTTTTTAAAATATAGATAAGAATTGATTAAATATTAGCCCCAGTTATGAATTGAGGTCGTCCACTTTTAGTGATCTGCACTAATTCTCCTAAATTCCTTTCAAGGCTTTATGAGTTTTTAACGGAATTCTGTCGCTATTCTGACCAAAAGGATGCCTGCTATACAATATTCTTGAAAGTGAACGGAGCGTCCGTATTCTGAAATATACTTATGGAATAGAATCCCTATGGGTATTGAAAATTCGTTTTTAAGTATGCCGTTAAAATAAATCCCCGTATTGGCCTATCAGGAGGTTATCGTTAAATTTGACGGGAGCGTAACGTAGCTGGCGGCCGAGTTAAGCGCATGCAGTATAACGAACAAAAAAATTAGAGAACCTCTTGTAAGCTTTGATTTTTTGATTCGTTTTTTCATCGATGGAAATCAAAGATTCACGAAGTCTCGTGAAATAGATAACTCCTTAGTAAAAAATAGAACAGAAATACTAATTGAAGTTGTATTATCGTTTTCTTAAGCTCACTTTTTGCTATTGATTATAAAGCTTGTGAATCTCCTAACGTCGATTTGCTCGTGACCTCTACGAGGTATGGAATTTATTGCTTCTTTGAACAGTGCATTTGGTTCCCTGTGGTCGTCGGATGCAGAAAAAAAGAGCGTTTTTTTAGGTATTTTAAAACCGCCATAACCTCCCTAAACTTTCTCCAAGGCTTCGAAAATTCTTAACAGAAACTTCTGGCTATACTGAAGAAAAGGAATACTAAAGAATGAAATTAACACTACGATTGAAGTTAGATTCAGAATGAAGAGTATTCTGTTTCTATGCTGTGTTGCAGTAAAAGCCCATTTTATCTGAATGTTTTAAGGGTCTTCTTTTTAGACCTGTAGTAAAACAAGCAAATACCGCAGCGTTGGATGTGGATCTTGCATCCTACGAGTGTAACGAGAGGAATGCACAGGCGCAGCGGTTTGCCATCCGCCTGATAAGGGGTTTGTGTCGTTTTCAAGGGTGTAAAAATAAGCCTAGCTTTTTTTGTTTAGCTCACTTGATTGCATGGTTTTAGTGTTTGTGAACCTCTTAAAGTCAGTTTCTTTTTTGCATTGCCCAAAAAAGAAAGAGACGCTTTAGTTTCAAGGCTACCTGAAGTTATCGGTCATTGCTGTGGATTTTGCATACAATAAATGAAAAACGGTAGGGATAAGTCTCCTATCCCAGTCACTCATATTTAGTAGGAATCGTCTTAAGATGCGTATAGTTAATCCTAAAGTAAGTCCATAGTAACTCCATATTCACCCACAAAAAGTGTGGTAAAGTGTGGTTGAGTGTGGTTGGAGTGTGGGGTCAGTGTGGACTCATTATGCTTTTCTCGGGAGGTATCCTAGAGAATTCCATATACGAAAGCAGCTTGATTATGGAATAAGCTATTCCATGCAAGGAGATTTTAAATCGATGAGAATTTCAGGTCAAAATCAGAGTAACACAAAATTAAATGCTATGTTACCCGATCTGGAAAAAGTTAGAAGCATTCATCCCGGGGCAGTTTTAAAACATGCTCTAAAAAAGAAAGGTATGACCGCAAGCGATTTTAAACGGACGAAGATCTGTAAATCCTACACGTTCCATCAAGTTGGCTCAAGTATTTGATGCACGTGCAGATTACTTTATGCTGCTAAAGGCCCGTTATGATGCGCAGCAGGCTGTAGAAACAAGTCCTAAGCGAACGCCTAATTTAAAGTATTTTAGAAAAACGCTTTTTGGGATACCCAATTGGATAAAATCGATTGGAATACCCATAAGCGAGCCGTTATAAAACGGGTGCTCGAACGAGGTAATCAGGAAGAAATAGAGGTGCTCATTGATTTTTACGGAAAGCAGACTCTTTCAAAGGTCGTTCAATCCATCAAGAAGAGTTATCTGCCTCCTTTTGAGGAGAATGTTAAGCCTTATAGCTTTGCTGAATACCGATGAGGCTTTACCTAAATAGTGCTTCTGATTTGCTTTGGAAGTTCACTTAAAACCTGAGTTCGACGTAAGAAAAGTGCTTTTTTAGCATAAAAAAAGCAGAAATATAGTTATATTTAAGTGACTGAATACTAAAACACTAACCTAATTCCTGCTTATGATTTCTACAAATAAAATTACTAAAATTTTCTGTTCTATTGATGACTTTTGTAAAGTTTTTGAACCTGCACTAAAGCAAAGAACACTTACCAGGGGAGAAAACAAACGAAATCGAGCTTTTAAGATGTCAACAAGTGAAATATTAACGATCACTGTTGTGTTTCACCTGAGTGGTCATCGCACTTTTAAGCACTTTTATTTATATTATGTACAAGAACATTTGCAAAAAGAATTTCCGGATACAGTTTCTTACAACCGCTTTGTAGAATTGATGCAGGCCAATATGCTTCCACTTACTCTTTACATGAAAACATGCTGCCTGGGAGCATGCACCGGAATCTCATTTGTAGATTCCACTCCCATACGAGCTTGTAAAAATAAGCGGATAAAGAATAATAGAGTATTCCAAGGGATAGCCACCATTGGCAAGTCTACCATGGGCTGGTTTTATGGGTTTAAGCTTCATATTGTTGTAAATGATAAAGGAGAACTGCTGGATTTTATAATCACCCAGGCCAATGTGGATGACCGAACACCGATCAAACAAGATAATTTTCTAAAGAAAATATTTGGCAGTCTGTATGCTGATAAAGGGTACCTCTCTAAGGAACTAGCTGAACTACTATTCGATCAGGGGTTACATTTA